>JBHJIL010000019.1:0-101527 GCA_050043465.1 Leptolyngbyaceae cyanobacterium
GTGAGCGGGGCGCGTATGTTCTGCCGGATTCGGGGATACTTATCCACCCTACGCAAACAAGACCGGACTATTTTGGATGCGTTGATTGGACTATTCTCTGGTCAGCCTGTTGCTCTCGTTCCTCAGCCTAAGTAGTTACAAATTAGCGACTAATGTAGCATCGTTTCTAGGATCAAAATCATCTGTATAAAAAGTGTCGTTAATCGTCTCTTTTTTCGGGAGTTCAAAGCTTTGAGGAATATTTAAACTGAGCTTAGTGGCAATGCCATCAGCCTCTCCGCGTTTGAGCAAATTTTTAGAAGAGAGTTTATCTAACATTTGTCCGGCCGCTCTGGGAGTACCGTTATTCTGGGTATAGAATAAATCGGCGGCATCGCTGTGGGAGCAATAAAAGCTACCAATCTGTCGATCCAGAGCGGTAATCGGCGCAGTTCCCATACCGTGCTCCATCAGGTAGCCATAGCCCCACAGCCTGACAAAATAAGTCGCCTGGGTCAGCGTCACCTTTAAACCTGGCTGATGAACAATATGTTCAATGTATTGATTTTGTAGATCGATGGGGAACCATTCCTCAACGGCGTTTGGCTGCGGCTTGATCAATTTGCTTCACCCCCACTTCACCCTGCTTGATACTAGCTCATCCCTCTAGACGGCACCACCCCTGGCTGAATGCCCGATCACTGTCTTGACCGTTGCTTGCGATCGCTACCGCCTGCTCGTAGATGCTGTTCAGCCAAATTGCGTACGCTAGAAACCATAGCGAAATGCATCAGGGAAATTTGAATTGTGCCCCCAATCGTTCAATGTTTCCCAGCGTCTGTTTGTTCCCCAACTTTAACAAAGTGCCATGCAAAGCCCCGTCACCACTCGGCCCCTGCCTGTTGATACGATATCTGCTGAACCGCTCGATGATTGTATTATCGAGACTGCTTCCAGGACGGATGATTTAGACTTAATTTTTGAAACCCTATTAGGTCAGTTCTTTCCATTTCGTGGCTTTATCTTACTGGATACTGCGGGCAATATTTTACGTAGTACGACTAAAGCGAATGAATTTTGCGCGCTTTTGCATAGAGACTCTCCAGGACATCTGTTTGGTGCTGTTGATAGCCAAGCGGGCCTACCCACGCAGATCACGGCGCTAGCTAACTTTTTGATGGAAAGCGTAGAGGATTTTCCCGAGCATACATTACAGCTTTACGACACTGTCTTTATCCCAGGTGGTATTCGGCTGCATCTCATGGTGAAGTGGATTGAGCTAGTGGATCAGCCGCAGCAGTGTATGCTCGTGACCCTTGAGGATTTGACTCAAATCGCCCATCATCGTGCCCAGAGTGATTCCTATCGATATGGACTCACCACTCGCGAGACTGAAGTATGGGAACTCTATCTACAGGGATTTTCCTACCGAGAAGTCAGTGAGAAGCTAATGATTGCTCATAATACGGTTAAGAAGCATATGAAAGGTATTTTTAGTAAGTGTAATATTGAATGTCGCTGTCGCCATCTGGTGTAGTCCTTTGAAGACCAGCATTCTAACGATCTCAGCCATTATGCGCTCTAGAGACCAAAAATCTCCTCGCTAGACCGTTTGTACGTCCAATAGTGGCGCTTAGTAAATTTTTCCCTAAGTGAGATAAAACACAGATTGAGTAGGATAAAGATCACAAAGAATGAGCTGTAACCCTTTAAGGTAAGAGTGTTTCCATATTTTGGGACATCTGTAAACGCTTTTAAAGGCTCTCAATTTTTGGAGATTATGCCTGCATCTGCCACTGGGTCATCTACTAACAGATTCAATCACTATCCGCCTGATGTTATTGAAGTGCAAACTTCTATGTGTCAGGCTCCTCAGCCTAGCTTTCCTCAGCCAGTTGCCCGCTGGATTTTGGAAGAGGGGCAGCTGTTGGGGGTATTGGTCGCGTCGTTTTCCTCACCGTTCAGCCGACCTGCATAACAAAAACGGCTAAAAACGACCTCTAGCATCGATGCCAGAGGTCATTATATTTGGCTATTTTCGACTGCTTATTTGGGGATAGGCCAATTTGTAGCCACTGCTGTTTGACCGTCTCTCACGGCTGATGCCATCCCTAAATCGGCAATGCCGATGGTTGCTTGAGACTTGAATTTCTAGGCCAAAACCCGCTGCCGACGCGTATCATAGCGAGCTACATAGCTTGCCGGATTAACCCGCAAATACATTACCTGGTGAATTAGCTCTGAATGTTCTTTGCTAGGCTGCTGAAATGCGATGTCTTCGCGATCGCACTTTTCCTTGTAAGCAGCTACGGCACTTTCAAACAATGACTGACTATCTGACATGGGTTACCTCGAATAGCAGCACAGGTAACCGCCCAGGTAGCATACGCCCTTGCGCTCAAACTAACAGCATGCTACCCAGCTATTGAATTGCAGGTTCTTACTCTATCACGCTAGTACCGTGCTTGCTGCGCCGACAGCGATTTCAGGCTGTGATGATGGTCACACATCAGTCTCAGCTAATTTCATAAAGCGCTTAACGTTTTTTCAGCCAATCTCAAACAAGATTCAGATCATCCCGGCATTCTATTGGGTATTCGGCATTGCTGCTCTTTGGGACAACGTTGGCTGTGATGTTCAAATACCCGTAATTACGGCTCGGCCCATTCTCAAATTAGCGATCGCAGATATTCCATCAGTTTCTATCGCAACACTACGGAAGATTTTCAGATGCAACGCACTCTACTGACCGCTATTGCACTAACAACTGCACTGACGCTGTTTGTTCCGGTCGCTCAGGCTGACTCTTTTCACTTTGGTTTGAGTGATGGTCAACCTGACTCGACCTACAGCCCGTTTGGCCGATCGACTGAGGCTGCTGATAGCGATACGCTTTCTCTGGAAGCGGAGCCCGATTAGTTTTGTTACCTAGAAGGTTTTTTAACAATACAAAAGTCTTTGCTGATCAAGGCTTTTGCTTTGATGACGATGCTAATGGGTGCATGTGCCCCCAATCACGCCGCCGTCATCATCATGTTTAGTGGCTTCAAAATCACCTTCGGCGGCGATACAGTCTGAGATAGCGTTGTTGCAGTCAATATAGCCGCTGCACGTATAGGGCTCAGGAGTATTGGGCGTAGATTGAAAGACAGCAGGACCCGTGGGGACTTCAGTCTGAACTTGCTGTTGTTCTACCGTTCGCTGTGGAGTCCGCTGCTGTGCTTCTGCTTGGTTAGGTGCTACAGCCATAAAGGGTAGCGCTCCTGCCAACAGCGTAATAGCGAGTGTTTTAGGTAAAGATTGAGTAACAGTCATGATTAGCTCCTTTAAGGAAAACAGAATTGCGTTCTGTTGCTTACTCAAAGGGCTGGAGTCTGTTTTATGCAAAAACAAATAATTCTTGGGTGATAGTTGCCTCAACCCACCATCTTTTGCAGTAAATCTGCGACCCGTTCAGCACTGTCGGTGACGGCTAATGCTTCTGCTGCAGTTCGCATATCTTTGAGTTCTTTTGGGTTTGCTAGCAGTGTGAGCACTCGCTGCTTGAGAATGTCGCCATTTAGCTCGGACTGTTCATATACCTGACTTGCGCCAACGCTGCCAAAGGCATTGGCGTTGTAAGACTGATGGTCGTCTGCTGCAAATGGATAAGGAATTAAAATTGAGGGTGTGCTGGTCATGGCTAGTTCAGTCAGGGTACCAGCGCCTGCTCTGCTGATCACAAGCGTTGCCCGCTTAAACAGGGCAGCCACATTATTAAAAAACGGCTGATGGATATAGTGGGGATGGTTAAGGCTGTCCACGTCTGGATCGTTGGTGCCCGTTTGATGAATGACCCAGGCCCCTGACTCAAACCAGGCCGGAGCAGCAGCGCGCACCAGCTGGTTAACCGAGACCGCCCCCTGGCTCCCCCCGACCACTACGATGACAGGGACATTCTCAGGAATATTAAGATCACAGAGTCTGGCATTGCTGTCGGCTAGAAACTGCGATCTCACAGGTGTTCCCACCCAGACTGTTCTTGCCTGCTCGGGCAGATATTGCTGCGTTTCTTTAAACCCGATCGCGACCAGCGAACACCAGCGGCTAAGCCAGCGAGTTACTTTACCCGGCATGGCATTAGACTCATGGAGCACCGTCGGCAGCCCTAGACTGCGAGCCGCAACGATGGCTGGTGCAGCAATGTAGCCGCCGGTAGTGAAGACACCCTGAAACTGCCCCTGTTTGAGCAGATGTCGAGTTGCTAGGGTGGCCTGGATAAATTGCACCAAAAGTTTTAAGGTGCCCAGACCCAGTCTGCCCTGAACCCCTCCCATACGCACCGTATGGAGAGGATAGCGTTTGGGGACAAGTTTGGTTTCTAGCCGATCGGGGACTCCTAGCCATTCAATCTGGCTGTCTAGATGTTCGGCGGTTGCGATCGCAGGAAAAAGGTGGCCGCCAGTCCCACTGGCCGCAATCAAGATCTTATTACCTTCACCATTTTCTAGTCTGTCGTCCATAATGTGAAAGACCCTGGCCACCTAAATTGACGGCTCAACTGTAACTTTTGTGCTGTCTTTAAAAAGCAAGCTGTCTCTAAAGGGTTATTTGTGGGTAGCTTGGCCATTATCCGCTGAATTGACGCTGATGGGTTAGCCCTTTTATGAGCCATTGTGTCAAATGGGACGATTCTTTGATAGGGCCTCTTGAGCGGTTGCTCCCTTGTATGCTCCATCGTTACAAACTCTTACGTCTAGTATCACCGAGGACTTTACCTATGATTCATCCTTGCCGCTGGTCTCTACTTTCTTTAAGTGTGCTGGGGATGAGCATATGGAGTCTGCCTGCCCACGCGGCTTCCCCAGAAACGGCCCCAGCTACTTTGGTCAGTGCCCTAGAGCAGATTGAGTCTGCGTCTAACGAGCAAGATATTGAAGCGGTCATGGCGTTTTATGCCAGTGACTTTACCAACGATGATGGGTTTAACTACGAGACCCTGAAAGCGACGCTGCCCCAGCTGTGGGAGCGCTACGACAGCCTCAGCTATCGGGTAGAACTACAGTCCTGGGAAGCCATTGATGGTGGCTATGTGGCAGAGACTGTCACCTATATCGACGGTATCCAAACCACGCCCCGTCGTCTGACGCTAGAGTCGGTGATTCGCTCTCGGCAGCAGTTTACAGATGATAAAATCGTCTCTCAAGAAACGCTGTCTGAGAGGAATCAGCTAAATTCTGAAACACCGCCCCCCGAGGTGATCGTCATTCTGCCTGAGCGAGTTGAGCCCGGTGGTAGCTATGGATTTGATGCCATTGTGCAAGAACCCCTCGGGGAGCGCTACCTGTTGGGCGCAGCCCTGGACGAAGGCACTACACCAGAAGACTTCTATGTACCACGGCCTTTAGATTTAGAGCTGCTCTCAGCGGGGGGCCTGTTTAAGGTGGGAGATGCCCCTGAGAGCAGTGATAATCTTTGGGTTTCGGGTCTGCTAATCCGCGAAGACGGTCTGGTGGTCACGACCCGACGTCTGCGGGTGGAGTAGTACCTAGCTGCTAACACACAGCGGACTGAGGCCATCGGGTGCGATCGCGCCCCAGAGGTTGCTGTCTAAAAATACCGCACTCGCAATGATGGCACCGCTTAAATCGGCGGCCCGTAAATCGGTGCGATGTAATTGCGCCTGAGTCAGATTGGCCCGACGTAAATTTGCTCGGTGCAAATGAGCATGGGTCAAATCTGCGCTAGTCAAATTGGCATTACGCAAAATTGACCATTCCAGGTCTGTCCCAATCAAGGTCGCCCCCGTCAAGACGCTGTAGCTAAGATCAATCTGAGGCAGCTGGAGATGACTCAGATCGCATCCACTCAGGTCTAGTCCATGGAATGTACGCTCACCTTGCTGATAACGTTCGATCAAATGACGAAGCTTCGATTGCATAGTGCTTTAAGGGTCTAGTAGGCTAGCTGATCGCTTTGGCTGAGCAAACGATCCAAGACATCGGAACGTCCGCTCTATCTACTAGTGATGGCATCCGTATATTTGTGACCGCAGAGGTGATAGTCAATACCTGAATCAGTTCACCGGATCGGGCGTATGGATCGGCATCGGCTGGGGTAGTTCTCCCTTTTGGTCACAGCAGGTCTGCATCGCGGCTTTGGTGACTGGCCCCATAACGCCATCAATGGCTCCTTGATAAAACCCCTGCTCCTGTAGATATTGCTGCAGAGTTTTACACTGAGATGTCTGCAGGCGATAGGCCAAATCCTGAAATGCTTGGCTTAGCCACGCTTTGTTCAGACAGCTTTGTAGTTTTTGCTGCTGATCGCTAATGTCGGCTTCATCAATAAAGCTATATAGATGGGCCAGCATATGATCGGCTTCATCGATCAAAAAACTAATGAGGGGATCGTTTTCAGCATCGGCCAGAATATGATCCAGTTGAGCGCTATCGAGATCGCTGAGGGTAGGCTGAATCGACAGCTGACAATAGGTTTGGATCAGATCACGATGCTGCTGAGCATAATCGCTAATATTTAGATTATTGGGGTTACTAAACATAAAAAGATCTCCGGCAAGAGGCATGCGCTAAGGAGTTAGTGATCGAGACTACGCTGCTGTGACGACAAATTTCTAATAATTTCGCGATTGGCGGAGCTAGCTGCGATACAAAGTCAGCGAATATACGTACTTCTAGACAATCATAAACACAGTACGGAATGTCACAGGTTCAAATTGAACGTCACTATAGCTATAAATAGAATTACCTGGCTCACTGATATGGCTGACCGACCCGATTTACCGTTATTGGATGTTTTGGATCTTGCCCTGTCAGAAATTTTAGGTAGCAATAATTCTTACGCTTACTCGACGCTAGCCACAGTACGTCGATATCTTTATCAGTTTCGGCTGATGCATCAGTTTGAGCCCTATGAAATCTTGTTTGAGGCATACCTTAGAGGCAAAGCTCGCCAGCGTACCGGGGAGGTGATTCGTAATCCCCACGCCTGGTTAAAACGAACGGCGTTTAATGTTGTGCGTGAAAAAAGCCGTCAGGCTCAGCGGCAGGCTGCCCAGAGCTATGAAGAGATTGAATATCGCATCAGCGCAGAACCGGAATATGCGCTAGAAGCAATCGACCTGCGCCATGAAATTGAACTGCTTTATAAAGCCTTAAGAGCGCTAAGCCGCGAAGATGACCACACGGCCCAGCTGCTCGTTTGGCGTACTATCGAGCGGCTATCGTGGGAGCAAATTACCGATCGCTTGGCTGCCCAGGGCGAGACGGAGCTACCTACCCAGGCCACATTACGTAAACGAGTATCGCGAGCTAAAAAGCGCATGCGCCACATCATGCACAGCTATGGGCTGCCAACGGGCTAAGAAATCAAAACAGTACTGGGTGCTTCATGCCGCAGCGTCGTTTGGACACTAAATGCTAGGACCGTGTCATCAATGCCTTTGAGCTGTAGCGGATGACATTGGATGATTTCGCGCTTGTCTAGATAGTCGGCAACGGTAGCAGAGACGAGGATGCTCTTCCCATCAGCGGCTTCTTGCAGACGAGCAGCCATATTTACGCTCGGACCAATGGCGGTGTAGTCGGCCCGTTTAGAGCTGCCGAACATGCCTACGACGGCAGTACCCTGGTGAATGCCACAGCGAAACTGGACAGGAGGGACGTCTGCCCACCGCTGATTAAGTTCTTCTAAGGCTTTATACATATGGCGGGCAGCTGCGATCGCACGCGTCACCTGTTCGTCAGGGCTCAAGAATTCCGGTGCGCCAAACAGCGCAAGCACGGCATCCCCCATAAATTTATCGACCGTACCGCCGTTGGAAAAAAGGGCCTGGGTCATGACTTCAAAGTAGTCGTCTAGCAGCTCGGCTATGCGCTGCGATCGCAGGGTATTCGATAGCTGGGTAAACCCAACAATATCGCTAAAGAGCACGGTAACCAGCCGCGGCTCTGGTTTGAGATTGAGCTGTAGCCTGCCACGGGCTGCTTTTTGCACAAGGCTAGGTGGTAAGAAGCGCTTCAGCACAGATTCTGTTAGATATTGATTAAGGTCTGCCACTCGACGTTCATTAGCTTTTAGGGCTAGAAGGTTACGGACTTCTGCTAGCAGCTCGCGGTCCTTAAACGGTTTGGACAGATAAGCATCGGCCCCCTGTTCCACCCCCTCTAAACGCGTATCATCATCAGCTTTGGCCGTTAATAAAATAATTGGAATACCCTGCAGTACCGGGTCCTGTCGCACCTGTTGAATCAGCTCTATACCCGACACTCGCGGCATCATTAGATCGGTCACAATCAGCTTTGGCTGAATATTGCGAGCCACCTCCAGACCGGCTGCCCCGTTGTGGGCTGTGCTAATGCGATGTCCCTGCCGCTGCAGAATTTGGGCAACGTAGCTGCGTAAATCAGGGTTGTCATCAACAACGAGAATATCAGCCCCGTTGTGGGGAGAGGCTAACGTCGGTAGGAGACAGTTGGGACCATCAGGCTGAGGGACGCTTGATTGAGTAATCGCTGGAATTTTCTCTACAGCCGCGTCATCCGCCACCTCGTTTTGCAGATCGGCGAGTTCAACCACCGCTCGCTGCTGCTCTAGAGTACGAAATGTTTGACGGACGCGTTCGGCAGGCAGATGCTGGCATCCTAGCGGGAGTTCAACGGTAAATAAGGTACCAGCGCCATAGACGGATGACACGCGCACATTACCCCCATGGAGTTCCACCAAATCTTTGACTAGAGCAAGCCCCAAGCCAGTACCCTCATGGATGCGGCTAGCTGAACCATCCGCTTGCTGAAAACGTTCAAAAATATGGGGCAGCTGCTCTTTATGAATCCCGATACCAGTATCTTCAATTTCGAGATAGCAGTTTTGCTCAAAAATATTGAGGGTAATCTGAATTGAGCCGCCAGCAGGCGTAAATTTCACAGCGTTAGACAGGATGTTGTAAAGCACCTTGTCAAATTTTTCGAGATCCAGATAAACCGACGGACAGGGCTGAATCTGAGTCGTTAGGCTAATGTGTTTGCGATCGCAATAGGCCTGAAACGAGTCGGCCACGTTTTGGACTACCTGGGCAAAGTCACAGGGATAGAACGTCACCTGCATTCGTCCCGCATCAAGACGCTGAAGATCTAGCAGCTGGTTCACTAGGCGTAGCAGTCGGCGTGAATTACGTAGAGCGACGACAGACTGCTCCAACGGTAGCCCGATTCCCTGCTCCACCGCTGATTCTAACGGCCCGATGGTTAGCGTTAGCGGTGTCCGAAACTCATGGGAGATGTTTTGGACAAAGGTGGTTCTCTGCCGATCCAATGTCAGCAGCTGTTCCGCCTGCTGTCGGGTGGTCTGATAGAGCCGGGCCTGCTGTACGGCGATGGCCGCTTGGTTAGCCACGGCCTGAGCTAAATTAATTTCCTCCATATGCCAGTGGCGAGGCTGAGACTGCCGCAGACTAATGCTGCCAATAATCTGACCGTCGC
The DNA here is from genome assembly GCA_050043465.1 of Leptolyngbyaceae cyanobacterium. Lineage (GTDB taxonomy): Bacteria > Cyanobacteriota > Cyanobacteriia > Phormidesmidales > Phormidesmidaceae > Leptothoe. The sequence goes on from JBHJIL010000019.1 coordinate 9,459, forward strand.
TAATTAGAGGAACCAGCAACAAGGCAACTGCCCGGGAGTGCAGACACAGATGAGCGGGAGTGGCCAACGGCGACTGCGATAGGTCATTAAAGACAACGGGCGAACGTCGGGTGAGCAGCTCTTGTAAAACAGGATTTTCGCTGATTTTGACCTGAGATTTAGACGGTGTCTGATTCTTATTTGGACCGGCTTCATAAAGACCAACACAGTCTAAGTAGTCATCCTCCTGGGTCCATAGAGAAATGGCACAGCCGTCGGTTTGCAGTGCCTGCCCCAATTTTTGAGTAATCGCTGAAAAAATTTGTTTGGGTTCCAGGCTGCTGTGCATGGCCTGGGTAATGGTGTTGATCAACACTTCTCGCTGAGCCAGAGCTTGGACTTGCTCATAGGTCCAGGCTTGGGCTAGGGCCAATGCTGCTTGATCACTCAAGGTCTTTAGCTGTTTGAGCTCTGCTTGATCCCAGTGCTTATGCCAGCAGTGATGTAGGGCCAAAATCGCTAACGGTTCCCGTTTGCTAGTCAAGGGAATGAGAACGCTAACCTTAGGAGCCAATTGTTGATAGGCACTGTATCCAGGCTGATAGGCGGCTAACTCAGAGGGAGTGAGCACACGCACACTATCGGTGTCGATGGCGGTTGCAGCCAGAACTTTTTCATCCAGGGGGGGAGCCGATTCAGGCTGGTAGGTCCAACAGCGTTGAGTTTGGCTGGGTGTGTTATACAGAGGACGCAAGACACCGTAATCAGCGCTAAAGGCCGTTCCCAGCGTTTGGGTAATCACCTGTAGCATGGCTGCAGACGTTTCGGCGCTGCGAATGGTGTGGGTAATTTCATTGAGCAGGGTTTCATGCTCAAGGATGCGATCTAGCTCTCGCGTCCGGGCGTTGAGAATGAGGTGGGTATCGACGGCCTGTCGAACAACGGTCTTTAAGTCCTGTTCTTCCCAAGGTTTAGTAATGTACTTAAAGACTTTGCCCGTATTGATGGCATCGACAAGGTCGCTGACGTCGGTGTAGCCCGTTAAAATAATTCGGATGACATTGGGATATTGCTGAGCGACCTGTAGTAGCAGATCTGTGCCGCTCATATGGGGCATACGCTGATCTGAAATAATAGCTGCCGTATCAGGATTCTGCGTCAGTTTTTCTAGAGCTGTCTGACCATCTTCGGCCCGAAGTACCTGATACTCTCGGTGAAATGTGCGCTGAAGCAGGTCTAAGTTATGGGGCTCGTCGTCAACAACTAGGATTTTGGATTTAGACGTTTGGGAGCGTCGATTGTGCGTTTGGCTAACCATGCACCCTGTGGAGTCTGAAGTTGAAAATAAAAAATTGTAGAAAAAAGTAGCGCACCCTGGGACCGTAGCTCCTAGGAATCAGCAGGAGCAACTCCAGGTACCATCGCTTACGATATGAGTAATACCTGGTTGAACGGTCCTATTCAGAGTTCCCAAGCGAGAAAGCTGCCCATCATGTCCAGACTCAACTGGGATCACGTTAAGACACTGCCCCAAAACTATCGTCTGCGCTCAGCTAGTCCCCAAGATGTCCCCCAGCTAAGCGAGCTGCTACTAGCTAGTTTCTACGCCGAGCGTCGTCTTAGTCGCTGGCTGTATCCAGTCATGCGTTTGGGGATCCAGGAAGATATCAAGCGTCGTCTCAAGACGTCATCCCATCAGTATGGCTGTCTAGTGATGATCGACCAGGCAGCCCGGTCTGAAATTGTGGGAACGGTAGAAATTTCGCTGCGATCGCAATTTTGGCAGCCGCTGCAGCCCCGTCGCCCTTACATTGCCAATGTCGCCGTACATTATCGACATCGCCGCTGTGGCCTAGCGCAGCAGATGCTACTGGCGTGTGAATCAATTAGCCAAACGTGGGGATTCCGGCAGCTGTACCTGCATGTTGCGACTAATAACCCTGCGGCTGTCGCTCTTTATAGCAAGGCTGGGTATCAAGTATGTGGTAAATCGCTGCCATGGCAACGACGGCAAATGATGGTAAAAGAGCTATCTTTCTAAATATTTAATTACTCTAGATAGCAATGTCTTAGAGAATATTGGAGTTCCTGGTTATTTAAGTAGTATCAGGAACTTTGGCGCACTTTCGATACAGTGTTTATCACCCCACATACCGTGAAAACATCCATATCCTCCTGATAAATATTATTTTTTATGTAGTGAGTATGAGGAGGGACTGGTAACTATCAAAGACTCGATAAAACTCTGTGGGTTTAGTTCACGAAACTCATCGTGTTCGTATCAAATAGGAGTAATTAGTCTGGATTACCTCAGCCCTAGGTAGACTCTCTAAAATGATGGATGCTCAATCCAACCCCTTATCACTCTACTCGTCTCCGGCCGCGCGAGCTGGCCGCAAGCGTCCTCATATGTTTACAGTGCAAGCACTATCCCCAGGTGATGCTATGCATCTAGAAGATAGTACGGTAAAGTGGTGGGCCGAACGAGCAAAGCAGTCTTCCGGTTCTAGTCCTAACGTGCCTGTGAATGAAACACTAGCTGTTGACAGTCTGCTTAAAAAAATTAATCGTGGCGACCTACTTGTCGTCAACAGCCGTCGTCGTAACGGCCTGATTATTTTTCGAGAGTTTTACGCTGAGTTTGCAGGTCCCGGTGCAGCCGTAGGCGGGGATTTCGATCAGGGGTGCCACAAAATTATTCCCCTGGGCAATCTGTCTTTAATCGAACCGGACGATCATGACGAGCAGCAAAAAGCGCTCAAGATCCGTCTGCAGTGGATTCGTCTGACTCAAAACTTTACCGATCAGCCTCGTTCTGCCGATCGGGCTCAGATGATCCTGGACCAGTTCAAGACCTATTTTGATAAAGGTACCATCGATAATGTGCCCAATGATGCCTTTGCTTTGATGGTTGGCGTATTACCCCAAACGGTGCGTCGAGTGCGTCTGGGGCTGGGGCGTTAAATATCGAATTGAGTTGAGCTATCTTGGGGCTCAGCCCAGGACAGCATGTATATGATCGCGCGTACGCTGATTTTCCTCAGCCGTTCCTAGGCTGATACGTAGCCCCCCCCCGGTATAGCGAACCAGCGTACCCCATTGGCGCAGGCTGGTAAAAAGATGGTGTAATCCTTCTGGCTGCTCCATGCCAAACTGAGCCAACCCCTTATCACTCAATCGACAGTAAATAAAGTTAGCGGCGCTAGGCCAGGTGTCCAGTGCAGGCTGTGCCGTGAGCCATGTGCTCATTTGCTGACGTTCTGTCAGAGTGGGCTTAACGGTGGCCAGCAGTGACTGGCGATGCTCTATAGCTGTAAGGGCTGCGGCTTGGGAAAAGCTAGGAAGGTTATAGGGCAGTCGCACCTTTTCTAGCGCTGCAATCAGTTCAGGATTTGCCACAGCGTAGCCAACTCGATGGGCTGCCAATCTAAACGCTTTGGAAAAAGTGCGTAGGACTACCCAGCTGCTGTGGCTGAGGCTATCGGCTACAAGCGTATGCTGGCTGTATTCAAAATAGGCTTCATCAATGACGACCAGCACATCGTCAGGCAGCGTTTGCAGCCAGTCAATTTCGGCTGCACTGAGCGGATTGGCTGTGGGTGAGTTGGGATGTACCACAAACACTACCCGAACTGGATGGTGTGCGATCGCGTTCTGAGCCTTGTCTAAATTTATACAAAAGTTATTTTGACGACCTACGTCGAGGACGGGAATACCCAGCGTCTGAGCCAGAATGCCGTACATGGAAAATGTAGGACTAGCGACAAGAATAGCCCCATTGTTAATGGCCGCTGCAATCAGCAAAGAGCGGATCAGCTCATCGGAACCATTCCCCACAGAGATATTATCGGCTGTGACACCCGGAGCCGATTCTGCTACGTAGGCAGCAATTGCCTGCTTTAATGCGGTATGTCCGCCATCTGGATAACGATTGGCGGCAATGGTCTGTTGATAGTGCTGAGCCAGGGTTGCTTTTAGATCGGCGGGCAGGTCGATGGGACTCTCATTGGTATCTAGCTGATCGTAGGGATTGGCAATGGCAGGATGGGGTTTGTAAGCCTTGAGGTTTGAGAGATCAGCACGCAAAAAAGGCAGCATGAAAAAGAACGGCGTTGTGGGGTCTTTATTGTGCCATTGTGCGGCGGCAGGTTGGATACAGCACGGTTCTTAGTATTTCTACAGCATTGCTACAAATGGCAAAAAGCTTTGATAGCCTGCCAAATCTCCTCCATAGCGTCGGCCATGCCGTGGTCGGTATCTAAAGCCTGCAGCTGGGTCCAGGGGCGTTGAGCTGCATAGGTTTGGCTCGCTGCCAGGTCAATAACCTCGTCATGTTTGCCATGGAGAATCAATGTGGGAATCGGCTGATTTAACTGGCTATCCGCGTAGCTTTGAGCATCGGTGACAAATGGGTAGTGCAGCCGCTGCTGGGTCTGGAGGCCATAGTGATAGATCGATAGCCAGCCGCTGGTTTTCCACTGATGCAGCTGTTGGGTTCCTAGACGCGGCAGCCACTGGTCTAAAAAGTTGAAAGCTGGGGCCAGTAAAACCAGCTTTTGAATATTCTGCGGTGTCTGCTGGGCCACCCAGGCGGCCGTCAGCCCTCCAAAGCTAGATCCAATCAGCGTGGTCGGTCCCTGTAGGTGGTTGATCACCTGGTTAATCTGGCGCGTGAGGGTGAGGTGGGCAAAGTCTCCCTGGTTGAGATCCAGGAGCTGCAGCTCGATATTTTGGGCTTGGAACTGCGATCGCAGCCAGCACCCCTTATAGGACTGTGGCCCTGAGGCAAACCCATGAAGATAAATGTAGTCACCCATCGTTTCTCGTACTCCGCCATGCATACAATATGATGTCCCGCTCGTGCTCTTGAAATAAGCCTCCATGACCCAGCAGTTTCGTATCACCCTTCTTCCCGGCGATGGTATCGGTCCTGAAATTACAGCGGTTGCCGTTGATGTACTCAAGGCCGTCGGCACAAAGTTAGATATCCAGTTTGACTTTACTGAGGCTCCAATCGGCGGCTCTGCCATCGATGCGACCGGTAGTCCCCTACCGGAAGAAACCTTAGAAACCTGTCGTCAAAGCGATGCAGTTCTATTGGCGGCTATCGGTGGCTATAAGTGGGACTCCTTACCTCGAGCGCAGCGGCCAGAAACAGGTTTACTGGGTTTGCGGGCTGGCCTAAAGCTATTTGCAAATCTGCGTCCGGCCACCATTCTGCCTCACCTGATCGACGCCTCCTCTCTTAAGCGTGAGGTGATTGAGGGCGTTGACATTATGGTGGTACGCGAGCTCACAGGAGGGATCTACTTTGGGCAGCCCCGAGGCGTATTTGATGCCGATGGCGACCAGCGTGGTGTGAATACCATGGCCTATACCGGGTCAGAAATTGATCGCATCGGTCGAGTTGCGTTTGAAACGGCTCAAAAACGCCAGGGTCGTCTGTGTTCGGTGGATAAAGCCAACGTTCTGGAAGTATCTCAGCTGTGGCGCGATCGCATAACTGCTCTTACCACTGAGTACGGTGATGTCACCTTGAGCCATATGTATGTGGATAATGCCGCGATGCAGCTGCTGCGCTGGCCCAAACAGTTTGACACCATTGTGACCGGTAACCTATTTGGCGATATCTTATCTGATGCCGCTGCTATGCTGACGGGAAGTATAGGCATGCTGCCTTCTGCCAGCTTAGGAATGTCAGGTCCAGGCGTGTTTGAACCTGTTCATGGTTCGGCCCCAGATATTGCCGGACAAGATAAAGCCAATCCGCTAGCCCAGGTGCTCAGTGCGGCCATGATGCTGCGCTACGGTCTAAATCAGCCTGGCGCGGCCACGGCTATAGAAACGGCAGTAAATACAGTGCTCGATCGAGGATATCGCACGGGTGACATTATGGCGGAGGGCATGACGGCCGTAGGCTGTAAGGCAATGGGGCAGGCACTTTTAGAGGTTCTATAGAGCGAGTGAAGAAAGCTTGTCATAATTAATAAATGGCAGCTAGTATTGGTGTACTGAGTGACGATACAGTCGCCAGGGGTGGGGACAAACAGCATCTAACCCAGCATGCTAGTTAAAGACTTGAGTATTTTTTGATACAAGGCTATCGTTCTCGAGTGCGCACCAAAGGTGATTCTGGCATTGCTGCTCTCTGGGATAAGTTTGACCAAGGGAGTTAAATAGCTGCGGCTACAGAGTGGCCAATCCCCCACATCAGCAATTCCATGATTCTTTCAGCTAGAAAACGCTGAATTCTTGACGTCGGGTACAGTTCCAAACGTACTATCTAGCAAAAGGGAGTTTTCAGTCGTGTCATCTTTACAACGGCCAGAGTACGGTAACTATGGTGAGGCGGCGGTGCATCCTAGCGTGGTGGCTGCTGGTATCCAGCGCAGTCCGCTTAATCTGCGCTCGTCGTCTATTTCAGATCCGGCGTTGCTGCGAGCCGCTCGTCATATCTATCGGACTTACTATGAGGTGCATCCAGAGATAATTGAGCGCCCTATCGGTGTCGCCATTGGTCGTACAACTCGCCGTGGCAAGCTGATCTTTGGTGTCAAGCCTGTGCTGCTACCCCATGAGAGCTTCATTCCCCTCTCCCAGCTGGAGCCAGGGCTGCACTAGATGTTAGAAAACCTCCTGCCCTGCGGGTTTATCTTTTTTTTAGGGGCATCCATAGGCAGTTTTCTAAATGTTGTCATCTACCGACTGCCAGCTGGAATTTCATTACTATCACCGCCGTCGCGCTGCCCGCAGTGTCTAACCCGATTAAGACCCTACGATAATGTGCCTGTCTTGGGCTGGGTTTGGCTACGGGGACGCTGTCGCTATTGTCGGACAGCAATTTCGCCTCGCTATCCGCTGGTAGAGGCGCTGAGCGGTCTGTTGTTTGTGGTGGTTTTTCTGCGTTTTGGTTGGAGTTTTCAAACGCCTGCCTATTGGGGATTTATCGGCTGGCTGATTGCGTTAACGCTGATTGATATAGATACACTGACCCTGCCTAATGTTCTGACCATGTCAGGGGTTTGCATAGGTTGGCTGGCTCAAGGGCTCCTAGCGCTCAGCGCTCATCAGGCGGTAATGCCCACTTTGGCGGCTAGTGTGGCCGCCAGTGTTTTAGGACTGTGGCTGTTTGACGGGATTAGTCTTTTGGGGGCAGTGGTTGCCGGTAAAACCGTGATGGGCGGTGGTGATGGCAAACTGGCCGCCATGCTAGGAGCATGGCTCGGTTGGCAAGGACTGCTGCTAAGTGTGCTGCTGGCGTCTTTCTTTGGGGCGATGACGGGTGGGGTCGGGATATTGCTCAGACGACTAGATCGCCGTCAGCCTATTCCCTTTGGCCCCTTTTTAGCCTTCGGTGCAGGAATTAGCTTATTTTTTGGGAATGCCTTGGTACAAGCCTATTTGAGCTTTCTGTTTTAATCTAGGCGGTAATCTGCGGCGACGATAAAATCGATACAGATTGCGTCAGGGGGGTGGGTGAGCCGGTAGGATTGAAAGACGCTATGTATCGAGAACAGGGTCTATGTCCCTTTTTGACTGGTTTGCAAATCGCAAGAAAGAAAGTCCCATTAGTCAAGACCGGCAGGAGCGAGAAATTGCTGACGGTCTGTGGACAAAATGTAATGAGTGTGGGGTTCTAACCTACACCAAGGATCTTCGGGCTAATCAGATGGTTTGTCCAGAGTGCGATTATCACTACCGGGTCTTTAGTGACGAACGGATTGAGCAGCTAATCGATAGTGACACCTGGCAACCGTTGGATGAGCAGCTGGCTCCTAAAGATCCGCTGCGCTTTCGCGATCGCAAAGCCTACAGCGACCGTCTGCGCGACATGCAAAGCAAGACACAGCTGAATGACGGTATTCAAACAGGCATTGGCAAACTCAATGGTGAAGGCATCGCTCTAGGTGTCATGGACTTTCGCTTTATGGGCGGCAGTATGGGGTCGGTGGTGGGTGAAAAGCTCACCCGTTTAATTGAGCATGCCACCAGTGCCCGACTGCCGGTTGTCATCGTCTGCGCTTCAGGCGGTGCCCGTATGCAAGAAGGGATGCTCAGCCTAATGCAAATGGCTAAAATCTCTGCGGCACTAGAACAGCATCGCGATAGTCGATTGCTCTATATGCCGCTTTTAACCCATCCCACCACGGGAGGTGTGACGGCCAGCTTTGCTATGTTAGGCGATATTATTTTGGCAGAACCCAACGCTACTATTGGGTTTGCCGGTCGTCGTGTGGTTGAGCAAACCCTGCGCGAAAAGCTACCGGAAGACTTCCAAACGGCAGAATATCTGCTCAAGCATGGATTTATCGATAAAATCGTGCCGCGCACCCAGCTAAAGGCAACCCTGGCTCAGCTCATCCGCTTGCATCAGCTGCCTGAGTCTTCTCCGAGTTTGAGTCATGTCTCTTTTGAAAGAGCAGCCAACGGTCAGCCTGTACCAATTAAGCCGGTAATTTAGCCGATCTTGTGGCATTGCTCATCCTCGGGATGATCTTAGCGTCGAGAAACTGTCAGATAGCGACAGCGATAGCTCGGACCATTCCATAAATCAGCAATTGTAATCCTAATAACTGTTTTGGGAATTGACCCTATCGGTGGCATGATAGTTAATAACTATTGGCTAACTGAAATACACCTTGTCCACGCCCAGAACTGCAACTTTTCCCCAGAAAACTCTTCAGTTTCAACTTGGACGTGGTTGGTCAGATAGCCTCAAATCGAGAGCGTTACCTAATAATCAGGTTTATTGCTCCGTGCTGTGTTGCGTATTTGATGGGCGATCCATTTCGAGGAGAATCATGTTTAAAAAGTACATTTGGCTGGTGGTCGCGGCTGTTTTTCTAGTCGGCAACCTCTTTGTCGGTGGCAACGCGATGGCGGCTGAGCTAGATGAGACGATCCGTACCATTCCCCTAAATGAACAGGGTGACACAGTAGTGCTTTCCTTAGAGCAGGTTTCTCAGGGTCGTAAGAAGTTCAACTACGCCTGCGCTACGTGTCATGTTCAAGGTATCACTAAGACCAATCCAAACGTTGGTCTAGAGCCAGAAGCGTTAGAAGGCGCTTATCCCAACCGTAACAACCTGGAATCTCTGGTTGATTATTTGCACAATCCAACCACCTACGACGGACTAGTTGAGATTTCTGAACTACACCCCAGTACTCAGAGTACGGACATCTTTCCCAAGATGCGTAGCCTAACGGAAGATGATTTAGCGGCTATCTCTGGCTACATTTTGCTTCAACCTAAGGTGATGGGCGACATGTGGGGCGCTGGTAAGACTCGTTTCTCTGCCCCTGCTGTCTTTGACTAATTTTGACTAGCGAGCGCGACTCGCTCGATAGCTGAGTCATTTTTGGAAAAAGGTCAGGCTCCGAGAGTCTGACCTTTTTTGATATTTATTGAGCTTATTTCGGCTGTGAACGAGCTTCAGCTGCTTGAATGAATATAGTTAGGATTGTGCTCAGCTATTGCGCTAGGTTAGATAGGCACTTTAGTCGAGCACAATGGTAAAACGGCGTACGGTACTGTGGGGTTTATCGGCAGCTGCGATCGCAGGCTGCCGTCCCGGCAATTCTTCTCCGTTAAAAGTAAAGCTGCTAGCACGTTCGGTCCCATCTCAAGTTTTAAAGGCGTTTAGTCGTGAAACGCCTAGCCGGTTCGATGCTGAGCCAACCCTGATAGATATTTATCAGCAGCTGCAGCAATGGCAGGCCCAAACTTCACCGCCTCCACCACCGCTATGGAAACGTCTGCTTGCCATAGATTCAGACAGTTCACTGCAAGGAACTTCTCCAAAAGTAGACACTAGCCTTGTCACCCTCAGCGACCCCTGGCTAGAGCATGCCATTCGTCAAAATTTAATTCAGCCGTTACCAGACTTTGCTCCCGTAGAACGCTTGCCTGAGCCCTGGCAACGTCTGCTGCGTCGAGACCGCCAGGGACAGTCCACGGCAGGTGGCGATCTATGGGCTGTTCCCTATCGCACCCAGGGACTGATGATTGCATATCAAAAGCCCATCTTTAAAGCTGCCGACACCAAAGCCATTACAAAGTGGGCCGATCTATGGCGACCGGAGCTAACAGGGCGAATTGCCATGCCTGACCAGCCTCGTCTTGCCGTCGCGATAGTGCTAAAGGCTCTTGGATATTCTGTTAACGATGAAGAGGCCCTGACCCAAGACGATGTACAAGAACAGCTGATTGCGCTATATCGACAGGTGAAAGTGTTTGACTCTCAGGCATACCTCAAAGCCTTAGTCAACGAAGATGTATGGTTAGCCGTCGGTTGGAGCGGCGATATTTTAGCGACTCTAGTCCGCTATCGGAAACTAATGGCTGTTTATCCTCAAGAAGGTTCTGTCTTGACTAACGATCTTTGGGTGGCTCCCGTTGATGCAGCCATCACGTCGGCGGCACAGGCGTGGATGGACTTCTGCTGGCAGCTTCCCATTGCAACCCAGATTTCTGTCTCTAGCTATGGCGTATCCCCAGTATTTTTCTCACCAGATGTAAACATTCCAGAGAGTCTATCCCCACAAACATTCCTCATGCCAGAACAGGGTGAGGTGTTGCTTCCCCTATCCGATCGTGGCAAAACTGTCTTGACAGAATTATTTAACGCGGAGACCTTCCTCGAATAGCCCCTTGACCAAAATAATCTAAATCTACGGTGCAAATTGTTTCTGCTGACAGTGTTGCCTCAGCGTTAGCTATCTCGCCGGAGCCAATGGGTTCATCCGAAAAATTACAAACGTGTAGGCCAACCAGTCGTTCCCCTATAAAAATTCGTAGCTGATAGCCATAGCCCTGAGTACTCTCACCAAATTGAGTGATGAATGCGTACTGTTCTAAATAGCTAAGTAGAGGCCATATTTGACCATTGACTACAACATCTACGTGGGGCATGGGGCTAACGCTGGTATCGTAGGCTCGCCAGCTATTAATCAATCGCTGGTTGATCGCATCCCCCTGCTGCTGCTGCTGCCACCATAGACTGGGGACTGTAAAAATTTGCTCAGAGGGAGTCGTATCGGTGGCTATCGCTAAGTCTGCATCAACAGGTTGCTGGCTATTGATCTGGCTAACGGCTGCTACCTGCTCTGTCAATGACTGTGCCAAAGTTGTCTGATGGAAGACCAACAGGCTGAATATAGCCGACACAGCTGACCATCGCGCAACATTCATAGCTGTTTTATGCAGTGTGGCATTATCGCGATTTTATAGATTGATCGCTTGAAGCTATCCTAACTTAAGATCAGCTGCTGCCGATGCACATGGTTTAGGTGAAGCGCCTGGGAATCATCCAACTGTCGTTCCAGCATTCGCAACATTTGCTCAGGACGCAGCATGTTGCCATCGTTGCGGCAGGTTCCGATATATCGCAGGATGACATTTCCTTGAGCAGATAGCTTCTGCACAACGCTATCGGGCAGAGAATTTGGTAGCTCAGTGACTGTTTCTAACCTGTGTAAGCGCTCTCGTAGATCGATCTGTTTGACCTTGCCAGATTTGGTGGTGTGGGTGTCAAGGATTGCATCCGCTGCTAGTATCTGACCAATCCACTGAGGCAGATTCGCAAGCTGTTCTTCTGGCAGGGTCAAGGCGAGTAAATAGTCAGCTTGCTCAAGGGCTTTAGTTGCTGATGGTGCTTTGAGGTCAACTGCCTGGACTGTATAGATGGGCAATGTGTCTGACAGCTGTGTTTGTAGACGCTGTTTAAAATCAGCGATGTCCATCTGCTCAGTCAACTCAAAATCAATCACCTCTCCAGTGCTAGTAGCTCCTAGGGCAAGGGCGTTAGCTGGCGCAATTCTGGGTCCGGGGTGATAGCCACCGGTAAAGGAAATCGGAATCGCAGCGCGTCTGACTGCTCGATCCATTATTCGAGCAAGATCCAAGTGGCCGATAAGGGCCATATCTTCTAATTTACCGAGGGTAATTCGTAACCGCTGTACCCGCTCTGATTTGGGTTTGCTATGTCCCTCAAACGCTGGAATCGGTAGTGGAGGCACTACCACGTTATGACCAAAGTCAGTGCCACATACTCCACAGTGGGAGCACCCTTCAAAGGAACAGTCGGGAACCACGGCTGCAGCCAGGGCTCGCCGTAGATCGTCCTGTAACCATCCTTTATCAATGCCTGTGTCTATGTGGTCCCAAGGCAGAGCCGCATCCATTACGGTTTGCCATTTTTCTAGCGTGTCATCCTCTAATTCGTTTGGGGTTGTCTGATTATCCTTTAAGGATTCATCGAGATTCCACTCACCTTGTTCTACCTGACGGTACTTCCAAGTCAGGTTTGCATCATCAATCGCCTGAGTCCAAGCATTAAACGCCCGTTCAAGACTCTCCCACCAGGCATCCATACCGGCCCCTAGCTCCCAGGCTCTTCGGACTACGGCCGCTAGTCGCCGATCTCCTCGACCAACAAAGTCTTCCATGGCCGAAATGCGGACATCGGTAAAGTTAACCTTGACACCGCGAATGGAGCGAAAAGCGTCTTTGAGCAGGGCCTGCTTCCGTTCAAATTCGCTGGTAGAGACAGAATGCCATTGGAAGGGGGTATGGGGTTTAGGCGTAAAATTAGACACCGTAATATTAAAATTGAGAGACCGACGGCCCTTGATGCGACACTCGCGCCGCAGCCATTGAACGGTTTCTGCAATTCCCAGGACATCGACGTCTGTTTCTCCTGGCAAACCGATCATAAAGTAAAGTTTGACCTTGTCCCATCCCTGCTCATGGGCAGTTTTGACTCCTCGCAACAGCTCTTCATTAGTGAGACCTTTGTTAATAATGTCTCGCATGCGCTGAGTACCGGCCTCGGGAGCAAATGTGAGACCGGTTTTACGAGTGCCCCCTACAATGTGGGCTATATTTTCGTCAAAGCGATCGACACGCTGACTGGGAAGAGACAGAGAGACATTGTCGTTTTTGAGCCGATTTTTGACTTCTACCCCTACAGACGGCAGGGCTAAATAGTCTGAGCAACTCAGGGACAGTAGCGAAAATTCGTTATAGCCGGTGGCCCGCATACCGCGCTCAATAGTGTCGATGACTTGCTCAGGATCGACGTCGCGGGCCGGGCGTGTGAGCATACCAGGTTGGCAAAATCGACAGCCTCGGGTGCAGCCCCGGCGAATCTCAATGGTGAGTCTGTCGTGGACAGTTTGTACATGGGGTACTAGACCGATGGCATAGTCGGGAATGGGGGTCGCGACACGACGCAAAATGCGTTTGGGGACATCGTCTCGGTTTGGATAAACGGACCCATCGGCAGCCATGGTGTAAAACTGAGGCACATAAACACCGGGCACCTGGGCTAGATCCAGCAAAATGTCTTGACGGCTCATGGCGGCAGCTTTGCCTTCCTCCAGCACCATGCCAATCTCAGGTAGTAATTCTTCACCATCGCCTAGAGCAATGAAATCGAAGAAATCGGCATAGGGTTCTGGGTTTGAAGTGGCGGTTTGTCCCCCTGCAAAAATCATGGGCCAGCTGGTCTCATCCCAGGGACCATCGCTGTTGCGTTCCTGCCAGGTCAGAGGAATTTCGGCCAGTGTGAGCATTTCTAAAATATTGGTAGCTCCTAGCTCGTAGCTAAGGCTAAAGCCCAATATATCAAAGTCGGTAAGCGGGCGACGAGATTCAACCGCAAACAGGGGACTGCTGCTGTCGGTAAGCTTTTGGGCTAAATCTGGGCCGGGGAGATAGGCGCGATCGCACAGCTGTCTCGGCTGTTGATTAATAATGCTGTAAAGGATGATATGCCCTAAATTAGACGCTCCCACCTCATATACCTCTGGATAGGTAAGTACCCAGCGAACCACGGCAGTGTCCCATGCTTTATGGACAGCCCCTAGCTCGTTTCCCAGATAGCGAGCTGGACGAGCAATATCTGGAGTAATCAGTTGTTCAACAGCGATGGCCACGGCAATGGAAAAAGCAACTCAGACATAAACTATAGCTGATTCTAAGAAGCTGCTATTCTTTCACAACCGAACATTTCCAATAGACTGATGCATCCCATAAATTAGCAGCGAATCAACAATGGTTTATGGACGGGTTACCGCTGCTCGGGTAACCCGTCCATAAACCAATTAAATTAAACCTACTAAAACCTCATATTAGTGAAAAGAGTAGTAGTACAGGGAATAATAGTGTCTATAACTGCTCACTAAGCAGCCTGTAGCTCTTGGCGTTCAGCCATAGAAAGCGCTCGGTCCAGCTGAGCAAGCTCAAACACAATACGAACAGCGGGGGCGACATGACACAGACTTAGCCGCTTGCGGTGGCGCTTAGCTGCGTTGCAGCTAGCTATTACAGCAACTAGTCCGGAACTATCCACACTATCGACAGCAGCCATATCAATAACGATCTCAGTGGAACTGCCGGATGTAATCGCTGTGAACGTTTCTGCTTTAAATGTTTCAGCAGTTGCAGCTGTGAGAGCGCCTACAGGCCGCACAACCTTAACTGATGTTCCAATGCTACTCATACTCTGTCTCCTATCAGTTTTGATTAGATTGAAATAAGTATCGGACTACGACCTCTTCGTATGTTGTTGAAGCTAACTTGATGAATCTTAGCTTGCCTAGATTACGAAGATCTATTCTTGGAAACTTAATGTCCGGACCTGTTGTTTGAAGTTTCCAGGAAGCTTGTTTTCTAAATGGTAGCGATAGCTACACCCCTTACGGTGATTTGGTTTGACTGATGTTGTTTGGTGATACGGATCACTGAGGTTGTTAACTCCAGCAGTTTCACTTGAGATAACCCCAATCAAAAAAGCCCATATTCCAGATGGAAACATGGGCCTTCAACGTCCACCTATGCTAGATGTCCGCTAGGAGCCACCATGCACTCGTTCGCCATTCGTCATTTAGTAGAGAAAGCTCTCTATATAAAACAGCTGACTCCTGATATTGAAGAACAAATCAACTCAGAACTGTCTCGTTTAGGATACATATCAGAGGTTGATTATGAGGCCCTGGAACTCTTGATGAGCGAGATGGATGAGGGTCGTATCAAACTTGTTCCGACTGCTCACTAAACAGCCGACAGCAGAGATTATAACTAATACTTCGTAGCCTATTTATATAAAGTACTACTATAGTTTTTTAGGCAGACCAACGCTTCCCTGCCTGGGCTGTCGTGCTCTACTCGGGCTAGCGAATTGAAACTAACTTGGTTGATGCTTGCGGAGTATCGTCGTCAGAGCTGTTATGGGTCCAGCACATGTGCAAGAACTGTTGAAAATGTTGTTTTGCCACATCTTCAGGACCGCTATCTTCCGCGATACGAAGATGAAACAGCAAAGCGAAGAAGTCTGTATCAAAAGCCATTTTGAAGCTTGTAATTGGCCAAAGTAAGTCAGGCGCAGTTTTGAGATCGTACAGCTCTATATCACAGGTTTCTGGATCGGCGGCGGCGGCAGCAATCTTATGCTGCTGTTGTCTAGAGCCATAGGGTAGCCGACATACAAGCATTAAAGGACGGCACCACAAACGCACCGATCCGGCTACTTGAATAGCTTCCGCATAAAGACGCTGATCCAAGCACTCAAGATAAACAATTTGCCCAGGATTTATGTTAATCATTTTGAAAAAATAAATTGTCAATCAGGCTAGTAAAGATAGACGCGTAATCTCAGATAGGCTTACACTCTTAAACCACCTGCCTCAAAGGGATACAGCATTTATTTGGCTACCATTGAGCAGAATGAGATGTAAAATTCAATTTTTGTTAAATTAGCTAATAAATTACCACTAACCGTGTTGCGAAACGTTTACTTACCTAACTTAATTTGTTGACACGCCGACTGGCTGCAATTGTGAGATACAGCGAATCCCTTGCCTAATATCCGTTTGGAAGCTTTTGAGCTAGCTTTTCGATAAGTTCTGGTTAAAATTAAAACGACGGGTATGGCTGGTCCCTGAGGGGGCGTTCTAACGTAAATTTTGCTGAGTTGGACAGATATATAGGGTTATGGTGTCTACTGGAACAATTGAAAAAACAGTCACCTCTAGTAAGCGGCAGCATGCGCCCCGCTACCGAGTATTGCTGCATAACGATGATTTCAACTCTATGGAGTACGTGGTGGAGTCGTTAGTGACGACCGTGCCAAGCCTGTCGGTACCGCAAGCTGTTGACATCATGATGCAGGCCCACAATGCTGGAGTAGGTTTGGTGATTATATGTGAGCTAGAGCATGCTGAGTTTTATAGCGAAATGCTGCGCTCCAAAGGGCTTACCAGTACAATCGAGCCTGATAAATAGGCGGCTAGGGGCAGATTGGATGACCCGCCAGGATTTGTCTAGTCTCTTATGATGCGGTGGTGGCTAGCTCGGTATCGGCAGATTGCGTCGGCATGGGTAATGTGGCGAATCGTTGCTTTCTTTGGGGCGCTGCTGATCCTATGGTTGCCGTTTGGACTGCTGACCTATGGTCTGGGCGCTCTATTTGGGCACTCTCAAGCCACTGACACTCTGGCAGTAGTGACGCTCTACGGCTGTTTCATTGGCAATGCCTGGATTTGGGGACGCTGGATTCATCGGTGGCAGCGGCCTTTTTACACATATGGTCTGGTTGCTGACGGACGATTCGTAGGAAATTTAGCGATCGCCCTACCGGTTGGTTTTAGTTTAGTCTGCCTTCTGTTTGGGGCGCAGGTCCTCTTAGGCTGGGCTGAGAGCTATCCTCGACCGCTAGCTGCGATCGCACTAGAAGGACTCGCCGTAGGTCTGGGGGTGGGACTGGCTGAAGAAGTGCTGTTTCGAGGCTGGCTGCTGGCCGAGCTGCAGATCGGTCTACCCCGCTCCCAAGCCATTTTCTGGAGCAGCGTTATTTTTGCGATCGCCCACTTCATTAAACCGCTGCCCGAGATACTGCAAACATCGCCCCAGTTTTTGGGGCTGGTGCTATTGGGGATGCTACTAGCAGCGGCGCGACATATCAGCTTGGGTAGTCGATTCACCAGTTTGGGGCTACCGATTGGATTGCACGCCGGGCTGGTTTGGGGCTACTACATTGTGGATGTAGCCGATTTAGTAGTGCCCTCCAGTCAGGTTCCGGCCTGGGTAACGGGTATTCATGGCAATCCACTGTCGGGGGTGTTGGGTATCGGGATTTTAGCGTGTTTAACCGTGCTCGCTGGGCTCAGGTTGCGTTCAAAATAGCGGCTAGCAGTGCTTTTTGGGCATGGAGACGATTTTCTGCCTGGTCCCATAGCCGTGAGTGAGGGCCTTCCATCACTTCGTGGGTAATTTCCTCGCCACGATGCGCCGGTAGACAGTGAAGGATAATAGCTTGCTCGTCAGCTAAGTCTAGCAAGGCTTGATTGATCTGGTAGGGCTGGAATTTTGGAATCCTGGACTCTGCTTCAGATTCATCACCCATGCTGGCCCAAACATCGGTATAAAGCGCGTGGCTGCCTTGGACGGCGGCTTTGGGGTCGGTGGTAATGATAACTTCGCTGCGGCCCTGACTAATTTGGACAGCCTTGTTGACAACGGCTGGATCTGGGAGAAATTCCTCAGGAGTGCCCACCCGGATATTGACACCTGCGAGAGCACAGCCCAGCATCAGAGAGTGAGCCACATTGTTACCATCCCCCAGGTAGGACATGGTCAAATTATCCAAGGTGCCAAAGGCTTCTTTGAGCGTTAGCAAATCGGCCAAAATCTGACAGGGATGTTCTAGGTCCGTCAGTGCATTAATGACTGGAATTGAAGCATATTGGGCAAACTCCTCAATTTCAGTCTGGGCAAAGGTGCGAATAGCAACCACGTCAAGATAGCGGTCTAGAACGCGTGCAGTATCGGCTGTGGGCTCTCCTCGACCTACCTGAGTCACGCCCGCATTGAGATCGAGAACCTGACCACCCAGCTGATACATAGCGACTGAAAAGCTGACACGGGTGCGAGTGGAGGCTTTGGAAAATACTAAGCCCAGGACTTTGTTTGGGCATGTCGGCTGTTTGGTCCCGGCTTTAAGCTCTGCAGCCAGCTCTAAAAGTCCGTGTAGCTCAGTGCTGCTCAAATCTGCTAGGCTCAGCAGATCTCGTCCCTTGAGTGAGTCCATAACGTCTGTGGTGATAAGCGCTAGAGTCAACAAGATACTACTATTTAGCTACTTAACCTATTGATGTTCTGGGTGAATGCGATCAGAAACTCTGGAGGGGCATGGGACTGTATTCACGGCTAATTTTTCCGCGTTTGCTGGACCTGACGATGTCAGGCCAAGAGCTGAGTCAGTATCGTCACTCACTGCTACAGTCTGTGCGCGGTAATGTGTTGGAAATTGGTTTTGGAACAGGGTTAAATATTCCCCACTATGGTGAGGGGGTGACAGCTATCACTGCCATTGACCCCAATGAAGGCATGGCCGCGATCGCAGCTTCCCGCGTTGACTCTTCTGCGATACCCATCACGCTAAAAACGGCCAGTGCTGAAGCCTTACCTATGGATACAGCTGTTTTCGATGCTGTTGTGTGTACCTGGACCCTGTGCAGCATTCCTAATATTGAGCAAGCCCTGAGCGAGGCTTATCGGGTGCTTAAACCAGGGGGAAAATTCTTTTTTATTGAGCATGGTCTCAGTCCCGAACAGGGAGTGAGTACATGGCAGCGTTGGATAACGCCGTTTCAACGTCGGGTGGCTGATGGCTGTCATCTCGATCGACCTATGGACGCTCTGGTCAAAACTGTATTTGAGCATGTGGAGATCGATACGTTTTATGCGACCGATCTGCCTAAGGTGATGGGCTATTTTTATCAGGGGGTTGCGATTAAGCCTGGTTGTCTGGACCTTTAAAGATTTGGGCAACTGCGATCGCAATCCGTTCAATATCGGCATCGAGCAGCGGTGGCCACTCTACTCGGGCCTGTCGGCCTTGCTCATAGGCTTGGCGACTTTCATAGGCTAGCTGATGAAGCGAGTAGGCCAACGAACGCTCAATCTGCTCAGCAGTCTTGAGGTTTTCGCTAATAACCTTGAGCGCTAACAGCAGTGATGTTACTTGCCCCGGTACAGGTGGAGACTGCTGCTGTAGGCGCACCAAAAATGAGTCGGAGGCAGTCATATCTGCCTGAGTTGTAACCACATGCTGAGCTGTCTTAGCGTCCATGATGGGTAGCGAAATGGTACATCGGTATGACTCGCCTACCATAGTGTTCGATACGCCCATCGTCAATTTTCAAGCAGAGACAAAGCTGGTGTCTAAGCTTCATGGAGATTTCATGATTAGGGGATATTCAATTTTCAAATAAAAAAGACACACTAGTAGATAGGAGCCTGTACGAGTCACGGCCTGCTAGCAGCAGCTCTTGGCCGTCCTGTCCATATCAAAGCAGCCTAAAAGGGCCCGTTATCCGGTGTGGGCAGGTCTTGTTTGGGGAATCTTTAAGCCATAAATCTGGTCAAGCCCGTTGACCCATTAAGAGGCGCTATCCACTGTGATGGGCGCAAGCGACGACATTTGTGTAGCACCTTGCGCGATGGCTAACTCTCCTGTGGTTCCCTTTGTTGATTTGTCCCTACAGCATCGTCCGTTACGCTCCGTACTACTGGAGGCGATGGCGACTACTGCCGACCGCGGAGACTATATCCTGGGTCGAGCCGTGATGGAATTTGAGCAAGCATTTTCTGCGCTCTGCGGTGCCCCTACGGGGGTGGGTGTTGGTTCAGGAACTGACGCTCTGACGCTAGGGCTGCGGGCCTGTGGCATCGGCCCTGGAGACCAGGTGATTGTGCCTGTCAACACCTTTGTCGCCACCTTAATTGGTGTATTGCAAGCAGGAGCGACACCTATTTTTGTTGACTGCGACTTAGAGACGGGACTGATCGATTTGACCCAGATAGAGTCGGTGATCACGGCTAGAACTCGCGCTATTATCCCAGTCCATCTCTACGGTCAGATGGTGTCGCCAAAGGCGCTGCGTTCGGTGGCTGATACCCACGGACTAATGATTTTTGAAGATGCAGCCCAGGCCCATGGTGCTGAGCGCGAGGGTATTAGAGCCGGTAGCATTGGTCTAGCCGCCGCTTTTAGCTTTTACCCCAGTAAAAACCTGGGGGCAATGGGGGATGGCGGCATGGTAGTCACCCAAAAGGACTTGGTGGCTCAAACCGTGCGATCGCTGCGCAACTATGGCTCAACTCGGAAGTACTATCACACGGACCCTGGCGGTACTAATAGTCGACTAGATACGCTACAGGCGGTAGTACTCCAGGCTAAGCTGCCCCATCTGTTAGCCTGGAATCGCGATCGCAACCGTCTGGCTAAGCTTTACGACCAGATCTTGGCTCCCTTGGCGTCTGATGGACTGATACCCATGGTGAACCAGAGCGCTCAGGGACATGTCTATCATCTTTACGTTATTCGTCTGACTCATGAATGTCCCCTAGATCGCACGCGACTACAGCAGGAGCTGGCGCTTGCTAATATTCAATCAGGTATTCACTATCCAGTGCCCTGTCATCTGCAGCCTGCGTTTCATCATCTAGGCTACCGGCCCGGTGATTTTCCCAAAGCCGAGCAGCTCAGCCAAGAAATCCTATCCTTGCCGATATATCCCGGTATGACAGATGTTCAAGTAGAGTACGTTGCCCAGACTATTACTGGCCTGGTACGGACCTGTCCGGTGTTGACCTAATTTTTATCATCCTATGATCAGCATTTCTCAACCCAAATCGTCACGCTGGACCACAGAGCTGATTATCGTTAGCTGTCTGGTGATTCTCTATGGTCCTTTGCTCTATCACTGGGTCTGGGATGGCTGGGTGAATAAGTCTATTAGCATTCAGCATGAATACTTTAGCCACGGCGTTTTAGGGATTCCCCTGGCGCTCAAATTAGTTTGGGATAAGCGTCAGGCTTGGCAACAGTTGAGCGATCGCTGTCACTGGGCCGGGATTGGCTCTGTGCTCTTATCGTTGGTGTTTTATTCCAGCGGTGTGATGGATGCGGTCAACCTATCGCTGCCGCTAATGCTGACAGGTCTACTGCTGTGCCTCAAAGGGCCTAGCGGATTGAGGCTGATGCTTTTTCCTCTGGTATTGATTATTTTCTCTACACCGACGCAGCTTCCCTATTTGATTGAGCCTCACATTTTGCCTCTGCAACGATTTATCGCCACCGTTGCCGGGACAATTTTGCACGGGTTTGGCTACGAAGTAGAGGTCAACAATATCTATCTGAGTATGAATCAGCAGCTCGTTGAAGTAGCGCCGCACTGTGCCGGGTTAAAGATGCTCTTTACTAGCCTCTACATGGGATTAGTGCTGACGTATTGGACAGCGCTCTACCGGTCTCGACTGCGCACAGGTATCTTTTTTCTGGGCATCATTCTGGTTAGCGTTGTCGGTAATATCCTGCGTAATACAATCTTGACCTTTTTCCACGGCAACAGTATGACCGATGCCTATCACTGGCTTCATGAGAGTTGGGGAGGCGATATCTACTCAGCCGTAATGCTGGGGTCGCTGGTTTTGATTGTCAACGCCATCCAAAGTCACGTTCCCGAGAGTTTAGCGATCGCAGCGACCCAGCGTGCTCATCATGCTCCCATAGCCCAGTCGCCTCCCTTAGATTTCTAATCTATTTGAACCCGCTTAGGCGATAACGCCCATCTAATGGTTATTTTTGGATGTTTTGCATATGGCTGCGTCACTTCCCTCTTCTAGGCCCTGGCTCAAATGGCTGGTGGTCGGTATCTTTGCTGCAGTCATTGCAGCTGTTGCGATTCCACAATATTTTTCTGGACAGTGGCCATGGCAGTCTCCGCCAGATGTTCCCCAAATTCGTGATGTGCGCAGTCTAAAAGAAACGGGGCTAGCGTTAGAAGGTTGGACCAACGACTTCCAGCAAAAGATCACGATGGGGGGCGATCAGTGGTCGGTCCAGCAATTGACCCAGGACGGCAATGCTACCCCAGAGCAAATGGTACTCTTCCTAAAACCTCAGGGGCAGGCTACCGATCAGCCTGAAGTGGAATGGATTGACATCAAAGGAGCGCAGAAGTGGCAGACCTCACATCCTGGAAAATTGCATACAGATGCCTTGACCGTTGATACGTTTCGAGCTTGGACAGCCAGCCAGACCTTTGCGGTGGCCCAATGGTACGCACTGCCCGCGACCGGTCATCCCGCTCACCATCAATGGTTTTGGCGCGATCAACAATATCAGTGGAGCCGTAATGAGCGCATGCCTTGGGTGGCGGTAAGCTTACTGATACCGATGCCGCCATTGGGAGATGTGTCGCTTTTCTATGCTGATTTAGAACGGCTTAGTCAATTGGTGCAAGCATCCTTAGAATCAAACGTCTTTACACCCAGCGCTTGAACGACATAACGCTTGTCCGCAACCGCAGCTATCTTGAAAACCCTGATGGGACAAAAGATAAGATACAGTGGCTACATTGAAAAATATAGTTTCATTAGCCGTACGCTGGCTGTACTTCAGACAAATTTTTATTAGTTTTTAGATTGGTATGGTTTTTTCTAGAAAGGCCAAAACATTCCAAAGGTCTTGGAAAAAGCAAGCAGCGCCGCTGGTTGGTCAGCTGCTTTTGAGTATGTTCTGGTGGCCCATGTGGCAAGCTCCTAGCGTTGCTCAGTTGAGTCCCTTACCAAACGAATCACCGGATAACGTGGAGTCAGAAGAATCGCTGCCGGTAGACTCGCCCAATGATTCTAATGATATTGAGCCCGAGTCAGACCTTCCTTTATTAGAAGAAGGAACACTGCCCTCGGTTGAGGTTTTAGAGCGCCGTCCAACACTGGATGACTTAGACCCGCGTATTCGTACCGGTTCCACGCCAGACCCGATTGAAAATGCCTTCGAACAGTATCGTTTAGGGCCAGGTGACGGGATTTTTATAAGTGTTCAACGATTTCCCGATCTGTCATTCCAGGCCACGTTAGACCAGCAGGGCAACGTGATTTTGCCGATTGAAGGGGCTGTTTCATTATCAGGTTTAACCCTAAATCAGGCAGAAAATAGAATAAGGGCTATCTATAACCAATACGTGGTGCTGTCAGAGGTCCGTTCCATCGGTCTTGCTGATGCGCTCCAGGGTCTGCCCTATCAGGTGGCTGAAGTTGAACTTAATCGACGGATCTCACCTAGCTACCAAGCGTTACGGGCAGATAATCCACGTCAGTATCTGGTCCCAGACGTGACGCTGACGCTGACGGCTCAGCGCGGTGTAGAAGTCATCATGCTGGGAGAAATTGAGCGCCCTGGGCTCTACCCACTAGAGGCTCCACGGGTGACAGCCGCTCTGCTGGCGGCAGGCGGTGCCCGGAGTACAGCCGATCTACGTGAAATCCGTATTCAACGCCGTTTGCCTAATAATCAGGTGATTGAAAAAGTAGTCGATCTCTACACACCTGTACGCGATGGGACCCCCTTGCCAGAAGAGCGGCTCGAGAATGGGGATGTTGTTGTTATTTCTCGTCTCGATCCAGCACAGTCCTATGACTATGACGTCAATTTTGTTTCGCGCTCTACTCTGGCGCAGCCTGATATTTTAGTGCGTGTGGTCAACTACCCCAATGGTGCCGTTAATGGATTGCAGATACCCAACGGCAGTACGTTTGTGGATGCATTAGTGGGCACTCGGGGGGGCAGGGGCAGTGTTGGTATACCGCTCAATCAGGCTAATCTACGGTCGGTAGCGTTGATTCGATTTGACCCAGAGCAGGGTGAAACAATTGTGACCAAGCTCAACGCTAAGGATGCCATTTATGGCGATCTAACCCAAAATCCGCCGCTTCGGGACAATGACGTCATTGTTGTCGGTCGAAACTTTATCAATCGGATTACCTTTGCCATTGATACTCTGACCCAGCCGTTTCAGGATGTTCTGAGCTTTGTGCTCTTTTTCGATGGCATCTTTGATCAGGATCTATTTTGAGGATGTGGTGAGTTGACGGCGTGCCCCGTTAGGATGTGTACACTGAGTCTCTGAGCTATGATTTGCTTACTTAGCCGAAGTGTCAAAAAAACGTTGTGGTTCAAGATATATGGTCAGTTTATGTCTGAGTCCATGATGTAATTTGTGTCTGTCTAGTTCTCTTTATCCAGCGAATATCCATGGTATCTCCTATTATCAAGCGATATCTATTAGCTGTTCAGCGATATAAGTGGGCTGGACTGACGTGCTTTCTATCGATTTTAGGAGCCTCAGGTGTCGTTGCTTTACAACCGCCGCCACCGATTGAATATTATGCCGAAGGAGGCGTGAGAGATAATACTCCTTTGGTCCTGCTAACAAATACTGGTGGCACCATTGACCAAATTGGTCGAGGCATTATTAGCGAGGAGCAGCTCCTTTCAGAGGTCCTGCTAAGAGAGGTGTCTCGACAGCTTGATACTAGAGGCATTGAACTCTCACCCGGCCAGATTCGCAGCAACACAGCTGTAGATGTGGACGACGATGACGGTGCTGTTAGAGCCGTTGTTCGCTTTATTGATGAGGACGAAGAAACGGCAATGCTGGCCCTCAATATCCTCTTTCAGGGCATGGTTGAGCTAAGTCGAGTGCGCAATAAAGCTAGACTGCAGGCCATTATTGATGCACTCAATGAACGACTGCCGCCTATTGAAAGTGCGCTGAGACAGGCAGAGCAAGCGCTAGAGCAGTACGATCGTCAAGAAGGGCCTGCAATTCAGGCAGCTTTGGATGGCAGCTTGCTAGGGCAAATTTCAGGCAGCCAACAGCAAATACGGCAAAATCAGATTACGCTCGCTGGTATTGATGCCCAGATGAGTAGTTTGCAGCAGCGTTTAGGGCTGACCGCTGATGAAGCCTATGTGTCTTCGGCTCTGAGTGCCGATCCGCTGATTGCTAATCTCCGGGCTCAGAGCTATCAAGCTGAAAATGATCTGGCCCTGTTACAGGCATCTGACTACCGGCAAGACCATCCGGCTGTGGTAGACGCTGTCCGTAATTTGAATGCGCTTCAGGCCCAGTTAAATCGTCGGGTTAATGATGTCTTATCAGGGGATGGACAAACGAGAGCTTTACCTGCGGGTATTGTCAATATCAATGGTAATTTGGACCCGGCGCGAGCGGCTTTAGCAAATCAGCTAGTTACGTTACAAACTCAAAAAGACACATTGCTTAGTCAGAACCAGATACTGGCTTTGTCGGCACAAGATCTGCGTCAGCAGTACTCTAGCCTGCCTAATAAGCAGCTGGAGCGCGAGCGGCTTGCCTATCAAGTGGGTTTGAAGAAGGCACTGTACGACCAGATCCAGGCACGAATTGTAGATGCTGAGGCGGCTGAAGCTGAAACGGTGAGTAGTATCACCGTAGAGGTTCCGCCGACATCGGTGATTAATGAGCCTGAAAAGCCTAATCCAGCAACTATTCTGCTGGCAGGCGGTCTGCTGGGACTGGTGGCGGGCGGCGGTGTCATATTTCTGCTTGATATGCTGGACGGTACGATTCGTACGCCCGAGGATTTGGAAAAGCTGCTGCGCGATCAGGATATGCCAATTCTTGGCGCTGTGCCTATCATTCGTACGCGCCCTGCTAAGGCGGCTCCTATTTTGGTCCAGGCGGATTCTCAGTACCACGGTAGCTATGAGCGCTGCTTAAGCAAGCTGCGATTAATGGGGTTTGAGGACAGTGTGATTGGCCCTCGAGTAGTTTTGGTGACCAGCACTATCGGGAATGAGGGTAAGAGTATTACGGCCTATAATTTAGCGATCGCAGCTGCTCAAGCCGGACGACGAACCCTGCTGGTCGAAGCCGATTTGCGGTCTGGCTCAAAGTCTCAGTACTTGGGGCTGGTCAACGACAATCAAATGCAGATTGAACCCCTGCGCTACTACGGTGGCAGCATTGGGGACAACGTGAGGATGGTGCCATTTATTGAGAATCTGTATGTTTCTCCGAGTCCGGGGCCTCAGCGGCAGGCGGCAGCTATTCTAGAGTCAAGCGAAATGCGACGGTTTCTAGATGATGCTCGAGAACGCTTCGACATGGTGATTTTAGATACTCCCTCTCTAAGCCGCGTGGATGATGCACTGCTGCTGGAAGAACAAACAGACGGCATGATTCTGGTAGCACGACCGGGTGTTACAGAGAGAGCCGTCTTGAACACGGCTCTTGAAGAGCTGGATATCAACGAAGATATTCGTCTTCTAGGAGTGTTGATTAACGGTTCTAACGTCACGCTTCAGGATGAAGGTGATGAGTATGATGATTTTGAAGATGAGGACAGCTATCTAGAGTCCCATGACTCGCAAGATGTCCCTC
This sequence comes from Leptolyngbyaceae cyanobacterium, assembly GCA_050043465.1. Taxonomy (GTDB): domain Bacteria; phylum Cyanobacteriota; class Cyanobacteriia; order Phormidesmidales; family Phormidesmidaceae; genus Leptothoe. Next base: position 35,715 of record JBHJIL010000019.1, read on the forward strand.
GGGCGGTAGCCACAGCAAAGCGCGGCGATGACTTCTAAAACACTCTAGCCAGCTTAATCCTCTTGTGCAAGATTTTGAGCCTTGCCATGAACGTGCGCATTTGATGGTCTGCGTTCTGCTGCCTGATTTTGATTACAGAAGATCATCGAGAGCTAAGTTACCTGCTAGAATCCAATCTATTGGATTTTTGGATTGGGCTCTGAGCCATCGACGTTGGAAAACTTTTAAGCGCATGACGACATACTATTACGCCGTAGCAAGCCAGCACTTTTTGTTAGAAGAAGAACCCTTAGAAGAGGTGCTTAGAGAGCGCCGCCGCTATTATCAAGAGCAGGAAAAAGAAATTGATTTTTGGCTGATCAAGCAGCCTGCTTTTCTAGATGCCCCTGAGCTAGCATCTGTCAAGGAAAGCTGTCCACAGCCAGCGGCAGCGATTATATCTACCGATAAAGTATTTATTACCTGGCTTAAGCTGCGCCTGGAGTATATCGCCACTGGAGAGTTCGAAACTCCATTGACGTCGGTCAGCGATCCACTCGCATCTCTGGCAGTTGCTTAGTGGAGCCTGTGGACATTGGACCTGTTCCGATGGGGCACGTGATTCTAAATGTGGATGCAATTGGGAGATAAGGCTATGGTCAATCCTTGGCTGACTGGAGCAATGGCTGTTCTGCTGGGCACTGCAGGTTTTGCCGGACGCGGTCTGGCTCAAAGCTATCCCGATTGTCCGCCCCCTGGAAGTAGTGAGTATCTGCTGTTTGTACGGGCTGACGATGAGGCTACTCGCGATCGCACCCTATCTGTTTTACCGGTGGATACGCCTACCTTAGTCTGCAACTACCAGGACAATACGGTTGTGCGAGCAGGCGGATTCAACTCGTTAGAAGTTGCCAATTCTTGGGCGCTGTACCTTAACGATATTGAACAGCTGGACACAGTTGTCGTCGAGGCGACTGCACCGTCAGACACTGTGGCTGTGTCATCTTCAAATGACGACCCTCAACCAAAATACAACCCTACAGTACTAGGGGAAGGGGTAGCCATTTTAGTGGACTACCAGCAAAATCCTGATATTGGTCGCGACCTGGCCCAACAAGGAACCGTGGGGTTGGCAGTCTATCTGCAGCAGCCCTACTTATTAGTCATGCATACGACTGATTCATCGGCGGCAGCCACCAGGTTACAGCAGCTAGTCGATAGTGGTTTGACATCTTTCTTGGTTGACGGTCAAAAGGTGATCCGCCTGACCGAGGCGATTCAATAACACGATGCCGACAGACGCTTGATGAAAGCTGTCTGTCTCTTTTTAAGCTAATAGGCCGGTGCTGCTAGTAGACCAATAAACACACCCAGGGCGGCTCCAGCAATTACCTGTACAGGGGTGTGGCCCAGTAGTTCTTTGAGACGGTCTTCTTGCAGTTCGTGTTCATTAAAAAACTCATCCACAATTTGGTTGAGGACCCGTGCTTGTTTACCAGCGGCTTGTCGCACCCCGGCGGCATCGTACATGACGATAACAGCAAACACTGATGTTAGGGCAAAAGCGGGGCTAGACCAGCCAATGGTCTGTCCGACACCGCAGGAGAGCGCCGTGACCAGGGCAGAATGGGAGCTGGGCATGCCACCTGTTTCTACGAGGACTCGAAAGTTAAGTCGATGATTTTGGATGACTTCGATGATTAACTTCAGCAGCTGAGCAGTCAAACAGGCAACTAAGGATACAACCAGGACATGGTTCTGAAAAATCTCGTTGAAGGTTTCCATGTGGATATTAATGAGCGATTAATGCGTACGTGCGGTGATGTAGTCTGCGATCGCAACCAGCGGCTGTCTTAAAGGTCCAAAGCTGGCCAACTCATCCTTAGCTTCCTGGATCAATGTATCCGCCTGTTTTTTTGATTCATCTAGACCCCAGATACTCGGGTAGGTTGCTTTTTGAGCCTGCACATCCTTGCCAATAGATTTGCCAAGTTCTTCCTGGGTAGCGGTAATATCCAGCACATCGTCTACAATCTGAAACGCCAGGCCGATGTTGTTGGCATATCGAGACAGCCGTTCTACAGTATAGGCATCTGCGCCCCCCAGCACCGCCCCAGAGACTACAGAGACCTCAAGTAGGGCAGCTGTTTTATGCATGTGGATAAAGTTGAGAGTTTCAATCGATGTGTCAGGTTGCCCCTCTGATGCCAAATCCACAATCTGACCGCCCACCAGCCCAGCGGCCCCAACTGCGCGACCCAACCGGCGAATCACCTCTAAAACTGCCTTGGGAGGTACGTCCTCAGTGCGATCGGCAATAAATTCAAAGGCATAGGCCAGAAGTGCATCCCCTGCCAAAATGGCAACATCATCACCATAGACTTTATGGTTAGTGAGCTGACCTCGCCGGTAGTCATCGTTGTCCATAGCCGGTAGGTCATCATGGATGAGCGACATGGTATGGACCATTTCTAAGGCACAGGCGGTAGGCATAGCCTGAGAAACGGTACCGCCTACCAGCTCACATGTGGCCAAACAGAGAATCGGACGCAGGCGCTTGCCCCCGGCCATTAAGGAGTACCGCAAGGACTCATAGATGGTCTCTGGGTAGACAACGGCTAATGACTGTTCTAGAGCCGCTTCAACCTCAGCACGCTGGGTAGCGAGGTACGTTTTGAGATCAAAGTCAGTAGCAACGTTGGCGGTCATCATGGTTACAAGAAAGAAACTGATCAGGTGTTAGTACAGCGGACGCGCATGCACTACAAGGGCTACCTACTAATTAATCATTAAATCGTTTACGGTGGCTTAATACTGTATTGTGCAACAACATGGCCACGGTCATCGGCCCAATTCCACCGGGGACAGGTGTGATGGCTCCGGCAACAGGTTCTACGCTGGCAAAGTCGACGTCGCCGACCAGCCTAGATTTGCCTGATGTCGTATCCTGAATCCGATTGATACCCACGTCGATCACCGTTGCTTCGGGTTTGATCCAGTCGGCGTTGATCATATGGGACCGGCCAACCGCCGCGACTAAAATATCAGCCTGACGGCATAGCTCAGGCAAATTAGCTGTATGGGAATGGGCGATGGTGACGGTCGCATTGGCCTCTAGCAGCATGAGAGCCATGGGCTTACCGACTAAAATACTGCGCCCGAGAATAACGGCTGTTTTGCCAGCTGGGTCGATACTATATTCCCTGAGAATGGCCATTACACCTGCTGGAGTACAGCTGCGCAACCCAGGCTCCCCTCGGACTAAGCGACCCATATTTTCTGGATGCAGACCATCCACATCTTTGGTCGGATCGATCTGATTGAGCAGGGCAACGGCGTCTAAATGGTTGGGTAGCGGCAGCTGGATCAAGATGCCATCAACTCGGTCATCCTGATTTAGCTGTTCGATCAGATTGGCTACCTCTGTTTGAGACGTTTCTGCCGGTAGGTGAGAACCAAAGGAGGCGATACCGATGCGATCGCAGGCCCGTTCTTTATTTTTGACATAAACAGCGCTAGCAGGATTATCCCCCACCATGACAACAGCCAAACCCGGTGGCCGTTTCAGGGTTTCACTCTGGCTAGCAATATCGATCGCCAGTTGGGATTGAATTTTTTGGGCAAGGGCTTTGCCATCTAGTCGCTGGGCCATGAAATTTTTGCTAACTTTGTCGGCAATTGTGCCGATGTCGCTAGTCAATTGGGGGATACTAGCCACATCGGCTATTCCCAGATTACCAAAGGCTATTCCCCGGCCCCAACAAACTCTCTTTGCTCGCTCCCTGACAGACTGCTTGTAATGCGTTTTTTAAACTGTGGATTTGTCATTGGTTTAGGGCTAATGACCCTTAGCTGCCAGCCAGCAGCAGATACCGTGGCACCTATACTGTCGCTGACACGACCCGCTGTAACGATTCAATCGTTGCGCCAGCCAGAGCGCGTTGAGCAGTCGCTACCGCTGAGTGGTGAAGTCATTCAGCGCTTGGCAGTTCTCAATGGCTGGCTCTACCAGCTAGAAGATGATACTGGGCAGATATGGATTTTGACCCAACAGACTGCCCCAGCTGTGGGAGAACAGATTTATGTCGAAGGAGTGCTGCGCTACGAACCCATTGTTATCAACGGGGCAGATTTAGGCGATTACTACCTAGAAGAAGAGCAGCGCGATATCTCTGAACCCCAGTAGTATCTAAATGACGGTCCTAATTTGAGCCTGCCAGCGTGCGTAGATGCAGTGGTGTCACATCATTGCTGGAACTATGGGAAGGTGCCGCACCATAAACGTTATTTGTAATCAAATAACGGTCTAAAATGGCTTGGGCTTCATCTGCTGACTTGAGCTGATAGGTCACAAAGAAACGATATGAAGCCTGTCCTGGCTGACAAATGGGATTGACCTCCCAAACGTCAAGGCGAATTCCCTGTGCGTTAGGGCGCAGGCGATAATTTAAGGTTTCTTGCTGGGAGAGCTGATTGTTGTTCATTGGGCAAGGATGGCGCACCGCCACTACGCATAGTGCCCTCTAGGTGGCGGCTGTGACCTATTGTGCGAATAGATCAACAGCATTACGGACATGACCAATACGGTAAATTCTAAAATTCCGTGTAAACAACGAGCTGAATGTCTAGAGGGGAGCTACTAAATCCGTTGTAAAGCTACCGTGTAATCCATACGGGATATGGTGAGAAAGCTTCAGCGTGGCCACCGGACCTCGGGAAATTGCTTGAGCATCCAAAATAGCGAGTTCAGAGCAGCGGTGTTCGGCGTTGTAGAACAAGTTTAAGACCCAGCCTTCGTCCTCTGCTTGACCCTGAGGATGGGGCACAAAAATAGGTTCACCGGCAAACCCTCGAGGAGCAAAACTCCAAACCTCTTCTTGCCCGGTTGTCAGATCTCGTTTGAGGACAGCCTGGAGTGGTGCATTGCCGTGGGGACGATGGGCCACACCTAGGTATAAATAACGATAAGGACGACCAACATAGCCAGGATTTAGGTCAGGAAACTCACAGCCTCGTTCAATTAGGCAGGTGGCCTGACCGCTGCTGGCGGCTAAATCTAGCTCAAAGCGCCAGAGCTGTCCTTCAGGAATGCGTTCAAAATCAGCCTCTAAGTAGTTTTCTGCTCCTTATAGGTCAGGAAACTCTAGATAGCATATAGAATCGAGGTATAGCTTGCCGTCACGTTCAAAAGCGTTGGCGTGATGGAATACAAAGCAGGGCTGCAGATCGATGGTTTCAATGGTACTGCTGCCGTCCCTGGGAATGATAATGGCGCGGGTGGGCTGTTTGGGGTTGAACTGAATGCACTCAGCCGCTCCTTTAGTGCCAACCAGATAGGGAACTGGGTTAAAGCTGACAGGATTTTGAAAAAAGATGCAGTAGTTAGGCGTAATGGCAAAGTCGTGTAGAAAGGCAAACCCCGGAATATTGTGCTGATGGGTGTGGACTAGACGGCCTTTGGGATCGAATTCGTAAAGGGTAATAGTGCTGGACAGCCCTGTTTTGACACTAAAGTTGACCAGGCAAGGATTGTTATTGGTGCGATCGCAGCTAGGGTCGATCCGAGGATGAGCTGAAAAAGCACCCCCAGGTTTGATCACCCCGTCGAGATAGTCCAGCCCCAGTGTCTCCAACGTTTTAGGGTCAAGCTGATGCGGTTCTGCTGCTTCCCATAGGGCCAGTAGCTTGCCACCCCAGTAAATTACATTAGTGTTAGCAATATTTTTTAGCCGGAAGTCAAAGGCATTAGCGAAGGGCCCCCCTGGCTTTTGAGTGCCAAACACACCGCGATAAAGCGGTTTACCAGCCGCCTGTTCTTTAACGTAGCCCTCAGTGCGTACATATCGATTACGAAAGAAGGCTTTACCTTGACTGATAGAGATGGATGTAATCATGCCATCGCCGTCAAAGGGATGATGCACCGGATGACCTGCAATATCCAATAATCCAGGACCATTCTTAAACAGCGTTCCTTCTAAAGCTGCTGGGATTGTGCCCTCAATATCGTCAATTTCGTAAGCGTATTCATTGGGCTGTGACCGATAGCCGCTGCGCCAATCATCCATATCAAAGGTAGATGCGCTGGGAGAAGGAAGAGTTTGCATAGGAGATTGGTAAATGTTGAGTTTTGGCAGGGTAAATAAGGCTTAAAGGTTTGGCGCTAGACGCTCATGGCGACGTCAGCGCTGGCTTTGGAGAAGTCGCATCTTCTGGAGTCAAAGCATCTTCCACAGCTTCAAGGGGCGCTGTCTCTGCCGAGGCCGAAGTATTAGGAAGCAGAAATAGCAGCGGTAGCGGCAGCAGGGTTGTCAGGTTCGTAACCGTGACCAGTAGCCAAAGATTTGCAAAGTCTGTTTCAGTGACGTGTAGCCACTGGGTCAACAGTGCTCCCAGCTCGTGGGAGAGCAGGCTGGCTAAATTGACAATTGACATGAGTAGCGCAAATAACGTTGCCTCTACTCCCGTCGGGCAGAGTCTTGCCGACAGCACGAGCACAGGCATAAAGGCAATTTGCCCCATCACTGTCAAAATAGCGCTGTCGCCTAAGCTAAACCAGTGGTCGTCAATACCCAAGGTGCGATTCACATGGGTTACCAGCAAAAGTGTGGACATCCCGCCGAGGGATGCCAGTATCGTAGACCAGGCAAAAATAGTACGAAACGGCACGGCCTTTAGAAAGCGCTGAAAAACTGCAATGCCAACCAGTGCCGATAGACTGGTAACCAGCCGTACCCGACCCAAAAATTCAGGCTCGAAGCCCAAATCGTTGGTTGTAAAAAAGAAAAATGCAGCATCGGCGCTCGGGGTAGACTGCCAAAGAAATAAAAATAGAGCAGGCATCCAAATCGCCCGCTGACTAAAAGCCGCTTTTAGCTGCTGGACCTGATTTTGAACAACTTTAAAGCTGGTGTTTTTGGTGATGGGCTCTTCGGTAATCAGCCAGGCGACCACCGAAACAATTAGCGGGAAGGTGGCAGTGACTGCAAAGACGGTACGAGGGGAGGTTTGATCAAGCAGGAGTCCCCCTAGATAGGCTGTGAGAACACCACCAAGCGCTGAGGTTCCCCAAGATAGTGACTGCAGTGTACCAACTTCCCCCTGAGATTCCTGGCGGGCGCGCTCTACCACCAGCGAATCAACAATGACATCTGCGATCGCAATCGAAACCGAACTCAGCAAAATCATTGCTGTCGCTAGCCAGACTGTATGAGCTAGGGTGGCTAGCACCAGCCAGGCCGCTGTCCCCATCAATCCAGACAGAACCAAGTAGGGCCGACGACGGTAGCCAAACAGAGGTAACCCGTCAGATAAAAAACCAAATAGGGGTTTGATGGTCCATGGCAGTGTGGCCACCCCAGTCAGGGCCGCTACGGTTGCCGGACTGAGTCCTAAATCATCTTTTAGGAAAAAGCTAATGGCCAACCGAGCTAGCCCTAAGATGCCTTGCACAAAGTAAACCAGCAAAATAGCGGTTAACTCAGTGGTAAGCGGCCGACCCAATAAAATACGCCTTTCTATAAAGTGTTTCAAACTCTGCGAGTCGGCAGTGGCAGTCATGTATGACGAAAACCTTTAAGAAATGTCAACTATCTTAATCATAACGACATAGCGACTCCCACGGCATTGTCCTAGAGACTGAATGGTCTGATGACAAAAAGATTGACGACCACAAAAAAGGGGGCATGGGCCCCCTAATGTTCTGTAAACATAAGTTTGTGCAGACTGAACCTATGACTTATCGCGAGCGTCCAGTGCGTCCAGACGATACTGCTGTAGGGTAATATCGCTCAACGATGCGCTGCTCTTAGTCCGCTGATTCAGCTCGTGTAAACGGCGCTGTTGGAGTGAGGTATCGGTTAGCGCACCGCTGCTTTTTGTCCGCTGATTCAAAGCCTCTAATCGTCGCTGCTGAAGAGTAGTGCCTTCTAAAGAAGTATTATTGGGGGATTTGGCTTCAACAGCAGGTGCGATCGCAGCCGCTGCAAGTAAAACAGATAAACCAGAAAGTAAGAAGCGTTTCATAAGTGTGTCCTCCAAAGAGTAGGAGCGTTAAAGCTTTCTACCCATAGGATGAAAGACGCGTATGAACACACTCTGATAAAAAACTGATATTTAGCTGAGAAAATGTAGTCTGCGATACAGACAAAGTAATCTGAGTCTAGTCAGGAATACGTACGGCAACGGTACTGGCCTTGAAGGTATAGAGTTTGCCCTCTAACTCAATGGGAGTACCAATTTTGACCTTGCTATTGCCAAAAACGGGGCCATCGTCCGTAATTTGGGCAGTTCCCGCTAGCGTGATCAGCATATCGGCGGTAAACCCTAGCTCGGGACGAGGGTCGGGAAATGATGTCACCGAGCCATCGGGCTGAGGTACGGCCGTGCTGCGGGGAAGTGGCTGAACATCTTTAACCGTTACTTGACCATAGGGCTGGTTGCGGATAATCACGTTGGTGGTGCCTTCAGCTTTCATATCAGCTAAAAACTGCTCAGGGTTGAGCACAGTCAGCCCGCGCGCCATAACATCAACTTCAATTTCCTGATTAGTTGCTCCGACCTGGGCGACTGAGCCAGACGTTCCAGGATAGAAAAAGACAGCTACCACCACCATCAGGATGATGAGTCCTGCACCGATATCTAGCAGGCTAATTTTGCCAAATAGACGTCCTTTAGAATCCAAAATAGCCATAGCTCTGGGCTCTCCCCATAGTTCTTTACTGTGTCTTGTGGTGTTGGTCTGGGTGCTCGAGCATTCAGGACCTCAAGACCGTAACGTAACAGACGTGCAACCTAGCTGCTCTATAGAATAAGCAGTGGTTAGTATTTAATCATGGGTCGGTCAGATTAGGCCGTAACCCAATAAATCACTATCCACTGTATCCCAGTCAGTCAAAATTCCGCTAAGTGACCAATGCGGTTGTTGAGCTGGGCTCTTTACACTGGAGTTTAGGGGACCGTGTCATTTGTATGTCTAATGAGTCAATCTACAATCAACGAACTGTCACAGCCTGTAGAAAAAGCTTTTGAGCTGTCGCTATGGTCGAGTTACAGATGCTGGTTGATAGCTGCTAGACAACTGCAAAGTTGACCGTATCTGTTTTGTTCCTTCACCGTTCACCACAGTAAGCTGACCATGTCTAACGCTACTCTCCATTGGGGCAATCGCTGGCAACGTCGTCTGGCGTATGGAGTCATGGCTTTTGCGATGACTTTAAGTATGGGGCTGTTTGTTCCACGGCCTGCTACTGCCGGACTGCTTGATATCATCTTGCCGACTATTCAGGTTTTTCAAATTACCAACATGTCGGACGAGCAGGAGATCAGCCTCGGCGGTCAGGTTAATCGGCAGCTGCTGGGCCAATCGTTTCGACTACATCGCAGCGATGCGATTACAGCCTATGTCGATCAGATCGGGCAGAGTTTGATTCCCCATAGCGATCGTCCAGACATTCCCTATGTGTTTCAGGTGGTGGAAGACGATAGTATCAACGCATTTGCCACGATGGGTGGGTATGTTTACATCACAACAGGTTTGCTGGCAGCGGCTGACAATGAGGCAGAGGTAGCCGGAGTCTTAGGGCACGAGGTTGGGCACATTGCTGAAAAACATGCGCTGGATCAAATGCGAGATGTGGCCATCGCCCAGGGTGTGGCTGGAGCCTTTGGACTGAGCCGTAACCAGATGGTTTCCATTGCGGTGGATGTAGCTTTGACGTTGCCCAACAGCCGTAAGGATGAGTTAGTTGCTGACGATCATGGCTTTGTCACCATGGGAGAAGCTGGCTACGACCAGACGGGTATGGCAACGCTAATGCAAAAGCTGGACAGTGGTAACAGCCCACCGGCAATTTTTAGTACTCATCCCAACCCCGGTGCGCGAGTGGCTCGACTGCAAGAAATGGACAGTGAGCTAGCGATTCCGTCGGCGACAGCCGGTACTGATACTGCAGCCTACAGTGCGCGAGTGACATCCCTGCGATAGGTGAAGATCCCCCAAAACATTAGATTTGCATCAAACCAGGTCCTCTCTGTGAGGGTCTGGTTTTGTTTTGTCTGATATGTCTGCTGGTAAACCTGGTGGAGATATTCACCATCGCCACCGGTAAAGATAACGGTGGTTGTGGGATATTGCTGCTGCCAGTCTTGAATAAACTGATGCACGCTGGCTAGGGTCGTATAAATAACGCCGCTTTGTAGGGCACTAACGGTATCTTTTGCCCAGCGTGGTGGTAGCTGCAGGGACGGATGAGCTAAAGGAAGCGCGGCCGTATATTCATGGAGAGCGGTAAAGTGCGATCGCAACCCCAGTAAAATAGCGCCACCTAAAAATTTGCGTGCGGCTCCAGCCGTAAAGGTGAGGGCTGTTCCAGCATCAATAATCAGCACTGGCCAATCGTAGCGATACCCGGCTCCCGCCAGGGTGATCACACGGTCTAGCCCCATGGTGGGGTAGCAGCCCTCTAGAAAAAATTGGTCAATCCACCGCACCGTAGGAATCTGTTGCAAATGGTGTGTCTGGGAGGGGACGACGGTAGTGGCCCAAAGCCCCATTGACTCTAACGGCAGGTTTAAAAGCGGTGGTGGGGCCCAATCGGTCAGGATAGAGCGCAGCGTAGGTTTTGGTACTCCTGGGTCTAGCGATGTTAGGTGGGGCGTGTGCCAAACCTGTTTAAGCTTGGCTCCGTCAAACCAGGCCCAGTGCCATCGAGTATTACCAATAACTAATGCTAGCCAGTCGGTCATGGTTGACCTGTTTTACTATTGCTCAAATATCTAAATATAAGCCATTAAAATAGGGCCAGTTATTTCTAACTGACCCTTTTAAAACTTGGCAAAACTCAAAAACAATCGCTAGTCTGCTGTTAGTTTGGTTGAAGAAGTTAATAGGAATTTCTTGCTAAGGTTTACGGTTCAAATTTGCTACTTGTCTTATATCGATTGAGATTTGGCTGCTAAGTCTAATTAAATTTGATGATATTTCAAACTAATTAAACTGCAATTACCCCGGTTAGACACATAGCTAAATCTGAAAGAGATTTAGGTTTGAAATGTTAGAAACATACTTGAGTTCCTAACAGTTATTCAGTTGTTTCTATAGACTCAATGTAGCACTAGAGACCTTGCTACTAATCGCTGATTCACCTAAGTTTACAGTCGTTTGCATAAGTCCTTATTTGAATATATTTATCCAATTGGAAAATCGTGTGGATGCGTGTGTAGCCCTTTAATTTTTAGCAGCCGGACTCTCTAGAGCCCAGCTTTGTGAAGCCTCTGGTGGGGGTTACGACTGTCTACGTGCGATCGCACCGGCTTGAAATACCTGGCAATATTGTGAATGGCCACCAGGAAAAACCACATTAATGATCAACGGATCGCTGGTATCGCGAGGATCGCCAGGTCCTTGAGTAACGGTAGGTATCCCGTTATGATGCTCCATTTGTACCGCACGCCGATTTTTGAGTTCACCGCCGCTGCTGTCTACATACACAACGAGATTGCCGCTATCGAATGCTTGGCCAATATTTTGAATCAGCTGCAGAAAGTTGCGATCGCTGCCGCCCCGTTTGAAACTTAGGCCCGCTTCTGTGTCTACCGCCTGACTAGTAACGGTATCTCCCACGCCCACAATGAGGGGCATATAGGCCGGGTCAAAATCCTGTTGGACCAGAGCCAGCATATCAGCCATATCCTTGGGAGCTTGCCTGGCATTAAACCCTACGCCCAAAGGATACGTTCCTGTTCTCTCAAAGTAGTAGTGGTTAAGTAATGCTAGAACCCCGGCTTCTTTAATGGCTCCGCGCAGCATAAATTGAAAGTCGGTGGTTCCAGATGTAGTTGCGTCGGCCCACCAAATGACTTCATCACCGCTATCATCGCGACCCAAATTAGGCGCATAGTGGACAAAAAATGAATCGCTTAGCCCTTGGGCGCTGGCGTCAGCCAGCAGAGTCTCCGTCAGCTGTTTCATTTGCTCTTGCAGCTGCCGATATAGCGCCGGATTTTGCAGGGTTTCATAAAACGTGTTGAGGTTGGCTGTCGGCGAGGCTACATTATCTAATACAGATGCATCAATGCAGCGGCTGAGGACATCCGGTGACAGCCCGTGGTCAACGGTGCTTAAAAAATTGTGCAGCGTTATTTGAATCCGCTCAGGCACTGATTTTAGAAATGTTAGCTCGGTCTCGCTCACACCCGGATGAGTGAGCTGACCGTAGCGGTCTTGCCACTGGATCCCCCCTGCTGCTAGACCAGGCAGGTGGCGGCTACCCACCTCTTCTCCAAGCGCTTTCTCAATAATGCCGTTAACGCCGCGTTTGCCAATGTGCTCGCCGTTGGTTAGTACAAAAAAGTGGCCATCATATGCGATCGCAGCGTCTACATAGGCCCGCTCAATTTCCCGATTGAGAGGATCTTTTACAAGCCCCATACATACGCCATCAAGATCTTGAACGATCAAAAGGTTTTGAGTCTGAGCTAGCAGATCGCCAAAGGCTGCATGCTCTAAAGAAAACGTTTGCTGATGGAGTAGAGCGAATTCAGAACGGAGAGTAGTCATAGGACCTCTGTTAAGAGAAGTAGCCGTTTTCGTAAAAACACCGTAACACTCGCTATGATCTCTTTCTGCAGTAGCGGGTCCGAGGGACTGACCTATGGCCACACTTTACACGCTTCATCCAAAGTCGCCCCAATCTTTCAAAGTTGAGAAGATCCGCAAGCAGCTACAGAGCGGTGCAATCATGCTGTATGCCCCCGATACGGTGTATGCCGTTTGCTGAGACCTCCAGTCTCAAAACGCTATCAAACGCGTGCGACAGCTCAAAAATCTGTCTAATGACAAACCGCTGACGTTTTTATGTTCGTCGCTATCCAACATTGCTGAGTACGCCTATGTGAGCGATCCGGCCTATCGCACAATGCGTCATTTGATTCCGGGGCCCTACACATTTATTTTGCCAGCGACCAAGCTAGTGCCAAAGCTGGTAATGAACCCCAAGCGTAAAACAACAGGCATTCGTGTGCCTGATAGTCCTGTGTGTCAGGCACTGCTTAAAGGTTTGGGCAATCCAATTATTTCCACATCGGCCCATGTCGGGGATATGGATGAAACCTACTGCTCACGCTATGAGTTATTTGATGCCTTAGAAAAACAGGTCGATCTGATTATCGACAGTGAGGCAGAACCTAGCTACCTGGCATCTACCATTTTGGATATGACTGAAGATGAGCCTGTTATTCTGCGTAAAGGGCTAGGTTTTGATGCGGTCCAAACGTTCGCTGTTGCTGACGCTTAGTAAATGGTACCTGCAGAGACGTTCCATGGAACGCCTGCACGGCAGTTAGCTGGCTAGAGATTATCAGCGAAGAATCTGTGCCGTTTGACAAGATGGGAGCCGCCAGCCGATGGAAAATGCCTATGATGCAATTCTTGTTCCGGGGGGTGGTGTTCGCGATGAAGGCCAGCTTCCCCTCTGGACGCAGCGTCGATTGGACTGTGCTGTCGAACGCAGCAGTGAGCATACCTACATTATTACTCTTAGTGCCGGTACAACCCATAAGCCGCCACCTTCAGACGCTGAAGGCTATCCAATTTTTGAATCGGTAGCAGCAGCAAAGTATCTAATGCAAAAAGGCATTGCTCCGGAGAAAGTTTTAGTTGAAACCAGCTCCTACGATACCATCGGCAATGCATACTTCTCTCGGGTTATACATGCTGATCCTTTAAATTTGAGATGTCTTTTGGTGATTACCTCTGAGTTCCATATGCCTAGAACCAAGATGATTTTTGAATGGGTCTACGGTTTGATAGGAGATTCTCGGGATTATCACATCTCTTTTGAGACCGTTAGCGATCGGGGAATAGACCCCAGAATTCTCACGGCGCGACAACAAAAAGAGAGTCAAAGCTTAAAGACGCTGCTCCAGACGGTTAACGCGATTTGTACGTTAAGAGATTTGCATCAATGGTTGTTTCAATACCATGGGGCATACGCTGTCGCCTGTCGCCCTGCTAGAGAGTTAGGTGAAGTGTTAAAAACCTACTGAAGGACTTGACAGCAAAAAAAAGACTGCCGGTTTGCACCGCACAGTCTAATCATTGGCTTTCAGAATCAAAGAGACCGATCGTACTGGCAGCTAACTTCTGTCTCAGGGAAGATTGCTGACGTGCTTATCTGCACGTTTCTAGAATAGTCAGTAATGCTGATAGTTGGATAAATCACCTATGAAGAAATTCATCTTCAGTATGTTCTACGTGTAAATCCATGACTGGCTAACTTTTAATACTTATCAGATCTCGTACATCAATGACTAAAGACTGAGTGTTGATGTCAGTAGACGAGTCACTCTGTCCACTTGTTTATCGGCGTGAATGTCTGCATACAGGGTCAGGGATTGCCGCCAGCAGTCATAGGCGCGCTCCAAATTATCTAAGGCTATGTGGCTATGACCCAGCTCTACATAGGCGCTAGCTAAGTCACATTTGGCCCCAATGCTATCAAATAGTTCAACCGACTGAGTATGGTAGGTGAGCGCAATGTCCATCTGCTGACGCTGACGAGCAATGGTAGCTAGACCCGTCAGAGCTTTGGCTTTAACCTGCAAATAGTGACTGGAATCGGCAAATGTGAGGGCCTGCTGGTAGAGCTTCTCAGCCTGTTCTCCATAGCCCAGCTGTCCATAGGTTTGTCCTAGAAGCTGGATAAAATAGGCTAACCTACCCGATGTCTGGTTTTGAAACCGAGTTAAGCAGCTGCTTGCTAGCGCCTGAGCGCGCTCCTCCTGATTTTGCCAGGCATAGGTTAATGCCAAGGCGATGGTGGCTTTATCAGCCCAGGCTTGGTGGCGAGTATTCTGTCCAAGTTCAACAACAATTTCAAATGTGGCTGCCGCTTCCGCTAGCTCCCAAAGATCCATGGCATACAGCCCAAGGCTTAACCTGGAGTCGATATTTAACATCTGGAGATAATAATAGCTGAGGGGACCAGCGCCCTGACTTGTCAGCTCTAACGTGGCTAGATGATTTTGGGCCGTTGCGATCGCACCCTGCTGACAGGCAATGGCCTGATTAATCTCCCCGGTGATCCAGTAAATATCCCCAAGAATATTGCGCAGCTCGCTGACTTGAGGCAGCCTCTGCTCGGTCGCTTCTAAGTGAGACAGCACTTCGACAATGAGAGTACTGACAGGCTGTAGCAACCCCATACGATAGAGACTGCTGGCCAACGGTAAAAACTGTTGCCATTGGTTATGCCGACTCTGCAACAGTACCTGGGCAGCTGCCTCATACGCATCTATGGCCACGTAGTGATAGTAGGCCTCCAGCGCTTGCTGAGCGTCGGCGAGTGCGCCTAAGTATTGGATGCTGTGGGTCCAATAGGCGGCAGCTATCTGATTTGCCTGATGCCACATGGGGGTTTGTCTGAGGCGCTCTATGGCGATGGCGCGAATAACAGGATGCAGCCAATATTGTCCCTTTTCGACTTCAATTAGCGACCGATTGCGTAGGGAGGTAATCGCTCGCTGGCCATCGGTCTGTTCGCACTGGGCTAGGACGGCGGGGAGTGGCAGTTTGGCGATAGTCTGATAGCGGTAGCAGCTGAGACGACAGAGCAGCTGATAGGCGATTGGGTCTAAGTCCTGCAGCCGATCAATTTGACTGATAACCAGATTCTTAAGATCGATCTCAGCGAGCGGATCGGCCTGGTATGCCTGCCAATAGGCGTCTAGATTACCGTGAAAGTCTGTTTGTATGGTACTGCACAAAATCTCCATAGCTTTAGCATTACCGCCATAGGTTCGATGTAAGCTATGTAAGATCTCATCGGTATTCGGAAAACAAATCTGATGGTAGTCAAAGCTCTGGTGCCAATCGGCAGGGGTCAGTCTGGGGAGCCGGTAGTGATAGGCTTTTATCCCTGGTTCACAGAGGCGATCTCGACTAGTGATCACCGTTGTTGCATTGGTGGCGAAATCTGACAACAGCTTAAAGAGATTTGTGTAACATCGAGCGTCCACAACAAACCGTCCGTCGCTGTCTAGGGCCGGTTCGAGATTATCGATGAGGATGCCAGTGCGCTGTTGTTTCAAGTGTCGCCTGAGTCGACTGAGACTAATACTGACATCTTGTCCAGGCTCATCATCAAAATCCTGACGCAGCCATTCATCAAGAATGTGTTCAACGGCGGTGAGGTTAGACGTTTCTTGGGCAATGTGCCATTCGAGCACTACATCAAAATCTGCTTGGTGTAGATAATGCTGAGCTAGTGTGGTTTTACCTAACCCTCCCTCCCCTTGAATGATGATGATTTTATGACCTTGTACGGTCAGAGAGTTTAACGTTTCAATTGCATCGTTACGGCCAATAAAATGCGGATTGATGGGTGAAGAAAACGGGGTCGACTCAGCTGTATTATCGTCAGCACCGCGATCGGCAGTACTGCCATGGTGTGAAGAAATACTTGATGCACTAGCTCGGGGCCAGGCTTCTTCGGCAACATGGACCATTTTGCGTTTGGCGCGCTTGAGCCAATACACTAGGCGTGAGCGATAGTTGCCCTTAGTGATCCGCTCTCCTAAAACATCTGAGAGGAGTCGCCACAGCTGCGAAGCGACATCTTTGATGTGACCTTCGCTATAGCCAGCCAGCGCTGCGATCGCACGATAGGTTTTACCCCCCCACACCTGCTGCAAAATACAGCATTGCAGATCGCTGAGATGCTGCCCTGTTTTCTCATAGAGCAGTGAATCAGTGAATTCGATTGCAGTATCAACGCCAGCCATGGTCAGTGGTTTTCCTCACATTGACAGACTACCGCCACAGTTAGGATCATTGCGCATCGGATATTCCGACTTTTTCAGACCTTTAAATTCGCACAGTTACCTACTATCTCAGACAAAGAACCCTATAGCGTGTAAACAGACAGGGAGTGATTCGGGGCTGACCAATGTCAAATCGATCACCCTTTGTCTATGTCCCGGATTCACCCCGCTATTAATGCCGGGGGCGTCTAAAAAAATAAGGACTTGGGGCACTCTTGGATCATTCCATGGTTCCTAGTTACTAAGCATTTGGGGGATGATTACGCTAAAGTCGATAGGCTTATAAAGGCCACTATTGTAATTTCTGGCATTGCTGCTTTAGAGGATTGTTCTGTCAGTCTTGTCAAACGGCATGAGTGCAGCTCTAATCTTTCCATAAATCAGCACTGGCTACATGCCTGAACTGGGTCCGGTACCTAATGGTGCAGTCCCATTCACAGTTAATGCATATTCGGAGAAATACGTATTTATAGCTATGACGACCCAAACTCTACAAACGTTACCGTCCGATCTCGATCCCCGTGGGCTACCTAATCATATCGCTGTGATTATGGATGGCAATGGCCGCTGGGCTAAGAGCCAAGGGTTGCCTCGAATTGAAGGGCATCGTCGAGGGGCCAACGTATTAAAGGACTTGCTACGCTGCTGTAAAGATTGGGGAGTGGGCGCGCTAACGGTTTATGCCTTTTCTACTGAGAACTGGCGACGGCCCCATGAAGAAGTTGACTTTCTAATGGTCCTATTTGAGCGCCTGCTACGAAAAGAGCTTTCAGAAATGCATCGAGAAGGCGTACGGATTCGGTTTATTGGAGATTTGTCCGGGCTTCACACATCGCTACGGCGTGAAATGGAGCGCTCCATGGAGCAAACCCAGCATAACGACGCCGTGGAATTTAATGTGGCCATCAACTATGGCAGCCGTCATGAAATTACCCAGGCATGTCGCTCTGTGGCTGAGCGGGTACAGCGTGGAGATTTGTCTGCTGACGCTATTACCGAAGAGCTGCTAGAGCGCCATCTTTATACGTCGGGTAGCAGCGATCCGGATTTGTTGATTCGCACCAGCGGTGAGCAGCGGCTGAGCAACTTTTTGCTGTGGCAGATGGCCTATGCAGAAATGTACTTTACCGATGTATTCTGGCCCCAGTTTGACCGTCATGAGTTTCATCGGGCACTGCTGGCGTTCCAAAAACGAGATCGCCGCTTTGGTGCCCTTTCTGAACCGGTCAAGGCACAGGCGTTAACGGCTTAGGCTGTACGACGGGCGTTCCATGGAACGCCCCTGGAGCCCTATTTTGTATTGACTGCAGCAAATACCGACGAGTAGTCCTGGTCTGCTAGACCCTGCTCAACGGCCTGTTGCACGATCTGAGCAACGCTAGCCGCCACCTCCGGGCTAAATGTCTCGGCTGATTGGACAAATAGGTTCATGTCTTTGAGGAGGTGTTTGGTGGGGAAATTGGGATTGGCAAAATTGCGATCGCGCATACGTCCGAGCTTCTTATCAAATGTGGGAGCATAGAGCGCGCTCTGACGCACAATTGCCATAAATTTCTCAATGTCGATGGCTTCTTGTTTGACAAGACTCAGACTCATGGAAAAGGCCGTAGTCAAAGTACCAATCAGCTGATTCATTGCCAGCTTGACACCGCTACCTGCACCTACGGGCCCCATGAGCTGAGGGGTCGGGCCAAAGCACTCTAAGATGGGCCGCCACTGATCAAACTGCTCTGCGGTGGCTCCTACCATCACGATTAGTGTGCCAGCCTTGGCCTCAGGAATGCTGCCTAGGACCGGGGCTTCCAGATAGTCACCTCCTGCTGTCTGAACAGTTTGGGCAATAGCTTTGCTCTCTTGGGGGGAAATGGTACCCATCTGCAGGACCGTACGACCTTTGAGACAAGCTACAGCCTCGGAACTCAGCAGCGTACTGCGAATGGCATCAGCATCGGTCAGCATCAAAATAATCAGTTCAGATGCTTGGATGGCGGCCACTACAGTTTTAGCTGCAGTGATGCCCTCGAGCGCGGCCAGCTTATCGGGTGTACGATTCCAACCATAGACCTGATGTCCCGCTGAGTGTAGCTGTTGTGCCATAGGGGCACCCATAAGCCCTGTGCCCAAAAAACTGATATTCAAGGTATTGTCCTCTTTGCCAATGTTGTGAGCGGTTGCTGATTCTCGGTATGATTTGAGCCTAAAGGTAGGCTGGTGTGCATCCTCTGATTAGAGAACGGCTACGTTCACTATCTATCTGTCCTGGGATGCCTCCAAGCAATCGTAAAAGTAAGAAACACGCCGATAAGCATGGCACCTCGGAGGACAATGTTGTCCCCTCATCATCAGCGATCGCAAAAATTGTATGTTTACCATCTACCGTTCACACCCTGTTGGGACCAAGCGGCGTCGGTTTTTATGTTTAAGTACGTTAGTGGGGCTGCTCTTGGCCAGCGGCTGTGTGCCCCGTGAAGAATGCGCTTTGCTTAATGGTGCTTTAGCGGAAGGTAACCTCCGCATTCAAGAAATCAACGAAGGTAACCTGAGCAACTCTGGCTATAACCAGGGGATTGAGCGTCAGGTAGGTCGCATCTATTTCGATGTGTCCCAAATACTTGATGGTCTGGTGTTATCCAATAACAGGCTGCAACCGATCCAGTTTGCACTGGTTGAAGCCTATCAGCAGGCTTCTGACTATCGCTATCAGGCGGCTGATCTGATTGCCAATGACGTCGACCCAGATAATCAGACCAAAGCCGATATCCGTAAGCTGCAGTTAGATTCTGAGGCCGATGTAGGAACGGCCATAGAATCCTTACGCCAACGCTGTCCGCTCAGATAGTCTAAGCGGACAGCCGTAATGCAGCTGAGCAGAGTTTGAGTTTAGGCGAGCAGTTGAATGTTGGTGAATAGGAATTCCATGGAGCCTTCATCGGCAGATGCGATCGCGCGTCGCGTCAGGATAAAGTAGTCACCAAATTTGTCGTATTCATCGGTAAACTCGCTCCTTCCCTTAGTTTGCTCACCCGTTTTCGGGTCATGATATACAGAATCGTAGGTATGGGACAAATAGCCTGCACCCGTATCATGAGTACTAAACGTGTTGATTGTTACGACGACACCGTGGATGTGGCGATGTACTAGGACCACTTCATCATTAAGCACCTTGTACTTATCGCCTGTGGATTTGCCCTCCACCAAAATTTCTACGGCACCCCTGTCATCGGTATTGCCCAAGGCAAATGTATTCTTACCGTGGGTGGTTTCAAACTCACGACGTACTCGATGAATCGCAACTTCCCAGAGCTGCCCTTTTACCAGCTTTAATGCAGCCTCATCCTCAATATCAAAAACCTCGGCTGACAGATCAGGATTAACCCGAGCCTTACCTACATAGGTTTGCTCACCGTGCTTAAACTCCACATCTGTGGTGTAGCCAGGGAAATCACCGTCCCAGGTATAGCGATTTTCATAGGCGGCACGCATTACATCGCGGGCAGAAAGCTGTACAGCAGTCATGGGCTCTCGTTAGGTTACGTCTACCTTTTACTTTAGTCAGTTTTTTGACTATTGAGCAGAGAGATATTGAGACTTGCCATCAAATCCCCTTCGCCGCTTTATTCAGACTCAGATCCCCACAGCTGTGACAAGCGCTGGTCACGCCCACAGCCAAATCGATATACCCGATAGCGAGCTGGATGGGTTTGATAATAATTCTGATGGTAGTCTTCGGCTGGATAAAACGTTTGAGCAGGCAAAATTTCAGTGGCAATGTCCTTCTCAAAAAGCTTATCAACAGCCTGCTTAGATGTCTGGGCTAGTTCTCGCTGGATATCATCATGATAAAAAACGATAGAGCGATACTGACTTCCCTTGTCACAGAATTGCCCCCTGGCATCTAGAGGGTCTACATTGCGCCAAAAGGTATCCAGCAGGGTTTCGTAGCTCACCAGGTCGGTATCATACTCTACCTGCACAACCTCAGCATGCCCTGTTGTCCCTGATGAAACCTGGGGATAGGTAGGAGATACGACCGTGCCTCCCATATATCCAGAGGTGGTGGCGGTGACCCCTGATAGCTCATCAAAGGGATGCTCCATACACCAAAAGCATCCCCCTGCAAATGTAGCCTGGGCGGTAGCGGCGATGGCAGTATTGGGAGTCAGGCACCACAAGCCAATTATCAGCAAGCTAGTGAGTAGAAACTTATGGGGCTTTAGCCCTAAGTACGGCTCAAGATACCGTCTAATAGCTCTGATCGTTGAGGATACTACGCTCACTCGTTAAAATCCTATAGCCAAGGAACAACAAAGGCGGTTAGCGTAAAGGTCAGAGCCGCTAGCAGCCAATAGTCAATATATCGTTTGATTATAGGACTAATCGGATGGCCCATCTTTGCTTCTCCTACTACTGTGGCTTCACTGTAGCTGACTAACTTTGCTACAGTCTGCCGAAACCTTGAAAATACCATTCCATAGTCTACTCGTGTTCCACACCATTCAATGGTCTGCTGGGAGTATCCGGTAATGAGCCCGAGTGTGTCATGATACCGCTTGGTGTCATTAAGTTAGCTAGCTGGCTAATTGAGAACTGACCGATCTCTGACTGAGAATAGGTTTGGTTAAACGCTAACACCTGTGAGGTAATCGTTAAACGCGTAACCCCTGATGCTCCCCAGCGTTCGGGAAGTTGCGGTTTGAGGGCTGACGTGGGAAAAAGCGTAGGCATCACTGGGGGGCTATTTGTAGGGCCGATGCGGAGTACTAGCTGACGGCGTACCAGCGATACGGTCATTCCTGCCATCATTGCCAGCGGGAGTAGTACAGCGATACCTCGGGTTTTCCAGCGTTGATATCTAGCAGTGTGCTGGCTGACGTCTAAAAACTTTTGGGCTATTGACGATATATCTTGCCCATGGGTTATTAAAAACTGCTGAACATCTTTGCGTATTTGCTGTCCCAGCAAATACTCAGCGTGCGTTGGCTGTCCGCGCTCGTGCCATATTCTAGCTCGTGCTTCCAGCTCTCGTTGCTGACGCAGTATAGCTCGGCTGTTTTGTAGCCATTGGCGTAAAAGTGACCAGTCTGATACCAAAGATTTATGGGCGAGTTCGATGGTGTCTTCTGAGGCAGGGATCGTTATAGGTGGGTTTGTGACCAGCCAACGTTTAATATCAGCTGTCTCATGTTCCTGGGTTTCCCAGGCTGTAGCTGTCATTGTTTTTTCCTTAGGTTGAGGGCTTAGCCTGTCTACAACCACCAAACGTGCATCTACTAGTTTCTTTAGGACGCTATCAATTGAGCTTTGAGAAAATTTCTGATTGATCAATTCAGACTTATACACCTGTCGGCACTGATCAAAACGTCCATCACCCAAATCACATAATGAGATGAGGATACGTCTGGCAATAGGTTGTTCCTCTGACGACAAAGACTGATAGAGCGCTGTTGCTCTGTCAGTGACCATGGCAGACAGTTTGCCTAATTTTAAATAGCTATCTAGCGAGAGACAAGGACTTCCCTTGCTGTATGAAATAGAAGTACGGTGTCTCCATAATTCATATAGGGTATTTTGTAGCAGTGCGAGTTCACCGGGGGCACCCGTTAAGTCGAGTGTCAGATTGTGGACCAAATAGGGATCAATTTTAAGACCTAGCTTTTCAGCAGGTTTCTCAATGACGTCTCGAATTTCTTGATAGCTCATCGGTGTCATCGCGATGCGACTATGCGCTACTAGCGAGAACAGGTCGTCATAGTTCAACAGATTGTCAAGGCTATCGGTGCGCAGGCTAATAATAATGCCGAGAGCAAGCTCAGGACAGCGAGCAGCTGTCACCAATCCTTGGATAATCTGCTGACGCTCTGCTTTGATTTGTAAGTCAGCTGTTGGGGTAAGTAGCGCTTCAAACTGATCGATAATCAGCCAGATTTTTTTGATGTGAGGCCGTTCTAACACTGTAGCCGTTATTAGATTGACCAATCCATCTGACTGATTTCTGAGCAAATCTTCAGTCTGAAACAGCTGATTGGCAACGGTCATCTGCTGATTTTCGGTAGCAAAAGCTGCAGCTAAAGATTTTAGTGGCTGTGTACCAGGTGTAAGATAGCGTATCCAATGTTCGCTTTCTGAAGTGTCATTGTCTCCTGCAAGACGAGGAATGATGCCAGCTCTTAGCAGAGATGTTTTGCCACTGCCTGAGGCCCCCACCAGAGTACAAATGTTTGTTTGCTCTAAGACTTTGAAGAAATCTTCAATCAAAGCTTCGCGCCCAAAGAAGTACGCTGCATGTTTTTCCTCAAACGGTTGAGAACCGCGATAGGGACAAAAGTTAAAACTATATTGTTTTAAGCGCGAGATGATTGAGATACTTTCTGATTTAGTTCGGGGTCTTTCTGCTTGATAGGTGATAAGAATCTCACTGCCCCCTTGTTCAAACAAGGGCTGCTGAAGTTCACTGCTCAGCTGATTGGCAACAAAGGCGATCAGATCTGTGCTTGTCACTCGGGCACTGCCAGACTGCTGAGGCACTAGACCCGTTAAAATTGCTTGAGTCAAAACACTATAGCTGCTATTTAATGACTCATAGGCTTCTTCGTACTCTCTAGAGGCAGCCATAAACAAGTAACTTTGACCATCGCTACCTTGCCAGGCTTCATCTTTTAGAGAGAGAAATTCTCCACTGTGGCAGCAGTCTAAGACAACTAAAATTTGTCGAACAGGGCTATGTTTAATAATGCGACGTAGCCAAGATAGAGATAAACCACTGTTAGAGGTGTCTGGCTGTGTGTCGCTGGTGGCAAGGTATCCTTCACGAATTCCCATATCACGCTGTAAGCCATGCCCTGAAAAATAGAAGAAAACTGTCTCAGGAATGTGATCACCTTTTGGCAACAAAAGACGAATTAGACTATTCTCAAGCTGCTGTGCTGATACGGGTGTCTGTTGACCTACTTTCGGACGTTGTGTTTCGATAACTTCCGGTAATCTTCGAACCCGAAAACCACCATAGGTTTCAAGGGTATTGGCAATGCCCTCAGCATCTTGGGCAGCGGCCGTGAGCCCAGGCAGATTTTGGTATTGATTAATTCCAACAATCAGTGCATCTCGTGACATAACCAATACGTGGTGATGGGCGTTTCGATAGTAATGTTCTTTTTCTATGTAGAGGAGTAAGGCTACTAGTAGCGATTAATCTTGCCTAGAATCCTCGGTAAATAGATCTGTTCATCTTGTAAAAGCCTAGGTCTGTCTAGGCAAACTTTGTGATAGATAAAATGTGAATGTCGGAGGCTGCTGATGCTGTCTGGCTAAAACAAGATTTTTTAAGCCAGCGTTTTTGGAAAATGGTACTCATAAAAGTTGTTCTATTTATTTTTTCTAAAAACTGCTCTCATAATCAACATATATAAGTTTCTGAAGACAGGCTAGGGGGTGAAGCCCATGGTTAGTTGATATCAAGGAGACTTAATGTAATCGCATTTGTAAATTATCCATGAAATTCCCTAGGGAGCCCGCTGAGTCATCAATAATTGTTGTTCTTACGGTGAGCTAGTCCGTGGATGTGCTTTAAATTTCAAGAATAATTGTTTTGATAACTCAGTACTTTTTGGGAAAAATTTGTCTTTTGACGATGGAGAGCTTCGAACCGTCAAAATTTCTTGATATATGTCAGCTATTTGGCGGATATTTGAGGATGGTTATTTCTGTGTTACTACTGATGGATTCGTTAAAACACTTCGGTGATAACCATTGCAGACGTTTGACTAATGGGATTTACTCGGATGTGCTGAGGTAAAAAAATAGCCTTGGCATAACAGATAGGTCCGTGTATCTATGTGATTTTTATAACTGAATCCTTTAAGTGACGTGTAGCTCTTGATTATGGGTTGATATACTCTAATAAGCTAATAAGCCTGATAGTTGGCTGGCAATGAGCCAGTCATGTTGCTTAACTCCTAGCTCTGAGGAACAAAATAGAGCAACAACTTTTCTATGGATATAGCTTCAGGGTGTAAGTGCTTCAGGGGTGGGGCTAGGAGCCATTGGGGCAAGATCTAGTGAGGACTTGATTCGATATTTAGAGATGGAAGCTTTTGATAAGCCGATTTTCTGAGTTAATTGGCTGCTTAAAACAAAGTTGAGCGTCGGCCAGCGTTATTCACGGCTTTGCTCTCGTTTCGCTGCGGGGGCCGTTTATTACGAGCTGATGAGTAGAGTGTTTGAATATTTTTGAAATTACATATTTGTTGTTTGGGGCGAATTTTTGTATGTCACAAGAAATGTTAGAAGCTGCCATAGATGCGGTGAGGGGTGGCCAGGTTCAGAAGGGAATTCGTGGATTACAGCAGGTCACTGCTCAGGTTCGACCTCCTGATAAGCTCTACTATACTGCCAATAATTGGTTGGTCCGTGCGTATAAGGAGAACGGTCAACTGCCTCAGGCAATTAGACTGTGTCGTCAGTTGGCGACGAGTTCCCATCCACGGGTTCAGACTTGGGCTCAGCAGGCACTGCCAGTTTTACGACAGCCAGGTAGTGTTTCTGGGCGTTTAGAATTGTTCTGAGGTAGGTGAGCAGAAGTAGCCCTTTACTGTGCCTGTCTTTGCCTGAGAAGCTTAGATAATTCGCTACCCTGTTGGGTATTAGCTACAGCGGCTAAACTGAGGCTGAAGAAGGTAAACTGCTCTAGCGCATTATCTTAGAGACGGAGCTTGGGGCTGCCATGTATTTGCTGTCGGTTACCCTGACAAACTTTAAGGCTCATCGCGATCGCAACTTTGAGTTTCAGCTGGGAACCAATGCCATTTGTGGTGTCAACGGTGCAGGTAAGACAAGTATTTTAGAGGCGATTGCCTGGACGCTGTTCAACTACCGGGGGGGCTACAAACAAGAAGATTTGGTCCGCAACGGCAGCGGTAGCGCCCAGGTCAGGGTGGCCTTTGTCTCCAGCTACGACGGTCGGACCTATGAGGTAGAACGCTGTACCAGTAGGGGATATACCCTTTTTGACCCTCAGTTAGAAGAGCGCTTAAACTATAGCCGGATTAAGGATGAGATAGAGCCCTGGCTGCAGCAGCATTTGGGGGTGCCTGCTGGGACCGATCTAGGGCAGCTTTTTGCCAATACCATTGGGGTGCCCCAGGGCACCTTTACTGCTGATTTTTTACTGAGCCCTGAAAAACGCAAACCTATTTTTGACAGTGTTCTCAAAGTCGAAGAATACCGTCAGGTCCATAAGGATTCAAACAGTCTGCGTCGCTATGCCGAAGCTCAGGTAGATTTGCTGAAAACTCAGCTGCAGCAGTACGAAGAACAGCTGGAGGGTCGGGATGATTTAACGACAAGGTATGAACGGATTACCCAGGAAATTACGGCTGGAGAACAACAGCAGCTGGTGCTGCAACAAGAGCTAGCCCAGCTACAGGGGCAAAAAGAAGCGCTTGCTACCCAACAGGTGAAGCTGCAGACGCTTCAGCAGCAACAGCAGCAGCTGACTCTACAAACAGAAGCAAAGCACCAGGCATATCAGGTGATAGAGCAGGCACGACTGCGATCTCATCAGGCCCAGGCCCTATGTCAGACCCACGCCCAGGCATATCGTTCTTATCTAGAGCTGGAAACGGTGCTCAAAGCTCTGACACAGCAAAATCAACAGCGTCAGCACCTTGTTCAACAGCAGCAGACCCAACAGCGTAGCCTGGACCAGCAGGCCACCAGGATGGCACGGTTACAGGTGCAGTTAGAGCAGCGTGACCGGGTTAAAAAACAAATTGTGGAGTTAACCGCTTCTTGTGAACAACAAGAGCGCTTAGAGACGACCCGTCGTGAGCTGCTAGAACAACAGCAGACCTTGGCTAAGGTGCAGGTGCGTCGTCAGGGACTGCAAGACAGTCTGAGTCGGCTACAGCAAGACAGTCGTCAGATAGTGCAGGAGCTACAGGCACTTGATGCGCTGCAAAGCAGCGTAGAGCGAATTCCTCGGCTAGAGCAGCAGCAGCAGCGCTGGCAGCAGCAGCTTAGTCGAGTTGAAGCAGCACAGCAGTTTCAAGCGGAGCTGCAGCAGCTGGTCTCTAGTCATCGTTCTCAATCGATAGATTACGATCGCCAGGCGACGCTGGCTCTGAACGCTCTTGGTGAGCTGCAACAAAGTTTGCCGCTATTGTCTGGTGATGTCCTTGAGCAGTTGAAACATGCGATCGCAACCGGACAAAACCTGAGCCAGACTACTTTGGCCGCCTTGGAGCATATTCTCAGCGATCTGGCGGCCCAGGTTGATATGGAGCAGCTCCAGCAGAACCTAATATCAGGTCAGGCTACATTGAAAACGTTATATGGTGAGCAGGCCCAGCTCGCCACCCGCAAACGACTGCAGCAAAAAGATACGGAGCTGACGGCCCGACAGCAGACACTTTACACTGACATTGCAGATTTAGATCAGCAGCTTACCCAGTTGGAAACACTGCGGCCTCAGCTCAGTGAGTTAGAGACTGAGATCTCTGCACTAGATGACCCTAAAGGGCGCTGTCGGGTGCTGCAGGAGCAGCTACAGACGATGGTTAGTGTGGCCTCAGACTACGAGCAACTGCAGCAGCAGCGTCAGGTCACAGAAGCAACGCTGGCAGAGGTCACCCAGCAGCTTGCCGATTTTGCCAATGTAGACATCGAACTCTCACAGCAGCAGCAGCTACGTCAGGACTATCAGCCAGGCTATCTAACCTACGTTCAAAATGAAAAGGATGCTCAGAAACTAGAGCAGCTGAGTACCGATTTGGCTGTGGCGGCCCAGGCAGTTGCAGCGCTCAAAGAGCAGCAGGCTGCAGTGACGGATGAGCTGAGTCAAGTGGCGGTTAATTTTGATCCAATCGTTTTGCAACGCTTAGAAAAGCAGTACGGGGAAGTCAAGTCTCAGTGCGATCGCATTACCGGCAGTCTGCCCCAGCAGCGCAAGCTACAATCAGAGCTAACAAGTCAGCTTGAAGTGCTGCAGCAGGTACTCGAAAAACGTGATCAGGCCCAGCGTGACCTCAAACAAAAAGAGCGGATTAAGCGCTTTATTAACTTTGCCCGAAAAGCATACAAAGAAGCTGGACCACGTATTACCGAGCGCTATGTCCAGGGCATTTCTCAAGAAGCTGACCGGCTATTTCGAGAGCTGCTAAACCGTCCAAACGTCGCCCTAGAGTGGACTCGTGATTATGAAATCCGGGTGCAAGAAGGTGGGAATATGCGCCGCTTTATCAATCTTTCGGGCGGGGAACAAATGTGTGCGGCACTGGCTGTTCGTTTAGCCCTACTCAAAGTATTGGCTGATATTGATATCGCCTTTTTTGATGAACCTACCACTAATATGGATCGCCCCCGACGAGAAAGCTTAGCGGAATCCATTGCTCGGCTGAAAACATTTAAGCAGCTATTTGTCATTAGCCATGATGACACCTTTGAGAAAGTTACTGAGAACGTGATCGTAGTTGAACGAGAGAATTAGTGCCTGCTGAGCCATAGCTAAACTCTGCCGTTCTGGCGTTTAACGTAATGAAGCCAAAACTATAGATCGGTTTAGTTCAAGCTCGGCGAGCTTGAACCAGACCGACTCTTTCATATAAGTGACGCTTGTGAATTAAATTGGAATGTATAAGCCAAAAAAATGAGAATGCCATCTCAATTTATTGGTAGACTTTAATCAATGATTCAAAAGAATTGTATTTACTAAAGTCAATTCTTGTCTGGTTGCCTTTTCCCTTTGGATGTTGTGACCGGCTTCAAATTCTGATAGCTGTTGGAAAGCGTTAGGTTTGAGCGCAAATCGTATTCTCTTGAGTCGGATGGTGCTCTAGCTAAACGTCCTAGCTTGGCTAAGCGAGGTGCTTCAAAATGCAGATTACAAACAAAGTTCATTTCCGAAATTTACGCGGTGACCTCTTTGGAGGCGTTACCGCTGCCGTTATCGCGCTACCCATGGCGCTAGCCTTTGGTGTTGCCTCAGGTGCGGGTGCCGCCTCAGGTTTGTGGGGGGCTGTCTTAGTTGGTTTCTTTGCAGCCTTATTTGGTGGTACACCCACACTGATTTCCGAGCCTACGGGGCCGATGACCGTAGTCATGACCGCTGTGATTGCCAATTTGACGGCAGCCAACCCTGAAAATGGTATGGCTATGGCATTCACCGTCGTTATGATGGCCGGGGTCTTCCAAATTATTTTTGGCTCTTTGCGGCTCGGTAAGTACGTCACAATGATGCCCTATACCGTGATATCTGGATTCATGTCCGGTATCGGTATCATTCTGGTAATTCTGCAGCTAGCGCCGTTTTTAGGCCAGGCCAGTCCCAGTGGTGGTGTCGTTGGTACACTTCGCTCTATTCCTGAGCTGTTGGCCAATGTACAGCCACCAGAAACATTTTTGGCTGTGCTTTCTGTTGCCATCATTTGGTTAATGCCCGCCAAAATCAAGCGGCTGGTCCCACCACAGCTGGTTGCGCTGATCGGTGGCACAATTATCTCTCTAATGCTGTTTCCTGATTTGGATATCCGTCGCATCGGTGAGATTCCCATGGGTTTCCCCCAGATGCAGGTGCCCACATTTAGTGCCGATCAGCTACAGCTAATGTTTGTAGATGCTGCTGTGCTTGGCATGCTGGGCTGTATCGATGCGTTACTGACATCGCTGGTGGCGGATAGCCTGACACGAACTGAGCACAATTCCAACAAGGAGCTGATTGGTCAAGGTCTAGGTAACCTAATGTCTGGTTTGTTTGGGGGTATCGCTGGTGCTGGAGCCACCATGGGTACTGTTGTTAATATTCAGACTGGTGGTCGTACCGCTCTTTCGGGGCTAACTCGTGCGTTTATTCTGCTGATTGTGATTTTGGGTGCTGCTAATTTAGCGGCTACCATTCCTCTCGCAGTCTTGGCGGGTATAGCGCTAAAAGTTGGTATTGACATTATTGACTGGGACTTTCTGAAGCGAGCGCATCAGATTTCTATTAAGGGTGCGGTGATTATGTACGGTGTGATTTTGCTCACCGTACTGGTAGACCTCATTGCAGCTGTGGGCATTGGTGTCTTTGTGGCTAATATTCTCACCATCGAGCGTATGAGTTCGCTACGTGCTGAATCGGTCCGAGCGATTACCGATGCAGATGACACAATTCGGCTGGATGCAGATGAAAAGCGTTGGCTAGATGAAGGTAACGGTCGGGTCTTGTTGTTTCAGCTTAGCGGGCCCATGATTTTTGGTGTGGCTAAGGCAATTTCTCGTGAGCATAATGCTATCGGTGAATGTGACGCGATTGTCTTTGATATTGGCGATGTTCCCCACCTGGGTGTTACGGCTTCGCTATCTCTAGAAAGTGCGATTCAAGAAGCTGTTGAAAAAGACCGCCATGTTTATATCGTGGGAGCGGCTGGCCAGACTAAGCGCCGTTTATCTTCGCTGAAGGTCTTTGATCTCGTGCCGTCAAATCATTTGTTTGTGGATCGAGCTGAGGCACTAAAGCAGGCTGTGCTAGAAGTTTTTCCAACGGCTACCTCCCCTGTTTCTGTAGGGGCGTCTTCTGTAGATACTCCGCCTACAGTTTCTAGCTAAGTTGTCAGTAACGTTAGCAGAGCCTGCGTTCTTTGCTGACAGTGTGACCGTTCTAGACTATCGATCTCGACGCCTCGATGAAGTTTATACGGCAGTGCTGAACCTTGTCGGTTTGTTGGGTGAAATCTGGAGTTTTTCTCTAGTGTCTAGTACGGTCCACTACTGTTCTTCCTTCCTAGGAAATGACAAAGATCCGCAGTAGGATCGTAGAAAGCTTGAGTTAGCGGTTAGATATTTAAAGCAATGAGTTCTGTTCTTGAAGCCTGTATCTTTGCCACCGTCATGGGAGGCTTCTTTGGCATTATTCTAAAGAAAAATCTGATGATGAAAATTCTCTCCATGGATGTGATGAGCACTGGAGTGATTGCCTTTTATGTTTTGGTGGCATCCCACAGTGGTCTATTTACGCCTATTTTGGAAGATACTGAGGGCAGTTCTGTTGCCTATGCCGATCCGGTCCCTCAGGCTGTGATTCTTACGGCGATTGTCATTGGATTTTCAATTCAGGCATTAATGCTGGTAGGAGTGATGAAGCTATCGCGAGATCATCCTACCCTGGAGATTTCAGAAATTGAAAAGAGCAATACGCCATGAATAGCCTAACGATTGCTTGGATTGCGCTGCCGCTCTTCGTCGGGTTCAGTATCTATCTATTGCCCAAATTAGATCGATACCTTGCGATCGCAGTTGCTACTACATCCGCTGCTTACGGTCTAGCTTTGATCCTAGGGTCAAACGTCGTCGCACTACAGCTGATGGATAGCTTTGGTGTCACACTGCTGGCCGATCAGCTCAGCGGCTACTTTATTTTGGGCAATGCCTTGGTGACCACTGCTGTGGTGCTTTACTGCTGGAAGCAAGCCAAGTCGGCCTTCTTTTTTACCCAGATGATTGTTTTGCACGGTAGCGTTAATGCCGTGTTTATCTGTGCTGACTTTATTAGCTTATATGTGGCCCTAGAGGTAATTGGAATTGCTGCCTTTTTACTGATAGCCTACCCTCGAACGGATCGCTCAATTTGGGTTGGGCTGCGCTATTTGTTTGTTAGCAATACCGCTATGCTGTTCTACCTGATGGGGGCGGCCCTGGTTTATCAAGCCAATGGGTCGTTTGCCTATGTTGGATTACAGCAGGCACCGACCGATGCGATCGCGCTGCTTTTTCTAGGTTTATTTACCAAAGGGGGAATTTTTGTCTCAGGGCTATGGCTACCCCTGACCCACTCAGAGTCAGAGACACCTGTATCGGCGTTACTGTCAGGCGTGGTTGTCAACACAGGCGTTTTTCCACTGGTGCGCTTTGCGCTGCTATTCGAAGAGATTCAGCCTATTTTACAATTTTTCAGCGTGGCAACGGCTCTACTAGGTGTGGGATACGCGATCTTGGCAAGAGATACGAAACGTACATTAGCCGCCAGTACCATATCCCAGCTAGGATTTGTTCTTGCCGCGCCAGCTGGAGCTGGTCTGTACGCTCTAAGTCATGGCTTAGCCAAGGCTGCCCTATTTCTCACGGCTGGCAACTTGCCCAGCCGTAGCTTTCAAGCACTCCGTCAAACGCCAATGCAATTATCTATGTGGGCGACGTTAGCTGCTGCTAGCCTATCGCTCGCTGGATTTCCTCTTATAGCTGGCTTTGGCGCTAAGACATTGACCTTAAAATCATCAGTTCCATGGCAGGCAAATGGGCTCACAATAGCGGCTATTGGTACCGCTATTGTCTTTTCTAAATTTCTTTTTCTACCCTTTGTTAAAGAGCCGGCTCAAAAAAAATCTCCTAACTTCTGGCTAGCGATTGGTTTGTTGCTTGGCAGTCTGATCTTGGCCAATGGTTTCTCACTTGAGACATATACTCTCGCAAATATCCTCAAAGCCCTGTTTGTGATTGGTGTGGGATGGTCCATCTATGGTTTGCTGGGGCAGTATCTAACGCTAAAGCTACCTCGCGCTGTCGAACAGCTTGAGCATCTGTTGGGTGTGATGAGTCTGATGTTAGTAATCTTATTTGGAGCAGGACTGTTGCCATGAGTATTCCAGATCTGCTGCTGCGCCTAACAATTTGGTTCTTACTAACGGCTGATTTGAGTCCAGCTAATATTGCGATTGGTATCTGTGTCGCTGTTTTAATCCCTCGTCGCTATACCGTCTCGACAGCATGGAAAAAATGGCTAAGAGAATGGTGGCTATTGCTTGGGAAAATTCTTCTTGCGATTCCCCAAGCCTATATGGAAGCGTTCGAAATCATGCTTAGACCGCATAAATATGAGGCGCGAACCCTAGAACGTGTTCGTTCTCACCGTACGCCAGGGCTAATTTTCCTGGATATCTTTTTAATCACCTTCACGCCTAAGACTATTGTGCTCAAGTATCGCGAAGATGGCTGGTATGAGGTACATCAGATTGAGCGAGGTAAACGATCATGAACGGCATTTTGATAGCGATGATCGGTGCGTTGCTGATTCCGATCTATGAAGCTTGGCAAGATGATGATATATGGCAGAAAATGTTGGCATTTTCCAGCATCGCAACCAAGACATCTGTCATGATTTTAGTGATTTCTGTGCTGCGAGATGACTGGATGATTGGTGTTGTAGGCGTGCTGATTTTGAGTGTTGGTAACGCGTCTTTAATGCTTCTAGCCCACGTGCTCAGACGGATGAATGAATTATGATTGACAACTTTGTGACTGCTATAAGCTATGGCTTTATTGTTGTCGGCCTAGTGTTTTGGTTCTGGGGAACGCTGCCGCTGCTGGGGCACCGCTCTGTTTTCTTCAAACTCCATAGCCTATCTGTTTCTGATACCTTGGGATCTATGAGCATTATTGCCGGGCTGCTGCTCAAAATTCCTAGGGAGTGGCCGCTGCTGATATTAGCGCTGATATCGCTGGCTATTTGGAATACGGTTCTTGGCTATGTGCTGGCCTACTGTTCTAATGGAGGCGACTATGACTGAAGACATCTACACGATCGCAATTTTGGTTTTGTTGCCGCTGACAGCGGGTATGTTGGTTTCCCAAGTCAATCCTTACCATGCTTTGATTATTCGTGGCATATTGGGAGCCGTGGCGGCTTTAGTCTACGCTTTATTTGGCGCAGCGGATGTTGCTTTGACCGAGGCATTGGTGGGCACAATGCTTTCTATCACTCTGTATGCGGTTGCTGTTCGTTCATCTATGAGTATGCGGTTGGGTGTCGTTGAGACAACTACCCACGAAATGGACGATTACGAAACTATGCTATCCTCTCTCCGAACCAATCTTAGGAAAAGCCATTTACGGTTAGAAATCGTCTCTTTTCAGCAAGATATTGCCCTACAAGCGGCATTAGAAAACAAGAATATTCATGCAGCTTTGAGCAGTTCGGATACGGCTGGCGCAGCGCTTGCTTCTTATAAGTTACGAGTTCGAGTTCGTCGTCTTTACGAGATTCTCCAAGGGCAAATGTCCCATGAGCACATGACTCTGGCTTTTACAGGAGACCTTGATCTATCAGGAACGCAATCGCTATGAAGTGGATTTATATTATTGCTGGAGTTGCTTTATATATTAAGATGCTGGTTTTTCCAAACCCAGCGGCTGATGTGGCTGAACTATCTGTTATTGATATCATTGTTCAAGACAGTGGCGTTTCAAATGCTGTCTCGGGGATTATTTTTCGTAACCGGCTGTATGACACTATTTTTGAGGTAGTTGTTTTTACCTTAGCCATCATGGGAGCGCGTTTTCTCCTTGCAAATGAACAGCCCTCCTGTACCATTTATCAGTTTACCGATCACCCTTCTATAGTGTTGGCTCGTCTGGGTGCAACTATTGCAGCTCTAGTCAGCGTTGAGCTAGCCATTCGCGGTCATCTGAGTCCAGGTGGAGGTTTTGCTGCTGGTGTTGCGGGGGGAACAGCGATTGGTCTAGTAGCGATAACGGCTTCTCCAAAGTGGATGGAAGATATCTATAAACGTTGGGGTGCGGCTATTTGGGAAAAAGTAGCTGTGCTGGTATTTATTATTTTGGCAGTGCTTTCTTTGGTAGGTATTGCCTTGCCCTATGGTGACGTAGGAACACTGATAAGCGGCGGTTGGATTCCGCTGTTGAATATTTTGGTTGCTATTAAAGTGGCTTTAGGATCGTGGGCGGCTATCTTGACCTTTATTCGCTATCGGGGACTGCTTTAGTCTAGTCAATTTCTAAAACATCAAACAAAAACATCAAGCGCCTCCCAATTTCAACATTGGGAGGCGTTTAGTACTAGTAAAGCTCTAGAATGCCATCTTCCAAGCTTTGTTCCTGGATAGTCGCCCTAACCTTCTAGTCCCTGACTACTAAAAGCATCATAGCCATAGACAGGTGTACGAGTACCAAAATCAGTCTCACGACCAGTGACGGTCTTTGCCAGTTTTTCAAAGGATTCGGAATTCCAGTTGCGCTCATGGATGGGTTTAGACTGTTCGCCCAGGAAGTATGCCTGGGTGCCAATGAGTGCTGCAGCAACCCAGCCTACAATTACAACTGCTAATACGATAGCCATAGTTAATCTCCTCTTGTAACAGCTGGTGGCTAAGGGGCCTTAGACAGCTGAGTGATAAGTGTGAAACGTCTTATGTAACCTAATGTAACGATATTTGTTAAGAATCGTCAACCTGTATTGACAAGATGATTGGTGTGGTTATCCCTACCTTCTTTGTCTGTTCAGGATTTATTCAGAGGCACTAAAAGGCGTCATCTGGAGGCTGAGATTGTTTTGCGACTGTGTTAGCGGTTAGTTACACGCTGTTGGATCAGCTCGAATAAGGCACGCATTCCCATGGCCTCTCCACCTTCGGGACGACCTGGCAAACTTCTGAGGTTATAGGCCATAAAGTCTACATGTACCCAGGGAACGTCTGATTGAACAAATTCTTGAAGAAACAGAGCTGCTGTGATCGCGCCACCGTAGGAGCCACTGGCGATATTGTTCATATCGGCTACTGGGCTATCTAGCATGGATCTATAGCCGCTGTGGAGAGGGAGATTCCATAGCGGGTCGTCGATTGTCTTACCGGCTTTAAGTAAGTGAGCTGTGGTCTGCTCGTCATTGCAGAAAAAAGCAGGTAGTTCTGTCCCGAGAGCAACGCGGGCGGCACCGGTGAGCGTAGCGCAGTCAATAAGTAGATCAGGGGTTTCGCTACTGGCTTCCCACAGGGCATCAGCCAGTACCAAACGCCCTTCAGCATCCGTATTACCAATTTCAACCGTGGTGCCTTTACGGGATGTCAGAATGTCTAACGGTCGCAACGCGTTGCCAGCGATGCTGTTTTCTACAGCGGCTACTAGTACACGCAAGCTGACAGGCAAACCTATTTCCATGATCATTTGAGCCAGACCCAGGACTTGGGCGGCTCCTCCCATGTCTTTTTTCATCAGCCGCATACCGGTCCCTGGCTTAACGTTTAGACCGCCGCTATCAAAGCATACGCCTTTACCGACGAGGGTGATTTTAGGGGCATCTGGCTGTCCCCAGTGCAGGTCTAGTAAGCGAGGAGCGCGAGTGCTGGCTTTGCCCACAGCGTAGATCATCGGATAGTTTTCGATAACCAGATCGCCGCCAGCAATAGCCGTCATTTGGGCACCGTAGCGATCTGCTAAATGACGAGCTGTTTCTTCTAGCTGGTCGGGCCCCATATTGTTAGCTGGGGTTGTGACTAAATCTCTGACCAAGTAGGTTGCTTCGGTGGCGGCTTTGACA
Organism: Leptolyngbyaceae cyanobacterium; assembly: GCA_050043465.1. Lineage (GTDB taxonomy): Bacteria > Cyanobacteriota > Cyanobacteriia > Phormidesmidales > Phormidesmidaceae > Leptothoe. The sequence goes on from JBHJIL010000019.1 coordinate 71,809, forward strand.
TAGGCCGCATCTGCGTTTTTAGGCGGTTGCAGGGTAGCGCTTTGTGTTCCTTTGGTGAGCTTGTAGCGCTCAAAGCTATAGTTACCGAGATACCAACCCAGGTAGAGCCTGGTGGCATTGGTGTCAGAGAAGGTATCGGCTAGGGTGTATGTATTAGCGGGAAGTGTTTTTGGCAGAGCTCCCAAGGTCCAGGTGTCCAGGCTTTCAGGACGTCCGACGAGTACTTTGGCAAGTTTTCCAGTGGCGTCAGGGACTAGGCAGTGGTTTCCGACTTGGCCTGAAAATCCGGAAGATTGGCACCATGGGATGCTATCTGGATGATCTGTCTGGAGCTGTTCTGCGTTGACCAGATAAATTGCGATCGCATCTGCCAAGGGAAAAACCTCCACACGTTCAAAGACACTTGCTCAAACGAGTTTAGTTTGACTTATAGCGATCAGCAACTGTGTGGCATCTGAGCATTCCTCCCAGATTCACACCTTAAAATTATGTAGCTTTACGGACGCTCAAATAAAGCTCGTTCGTCTTGCACAGCCTGGCGAATACAGCAACCTTGCAAATGATCGTTGACTAGCCCCATGGCCTGCATGAAGGCATAGGCTGTGGTCGGGCCCACAAAGGACCAGCCGCGTTTTTTTAAGTCCTTACTAAGAGACGTAGATTCAGCCGTTTTGCTCAGCTGAGATAGCGTTGCATAGTCGTAGCGCTCGGGTCGAACTGCTGGCTCGTATCGCCAAAAATAGGTGGCGAGCGAACCTAGCTCATCTACCAAATCACAGGCTCGTTGAGCATTGTTTATGGCAGATTCAATTTTTCTTCGATGGCGGACTATCCCGGCGTCCTGCAGCAAACGCTCCACATCGGCTTCGGTGTATCGAGCCACTGTTTCAAACTCAAACTGGTCAAAAGCGGCTCGAAAGTTGTGACGTTTACGTAAGATCGTTAGCCAGCTCAAGCCAGCTTGGAAGCCTTCCAGGCAGATTTTCTCGAACAGCTGAATATCATCCTTAACAGGACGCCCCCACTCATGGTCATGATATGCCAAGTATTCGGCATCATCCCCCGGCCACCAGCAGCGTTTTTGAGCGTCCGTTCCCGTCAGAAGCCCGTCTGTCATCGATAGATTTAACTACGGTTCGACCACATAGTCTCCGTCAATTTGCTCCACTCTTCCTTGGGTGGCCAATGCTTGATAGATCATGGCAGCAATCTCTGCACGAGTCGCTGGCTGATTGGGGTTGAGTGAGTCCAGGTTGGGATAGTTGACGACAATATTAGACTGGGTTGCCGCTGCCATCTTGCCAACTGCCCAGTTAGGGATCGCTGCAGCGTCGTCATAACGTGACACAACAGCCTGAGCATCGTCAGGATCAGCCGAGTTTATCCCGGTAACGAGTGCTGTTAGGACCTGAGCCCGAGGAATAGGTAAGCCAGGCTGAAACGTGCCGTCGGGAAATCCATTCATAAAGCCTCTCTGAACGGCTTTATCGATTGCCTCTAAAGCCCAGTAGTCAGCTCCCACGTCGGAGAATGCGATCGCATCTTCCTGACCCTCTACAGGAAAGGCTTGGGCAATAGCACTGGCGAGCTGGGCACGGGTAACGGGCTGATCGGGAGCAAACGTGTCCTCAGATAAACCATCAATCACTAAGCGCTCACTTAAGGCATCGATATAAGGCTTAGCCCAATAATCATCTGGAACATCCTGAAACGTGAGGGCTTCACGGCTGGCTTCCAAGGGGGCCTGTACTGTTGTCGGTGCAGCTGCGGTATTTGGCTGAGCCGGTTGCGCGGACTGCTGAGGTGGAACTGGTACAGGTGTAGCCGGTGATGTTTCTAATGGAGTGGTGGTTGCTTGACTGGTCACTGGGGTGTCGGAGGAAAAAATTTCGGTAGCCGCTTCTGAAGAGTCGCTAACGTCCCCAAGAATGCCTCCCGTACCAGCTGCGCCAAAAGCATTCTGTGAACCAAAGCCAACACTGTCACTATCAGCCGCACCATCGGTGCCTAGAGCCAGGTCGTCGGTATCTCCCCCTAGCAGACTGTTATCGTCCATCTCGCCCAAAAGCGCAGGGGCTCCGTCCGCATCAAACAGACCGGCATCGCCAAACAAATTCACACCTGAGCGAGTCAGCCCCCAAAACAAGACGCTCCCCAAGGCTAAAAATGCTCCGAATACAGCAATCACTTCGTCATAATCCATGACGTGACGGAGGCTGTTGTCAGCACCTGAATCAGACGGAATTTGTGACACAGTAGACTCCTCGTACCCAATGCAGGGTTAAAAGAAACATATTACCCATATAAAGATAAGACAGAAAAGAATAGGTTTAAGCGTTATTACTTACATTTCTAAACTATTCTTTCTATTAGGCTTATACGTAAGTGTTTATTTCCTTAGGTGGTTCGACAGCGCTCCACCGCTTTTGTGACTAATGATTTCGCGATCTGATCAGCGTTTCTCAGGACTAGCTCGCTCTACCAGGCGGTTTCTAATAGCAGTATTGCCTGCTTTAGGATTGAGCAGCTGCGCAGCTACTGCACAGCTGTCAGCCTTGTATCCGGTGTCTGTACTGGTGCCTCACATTATGGCTAGGGCGACGGCTGTAGATGAGCTTATCAGTCGAGTGCAGCAGCAGCTAGACACGCTGCATCCGATTGAGAAAGAGGTCGTGTCTATTGGTGGACTGGGGCCGTTAAGACTGGGGATGACGATTCAAGAAGCTGCCAATGCGGCTCAAGTGAGCTTTGTGACGGCTCCCTCAACGCAGTCAGCGGTTTGCCAGTACTATTTGCCAGAAAGTTACGATCCTGCAAAATCCCAGCGTACGGCTCCGATTGATGGTATCGGTCTCTTGGTGGTGAATGACCAGGTGATTCGTATTGATATTTGGCCAGGGAGTCCGATTCAAACTCTAAGCGGTCTTGGTATTGGGTCAACCGTTGAGGAGGTAGAGGCTGCCTACGATGAGCAGATTGAGGTGACTCCCCATACCTACAGCGATGGTGGTAGCTATCTGACTCTGACACCAGAGGCGTCTGGCAGCAACTTGTTCAGCCTAGTGTTCGAAACGGATAGAGATGGGAAAGTAACCCAGTTTCGCACTGGGCAGGTGCCGGCTGTAACCTGGCCCGAGGGCTGTTCTTAATCGCTGTTTGGCCTAATCTTGATAGACTCATGGGGCTGTTCCTTGCTCAGTCCATGGCGAACCGGTTAGCTCAAAGCCAGAGTTTGTATCTGCGCAAACACGCTCACAACCCGATTGACTGGTGGCCGTGGTGCGATGAGGCACTTGAGACAGCGCGACGTGAAGATAAGCCGATTTTTCTATCGGTCGGCTACTCTAGCTGTCACTGGTGCACGGTGATGGAAGGCGAAGCGTTTTCCGATAGTGCGATCGCAGCCTACCTCAACGTCCAGTTTCTGCCCATCAAAGTTGATCGTGAAGAACGCCCGGATCTAGACAGTATCTATATGCAAGCCCTGCAGATGCTAGTAGGGCAAGGCGGTTGGCCTCTCAATATCTTTCTCTCCCCAGATGATCTAGTCCCGTTTTATGGCGGTACCTATTTCCCTATTGAGCCGCGCTATGGTCGCCCTGGATTTCTGCAGCTGTTACAGCTCTTACGCAACCTCTATGACACCGATAAACCTAAGGTGGGTGCTGTCAAATCCCAAATTTTAGAAACGCTGCAGCAGTCCACGCTACTGCCCGCAGACGATAACCTCAGTACCGATCTGCTGGTAAAGGGACTAACGGCTAGCACTAAAATTCTAATTCCGTCAGGGCAGGGCACTAGCTTTCCCATGATTCCTTACGCTCTGAGCGCTCTACGGGCCGTGCGCTTAGTCAAGCCTACAGAAGCTCTAAATCCTGAACAAATTTGTCTACGTCGAGGCTTAGATTTAGCCCTAGGCGGTATCTATGACCATGTAGTTGGCGGCTTTCATCGCTACACCGTGGATCCTACCTGGACCGTGCCTCATTTTGATAAAATGCTCTACGACTACGGGCTGATCGTGGAATATCTGGCCGAGCTATGGAGCCAGGGGCACCACGAACCTGCCTATGAGCGAGCTATCGCAGGAACTGAGAAATGGCTCAAACGGGAAATGTGGGCTGGCTATTTCTATGCCGCCCAAGATGCCGATAGTTTTAAGGCCCCTAACGATGCTGAACCAGAAGAGGGGGCATTTTACGTGTGGCGCGAGTCGGAGCTGCATGAACGCTTAACTGAGACTGAATTTACAGCCTTAGCTGCCGATTTTGATATTACTTCTGAGGGAAATTTTGAAGGCAGTGTCGTGCTACAGCGTCGGCAACCGGGAGCTCTTAAAGAAGAAACAGAATCTGCTCTCGTCAAACTGTTTGCTGTTCGTTATGGACAGAGTGACGTTAGCACCTTTGCTCCGGCAATAGATGCCGAAGCTGCTAAAACTAACGCGTGGCCAGGACGGATTCCACCTGTAACAGATACCAAAATGATTGTCGCCTGGAATAGCCTGATGATTTCTGGGCTAGCTCGGGCGGCCGCTGTTTTTCATCAAGCTGACTATTTGGATTTAGCTGTCCAGGCAGCCAAATTTATTTTAGATAACCAGTGGATAAACGGACGTTTTCACCGGCTTAACTACGATGGCACTCCCGCTGTTTTTGCGCAGTCTGAAGACTATGCGCTATTTATCAAAGCACTGCTAGATATTCAGCAAGCGAGTTTAGCCGTGTCCGAGAGTTCAGCAGAAAATTGGCTCAATCATGCTAGAACAGTTCAAGCTGAGTTTGACCAATGGCTGTGGAGCGATGCTGCCAGTGGCTATTACAACACGGCAAGCGATGCCAGCGATAGTCTGCTTATTCGGGAACGCAGCTACCAGGATAGTGCTACACCTGCAGCGAATGGAGTTGCGATCGCGAATCTCATCAAACTGTCCTTGCTAGCGAAAGATTTAGCTTACTTTGATCGGGCTGAGGATGTACTGAAGGCGTTTAGCGTTGTGCTAGATCAAGCCACGCGGGCCTGTCCCACCCTGTTTCAAGCATTGGACTGGTATCAGCACCAAACACTAGTACGAACAACTACCGAACATATTGTAAATTTGGCCCATCAATATCTTCCAACAACCATCTTAGTAATCGATTCTCAATTACCTGAGGGGGTTGTCGGTTTAGTATGCCAGGGATTAACCTGCAAAGATCCGGCGACTAGCTTTGAACAGATGGAACAGCAGATCATGGCGAATCAAAAGCGCTTGTGAACTTTGAACCTAAGGAATCAACATATCAAGTGGCAATAACTTATCCGGCGGAAATTCTGTCAGCACTAGCATTGAATCATGCAACAAAGCCATGCCTACTGATTGTGTAAGGGCTTAGATTGCTGCAAACTATCCTCCTGTATTATCGTATGGACCTGCCACTGGATGTCTGTTTGAGGATAATCACTACGATAGTGGCCGCCGCGACTTTCAGTACGAAAGAGGGCACTTTTTAGTACTAGTGTGGCGACGGTTAGTAAATTGCGAGTTTCGGTCCACAGCCTAAATTTATCGATGGTGAGTTGATTCGGCAACGAGTAAACGGCACAGTCACCGATGCCTTTCATTTCTCTAGTTAGGGATAATGCTTCGAATTCCGTCTGCCATTGCTCTAGCTGCTTGAGAGCCGTATTCATCTGATTGGCTTCACGGGAAATACCGGCACTTTGCCACAGTAGCTGACCAATGGCAGACCGATGCTCAGTTAACCAGTGAGTAACCGCCTCTGTATCCTTTAGAGACACTACTTCATTCTTAGGGGCTTGTTTAGGTATGTCTCCTAAGGGTTGAGGGCTTAACTCTTTTAACTGTGCTCCGAAGACCAAACATTCCAACAATGAATTACTGGCTAATCGATTGGCACCATGGACGCCCGTGCTAGCATTTTCCCCGACCGCATAGAGTCGGGGAATGGTAGTCTGACTGTTTAAATCAGTGACAATGCCCCCCATCCAGTAGTGGGCTGCAGGGGACACTGGAATGGGGGTGTCAAATACATCAATGCCTGCCCATTTTTGGCATTTACGGATGATGTTGGGAAACCGATGACGCACTCGCTCTGGTTTAATCACCTGCAGGTCTAGATAAACAGCCTCTTGGCCTGATTTTTTTTGTAAATGATTAAAAATAGCGCGACTAACTACATCTCTGGGAGCAAGCTCTCCGTCGGGGTGATAGTCAAAGGCAAACCGCTGTCCAGTAGTATCAACGAGGTGGGCTCCTTCTCCACGAACGGCTTCGCTAATTAAAAACCGAGGGGCGCCTTCTTTTTTGAGGGCCGTAGGATGGAACTGCATAAATTCTAGATCACGCAGCTGACCTCCGGCGCGCCAGGCCATGGCTACACCATCGCCCGTACTAGCGGCAGGATTAGTCGTCTGTGAGTAAATCTGACCACCGCCACCGGTAGCCAGTACAACGGCGTTGGCTTCTATCCAATACAGCTGATGCTCATAAACTAGCTGTACTCCTCGGCATTCGCCATCGTGCATCCATAGGTCTAGCGCTAGAGCCTGGTTAAAAACATGGATGTTATCCCGTTTGAGGACTTGGTCTGCCAGGGTAGTGACAACAGCTCGTCCGGTAGTATCTGCGGCATGGAGTACTCGCCGTCTAGAATGGGCGGCCTCTAGGGTCATAGCAAGGTGCTTGTCCTTGCGATCAAAGGCGACTCCCATTTGAGTAAGATTTTGGATGCAGTCTCCAGCCTGTCGTACCAGTACCTCTACAGCCTCGACTTCACACAGTCCTGCGCCAGCTTTCAGGGTATCGGCGATGTGAAGTTCTGGTTTATCATCAGGTGCGATCGCAGCTGCAATTCCACCCTGAGCCCAATCTCTTTCAGATACGGACAGCGTATCCTTGGTCAGCAGACATACCTGCAGTGTTGATGGCAGACACAGAGCCGAATACAGACCAGCTGCTCCACCACCAACGACTAGTACATCAAATTGTGACGATAGCAAGGAATGGGTAGAAGAAGCATACACCAATAAAATAGCTCCTGACAGAGGGATTAACCCACTCTATCAAGAGCAATGTCAGATCAAGACAATACCCAAGAATTCCAGACTCAAGTCATTGTCTACAGCTATAGAGATCAGACGGTCGTTACTAGTAAACCACCGGGTTTGGCTGCAGAGCTGCTAGGCGTCTGTCTATTTATAGGCACCGTTGTTATAGCGGTCATCACCTTCCACTAGCGCTGGATTTGGTGGAGAAATTGTGAAAACATCCATGTTGTCTTCAATGCGAGACTTCTCAATATCGCTTAGCCCAGGAATATCGAGAATGTCTTCTAGATTGTCATAGGGAGCATTCCGAATAATTTTTCCCGCAATTGTTGGGAATAGACCTCGGTACTTCGTAAACGCTGCTACGTTGGTGTTGTTGACATCAATCTTATAGCCGTACTCTGTAGTCAACTTATCGTCAATTGCGTTACGAGGTATCGTAGCTTCTGCCACCAGTACTCCATCGCTACTTAGCATGCTGGCTAACGCAGGCTGAGCGTCGCTTACCAAAGTACCTAATACTAGTCCAAGCGCCATTAATAGGCCAAAGAATCGTTTCATCTCTCTCCGCCGGATTTATTCAAATCTAATACACAGCATTAATGAGAAGCGTATCACTTTCGCTGTGCCAATGTTGAGTAATGCTGAGAATCCGTTGCGGACCGTTACGCAAAATAAGGCCACAAATGCAAACTAGCTTTGAGCAAAGCTGCCATATGCCCATTGAACCAACTCAATCATGCCCAGGCAAATTACTGGTGCGATCCTGTGACTGATGTGTTTCTAAGAGGATTTAACGGCAACGGATGTTTTGCGATCGTAGCTAATCAAAAACCGATCTAGATCTGAAAAAGTACAGGCATAGGTTGTCAGAGGCTTGTCATATCCCTTCAAAAGGGCCGAATAGCGCTTAAAGGTTTGCTCATTTGCCCCTAGCTTGCTCAAATACTTGTAGGTTTCTGCCCCAAGAGCGACATCTAAACCCAGCTGCTTAGTAGAACTTTCAAAACGAAATGCGGCATTGACGGTATCGCCCAAGGCTGTGTAATCGGGCCGATCTCCTGTTCCTGTATTGCCCACAACGGCGTAGCCAGTATTAACGCCAGCCCCTACCCGTAGCGGAAAGGGTAAAGGAAACTGCTTATGTAGCTGACGAGTCATATCATTCAGCGCACTGATGGCTCGACTGATTTTGAGCATTTCCTCAGCTTCTACCTCCTGGGTGCCGTGAATCCAGACGGCCATTACGGCATCGCCGATATATTTATCAACCCAGCTACCATATTCTCCGATGATATTGCCAGCATGCCGGAACCAGGTACCGATGACCTCAGACAGTACTTTTTCGTCAAGCTGCCGAGTCATCACTGTAAAGTCGCGGATATCTACTACCATGACCGAAATCAATCGGCGAACATGAAGCGTTGCTGTAGCTGTAGAGTCGTGGGAGCTAATGGATACGCTGCGACCATTAGCCGGTTCTGGTGCCGGGCAGTAGAACTGTAGCTCGGTCTGACCAAAGGTGAGCGCATCGCCATTACGTAATGTGACCGGCACGCTGACTCGACGACCGTTAACAAAAGAGCCGTTTCGGCTACCCAGATCAATTAAATAAAATTCTCCGCTTTCCATGAACTGCAGCATGGCATGGTTGCGAGAAATCCAGCGATCGGGTAGTACAAAATTATTGTCGTCGCTGCGTCCAATTGTCCAGCAGCTATTACCAATCAACGATAGATGACGTTGACCTGAATCTGTTTTGAGGACCAGATAGGGTCCAACTTGTGGGGTCTTTTCAGGGAACAACACTATACCTCGACGACTCGAGTCAGCCTATGTCCTACACCTTAACGCTACTGCTCCTAACTGCACTATAGCCTTTGTGCTTATTTATAGGGCGCTATGTACAAGATACTGCTGATTTCCTAGCGTATGCAGTCAAAGCTGTATCCATTATCTAAATCTTCAACAGAAGCTGCATCTAGCAGCATACTGTCAGCTGATTTTAACTATTTGTCAAGAGACGATTTTGCGAACGTCTCAAATGCAGAAAACCACACTATCGATATTCGTGCTGTGTCAGCTATGCCAGTATCGCCGCAGCTAAAAATAAAGCGTCAACTAAGATAGTGCTCAAAACAGCACCAGAAAATGCCCACCAGTGGGCATTAGGGGAGCGAATCCCCAAAAGTCCGATGGCAATCAAAAAGCTTAGCAGCCACAGTGCACGGATAGCGGCTATAGGGTTTTGGATGTGTTGTAGAGCTGCCTGCAGCACGCCGCCAACGGCGGCTGGCTCCACTAGTGTGACCTGTTGCCAGTAGGGAATCAGATCAACCCAATAAAAGTAGAGATCGGTAATGATCGTTCCGAGCAATGAGCCTAAATAAAAGTAGCTACCAACTTTTAGCCGACTTTGACTGAGCAATATCAGTACAACAGGCAGTCCAATTGCTTCAATCGGTAGATGGACATAAGGATTTTGACGCAGCCATCCCCAATAGATGCTGCCAGCTAGCCATGTCCAAGAAAAACCGATGGTTAGATCGCCCCAAAACCTGAGAGCAGGCTGACGCAACATATATAGCCCACCTAGAAGCCATACAAAAGTGATAAAAAGGCTTACCCAGGGCTGAAGTCGCACAAGCGGAGCCTGAATAAAAACGGGAACACTAACCAAAAAGACAGCTGCTAACAGGGCAGGCAGGCGGTTTGATCGTTGGACATTCGGTTTTACTGTTAACCGTTGAACGAGTTGGGATTGAGGCGTAGTTTCGGATAGCAATGCTGCCTGATGAATTCAATTGAATTCTGAGAGAGGTTAATTATTGTTAACATAACATGCTATTCCGATCGCCTAGGAACCGTAGCTATATAAATAGCGACCTAGATAATATTGCGGTGTGTAAATTTTTTTAGATGAGCCAGGTTGCAAAAATCCAGAGTGGTTTGCTCTGTCTTATGTCCTAGCAGGTAATACAGTAACGGCTGGGAGAGGTAGGGCGATTAAACTTTAGATTTTTTTTGGATATGGGCCCTATGTGATACAGAACGCAGTATTTGTACTCACGAATACTCGGAACTAACATTGACGGCTTGGTGACAGCTGCCAGTGGGCGCTAACGGTCCTTGGTTTTTGCTTACAGAAATGTGAATCAGCTAGGGGACTGCGTCTGGAGTCCGGATATAGGTGCCCATTGTTCGTGTCCTTATATTAGATAACTACGCCATACCCAATTGATAACGTTTGAGCTTTGGAGCACTGTCTATGTCTGTATGCCAATCCTTTGATCTGTTGGCTCAAGCGCCAGCCAGTCAAGCCGCACAAATTAATTTATTTCAAGCCATTGTGATTGGCATTGTCCAGGGACTAACGGAGTTTTTGCCGATTAGCAGTACCGCTCATGTCAAGATCGTGCCGGTCGCTCTGGGATGGGGTGATCCTGGTGTAGCGTTTACAGCTGTGATTCAGTTGGGTAGCTTAGCCGCTATTTTGTGGTACTTCTGGGATGATTTGACTACGGTGACTCGCAATACGGTGAGCGCGGCGATCGCAAAGCGATATCAGTCTTCAGATTTCCGCTTGGGGCTGGGGATAATTTTAGGGTCTATTCCTATTGTATTTTGCGGTCTAATCATCAAAATATTTTTTGAAACGCAGTACGAAACGTCCGTGATTCGAAGTTCCCAGGCGATCGCGATTACATCGATTGTCATGGCCTTGCTGTTAGGCGTGGCGGAAAAAGTCGGGGCGCGTCAGCGCAACTTTGACAAGCTCGATCTTTGGGATGGCATTGGAGTAGGTCTAGGGCAGGCGTTAGCTTTGGTTCCTGGAGTGTCCCGCTCGGGCTCTACCCTGACGGCGGGGCTGTTTCTAGGTCTAGAACGAGATACGGCTGCCCGGTTTTCGTTTTTGCTGGGAACACCTGCTATTTTGCTATCGGGTCTAGTGGAGCTCCGAGGGCTATTGGAAGAGATGTCAACCGCAGGCGACGCGAGCGTAGTTCCTCTAATTGGTGGGCTGATTGCGGCCGTAATTTCTTCGTATCTTGCGATCGCATGGCTGATTCAGTTTTTAAGACGCCATAGTACCTGGGTCTTTGTCTGGTATCGTCTTGCCTTTGGCATTGTCATTCTTTTGGGGATCGCCACCAAGACTATCGAAAACGTCTAAACATGGTCTGTTTTGGCTGATATCCACAATTAGGAGTCTGTCTAAGTATCATAGAGTCACTGTCTAGCCCAACGGTTTATGCGTAGTGCGTCTATCCAGCCGGCTGTCATTACCAGTGTGCTTGGTGATTCTATTGCCGAAGACATTGGCTTTGAGCCTGGTGATCGCTTGGTGTCGATCAACGGTGAGCGTCCCCGTGACTTAATTGATTATCGATTTCTCTGTTCTGATGAGTGGCTGACCCTAGAAGTTCTAGATACAGCTGGAGCTACCCACACGATTGAAATAGAAAAGGACTTTGACGAAGACCTCGGGTTGGAGTTTGAAAGCGCCTTTTTTGATGGGTTAATTCAGTGTAATAATCGCTGTCCTTTCTGCTTTATTGATCAGCAGCCGCCGGGAAAGCGGGACAGTCTTTACCTCAAAGATGACGACTACCGCTTGAGCTTTCTCTACGGCAGTTATTTAACGCTAACCAATCTACCTGCAGCAGAGTGGGAGCGAATAGCCAGACTACGACTGTCGCCACTGTATGTATCCATACATGCTACTGAACCTGAAATACGACAGCGCCTCTTAAAAAATAGTAGAGCTGGGCTGATCCTAGAGCAGCTCAAATGGTTTCAAGAGCATCGGCTGCAGATTCATGCCCAGGTAGTTGTTTGTCCGGGGATTAATGATGGCCCTCATCTAGATCGTACGCTGCGCGATCTAGCACAGTTCCACACCGGTGATACACCGACCGTGGCATCAGTTGCAGTAGTGCCTGTTGGGCTGACGCGGTTTCGTCCGTCTCAAGATGAGCTAGTTCCTGTTAGTACAGCTAAGGCCAATGAGGTAATCGCGCAGGTTGAACAGCTTCAGGTAGAATTTAAACAAACGTTTGATTCGACTGTTGTATGGCTTGCTGATGAATGGTACCTAATTGCTCGACAGAGCCTACCACTAGAGGCTCATTATGAAACTTATCCACAGATTGGCAACGGTGTCGGCTCTATTCGATTGTTTCTAAAACAGTTTGAGATAGCGGCCCAGAGGCTGCCTGTTCAGGTAGAGGGGGCTCGTCATCTAACTTGGGTTGTTGGAAATGCGGTTGAAAAAGCATTTGAACCGATTGTTCAGCGGCTCAACCAGGTAGAAGGACTAACGGTTACCATGGCGGCTTTGAATAGTAGCTACTGGGGACAAGAGATTACCGTGACCGGTCTACTGACGGGGTACGATATCTTGGAAAAGCTCAGAGGGTGTAACGTAGGAGACGGTCTTTTGCTGCCTTCTTTGATGTTAAAGCGCGACCAGGCAGCGACCCCCGAAGATACCCGTTTTCTTGACGATATGACGCTTGCGGACTTGATGGCTCAGCTGCAGTGTCCCATTTGGCCTGTGGATGATATTGAGGCATTGCTGACGGTTTGTAGTACGCCTGACCCGGTTCACGTTTCCTAAAATCAGTTTCAAATTCTGAAAGCTTTTATCTCTAAGCCTGATATGGCAGATACAGGCTTGAAACATATTTTCACGGGAAGATATGGGCTAATGGCTTTGTAGTCTACTGAGCTTTGTCAGCTGCCTGTTTAATTAGCTTGTGTGCGAACTTACTAAATTTATCGGTTATACCTTGACGCAAACACTATGGGATACATCAACCATTCATTCTTGATCCGGGCAGCTGTGTTGGGGGGAGCGCTGGCTGTGCTTCCTGTTCCAGCTCTGGCAAAGGTGTCAATGGATGCGCCAGAAGAAGGTCATGCGCCACCTGCAGCCGTTATGCCTGTTTTAGCGGCGGCCGATGCTGAAACTGTGGCGGCATCTGAGCCTGTGCTATCTGAGTCAGATGTGTTGCTTCCAGCTGCGATCGCAAGTCTGGCATCACCGACATTTGCCAATGGTGCAGCCACACCCAAAAATGAATCGTTACCATTAGAGCTGACTCAGTTTTCTCAACTGCCCAATCTACCGACAGATGCTGCTGACGACAGCGATAATCCTGAAGCACCGGTTGCTCCCCCTCAAGAGGCGACCGACGGCGAGCTAGAGGATGAAGATGAAGGCGAGCTAGAGGATGAAATCGAAACAATCGTAGATGAGAGTGCGGAGCCGACGTCATCGGCCAGCACCGAAGAAATTGTTCCTGAGACTGGACAGGCGGCTTCTACAGCTGAAGAAGATTTGCTCATAGAGGCCGATTTGCCGCCAACAGAGCTGCTGTCTGACCCCAATCCTCTAAACGTACCGACAGTTGAAGCTGAAGTTGCTGTTCCAGCTGAAGGTGGACAGACTATCTCCATTGAGGAGGCCATTGAGCTAGCCTACTTTAATAGTCAAGATTTGCAGGTGGCTCTGTTAGAGCTAGAGCAGTCAGAGGCGACCCTGGCAGAGGCACGGGCGGCGTTTGCCCCAACAGTAAGCACTTCCGCCGATCTGACCGCTCAAGAGACGGATAGTACCTCCACGGCTTTTGGCACCGTTGGCGACGACGGCATTGATACTACCCTAAATGCCTCAGTGGGCGTCAGCTATGACTTATTTACCTCCGGTCAGCGGATTGCGACCGTGCGAGCAGCTGAAGAACAGGTTCGATTGAGCGAGCTAGAAGTTGATCGCCGTCGTGAAGAGCTTAGGCTAGAAACAACCAGTCTTTACTACGATCTGCAAGAAAGCGGTGAGCAGATACGGATCAATCGCTCATTCGTCGAAGAAGCTCAACAGAATCAGCGAGACAACGAGCTGCGGCGGCAGGCAGGTGTCGGTACCCGATTTGACGTATTGCGTGCAGACGTCCAGCTGGCTAATGCGCAGCAGGATTTGATTCAGTCCCAGGCACAGCAGCGGATTTCTCGACGCAATCTGGCCCGGCTGCTCAATTTGCCATCAACGTCTAATGTTAGTGCCACTCCTGTACCTGCACCAGAAAACTGGGAAGACACCTACGAGCGTTGGGCCTTAACCTTAGAAGACAGCATTTTGCTCGCGTTTCAGGCTCGAGTTGAATTAGAACAACAGTTGGCCCAGCGAGAAATTAGTACCCAGCAGGCTCGGGCGGCTCGGGCTGCCAACGGTCCCCAGGTTAGCCTGTTTGCGAACTACAGCTGGGACGACCTGCTAGATGACTCTTCAGATACTTACAATTTTGGAGCTCAGTTTAGTATGGTGCTGGCAGACGGTGGTGCCGCCCGAGCGCGTGCCCGTCAGCAAGAAGCTAACGCTGCGATCGCAGAAGAAAACTTTTCAGAAGTTTTAGATCAAATTCGCTTTGAAGTAGAGGAGGCCTACTTTACGCTGCGGTCCAATGAAGAAAATGTCAGAACAGCAAGGACGGCCATCACCCAGGCAACCACAGCACTAGAGCTAGCAAATCTACGGCTAGATGCGGGTGTGGGGACACAGCTTGATGTCCTCACGGCGCAGTCTGAACTTACCCAAGCGGAAGGGAACTGGGTGAGCGCCGCGCTGGGCTACAACCGAGCACTGGCTTCCCTACAGCGAGCCGTGAGCAACCTGCAATCAACGCTCTAGCGATCTCGCGGCAGCGTGACTGAGCGGATGAGACAGCGTTTCCTCCGCTTTAGCCACATCAGCAACCGCGCATAGCTTGTCAATCACTTGCTCAGCGGTTATTAGCCGTTTGAGCACCACCTGCCCAATAGGAGTCGCGGTCGTATCCTCGGGGAATACTTCCACCATGAGGACATCGTCTTCGACCTGATACAGCCATAGTTTTTCAGCGGCTTCTTGAATATGAAGCCCTAATTTTTCGATGGTTGGTTTGCGCTGCCAGGCGATTTCGTTCCAGAGGCCGCCAAACTCCCATACTCTGCCGGTTGTCCAGCCATCGGACAAGAAAAAATACTTCACAGATCCTGAGGAAGGTCAAAGGGTCAATGGCATTATCTCTGGTCCTGCTATTTTTTGATACTGAGTCGCTGAAATCTTGATGCTTCCTTTTCCAGAAAGAAGCAGAGTATTGAATCTGATCTGAATTTTCTGTTCTGTCCGGAAGTTAGGGCTAATAGCCTGGACAGTTAGCTGGTAGATGCACCCTGATGTCTGACTCCTAAGCTCTTTGTGAGCCTAGGGGTTTTTTTTGCTTTTGTTGTCCTTATTATAAGACATTTGCGATTTCCTGGGATTGATGCAAACGATTCACCTATTACGACATTTAGCCAAAAGAACGGTGAGGACAGTAAAAACGGCTAAATTTTGGCTCTGTCCGGAAATTGGAGCTAATGGCCTGGACAGTTAGCTGGTAGATGCACCCTGATGTCTGACTCCTAAGCCCCTTGTGGGTCTAGGAGTTTTTTTTTGCCTGCTGCGGCTATATTATTTTGGGGCAGGTGTGACAATTGATAGCTTGCTGGTTGCACATTAGCTGGTGTAGCTCAAGGCTTTCAAGGAATACATTATTTCACCTAACCTGATGGACGTTATCCAGGCTAAAGGGGCCGACTCAATGGCAAAAACGCGCGTAGGTTTACTATTTGGTGGCTGCTCCGGTGAACACGAAGTCTCTATTTCCTCCGCTCAGGCGATTGCTCGGGGCTTGGGTCTAAAAGGCAATGCTGACAAATATGAGGTCGTTCCCGTATATATCCGCAAGGATGGTGTGTGGGTGATGAATGCCCAGGATGTCCTGATATCTGGAGAGCCCCTGCCAGTTCCTGAAGAACAGGTCGTGACGACGACTGACCGTCTGCCATCGGCGATTGATATCGATATTTGGTTTCCCGTACTCCATGGACCTAATGGTGAGGATGGCACGTTGCAAGGGCTGTTTGAGCTGATGCACACTCCCTATGTGGGCTGTGGTGTACTGGCGTCAGCTGTGGGTATGGATAAGCTAGCCATGAAGTCTGCTTTTGCTCAGGTCGGGTTGCCCCAGGTGAAGTATATGGAAGTGCTGCGATCTCAGGTTTACTCCAATCCCTGTGTGTTTCCCAAGCTGTGTGATGATATCGAAGCAGCCCTGGGGTACCCCTGTTTTGTCAAGCCCGCTAATTTGGGGTCGTCTGTAGGAATTGCCAAAGCCAGCGATCGTCAAGAGTTAGAAGCTGCTCTAGATAGCGCGGCTAGTTATGACCGTCGCATCATTGTAGAAGCAGGCGTTGTTGGCCGTGAAGTAGAATGCGCCATTTTAGGAAACGACAACCCAAAGGCGTCTGTTATTGGTGAAATTAGCTTTGATGCTGATTTCTACGATTACGAGACAAAGTACACCAGCGGCCAGGCTGATTTGGCTATTCCGGCGTCGCTACCGTCTGCTGTCGTATCTGTCATCCAAGAGCAGGCGATCAAGGCATTTCAATCGATCGATGGGGCTGGACTATCGCGAGTCGACTTCTTTTATGTAGAAGCCACGGGGGAGGTCATTATCAATGAAATTAATACGTTTCCAGGATTTACAGCCACGAGTATGTACCCGCTGCTATGGCAGGCGTCAGGCATCGAATTTGATCACCTAGTCGATCGTCTGGTTCAGCTGGGCTTTGAGCGTACGGGTCAGAACCCGCAGGAACCGTAGCCTTGCTAGGCAATCACACTTGAGCCCGTTTTTACAGGCTCTCTAAAAATATTAATAGATCAGCCATATCCTGAGTATTGGGCTGAAACTGTGGCATCGGAGGAGTTTTGCCACTAATTACTTGCTTGATAAGTGCCACTTGAGACTTGCGCTCAGACACGTGTTGCAGGTCAGGACCTACCTCTCCAGTCCCCTTTAAGCCATGACAGCTGGCACAGTTTTGCCAAAATAGCTGTTGACCTCGCTCAATATCACCGGTAGAAGCTAGAACGTCATGCACATAGGGATCTGATACTTGCACCCTATGGATGCCCCAAATCACAAGCACAACACATAAGAAAATCGTCGTTGCGGCCAAAGCGAACTGAACGATCAGCCGGTTATCTTTTGGCTCCGAAGCAGGCTGAGTAAGAGTGGGGCTGTCAATCGTGTTTTGGGTCACAGGTAGAACGTAACACTTTGTCATTACGCATATGATACATAGTTTAAAGTTTTCTGAGGAACTAATGCAAGGTGCTGCCGCTTGAAAATGCTCTCCAAATCTGTAGCTTTAATTAAGCTAGAAGCGTATCTGGGGCCAATGTGGCCTGAGTAGAGCCTAATCTTGAATAATAGGCTGTTTGGTCAGAGAGAACACCTGAGCGCAGGTTTTTTGATCTACTAGGCTCAATCCCAGGAATGGCCTAATATAAAGGAAGGAGAAGTAATGTGTAGCACTGCTTTTGTCCTGTAAGTCATTGAGGAAATGCGGCGTGATTGAACCTTTGCTATTAGGAATTGTTCTGGGTCTGATTCCGGTAACGCTAGCCGGATTGTTTGTAGCGGCTTACATGCAGTATCGCCGTGGTGACCAGCTCAATTTCTAACGTGAGCTAGATTTAGCTATCGACAGTTGGCCAGCATTTTTTACAGATGCTGGTTTTTTCATGTTTTTATGGTTTCCATTGATGAGTAGGAGCGGAGTCAGGTCAGAGAGAGCAGTCCTGCTGCTAAGCGAGCGGTGCCATAGGCGGCTTCAGTGTGAATGGCCGGGACTAGGGGGATACCCAACGCCTGCGATCGCAGCTGCCGCCAAACTTGATTTTGAGCCCCGCCACCGGCTGTGTAAATTTGTCTGACGGTGCCACTGCCGAGGGTCATCAGTTTCTCGTAGCCTAATGCTTCAATTCGGGCTATCCCCTCTAATAGTCCGTGGAGAAATTTAGCAGGTGTCTGGGGCCGAGGTTCAAGCTGCGGTTCAAGCTGCGGGTTATTGATAGGAAAACGCTCACCCTTGCTGAGGAGCGGATAGTAATCAAGACCGCTAGGCTGGGATGTGTCAATTAGCTGGCTGAGGGAGCGAATCTCAGCATCGCTAAAGTAGTGACGCAGTACCGCACCCCCGGTATTAGATGCCCCGCCCACCAGCCAATGCTGTCCTAGACGGTGGCTATAGATGCCGCTCGCGACGTCGTTAACAGCTATAGGGTTCAATAGCTTGAGCACCAGTGTGGACCCCAAAGATGTGACCGCATCCCCCTGACTGCTGGCACCGCTGGCTAAGAAGGCGGCGATACTATCGGTTGTGCCAGCTTTGATAACGCAGGTGGGAGGAATATTAAAACGCTGGGCGACCTTGGGTTGGATGGGCGCAATTACATCACCTGGAGCCAAGACCTTAGGCAGCCATGGTCCGATATCTAGAGCCTGGAGCCAGTCAGGATAGGTCAGTCGCTGCGGCTCATACCCAAGTTTTAACGCGTTGTTGTAATCACTAATGCCAGGATGACCGTGGAGCAGGCTGCTGAGCCAGTCAGCCTGGTGGACTAGATACTGTATCTGGGGCAAGATATCGTCAGGTAAATGATGCAGCCACCACAGGGCTTTGGCCAGACTAGAGGTGGCGCTATGGGCGGGACTGGTGCTTGGGGCCACGGTGGGAATACCGCCGCGAGGATCGTTGTAGAGAAGCGGACGCGTCAGAGGGTGATTGTTGCGATCGCACAGCAGCACCGTTGCCGACGTGCCATCAACGGCAATGGCCTGAAGCCGCTGTCTAACCGGCTCAGAAAGCTGGTTAATCAAAGACCAGAGAGCCTGATTCCAATCGTTAGCGTCAGGCTCTTGCCCCTGATACTGGCAGCGGGTTTCTGCAATGGATTGACCCGTTGAGTCGATTGCGATCGCCCTCGCGCCTGAGGTGCCGAAATCAATGCCTAGATATAGTGCTGCACCCATAGGTTTCACCATCAAAGCCTAGGCCATACTCAGCAAATAGCCCGTTGAGCCAATAGACATAAAAAAAGAGGCGCTTGCATCAGCACCTCTTTTCAAAAACATGAGTTAAAAGATCCTAGACACTTACTTCACTGAGCTCACGGGCCAGATGATCAAAGGGAGCATCAACAAACGAGGTTTCAGCAATTCCCTGAGCTGACAGCTGCTCTTTGAGCACATCTTTCATGATTTGAATTCCGATAACTGTCGGACCGACAGGAACCTCTAATGAATTATAGGTTTCACGCAAACCATTCAGGACGCGCTCTGTCAGTACATCACAATTACCTGCTACCAAGGCATAGCTACTGTAGCGCAGGTAGTAATCCAAATCACGCAGACAGGCTGCATAGCGTCTAGTTGTATAGGCATTGCCACCCGGACGAATCAACTCAGGTATGCGCTCAAATAGGGCAGCACCCGTAGCTTTTACTAAGCTAGAAGCATTGGCGCTGACATAAGCAGCGGCCTTAACTCGATCAGTACCACTGCCAAAGTAGGTTCTCAAAGAATCAATGGCGTCGCGATCGAGGTATCGACCGGTGATGTCGTAGGAGCTAATTAAACCCGTCACCGTATCCCGCATGAAATCTTTCTCCCAGTGCGATTAATGTGCGACTCAAAAAAATTATTAAGTAGGAACTTATAACCAAGCTAGGGGTGAAAGTCCTCATACAAGCACTGACCAAACATTGGCATGACCCAAATATGAGAACAAGCGCAAACGCGATCCGACTGCTTGTTTAAGCATTTAGACTAAGTGCTCTGCAACAGCTTTATTGACACTCTAAAAGCTTGAAACCCTTTAAGCGACAATGCTTGCCAACACTTAAATGCCAAAATTTAGTCTACCACGGTGGATTAAACAGCAAACAAAATAGGCTGCGGAGAAGCCCATTGAGCCTGATATTTTTTACAATGCGAAACCTTTCGTAACAATTAAAGCTCCCTGATCCTTGATGCCTACAATCCCGTGCCCTAATGCTAAGTGTTCTCTAAAAGCGCACTGCTCTATGCAGGTTTTGCATGGGCTTGCTAGAGAAAATTGGAAATTGTAACAAGAGATACAATCGCTTTGGGTCAGTGTTTTTAGGATCGTCCAAGCCTGTGTGCGGCCAATACTGATGTTTCCCAAAACGTGGTTGCGCTGAATAACAGCTTTACCAACCCTTGAAAGCCAGTTTTTAGGGTCAAAGGAGGTATGTGGGGCTCTATACGGTCAGAGTCTACCAGTTATGCATACCTGTGCTTAGGAATATAGAAAGTTTCTAACGGGTAAACGTTTTTAGTCACACGCGTTGTTTAATATCTTGGCTGTTAAACGTATTGACCTGTCCGTACTGTCATGCCACAACGGCTTTAGTGAATGCATAGAAAGGAGTGATTCATGGCTCAGACTGCCGCAGAAGTTTTGCAGATGATCAACGATCAAGACATTCAAATGATTGATCTTAAGTTCATCGATTTGCCAGGTATCTGGCAACACCTTACGGTGCATCGTAGCCAGATTGATGAGAGTAGCTTCACTGAAGGTGTGGCATTTGATGGTTCTAGTATCCGTGGATGGAAAGCCATCAATGAGTCAGACATGTCAATGGTGCCTGATCCTGCAACTGCATGGATTGACCCTTTTATGAAAGAGCCCACTCTTAGCTTGGTGTGCTCTATTAAGGAGCCCCGCACAGGTGAGTGGTACGATCGCTGCCCGCGTGTAATTGCTCAGAAAGCTCTAGATTATTTGAAGTCCAGCGGTATTGGTGATACGGCTTACTTTGGTCCTGAGGCTGAGTTCTTTATCTTTGATGATGTTCGCTACGACACCACATCTAACTCTAGCTACTACCACGTCGATTCAGTTGAAGGCCGTTGGAACACAGGGCGTGAAGAAGAAGGTGGCAACCTAGGTTACAAACCTAACTACAAAGGTGGCTACTTCCCGGTAGCGCCCACAGATACATCTCAAGATATGCGAACCGAGATGCTGCTTACCATGGCAGACTGTGGCGTGCCCATTGAAAAGCATCACCATGAAGTAGCGACTGGCGGTCAGTGTGAGCTGGGCTTTAAATTCGGCGAAATGATTGAAGCTGCTGACTGGTTGATGACCTACAAGTATTGCATCAAGAACGTTGCCAAGAAGTATGGCAAGACCGTTACCTTTATGCCAAAACCTCTGTTTGAGGACAATGGCTCTGGTATGCACACTCACCAGTCAATTTGGAAAAGTGGTGATACTCTCATGGCGGGTGAGCGCTACGCTGGGCTGAGCGAACTGGCTACCCACTACATTGGTGGCATCCTGAAGCACGCCCCCGCGCTGTTGGCCTTTACCAACCCGAGTACTAACTCCTATAAGCGTCTGGTGCCTGGTTTTGAAGCGCCGGTAAACCTGGTGTATTCGAATGGTAACCGTTCTGCTGCAGTCCGCATTCCGCTGTCGGGTGATAACCCCAAGGCGAAGCGTCTAGAATTCCGCTGTCCTGATCCTACGGCAAATCCTTATCTCGCATTTGCAGCCATGCTGTGTGCTGGTATCGACGGTATCAAGAATAAGATTGAACCCCCTGAGCCGATTGATCAGGATATCTATGAGCTCAGCCCCGAGGAACTGGCTAAGATTGCCTCTACTCCGGGGTCTCTCAAAGAAGCCCTATCTGCTCTAGAAAGCGATCATGAATTCTTGACGGCGGGTGGCGTATTTACCGAAGACTTTATCCAAAATTGGATTTCCTACAAGCTCGATACGGAAGTTATTCCCATGGATATTCGTCCTCACCCCTATGAGATAGCGCTCTACTACGATTGCTAATTGGTTCTCGTGGGTTGATCAATCAATAATTATGTAAAAAACGCTAGTCCTTGGACTGGCGTTTTTTAGTGTTCGTTTTGCAATTAATGCTGTCTGCAGCCGCTGAGTTCCCAAAATCTGGAATTAAAAATTAATAAACATATTGTCAAAAAGTATCAAAATATACGGAATTTTTATCTATAATTAAAACCAAAGAATGAAATTACACCTTCAAGGTGTCGTTGTTTCTGCATCTTTAGGAGGCCGCTATGTCTATTCAAGAATCAGCTAGACTTCGTATTGTGACTAATCGTCACGCTGTTACCAATCGTCAGCGTTCTTTATTGAGCCGTGCCGCTTCGGATGTGGGTATGCCCATGGATGCTGTTGGCGCTGGTAGCCGTATTCAAGGTAAGCCTAGATATGATGTACAGCATATCTATGGTCGCAGTCATGCTGCGATGAGCTAGAGTCTTATTCGCTAAACTATTGAAAACTATTGAATAGTGAATGTTTAGAGCCTGGGCTGCGATCGCAGTTCAGGCTCTATCATTTAGAGATAGCTATAAAAATGCCTGATTGTGTCTAAAAGCTGTAAAGATTTGAAAACAACCGGTACAAAATGTTACTTTGCGGAAGTCTAAGCTTCTGTGATCGGTCGTCAGGGCGAGCACTCTTGGTTTAGTTAGTTTGCCAATCCAGGTCTGAGTTTTTTATGGCTGCTCTAGTGAATCATGCGATCGCCGTTTCTGGCAGTGTTTCTCAATCAGCACATCCTAAAAAAGTAGTCATGGTAGGTGATAGTCTGATCTATGGCTATGGCGATACCGAAGGTGGCGGCTGGGTTGAGCGTTTGCGCCGTCAGTGGATGGATCCCTCGGAGCCAGGGCCAATTATCTATAACCTAGGTGTGCGCGGCGACGGTGTTCAGAGGGTCTCCGCCAGACTGCAGCGTGAATTTGAGCTGCGTGGTGAGCTACGTCGTCAGGTGCCCGATCTTTTGGTTCTATCGGTTGGCTTGAACGACAGCGCCCGACTGGGGCAGCCCACAGGACGTCCCATGACTGATGAGGTCACATTTACTAGAGAGTTGCACGGACTGTTAGATCAGGCAGTCCAGCTATGTCCGACCTTTTTTGTGGGGATGGTGCCCGTGAATGAGGCGGCGATGCCCTACGCCGATATTCTTCACTTTTCTAATGATGACCAGGCTCACTACAGTCAGATGACACGGAACGCCTGCGAAGCTCGGCAGATTCCTTACTTAGACCTCTATCAGCGGTGGCGTGCCCAGGGAGAACGCTGGTGTCATGAACGACTGTCTAGCGATGGACTACATCCCAATGTGTTAGGCTACCGTACCCTGATGGCCGATGTGCTGGGTTGGCAGCCTCTGATGAGGGCACTGAACCAGGTCTAATGCTCTTACTGTGCGGGAGCGGCTGTAAGCAGTATCCCAATGCAAGCAAGGACTGTGGCCAATAGTATTAGAGTCAACATTCGCAACGTTGAAAACTATTTGTTGGTCAGGTAGAGCCGTCTTCTGGATTTCTGCCTAGGGTGATAGTAATACGTTTTCTGGTTCTTGCTGTTGATCTAGTCGGTCTATGTATTCAGCCCAGTCGTCACCGACGCGAATAGTGATATCTGAATCCAGGTCGCCAGTTGATGCGGCAACGACTTTTCCAGCTCCTAAAACAGCTTCTACAAACCCCGCGCCGTTAAGATCACCTCGCTGGGCGATAACGGATGTTTGATGATTGAAGTCAGGCCAGTCTGCTATTACATAAACATTGCGAAAGCCTTCATTGCGCAAATGCTCGGCAACGGCTTGAGCCATGTTAGGTTCTCTAGAGGCGTTTTGCACAGCAATACGCAGTCGGCTAATAGAACGACGGGGACCTCTGCCATCGTTGTTGGCCAGGACGGTCACAGCAGGTTCTGTATCAAAGAAACGCTGCATGACGTCACTGGTATTGGCCTGATCTGCAATCCAGTAGCTGGCTCTAAACTCTTGAGGATCGCTAAATCTGCCCGGTAGCATCACCATATTGAGGGATTCTCTATCAAGCTGCAGACCAAACCCGGCCAGGGCAAGAATCTCTTCAGTGGATAGGTTGGTATCGATGTGGCTCTGGAGAATGCGAACAATTTGGGGCAGCTGGGTAATCACCTTGGGATTGAGCATGCGATCGCGTAGCGCCTTTAATAAAATCTGCTGACGCTGTACCCGACCAATATCTCCCAGGCTGTCCTGGCGAAAGCGCGCAAACTGTTCGGCCTCGTCTCCATCCAAGGTTTGCCAACCCGGTTCTAGATCAATGACTAGACCCTGAGTTTTGTCTTCGTACTGCATTGCCTTGGGGACAAATACCTCAACACCGCCTACTAAATCAACGATCTTGCGAAATGCCGCAGTGCTGACCCGTACATAGCGGTCAATTTCAACTTCATTAAAGTTGTAGCTAACGGTCTGGGCCGCAAGCTCTGCACCGCCTTCTACATTAGCCTGATTGATCTTATCGATACCGTGGCCTGGAATCTCAACCTGGGTGTCCCTAGGAATCGACATCAAATTGATGGACTCATTCTCAGGGTCAATGCGTGCCAGGAGCATGGTGTCGGTACGTCCCACCAAATCATCTGGAGTGGCCCCCTCTATATCCATTGCTTCATCTAGACCCATCAGCAGGATGTTGACAGGACGAGAAACCTGATAGCGAAAGCCTGATTTCCAAAGATCGCTCAGGGGTGGACTAGCTGCGGTGGTTTCTCCCATCCCTTTGGGTAGGGGCACTGTTAGAATAAATGCTGCTCCAGCCGCTGCAGAAACCACTGCTGTGGTGCCAAAGATGCCAGTCCAAGCAAATACTCTGAGAAGTTTGCCTAAGAACGAGCGGTTCTGAGGTGTGTCTTGCTGGGGAGTGGGCTCTGATTGCGGGGATTGAGAGGGGAGCATAGAGGGGGTATAAAGATGCCAAGACCGGAGGTCGGGCTAAGAATTTATGCTGTCCCTATAGTCAACATACGTGTCTTAAACCAGCTGTTCAGAACGTGATCTGACAATTTTTAGGGAGTTTACTAATCGGTGGGTGTTATGAAGATAGACCAATGAATGTGGCATCAATTGCTAAGTAGTCAACAGACTTTGGGCATTTGATGCATTCTACACATAGGTAATAAGTTAACTAATATTAAGCTGTTTGGGGGCTGTGTGTTTTGCTGAATCGCTAATATTGTCCAGAAATCTATAAGGTCACCGCATTTTAACTCTGTAATTTAACTTTATTAAGTAAGCAATGACACAACCTATCGAGCAAACGCCAAAATTGGTGCCGATTATTTTGGCTGGAGGCAAGGGAGAGCGCTTTTGGCCGGTAAGTCGTTTGAAAAATCCCAAGCAGTTTTTATGTCTAGATGGCAGCGGTCGTAGCTTGATGCAGTCCACAGCGGATCGGTTGTTGCCCTTAGCCGGTAGCTGGGATGCGATTTGGGTAATTACAGCATCTCACCTAGCAGAAGGGGTCAAGCAGCAGCTGCCCGAGCTACCGGTGGAGAATATTTTGGTAGAGCCCCAGGGGCGGGATACGGCACCGGCAGTTGCCTGGGCCACCTTGGAGGTCGCAAAGCGTCATGGTGACGATGCGATCGCATGCTTTTTTCCTGCCGATCACTACATTACTGATGAACCTAAGTTCCGCGCTACTATCCGCGCGGCGGCCGATCTGGCTCAGAGTCAGGGAGCAATTGCAACTCTAGGTATTCAGCCTACGTTTCCATCCACAGGCTACGGCTATATTGAGCAGGGTGATGAGGTCGGTCAGTACGGTGAGCTGGCGGCCTATCGCGTTAGCCGATTTACCGAGAAACCTGAGCGCAGCGTTGCCGAAGACTTTCTCGCGAGCGGTCGCTACAGCTGGAATAGCGGTATGTTTATCTTTCCAGCCGGGGTGATGGTTGATGAACTCAAGACCTATGCACCAGAGCTGATGGGACCGCTCTTAGCCAAAGGTGTTGACGCCTATGCCGAGTTAGAAAAGCTCAGCATCGACTATGCGGTGATGGAAAAAACTCAAAAAGCCTATGTAATGCCTGCTAACTTTGGCTGGGACGATTTGGGTGATTGGAATGCCATCGAGCGTCTAATGAAGGGTGATGCTACCAACGTCGATATGTGCCAGCATCAGGCTCATGATACAAACGGCTGTATTGTTTACTCCTCTAACGAGGAAGAAGTTGTCGTCACCATCGGTTTAGAAGATGTGGTCGTTGTGCGTGATGGCAATGCCACTCTGATTGTGAAAAAAGACCGCACTCAGGAAATTAAAAAAGCTGTTAAAGCCCTCGGTAAGGAAGAAAAGTTTTTGCATCTCCTATAGACAGACTCAACTCAGCTCTGGAATTTAGCTCCTTCATATTCTCAACAAAGCTCTGGTCAATAGCTAGGGCTTTGTTGAGTTTTTATGACTTGAGGCATCTGACGGCTTCTAGCATGGCTCGCGCCTTGTTGAGTGTTTCTTGGTACTCATTCTCGGGAACCGAGTCAGCGACGAGCCCCGCTCCTGCCTGGACGCTGATGCGGTGTGTCCCATCGTCTTTGTTTTCGACCACCATGGTGCGAATTGTGATGGCGCTGTTGAGCTGCCCTTCAAAGTCATAGTAGCCGTACACACCAGAATAGGGACCGCGACGACAGGGCTCTAAGTCATGAATAATCTGCATGGCCCGAATCTTGGGCGCACCGCTAACGGTACCAGCTGGAAAACACGCTTTGAGCAAATCCCAGGCGGTTTTTCCAGGTGCCAGTTCGCCAATCACGTTGCTAACGATATGCATCACATGGGAGTAGCGTTCAATGATCATTAGCTCGTCAACGCTGACGGTGCCGCTGGTACATACTCGACCTAGATCATTACGTCCCAGGTCCACTAGCATGACGTGCTCAGCAATTTCTTTGGGGTCTGCCAGCAGATCTGCTGCGTAGGTGTCATCTTCGGCGGCGGTTTTTCCTCGGGGACGTGTGCCGGCAATGGGGCGTAGTATGGCGCTCAGGGTATCGTCATCGCTCTCATAGGTAGCTTTAACCATCACTTCAGGACTAGAGCCAATAATCTGCCAGTCTTTGAAGTTGAAATAGGCCATGTAGGGGGATGGATTTACTAGCCGTAAAGACCGATAGAGGTCAAATGGATTGCCGCTGTAGTCGGTGGTTAATCGCTGAGAAACGACTACTTGGAAAATATCGCCCGCTTTAATGTGGGCTTTGGCCGTTTCTACACTTTGGCAAAATTCGTCTTTACTACGATTGCTGGTGTAGGTAAGCTCGGCTTGGCTGTGACTACCGGGCGAGGTCCATTCTAAACGGCTGTCTTGACTGGCGAGGGGGAGATTGAGTTTATTGACGAGGGCAGTGATGCGATCGCAGCTCTCACGATAGGCTTGTTCCAAATCCGTTTCGGCTATCCGCAGATCGGCGTAGCTAATCGCCCAGATTTTTCGTTTAACCTGGTCAAAAATCAATAGGCTATCCACCTGCATCCACAGCCCATCAGGCAGATCGCCATCGCTGACCGGATGGATAGGCACCGTCGGCTCGATCCATTTGATCAGTTCATAGCCCCAAAAGCCAAATAGACCACCAATCCCAGGAGGCAACTCTGGCAGCTTGACCGGGTGGTAAGGCGAGAGACAATCTGCCAACACATCAAACGGATTGCCGGAAAACGTCTCTTCATGACCGTTGCGAAAGCGTTGAGTCGTTGTTTGCCCTCTAGACTCTAATATCCAAAGCGGGTCACATCCCAATAGACTGTAGCGACCAATATTCTCACCACCCTCTACTGACTCTAGTAAAAAGCTGTAAGGTTGCCCGGCACAGACCTTGCACCATGCTGAAACGGGGGTGTCTAAATCGGCAACCCATTCCTGATAAACCGGGATAAAGTTGCCTCGTTTAGCTAGGGTCTTAAATGTGGCCAGATCTGGAAAAATCATGATGCGTTTGGGCAGCGGGCATAAACCACATCTAAGCCTGCCTCATGGTTTGAGTCCTTGGCAAGCGCTGTCGATCCTATGGGCAAGATTGTTAAACATCGTGGCACTAAAAAGAGGCAGCCCATAGACTGCCTCTAAAACCCTAGTGGCTCAGCTGAACCGCTAGGTCAGTATGGAGAGGAATATCTAAACGTCGTAGGGTTCCTTACCGCTAAACTTGATGGTGGCGGGGTCAGGATTCTCACCGATCATACGGTCTTTCTTTCCGCTGTAGCCGCGCCCTTCGTTCACTTTCTCGGGAACAACACCATCAGCAGGATGCAGATAGGTTGTCTCACCGGTCGGTAGCACGCGGTAGATCTTATAGTCAGTAATTCTAGGCTTAAACTTAGTCTTAAGCTGACGGCTGAGAGCTAAACACTGCTCTTTGCGAGCCATATAAAGCATATTCTCGCCTTCGTTCATGATGGCTACGCCGCCTGTGGGCATCTCAAAAGGCTGCTCCTTTTTGCTGCCCCACGTGATGACGTACTTCTCTTCACGTTCAGCAGCAGAGAGAAGGCCACCAGTGCTGCCACCAAAGATAGGAGTTTGGCCAGAAGGACCATCAGCTACAGCAGTCGCTTCAGATTCAGTGCTTTCGGTGTTGGTAATTTCTTCAGACATGAATAATATTATCTCTCAACCTTATCGCTCACAAATTTATCACCGTGTATGACCGCGCTTACATTCTTTGTGAGGAAGTGTAATAGTTCTTCAGATAGTGGTTTTGACTAGGATGACTGCTGCGAGGGGCAGTTTGTTTGAAACAGCGGCCCATAGCGTCCGTTAGATCCACAAGCTTATCTGTCTTACCGACTGAACCGTGGCTGCAGCCTCAAGCCGATCTTGAAACGGCTTAAGGTGTCAAAGGACATGGGCAAATGGGGACATTCCCATCGATAATAAAGATATATTTAATATTCTGGCTTAAGCGCGCTGTGAAGATCCTAAGAGTCCGTACGCTGCAAACATTGCTAGCAGATAGTTTGACCATTTTTTGGGGAGATTGGTTAGACCTGCGATCGCGGATTCCTCAGGTGGCCGCTTCGGGTCTGGTTTCTCCCTTGATTTATATTTTGGCGTTTGGGTTGGGGCTGGGCAGTTCCCTGGATCGGGTTGCTCCACCGCCCGTGGGGGATAGCTATCTGGAGTTTATTTTGCCGGGTATGGTAGCGCTATCGTCTATGGTAATCAGCTTTGGCGGCACGACATTCTCCATTTGTGGAGAGCGATTGTTTACTAAAAACTTTGAGGAGATGCTGCTGTTCCCGATTCATCCGCTGGCAATGCATTTAGGAAAAATGCTGGCGGGGATTGTGCGGGGTCTGCTGACGGCAACTTCAGTAATTTTGGTTGCCATATTGTTTACCGGTAATGTGTGGAGCTTTCTGAACCCGCTGTTCTTGCTTTTGCTTGTGCTGAACTGTGCCGTATTTGCCGGGCTAGGGGTCATTGTTGGATTAAATGTCAGGTCTTTAGAAAGCGTTGGCCTGTTTAATAACTTTTTGATTGTGCCGATGTCGTTTTTGGGAGCGACGTTCTTTGACCCGTCCACCCTGCCGACATTGCTTAAGGGAATTGTCTACTTGCTGCCGTTAACCTATACGACCGTGGGGTTACGGGCTGCTGCCTATCGTCCTCTTGTAGAGTTTCCTTGGTACTCGGTGCCTGTGCTATTGGTGGTTGCGATCGCACTTTCTATCACCGGAGCCTATCAGTTTGCTCGTCAGCAAGACTAGCTTGCGACCACTCGTCAGCAAGACTAGCTTGCGACTGCTTGTCAGCAAGACTAGCTTGCGACTGCTTGTCAGCAAGACTAGCTTGCGACTGCTTGTCAGCAAGACTAGCTTGCGACTGCTTGTCAGCAAGACTAGCTTGCGACTGCTTGTCAGCAAGA
>JBHJIL010000020.1:0-29769 GCA_050043465.1 Leptolyngbyaceae cyanobacterium
AGATGTCTGCCGAGTTTACTATGAGCCTCCTCGCGAGATGAGTCCTCCTCATTTCTGCGCTGCTCCTCTTAGGCTTCTGACAACAGTTCTGGCAGATGCTGGGCTATTTCACGCAGTGCCTCCGCGCGCGATGATTCATCCTCAATTTGGCGGGTCAGCTCTAAGGCTTCTGACCACAGTTCTGGCAGATGCTGGGCTATTTCACGAAGTGCATCCGCGCGCGATGATGCTTCCTCAATTTGGCGGGTCAGCTCTAAGGCTTCTGGCCAAAGGCTGATATTGTCTCTGGATAGTTCAGTTAGTACCATTACCTGATCAGCAGGATCCGTAATCCGAGCAGTAATAATTTTGACCTCGGTAACGTAGATTGATGGTAACTTGCTGACTATTCGACTGAGAGCCAACGCTCTGTAAGAGAATCCTTGTGTCCGCCAGCGATGATATCCATAGCGATCTTGAATTTGTTGAATAGCTTCAAACACATCAGGCCAAATGCTTGGAAATTTCTCTGCTAGCTTACTCAGCACGTAGGAACGATAGGCTGCATCGTTGATTTGTCCAACAGTTTTTAGTACCTCCGGCAGTAGCGATTCAGGCATGTGCGGTGCTATCGCTGAAATACATGCCGCTCTATGCCATGGATTCTGAGCCTGCTGTGCATAGGCTAATCCTTGTGCCGCTTGCCAAAAGCCGTGCTCTACCAGGCCTTCTACCATCTCTGCAGGGACATTGCTGGCCAAGCTATTCAGAGATCCACGAATCAGCGCATAGCGATACAGCAGCACAACAGACTTGGCAGGAGACTTTTTGTATCCTTTAACTGTCAGCTGCCATACCCGTCCCAAATCATTTACAAATCCGGCTGGTTTACCAATTGTATTATTTGCTTCATACCAACCATTGCGCCCCTCGTCATTGCTCATTTGCAGCAGCTGGTGAATTTCTTCTAGCTGCTGCGCCTGCTCCATATGCCAGGTGAGATGAGCATAGATATAGCCGTCATCTTTGAGTGTGTACCACTTACCATTTTCTGTTTTATCTCGGTACCGCTCTAACAACAGCCCATGCGCCTCAGGCTTAGTCAGTCCTAGTCCTGGTAGCTCTCCTGCACGCTCAGGCTGCTTCGAACTTACTAGCAATCTCTGCGCTAAATCATGCATCAGGTCATGCATTCGATAGCTAGGGGTATCATCCGCTCGCTGTGCTCCTTGCAGCACCAACGCCTTTGCCCGAAATGTTCGCAAAATTGCTCTCGCCTGTCGCGATGTTACTTGCCAAAGCGTTTCTGCCATTTCCTGTGTCAGACTCACGTCTTCTGGCACCACACCCAACCAGGCAAACTGTTGCAGCTGTTCTGTTGAAAGTTGTTTTAGGCTCAGGTTAAAGCAGGCCAGCAGACTGTATTTACGCCGTTTGGCATCGTCGGGAATTTCTTCTTGCCCATAGATGTCAAAGGTTTCTAGCCGAGCGACTTCATCCTGTAAGTCTTCTAAAAGCTCTGACCAGCTCACCCCTTCTTCTATCTGAGACGCGGCGAGTTCTAACGCTAGGGGCAAGTAGCCTACCCGATCTGCAAATGCAAATGCCTGCTGTCGGTTCGCATCGCTCAATGTCCCTGATAGCTTTTGAGTCATTAGCTCCAGCGCCTGGTTCGCGCTCATGACGTCCAGGTCATACCGCTGAGCATCGGAGATTCTGGCTTCTCGCGTAGTCACCAAAACGCAGCAACCGCTGCCACCGACTCGAAACGGATCTAGATGCGCCGGATTCCAAACATCGTCTACCACAAGCAGAATATGTTTGTCGTACAGTAGCGTACGTAAATGGTTCGACGCGGATTCAATAGCGGTAGGCTTATAGTCGTGATCGCCTAAAGACTGAATCCAGCCGCTCAGCAGCGGCAAAATATCTGGATTTTGGCCCAGCGTAGCCCACAAGATGCCGTCAGTGAATCGGGTCTGAATCTCGTCATCATGGGCTAGCTTTGAAGCTAATACAGATTTGCCGATGCCCCCTAATCCGTAGATGGCGCTAACCACCAAAGTACCGCTCTTAGTTTTGTCGCTCAGCAAATGCTGCTTAACTTTCGTTTGGTGCTCCGGGCGTTCTACAAAGTGATCCGGCAGTGGGGGCATCTGTAGCGGCACCCTAGGCAGGCTAGATCGCCGTGCAGCCGGTTTCGGTTCTGCTGGCTGCACCCTATCGCTCAGCATATCTGACGGAAACTGTACGATGTATAGCGACTTTCCAATTCCTAATCGAACAGGTTCTTGAGGACCGCCGTGTAGCGTTTGCCTGACTTCGTCACATAAACGGTCGCCGCTGATTTTGCCTTTGGCGTCTGCATTTTCTGGCACTAGCGCTTTAAGAACTGCGCCGGTAAAAAGACTGTGCTCGTCACTTCTTTTAGCAAGAGCCGCTTCAAAATCTCGGCAGGCTGCAAGCAAGCAATAGCTTTTCTCGGGTCGAAAAGCGGAGAATTTTTGCTCTACTAGACTACGCTTAACAAAGTCTCCGCTATGGCAGGCATCAATGAGCATAACCAAATTACTCGCGTTAGCCTCTTGGATCAATTTGTTGAGGCTATCAAACGAAATCGCACTTTTCTGCCCTGTTACCTGTCCATCACTATCTACGGTAACGTCGCAATCAGAAGTAGTCAGATATCCTTCGGCATTCCCCAACGGATCCATCACACTGATACCGTGACCAGTGAAATAAATGATGGCTTCGCTATTAGCAGCCTGCTGGGTCAGAAAGTTTCGTAACGCTTTTCCTAGCTGCTGTGTGGTGACATTCCCTTTTAAGACTATGGGCTCTTTGTCGCACTGCCCGTACTTCTTCAATATGTCGGCAACGGCGTCGGCATCCTCAGCCGGTTTACTTAGGTTTTCTAGATGTCTGTTTTTATACTCAGAAATGCCAATAACCAGTGCGTAGCGAGCCATAGAGTTCAGACTTTTCCAGGAAAAATGCACTAATAGCGCCAGGTTTCCCCTAACATAACCGATGTCGTATCAACAGCCCAGGTTATGTCAGATGTAGAACGGCTCACTTTCGAAGATGACAGCGGCAACGCTTATACGATATATTTCGAAGCACCTGAGTCTATAGAAGTCCCTGAAGCTCCGCCTGCCGATCCTGATGACGAGTACGAGTCCATGGGGATTACCGAAGATATCAAAGCCAAGCTTAAAGACATTCACAGTACGCTACAGGCATACACGTACTACGCCATGGGAGCCTTTAGAAAAGTAGCCTTTGCTGATGTGGAAGAAGTCACCCTTAAGTTTGGTATCAAAATTGCAGGGTCTACGGGTATGCCGATTTTGACTCAAGGTTCCGCCGAAGGTACATTTCAGATTGAAGTCAAATGCAAGCCTAAACCGTAGTTAGCAGTGCGGTTCAATTGCAATTCATCCTTGCAAAACTGCCATTTAGCGCTACTATTACCCAGACCAGCGTGTTTCCAATAAATGCCGTCGTCCAAACACAAGGTAACCCCAACAGATGCTCTGGCGCTCAAACAGGCCGCCAACTGGCAATGTCGGACCTGTGGAAGACGATGCCGTCGCTCGGATGAGCCTGTCGATGATTTTTCAGCACGGGTAGGTCTAGACCTTGAAGAGATCACCGCGCATCCTCGTCGCTGGCTGCTCCACGTCACCCGGCTTTCTGGCAGTGCTGTTAGGGCCAAAGATTCTTTTTTAGCACCCAAGGGTACCACCGTTGTTTTATGTGGCTCCTGCCATCGTACCCACCACAACTATCAGCGCCGACAGCGCCAACGGCAGCAGCAGCGCCAGCAGCAAGAGCGCATCGGGCAGCTTACTCTGAGCGATATTCGTCTGCCGCTAACGGGTTTACAGCTATCTCTAAGCGAGTGGGTGACACCCTACGAAATTGTTAATCCCCAAACGTCTCGCAAGCAGGGCAAAAAAGAAAAGTAGGTAGCTGCTTTACGAAAATAGAGCCGCTGTTGCTGTGGTACTGAAGGACGCTAGTAATACGACCAGACGCGCTCAGTCGTCTAACTCATCACTGCTATGGCCAGACGGACCCAGTTTAAGGTTGCCACCTTCAATCTATACAACATCAACCAGCCAGGACTGAGGATCTATTCAGATATAGACGGCTGGGACAAACGGGCCTACCATCGCAAGCTAGCCTGGAGTCGTCATATCATTCGTAACCATCAGGCGGATGTTTGGGGCTTTCAGGAACTGTGGCACACGGGAGCGCTAGAAGACATTTTTGACCACGGCGACCTGGCAGACTATGAGCTGCTATCGCCGCCGGACCACAGCGGTCAGCGGATTATCTGCAGCGGCGCGGTCAAAAAAGATATTCTTGTCGGCGAACCCCAATGGATTAAGGCATTTCCAGAAAAGTTTATTTTGCAAAGCAACGGCGACGATGCTCAAACATCAGATATTTCAGTCGCGGTCAAAAGCTTTTCTAGACCGGTGCTGCACTTTCAGGTACAGGCACGATCTCAATCCTCTCCCATTTCTGTCTATGTAGCACACTTTAAATCTAAGGCTCCCACCAAGGTCTATCGCGAAGGCTGGTACCGAGATGAAGACGAATACTACAGACAGCATAGTGAAGCCCTGGGCTATGCCATCTCCACGATTCGCCGCACGGCAGAAGCGACCGCTCTACGCATGATTCTGACCGAGCGGATGAAAAATACGGATGAGCCGGTAATCGTACTCGGAGACCTCAACGATGGTGAAAACAGCAATACTCTAAACATTCTCACCGGCCAGCCCAACTATATTCTAAGCGGGCTACAGCAGGGGGGCAGCGATGTCGACCTCTATGCGGTGAGTCGGCTGCAGCAGTATCGTAGCGATCGCAACGTCTACTACACCCACATTTATCAAAATTTCCGAGAGTCTCTAGACCATATTCTGGTGTCCCAAGAGTTTTACGACAACTCCCGGCGGCGGGTGTGGGCCTTTAAGGGTATGGATGTCACCAACGACCATCTAAACTGGGACAACCACAAAACAGACGGCACCTCAGACCATGGCGTCGTCTGCGCCCAGTTTGAATATCGACCGGCCAACCGCGCCCGCTGACGTAAGCAAGACAGCTACACAGACGCCGTCAGTAAAGATACCTAAACTATCCCGATAGCAATTGATACCTTGGGTAATCTAAAGCAGCAGCAGCAGCCGTTACTCAAAAAACCAGCATGGGACACGATAATCAGACTTTTTATCCCACTTCCCACTGGTATGTTCCTCTTGACGAACTCGACGCTGAGCAAGGAGCCCAGCTTAGACCGGCCAGTCTATTACCTGCTGCACATGACCCCATCGCCAAGGATGGCGATTCGTTTGTAGTCACCCTTGAAACGCTGCTGATTGTCAAAAAGTACGATCGCAAAAGTGATAATGATTTGCTGGTGCGATCGCGGCTTAAATACGGCAACGACTCCGCTGTTGAAGCGATCAACTTTTTCGAGAATGATGTGCCCGCTGGAGCGGTTAGAAACAATCTGCTGTGCGAGTATATTTACTCCCAGGACGCTTATTCCAAGCTAGATCGGGTCCATTTAGAGATTGAAGTGATGGAGCTGCCAGGAGATATCAGCTTAGACAAAAATATCTCCAAAGGTCTCAACATTATTAAAAACACCTTTGGAATTGTTCTTAGCTCCTTTTTACCCTTTGGCGGTGTCGCTTTTGACGTCATGCAAAAAGTCAACACCGTTCGCAGCGAGCGGCGGCGTATTTTTCTCAGCAGTCTGGACCTCTATGGCGACGGAGGCGAAGGTGAAGCCCGACTGCGCTATGGGGCCTACGTATTCTTTAAAGCACCGATAGATGGCTC
Source organism: Leptolyngbyaceae cyanobacterium (assembly GCA_050043465.1). Lineage (GTDB taxonomy): Bacteria > Cyanobacteriota > Cyanobacteriia > Phormidesmidales > Phormidesmidaceae > Leptothoe. Next base: position 5,845 of record JBHJIL010000020.1, read on the forward strand.
TAGCTACCGGCTCCAGAACCTGGAAGTCAGACTGCTGGACTCAGCCAGCCATCAGCCGTTTCCCTATGATTATCTTGTTGTCAAAATTGTCCCTACGCCTATCCGGGTTGGCAGCCGCGAGGAGAGCGCCCTTAACAATCAAAGACTAGCCGCTGTTTTAGGCACAGCAGATAGTCAGACCGATCGGCACCCCACATTTGAGCGCATCATACCCGATGCTGAAAAACTGCGTAAACTGGCTATCTTTTATGGTCTCAAAAAGCGACAGGATGCTAGAGAATCGTTAGATAAAGCCCAGATCCGTCTCTATGAAACGCTCTTACAAGAGCTGCGAGAGTTTATCTAGCCAAAGCAACAGCAAGGCTACAGAACTTACCCTTACGGCACATATAAATCTGTTTGTCTAAAGTCTCGGTAAAGACAATACTCCCATCAGGAAAACCCAGATCGCTGCGTTGAAGCTCAAAGCTCACGCTATGGGATATTTCCGTGACTACAGCATTATCCACTGCGACTGCAGTATCAGACTGGGCTAGAAAGTTTGCTGATAATACTCAACAGTGGCAACAGTTTTCGACAACTTTCGATGCTCGTACAGTACAGCTAGAGACTGACTTTATTAGGTCTATTCAAACCTTTCAGCTGACAGAGCAGTCCGAAGGCAGACGGCTAATGACCGTTGCTAAACAGTATGCCAGTCGCCATCATAGACCAGACTATGTCCATGTCATTCGACAGTTTATTGGTGAAGAACAGCGTCATGCTGACTATCTAAGCCGGGTACTTCGTGCCAACGGGGTCAGCCCCCTAACCAAACAGTGGACCGATAGCATATTTCGTCACTTGCGAAAGCTGGTGGGGCCAGAGGTGATGCTGTCGCTGTTGCTGACGGCAGAAATTATTGCGATCGCATACTATTCATCGCTAGCCCGCGCCAGTCAAGACCCTCAGGCCAAGCGTCTGTTTGAGCGCATCCTGCAAGATGAAACGACCCACATACAGTTTCACAGCGAGCATATGACCGCACTGGCACCCCCGGCTAACCGGCTTCGCTGGCTCGTTCATCGGGTATGTCTAGCGCTAGTTGCGATCGTGATCTGGACAGACCACCGCCACGTACTGAGCTATCGCTTTTCATCAGTGTTTCAGATGATCCGATACTGCAATACGCTGCTGACAAAATGTATGTCAACTGTCCTGTAAAGCTGCGATCGCTACCCCATCAAGAGCAAAGGGTGCCGTGCCAGACCTGAGGCCCTCGGCCTGGCTGACAAGAAAACTGCTGGCCCATCCAGTCGATCCGCCAGAGATCTCCCTCAGGAACAAACTCTAGGCGCAGACGTTTGCCATAGACTGAGTCGTCTCTAAGTCGTTGTTGACTATAGCCAATGACAATCTTTTGTGCGCTGGTCGCTAACACCTCTAGGGTGACATCAGACGGGCTGTCGGCGTCTCCATCCACCAGCAGTGAGCGCGTCAGCGCCAGCGGGTCCTCCACGGCACCACTAAAGCGAGCGTTCTCGTAGGCAAAATACTGCTCCCGGTCGTCAGGAAACGGAATCGTATCGAGATTGATCGGCTCGCGGTCGGTCTCTTTTAGCCCTGTTTCTGTCCAACGGTAGGTAAAAAGTTCTTCATCTCCCCACGTGTCTACAGCACCCGAGACCAAAATCTGATCGTCTACCTGCTCTATGTCGTAGATCATGCCAAAGAACGTGGTATACACATGGACCGGCGGCTGCCCGTTCAGCACCGTCGCCAGGGCAAAGTAACCGCCCTCGTCGTTTTGGGCCTGCTGCTCATTCTCAGGCAGCACCATCAAAGGCACTAAGGCATCGTCAAGGCCGTCACCGTTTAGATCGCGATGAATCAGCGTCAGCGAGTTCTCCATGTCATCGGTCGGCAAATAAACAACCGCACCATAGTCAAACCCTTCGGAATCTAGAAACTCAGTGAATGTCATCGGGGTCGTGACTATTTGACCGCGCTCAGGCACGTCGATGCGGTACTCCAGCGACTGTAGCTCTAGCATCGACAGCTGGGCTTCTGTCGATAGGGCCGACATGCCGCTACTCACCAAAACTAGCACCCCTGCAACTCGAAACGCGTTGGGCAAAAAAGCGGCCATAGAAAATAAATAGTAACGATTTAGAAACCTACAAAGACAAACAGACTCATTTCAGAGACTTTGCAGTTGCTAATAGGAGAAAACCGCAGCAGCACAGCGGGCCTACCGCCTAGGCAGCCAGTGCCAGGGGGTGTTCAATATTGTTATTAGCCAAAGACTCTAAAGAATGTCTTAAATCTGTTGTCAGCTCTGTGGCCTGACGCTTGGCAGAATTAGCACCCAAATACTGGCTCACCTTGAGGGGACGCCCAATACGCACCTCGACTCGACTGCCAAAGCTGGGATGAGGGCTATCGTAGTCAAGATATATGGGCAAAACCTGGACTCCTAAATTAGGAATAGACTGCTCTGCCTTTAGCGCCAGTCGAGCCAGGCCGGGCTTGAGAGACTGCACCTGCTTTTGGCGAAAGATGTCTCCTTCAGGGAAAATCACCAAGGTTTGTCGATTTTGTAGAAGCTTGACCCCATGGCGTAGCGTTGCGATCGCAGGATGTCTCACATCCACCGGAAATCCGCCCAAATGCTTAATCGCCCAGCCCTGCATGCCGGTACATTCATCAGCCGTGACCATAAAGCGTAGATAGCGCCCTGTGGTCTGATGCCCCACCAGACCAACTAGCAGCGCATCCCACCGAGAACGATGGGTGGGTGCAAACACCACCGGACCGCCCATGGGAATATTTTCCTGCCCGGTGATGCGGATAGTCTTAAAAAAGTTGGGCAACAAGACCTTTTCACCAAACTTGTAGACCAGGGGCGCAAGCCAGGGTGATAATTTTGACTGACAAGGGGTCACGGCTGGAGTCGACTGCCTATGAAGCGAGAGTTGTGGACTAAAAGCCATTAGCGATGCTCAGGAAAATGGAAGAACACACCCAACACAAACCCTAGAATTCGCGAATCATGTATTCAACGATACGCAGGTTTGCATTTGTATACACATACCATACCCTCATGTTAAGGTCTGCTACAGCAACGCGCAGGACAGTTTCATCGCCGTCTCTGTCGAAACCAGTTTTGTAACTGCTGCTGACAAGAAACTGCCAGAATTCCCCCCTGCACCGCCAGACGATGATTAGACGCTGGTCCATCTGGCACATTCAAAACAGAGCGAATTGCGCCAGTTTTTAGGTCATCGGTGCCATACACAAGTAAATCTAGCCGCGCATTGACAATTGCACCTGCACACATGGGGCAAGGCTCTAATGTGACATACAGCCGACAGCCATTTAGATGCCAGGTTTGCAACCGCTGACCGGCCTGACGTAGCGCTAAAATTTCTGCATGGGCCGTTGGGTCATGACCGCGCTCACGATAGTTAGCAGCTTCTGCAATCACCTGGTCGTCAGGTCCAACAATCACGGCGCCCACCGGGACCTCCCCCGCGCTGCCGGCCTCCTCTGCTAGCTCCAGCGCCCGCAGCATCCAGCGCCGATGGTTTAAATAAATAGGATTGTCAATCGGCGGTGGTGGAACGTCAAACGGCATTTGTCTAAATAAGAGAAATCAGTGCGACCCAAACATCGGTTAAACCACCCCAAAATAGGTCAGCACCAGCGCCGATTCTCCCGTATTTTTAACCTCATGAATATCACCGGGTTCAACCAAAATACAAACACCCGGCAAAAGCGTCTGCTCTGCACCGTTGACCGTCATGATGCCATGACCGGATGAGACAAAGAAAATCTCATACATGTCGCCGTGGGCGTGGGCAGCAGCGACCTGTCCAGGCGCAAAGGTAGCCTGGGAGAAATTGGTCAGATGGGGCACATCTCCCGGCTGCAGCATAATCTTTTTTTGAATAGCTGGGTTGTGGGAAACTCCCTGGGGCGCCATGCCATCGAGCTGTACTCGCTTCATTCGCCAGTCTCTGAACCGTCGTCAGCGGCCGTGGCTGCCAGCTCGTTAGAGATGAGCAAGTCTCTCAAATCGGTTTTACCGATGGACGGCACTGGGTCGTAGCCGCCCTCATGCCAGGGATTGCAGCGAAAAATTCGTTTGGCCGCCAGCCAGCTACCGCGCAGCGGCCCAAAGCGCTCGATAGCTACTAAAGCGTAGCTAGAGCAGGTGGGCATATAGCGGCATGTGGCTGGCAGCAACGGTGAAATCAGGATCTGATAGCCGCGAATAAGTATTCTAAGCACCAGTTTCATCACAGTACGGTTTGAATAGCAGTGTGCGGATGCCTCTTTGATTATGACAGGCTAGACAGCGATCGCTAACAACGGGCAGCCAAATAGGCACTACGAGTGAAGCTGAGCCACACCCGCAATATTGTCTGCACCATAGCCCGACTCCTGGGCCTGTCGGTAAACGGCCCACGCTGAGTCGATAACAGGCACCTTACTCCCCAGCGCTTGAGCCACCGCCTGAGCATAGCGCAAGTCTTTTTCTATTAGGTCAATGGGAAACAGCGGCGCGTAGTTCTGAGCCACCATCAGAGTACCAATACCTTTGAGGGCCGGACTCGCTGTTGGCATCTGGTTTAGGAGATCAACGGCGGCGGATGGAGGCATCCCGACTTTGTGCAGGATGCCAAGCACCTCCCCTAGGGCCGCAACCTGAATACCCAATAGGGTATTTACAGCCAGCTTGAGGGTCAGACTGGTCGTAACATCACCCACCGAATAAATCACTGCCGAATGACATTCAAGTATTGGCTGAACAGCGTCCAGGGTAGCCACATCGCCACCCACGAGCTGGATCAGCTGACCGGAATCCGCCTGGGGTCGAGACCCCACGACGGGAGCCGCTAAAAACCGGTGGTTGAAAGACGTCATTTTCTGGGCAAGTTCACGACCCCAGCCTGGGGTAAGGGTGCTGTATTCAAGTGCGATCGCACCCTTTTGTAACCCATCCATCGCTCCAGTCAGCGGGTCCAGCCATACCTGGCGAGATGCCTCGTCGTCAGCCACCATAGCAATAACCACATCAGCCATTTGGGCCGCGTCCCTGGGGGACCTGTAGACCGCCACCCCCTCACCCACTAGGGGCTGACAGCGCTCCGGTGTCCGGTTCCATATGTGCAAAGAATGTCCGGCAGCCACAAGACGCCCGGTGATACGCGCCCCCATAGCACCCATCCCTAAAACTGCAATGTCCATCGCATACCTCTAAGAATTTACAGGCATCGTATCTGTGCTCAGATTTGCAATAAACCCATAAACTATCACTAGACTGATGCGGTTTTTGCACGAATGGATCTCTCAGCGCTGGAGCTATTTATTGATGTCATGCAGCAGCGTAGCTTTGCCGCCGCTGCCCGCCGTCGTAACATCGCACCGTCAACGGTGTCACGGGCGATCGCAAAGCTGGAAAAAGATCTCGATATTCGGCTATTCCAGCGCAGCACCCGTACACTCCAGCCCACAGAAGTAGGACAGATTTACTTTGATCGCATCTCTCCAGCCGTAGCTGAGCTAGCCGCCGCCCAGCAGCAGGCCATCGAGACCAGCCAAACGCCTCGGGGCACATTGCGCATCACAGCCCCAGCAGTCTTTGCAGAAAAGCAGCTAACGTCGCTGCTGCCAGAGTTTGCTCACCGCTATCCCGAACTGCGCGTAGAGCTAATCATAGCCGATGCCTATTTGGATCTGATTGCCGAGCGGATTGATGTTGCCATCCGGCTGGGCACGCTGCAAGATAGCACCTACCGATTGCAGCGGCTGCGGTCCATGGAGTTTTTTATCTGTGCGGGGCCAGCATACTTACGGCAACAGGGAACACCTAAAACGCCTGAAGAGATTGTTAACCATCGCTGTTTGTTATTTCCTCGCCGGGATCATAGCCTGAGTTGGCTATTTAAGGATAGGGCGGGTCAAATAGTCGAAGTCCCCATTCAAGGACAGTACTCCATAACAAATTCAGCGGTTGTTCTAGGATGTGCGATCGCAAATATGGGGCTTACGCTTCTTCCTGACTGGTTAGTCAAAAAAGAGATGGCTACCGGCAACCTTGTCCGCATCTTTAGCGACTACACCGTCACCGCCACTGACTTTAACAGCGCCATATGGCTGCTGTATCCATCGCAGGCATTTATTCCCCAAAAAACCAGGGTATGGATCAATTATTTGGTCGAGACATTAGCCACCCAATATGTATAAACCGTTCCTAACGACCGCTCTTATCTGAATTAGCCAGACGTTTCTGGGGCTCCAAAACTTCTAGATAGTCAGCTAATTTTGCCCAGTCCTTAGCCGCTCTAGGATTGCCGCTGTCGGCTGCAAATCTTAGAGCGTCGATAATCTTTTGGCGTTGGCTGTCAGTGATTGTGTATTCCATAACTCTTTTGAGGTTGATTAGCTCATCACTCAGCTGGAGGGCGTGCTTAAGCCGAGCAATAAGTTAGGTTCGAATAGATCTCCGAGTTCTGCTGTAATCGTTGGTACAGTTCTTAAAATTCTTTGACCCATAGAAGAAGCAGCTTTGACACCGCCAACGGCAATCTCAAAGCTGCTCCCAGTACTATTCAGTTGTTATGCGCTTAGGCAGGAGACAAGAACAATGTCAGCGAGCGTCTGTCAAAAGACTGCACCTTACCTGCACTTTCAAGATCGTCAATAACCCGCTTCAGAAGATCCGTGGCGCGATCGCGATGCTGGTGCTCACGACCCCGTAAACGAACAAGAAACTTAACAGAGTCGCCCTTGCTGAGCCACTCAGTTGCTCGCTTAACGCGCAGTTCGTAATCCGACTCACCGATATTAGGGCGAAACTTTACCTCTTTTACCGACGGGCGAGACGTCTGTTTTTGACGCTTGCTCTGCTGATACTGCAGTTTCCCGTGGTCCATAGCTTTCGCTACGGGGGCCGACTCGCCACGTTGTGAAACTACCACCAGGTCAAGATTATTGGCCTTGGCCATCTTGATAGCTTCTTGTGTATCGATGACGCCGTGGTTTTCACCCGTGTGGTCGATAAATAAGACCTGGGGGTCCTTGATATGGCGGTTAACAAGAGGTTTTTGTTTCTTAGTGATAGGACTAAACTCCAATACTTATGCTTCTTCTTACTAAGATAGATCAACTTTCCATAATTGAAACATCAATCTTTTGAAAGATATCCGCCGTGGAATAGCGTCAGGGTAAAGATTTGAGGAGACTTGATGCAATCTTAAGGTCTGCTTAACTTTTATCCAGGTGGTCTAGCTGCGTGCTGCGCTAACCTGCACCTGCTATAACAGCCATGTTGAACCCGTACTTTTTATGACAGCTCCCAATTTCTCTAGTGAATCGGTCCTTCAGACACTGAACTGGCGCTATGCCACCAAACTGTTTGATGCGAGTAAAAAAATTCCTGCTGATACCTGGTCAGCCTTAGAGCAAAGTCTAGTGCTGGCACCGTCTTCATTTGGTTTGGAACCTTGGAAGTTTTTTGTAGTGGATGACCCAGCCGTACGGCAAACGCTGCTAGAAGCGTCATGGAATCAGTCCCAGGTAGTAGACGCCTCCCACCTGGTTGTTTTGACCATCAAAACAGGTTTGAACGAAGCCGATGTGGATCGCTCCATGGCCCGCACTGCTGAAGTCCGCAATGTGCCGCTAGAGTCCTTAGAAGGCTTTAGCAATACCATCAAAGGCTTTATGAAAAGCATACCGGACGTGGATCAATGGTCCACACGTCAGGTCTATATTGCCCTGAGTCAGCTAATGACCAGCGCGGCTCTGCTGGGTATCGACACCTGTCCTATGGAAGGATTTATGCCCGAGAAATATGACGAGATTCTAGGACTACCTGAGAAGGGATATCACGCCGTGGTGGTCTGTGCCATTGGGTATCGTTCAGAAGAAGATAAACAGGCCCAGCGGGCCAAGGTACGGTTTCCCTTAGAAGATAAAGTTCAGCATATCTAGAGCCCGAGACCAAAGGAAAACTGCAGGTTGCCAGCACAGTTGGGTCATGATGCCAGCATATCCACACAGCATCATGGCCCGTTTAGAACAATTCCAGCTGATCTGACTCTGCTTTTATCGCGGTTCCCAATGACGGCATCGGGCCTCGATTAGACGCCAGACGATCTGCTAGACGCGTCGTCTCTGGCAGACGGTATTTAGGCGTACATTGCAGCACGTAGTCCACTGCTGTTTCTAGACCAATGCGATGCCCGGCTGACACATAAAGCGGCTTAGTCCCCGCTCGACTCCGCAGCACCGCACCAATGCGTTCGCCTCGGTCCATCAGCGGCACCCAGGCTCCTTTCTCGGGAGGGAGGTCGCCATGGGTGCCGAGCAAGCGAGACTTGGCAACACCAATGGTAGGTTTATCGATTAGTACCCCAAGATGGCTGGCGATACCCAATCGTCGGGGATGGGCAACACCGGCTCCATCACAAAGAATCAGGTCGGGCTCTAGCGTTAGCTGACTCAGGGCATCCAGCACCGTTGGCATTTCGCGAAACGATAGCAAGCTGGGCACATAGGGAAACGTAGTGGGGCGATAGGCAATGGCCTGCTCCAGCAGTGTTAGCTCTGGCAGCTGTAGAACAACAACGGCAGCCCGGATGACGGTACCCTCTTGCTCAAATCCAGCATCTACGCCAGCTACGGTGACAATCGACGAAAACTGATCGGTGGTGACGACGCGATCGCGCAAATGGTTTTGAATTGCGATCGCAGCCGCCGCATCCGTCGGCCAGCTTTCAGGGATATCAATTTTCATGATTCTCTATGTCAAACATGGGTATGCTCCGGTAGCATCGAGGAAATTTGGTCAATTCATCAGCTATATGGCGCGTCTTTTAGCCCGCATTCGTTCTACCAGCATAAAACTATCGCTCGTCGGTGGCGCCCTGCTGTTAGGGGCCGCTTCCCCCGGCCAGCCGGGCATTGCTATCAACCAGACCGATGTCCTACCCCAGTTTGAAGAAGAGTTGCAAACGTTGACTGATGGGTTGGAGGAGTCCGAGAGAACGTTAGACCAGAGCCCGACCGTCCGGCAAAGACGGCAATTTCTACTGATTCAAGCAGCATTTGCAGCTGCGGTTGGCGTCAGTGCAGTGGCGCTGGCCTATGGTGTCCAAAGCTACCGCAAACAGCAGCAGTGGCAGCGGATTGAATTTCTGCGACGGGCTACCCGAGAGTTTGAAAACGATCCGGGTATTTCCCACGCTCTCAGCATTCTAGACTTTGAAGAATATCGAGACTATCCTCTCCACACACCGCCAGATCTCAACCTTAAAAAAACAACCTTTAAGGCAACCAGCGATCTCCTCACCCGAGCGCTTAGCAGCTCCAAAGCTCGCAAGTATCGCAAACAACAGCTGCTCGACGAGCCGACGGATGCTGCCACTGTAAATACAGAAGACTACTACGCTGAAACCTCTCTCCGAGACTGGTTTAATCAGATGTTGAACGGTCTAGAACATTTTGGTTATTTGGTCGATTCTCAGGTATTTACGGTCAAAGAGGTGCAGCCCTGGCTCAACTACTGGGTGAGACTGATCGCCGATGAAACCTACCGCCGCAACTGTGATTCACGGGTCTATGAACAGCTTTACAACTATATCTATGACCATGGTTTTGACGGGGTTAGACTGCTGTTTGAAAAGTTTGGCTATCGTATTTTGCGATCGCCCTACAAAGAATACGACTTTGTAAAACTAGGGGAACTCCGCGCTTATAAAACCAAGCTAGCGCTAAGTCTGGCTAAAGCATCTCGGCTGGTCTATCAAGACATTCGATATATTGTCAAGATCTCAAGGCTTTGGAAAATCGATATTCGTAACAACTTTCGATTTTTTAACGCTCACAATCGGGATACTCAGGCGCTGATTTTTCGCACGGATGAGTGCATGGTTCTAGCGTTTCGCGGCACCCAAGAGGTACGCGACTGGACCACAAACCTCAACATGAGACTGCGTAACTTTACTATCCGCAGAGCCGGTAAAACAACCCTGTCATCCTACAAAGGGAAAGTCCATACAGGGTTCTTTTTGGGCTGGGCAGAGATTGAACGCGATGTGCTCGATCAGCTGGAGCGCTGGCGTACGACAGACCTTAAGAACGGCATCTCTCGGCCGCTGCCGCCCCTGTTAATTACGGGTCACAGCCTAGGGGGAGCACTAGCTACCATGGCAGCAGCGGCCCTCCATGAGAATGGTGTAGACGTTGCCGGACTCTATACCTTTGGCCAACCTCGCGTCGGCGACCTTACCTTTAGCCGTCAGCTCAATGCCAATCTGTCGGGCAAGGTCTTTCGGTTTGTCAACAACAACGATATTGTGCCTCACGTGCCTCCGCCGTTCTCGTTACAAAATCCGTTTCGCCTGTATGGTCATTTAGGAGCCGTCAAGTATTTTGACTCCAAAGGGCTGCTAATGGCTAACTACAAGGCTGTCAATCGAGCCCTAGATAGTTTCTTTAGCCTAACCAAGGGTATATTCAAATCCGGTCTTGATTTGATCTCAGACCACAACATGTCTTACTACATCGACTATTTGGATAGAGCCATGCAGGCAGAGATCAAGAACAAAACAGCCACGATGCTAGAGCTTGATCTTACCCGTGTGGGCGGAGCAGAAAGCCTAAGGGCAAAACAAAAGAAATCACAGTCGCGATAGCTCGCTGTTTTTTAGCAATACTGAATCAGGCTACCAAAACTGACGAAAGTCTTCATCACTGGTGCTGAGTCGGGTCCAGACCACCCCCTGTTGCCAAAATTTCTCGACCAGTCTGGCGCAGGCGGGCCGTTCGGTGGCATAGTGCCCAGCATCTATCAGAATTAGGTTGCGATCGCGCCCTTCTTGAAACTGATGAAACTTACAGTCTGAGGTCAGGTATACCTGAGCCCCCGTTTTTGCCACTGCGCCTATAAAACTAGCACCAGAGCCCCCTAGAACCGCCACTCGTTTGATCGTTTGTTGCAGGGCCGTCGTCGGCGAGTGAATCAAATTGGGTGGGTTGAGCTCAGCTTGAATGGTCGCCAGTAGCTCGTCCAACGACTGGGGGGCAGGCAAATCTCCCACTCGACCGTAGCCCAGCCCCTCCTGAGTAGGAGCTACCGGTATCGAATTTTGGAGCTGCAGCAGCTGGGCTAGCACATCCGCCGTGCCATCAGCCACCTGGTCAAAGTTTGTGTGAGCGCTGTACACGCCAATGCCGTGGGTAATCGCCAGACGCACCATATCACCAACGGGGTCACCGGCCGCCACCGACGTCAGCGGACTAAAAATTAACGGATGGTGCGCAAAGATCAGGTTGACCGGGGCACCCTCCTCTCTAAGTCGAATCGCCTCGGCCATCACCGCCAGTGTGGGCGTCAGACAGACCAATATCCCCGCTGGCTGGGACAAAATACCCGGCGCGATCTGCCAGCCGCAGTTGTCCCAAGATTCCTGCCATCCCGGCGGAGCCCAGGCTTCCATCCAGCTAATCAAGGCATCAACGTTCATGGTGACTCCTTCTCCTCAAAGTGATTCAAATTCTGTTGTTGAAGCAGCTCCAACAGCCTCTGACACGACAGACTCTACCGCAGTCGAGACTCCCCCATCATCGGCAGATAGTTCAATAGTGGAGTCGGGCAGCCGGTCTTGGCTCTATGCGGTCTGTGCGCTGTTTGCAGTGTATGGGCTGTTTGCTACAATTGATCTACTCACCATTGGGTTTCAGCTAATTCTTGGAGAGCAAGCAGAAGCGCTGCTACCGCTGGCGGTCAATCCCTGGCTGGGGCTATTGCTGGGTATTCTAGCCACAGCCTTAGTCCAGTCGTCCAGTGTTGTCACCGCACTGCTAGTTGCCCTAGTAGCAGGCGGGCTTCCCATTGCGACAGCCATTCCCATGGTCATGGGAGCAAATCTAGGTACCACAGTGACTAACACCCTAGTTAGCCTGGGCTACATCGGCGACGATGCCGGCTTTGAGCGGGGCTTTGCAGCGGCAACAGTCCACGATTGCTTTAACCTCTTGGCCTTAATCATTTTCTTTCCCTTAGAGCTGTTGCTACATCCGCTAGAAAAATTAACCCACTGGATAGTTGCTCAAAACCCAAGTATCCAATTCTTGCCAGCAAACGTGACATTTCCCATCGACTGGCTGCTGCAACCAAGCCGCTGGCTCACCGTCTACAGCGTCAATAAACTGCCCGGTCCTTGGGACTCTTTACTGCTGTTTAGCACCAGCGTCGGAGGACTTATGATAGCCGTCACCACCCTTGGCTGGTTAATGAAGCAATGGTTTGACACTCCGGCCCAGACAGCCATTCGTAGCATAACCGGTCACAGCTCCGGGATCGGTGGTCTAGCAGCGGGGGCTGGCCTTACAGCACTGTTACAGTCCTCGTCTATGACCACTAGTCTGGCCGTGCCTCTAGCAGGAGCGGGGTTAGTCACGCTGGAAGACATTTATCCTTTTGTCTTGGGTACCAATATTGGTACCTGCATCACAGCGCTGCTGGCCACCCTGGCAGTCAATAGCCCGGTTGCTCTACAGCTAGCGCTGGTTCACTTAAGCTATAACTCTTTAGCGGTTTTCATCATTTACAGCGTCCGCCCTCTGCGGCTAGTGCCTTTGACGGTTGCAAAAAAACTAGCCGCTATCACCCGACGCGATCGCATCTTCGCCGTTGCCTATGTGATTGGAGTATTTTTCCTATTGCCATTTCTGGCTCTGTGGCTGTCTTTGCTAGCCATTGCCTAAAACAGAAACAGCTCAAAGCGAAGACTACAGCTCCTCTTCCCAATTCTCTACAGCTAGCAGATCGCTAATGGGATCTTGCATTGAAAACTCAAACTCTTCTAGTTCGTGCTTCCAATGCTCCCAGCTGTCTCTAAACAGAAACGCTATTTTCCAGAGCTTATCGCTGGATTTAATGACATCAGACTCTACAAGGGACTTCACTTGGCGCTGAAACTTGGCCATTGGATGTAACACCAATGGAGCAGCTGTTGTGGTTTTAGCCATATACGAAATAATTTAGTTTCTTGAAAAAACTTCGCCGAACATCTAAAGCGATTGCTGATTTGGAAGATAGGCCGTAGCAGCCGCTATTCAACGGTTCCTCACAGATGAAACTATCATATGGATCAGCAATGTCAATCTAAAAATTCAGGGCCCTCAGATCAGACGGGACCAGCGCTGAATTTCACAATGATAAAAGATATCATACAGAATCCTGCTTAATACAACTCTTTAGAATTAGATCGGACTGCTCCAATCCAAGAGCCTGATAAACCTACAGGTCAGCTAGCCAGTTTTCCTGAGCTTGTTTTAATCTTGCCAAAGCCATAGCGCCTGTCTAAGCTAATATGCGGCACGTATGGCAAACGATGGAGTGATCCACTGATTGTGAGTCAGGTTAACGTTGTCATTTAAGGCTCTTAGGGATAACTATTGTCTTAACTAACCTGACGGATGTTATAAACCCGAACCGTTCCCATGACTGAGTCTGCAAGCATACACCTTCCCAAAACGGATGAGTCTGACGAGCTAAAGCGTATTCGTCATACCTTTTCCCATGTCATGGCAATGGCCGTACAGCGATTGTTTCCTAAGGCTCAAGTCACCATTGGCCCCTGGACCGAATACGGGTTTTACTACGACTTTGACAACCCTGAGCCCTTCTCCGATAAAGATCTTAAAACGATCAAAAAGGAGATGATTAAAATCATCAAAAAGGACTATCCCATTGAACGCGAAGAGGTCTCACTAGAAGAGGCCAAAACGCGTATCGAGGCATTGGGCGAACCCTACAAGCTAGAAATTTTAGAGGGTCTAGAGCCTCCCATAACGCTGTATCACATTGCTGACCAAAGGTGGGATCTGTGTGCAGGACCTCACGTAGAAAGCACTCGTAAGCTACATCCCAAAGCATTTGACCTAGAAAGCGTGGCTGGAGCCTACTGGCGCGGCGACGAAACTAAAGCCCAGCTGCAGCGCATCTACGGTACCGCCTGGGAGACTCCAGAACAGCTACAGGAATACAAGCGCCGTCGCGAAGAAGCCAAAAAGCTCGACCACCGCAAGCTCGGCAAAGAGCTGGGTCTATTTCTATTTTCTGAAGATGTGGGTCCCGGATTGCCGCTATGGACCCCTAAAGGAACACTGCTGCGCTCCACCCTAGAGGATTTTCTCAAACAAGAACAGGTCAAACGCGGCTATCTGCCCGTCGTTACCCCCCACATTGCCAAGGTGGATCTGTTCAAAACCTCGGGTCACTGGCAAAAATACAGCGAAGACATGTTTCCGATGATGGCGGAAACTGAAGAGGACAAAACCAACGAAATGGGCTTTGTCATGAAACCCATGAACTGCCCGTTTCATATTCAAATCTATAAAGATGAGCTGCGCTCTTACATAGAGCTACCCATGCGTCTGGCCGAGTTTGGTACCGTCTATCGCTATGAACAGTCAGGTGAACTCGGGGGGCTAACGCGCGTACGCGGCTTTACCGTTGACGATGCCCATTTATTTGTTACCCCCGACCAGCTTGACGACGAATTTCTCAAGGTCGTCGATCTAATTCTGGCTGTCTTCAACAGTCTGCAGCTAACAAACTTTAAGGCTCGCCTCAGTTTCCGCGATCCTGATTCAGACAAATACATCGGCTCCGACGACGTTTGGGAAAAATCCCAAAACGCTATCCGTCGTGCGGTTGAAACATTGGGAATGGAGCACTTCGAAGGCATTGGTGAGGCTGCCTTCTACGGCCCCAAACTGGACTTTATCTTTACCGATGTCTTGGGTCGCGAATGGCAGCTTGGCACCACTCAGGTAGATTACAACCTACCCGAGCGCTTTAAGCTGGAGTACGTGGCCGACGACGGGACCCGCCAGCGTCCGGTGATGATTCACCGCGCCCCCTTTGGCTCACTAGAGCGACTGATCGGCATTTTAATTGAAGAATACGCCGGACTCTTTCCCCTATGGCTGGCTCCCGAACAGGTACGCCTGATGCCCGTCACCGCTGAGCAGCTCCCCTTTGCTAAACAAGTGGCAGAGCAAATGCAAACCCTCGGTATGCGCGTTGCCGTCGACCACAGCGGCGAACGCCTTGGCAAAATGGTCCGCAATTCCGAAAAGGCAAAAATTCCCGTTATGGCGGTCATTGGTGCTAAAGAAGTCGAGAACAACAGCCTGAGTATTCGGACAAGGCAGGAGGGAGATTTGGGTGCCATTTCAGTCGCCGATGTCATCACCCGTCTAAAAGCAGCCCTAGATAGCCACGGGTACTTCTAACCTGAAATACTAAACAGTTAGAATCCATTTTTCTGATGAGCTAGGAGGCTTCTCTAAAGGAAAACTCCAACGATCAAGGTGCCATATCTTTTGAGGCAAGTGCTCAAAATTTTAAACCTAGACTCCGCCGTAACTCCCTTCTATGTAATTAGGGATAGCACCGTACGCTGGGTTATAGGGCGGCGTTCCGGCCCTGTCCAGGGGGTTTGGGGAACTCGGAGGGACCCCAAGCAACCGGTTTTGCACCGATCCGACTCCAAATAAAGACTATCTACAGAGAATCATGTCTCAAACCGCCAAAGTAACAGTCCCCGCAACCACCGCTAACATCGGTCCCGGCTTCGACTGCCTTGGCGCCGCCCTCACCCTCCACAACCACTTCACATTTGCCCCTGCTGAGCGCCTATCAATCAACGTTACCGGTAAAGAAGCCGACCGCCTTAGTACCGGCCCTGACAACCTCGTCTACCGCTCCTTCGAGGCTTTCTATAGCCATCTCCAGAAACCATGTCCCCCTGTCCACATTGATATCGACCTCCATGTCCCCCTATCCCGTGGTCTAGGTAGCTCATCCACTGCTATCGTCGGCGGTCTGGTTGGAGCCAATCTGCTGGCAGGGCGTCCGCTCAATTTGGATCAGCTCGCCGCCCTTGCAACCCAGTTAGAAGGCCATCCTGACAATGTGGTTCCAGCTCTTTTAGGCGGCTGTCGTCTGGCCGTCCATGGTGAAAACAATCGGCTGACTCTCTGCCAAATTCCTTGGCACAAATCCATTGTTCCTACGGTGATTATTCCTGACTTTGAGCTAGCCACATCCGAAGCTCGTCGTGTTTTGCCTAATAGCTACAGTCGACAGGATGCCATCTTTAACGCTGCTCACCTGGCATTGCTAACTCAGGCGCTGGCTAAGGGTGACGGTGACTGGTTAACCAAGACTCTGTGCGATCGCATCCATCAGCCATACCGCAAGACACTCATTGCCCAATACGACGAAATTCATGCTGCCGCCCTCAATGCCGGAGCCTGGGGTCTTGTCATTAGCGGAGCCGGACCCACATTACTAGCGCTTTCCAGCCAGACGACAGCTGATAGAGTGTGCCAAGCCATTTCCAAGCCTTGGCAACAGGCTGACATCCCCTGCACCATCCATAGGCTAGCCGTTGACCCTGACGGCACTCAAACCCAGATAATTTCTTAACTCTCTAGGGAAAATGACATCCATAAAAAAATAACGACTGGACAGCAAATATTTTTATTTGTCCAGATTCTTATAAACATAGATTTACATTATTGCAATCAACTACATTCATAAGCATCAACTATGTGTAATTATTTTTTTACTTGCCAATAGCTTTATATATAAGGGTAATTAAGAAAAACAAATGATATCTATGCCTTTTGACCTTATCAAAAGTTAACTAAATTACATATACTGTGACTGGGCGTAGAGCAATAGGTATATTTCCTCATTGCCGTCCGGTCAGTTAGCCTGGTGTTTTTTGGTAATCCCTTACATGGGATGTTGCAGAGAACAAGCTTTTTCGCTTCACCTAGACCAACTGCCTCTCGGCAAACCGCGCCTCTAATTACGAGTTGTACGCATGAGTTGGCATGATTGTTGAACACTTCCCATGGCTAACAGTCCTAGTATTATTTCCCCTGCTAGCCGCTATTCCTATTCCTTTACTGCCAGATAGTGAGGGCAAAACACTTCGCTGGTATACCCTCGGCGCTTGCTTAGCCGAACTTGGCCTGATTCTTTATACATTTGCTACCTATTACGACCTCAATCAAACCGGCTTACAGCTAGTTGATAACTTCGCTTGGGTCCCTCAAATTGGACTGAACTGGTCCTTGGCAGCTGATGGTCTGTCAATGCCGTTGGTGATTTTGAGCGGGTTGGTAACTACATTAGCGGTGGTTGCTTCTTGGAATATCACCATGAAGCCCCGACTGTACTTTTCGCTGCTGCTACTGATGTACAGCGCTCAAGTCGGTGTCTTTCTAGCTCAAGACATGCTGATGTTCTTCATCATGTGGGAGCTGGAGCTAGTACCGGTCTATTTGCTGATTTCCATCTGGGGCGGACAAAAGCGCCTTTATGCAGCAACTAAATTTATCCTCTACACAGCTATTGGCTCCATCTTTATTTTGCTGGCAGCCCTAGCTATGGCCTTTTACGGCGATACTCTCACCTTCAACTTTAGCGAGCTGGCCGCCAAAGACTATCCCGTTGCACTACAGCTACTAGCCTACTCAGGATTCTTAATTGCCTTTGGCGTCAAGCTACCGATTTTCCCATTTCATACATGGTTGCCCGATGCTCACAGTGAGGCCCCTGCACCAGTTTCAATGATCCTGGCAGGCGTACTGCTGAAGATGGCTGGTTACGGTCTCATCCGGATGAACATCGAGATGCTGCCCGATGCCCACGTCTACTTCGCACCTGTTCTTGCAATCTTGGGTGTTATCAATATCGTCTACGCCTCTCTAGCTGCCTTTGGCCAAGATAATCTCAAGCGTCGTATGGCCTACTCTTCAGTGGCCCATATGGGATTCGTCCTGCTAGGTCTTGCCGCCTTTACCACTCTGGGTCTAAGCGGTGCGTTGCTACAGATGATTTCCCACGGTCTGATTGCAGCCGTCTTGTTCTTCCTATCGGGTGTTGCTTACGAGCGCACACACACCCTGGCTATGGACAAAATGGGGGGTATGGGTAAGGCGATGCCCGTTGCCTTCGGTCTATTTACCGCTGGCTCCATGGCATCCCTAGCTCTCCCTGGCATGAGTGGTTTTGTCGCCGAACTGGCTGTATTCCTTGGCTTTTCTACCAGTGATGCCTACAGCACTTTCTTCAAAGCAGGTATCGTCATCTTGGCAGCCATCGGCGTTATTCTGTCTCCGATTTACCTGCTATCGATGCTGCGTCGTATCTTCTTTGGTACTCCTGGTGAGCTAGAAGTCCCTAACAATACATCCTGGGATATCAAGCCCCGCGAAGCGTTTGTAGCTATCTCTCTACTGGTTCCCATCATTGGGATTGGTCTCTATCCTAAGCTGGCTACCCAGACCTATGACGTTAAGAGCACTGAGCTTGCCAACCGTGTTCAGAATATTCGTCTGGCCCAAGATGCAGACCACGGTCCCTTCTATGCTCAGGTGCTAACAGCTCCTGAACTATTGGCTAGCCGTTTGACAACTGACAGTGTTCGCTAGTCCCTAGTTGTTAACTTCTTTATTCCTTTCCCAGGGTTAATGGAGTTTTCCAATTTTACGTGAAGTCGCTGGTACCCTTGGATGGGCACCAGCGACTTCTTAGTTTTAGGCACATACAGGTCCTATTTCCCCCCCTGGGGCATTGAATCAATCGGAGCATAAACGATTTACTTATTGGGGAAAAATTCTAACGTTCAGCTATGGTTGCTCCTGCTGAAAAGTCTTTAGCTGGATTGAAACATTTGAAATCAAAACGCTACCGCTATATGGGTGCTGTATTCCAGGGTATGGGACTGGTGCTGTTATTTGGCCAGCCTGGGTGGAGCCATGGTGCGATCGCAACCGTGACTCGAACCTTTGCCGTTGAAGCCAGCTATTCATCCGGCGAACCCATGGCCTTAGCCCAGGTAGTCGTCTATAGCCCTGAAAATCCAGATCAGCCCTGGACAACCGGCCAAACCAATGAAGCCGGTGAGTTTGAATTTAGCCCGGATGCTGCGGGCAATTGGGATGTCGTTATCCGGCAGGCCGGTCATGGCGCCACCGTCAGTGTGCCAGTGGCCACGACCGCTGTTGCACAAGGAGACCAGCAGTCCCCGGCAGCTACCCTGATATCGTCTTCGGAACCGCTGGCCAGTAGTCCGCTGCAACGTTGGGCCAGTGCCGGAGCCGCCCTGTGGGGATTAGTGGGCACGGTTCTATTTTTTTCGCGAGGTAAACAATCCTAGTGCATATTCCAGATGGTTTTGTACCACCTCAGCTTTGTATTGTGGGGTATGGTCTCAGTGGGTTAGTTACCTGGCACTGTCTACGGCAAGTGCAGCGACATCCAGACCCGGCTGCTCAAATGCCAAAAGCATCGCTGCTAGCAGCGGCTTTCTTCGTGGCCACCTCGATTCAGATCCCTCTACCGCCGATGAGTCTGCACCTTGTTCTTAGCGGACTGTTAGGAGCTGTTTTAGGCTACTACGCCTTTCTATCCATTTTAATTGGGCTCTTTTTTCAAGCCTTATTTTTAGGTCATGGGGGGCTATCTACGCTAGGGGTCAATGCGTTGATAATTGGCATCCCAGCCTTAGTAGGGTACGGCGTTTTTAACCTGGGCCGCTGGTTACCTCGCTCGCTGACACCAGCAGCACGCTGCGGCATTAGCGGGTTTCTAGCCGGTGCCACCGGTATGATGTTAGCCGTGGCAATTTTTATTAGTCTGCTGGTTTTTGCTATCCCGGTTGGCTTTGATGCTGCCACCGAACGGGCAGCCTTGCTAACGTTAGGACTTGCCCATGGCCCTTTGATCATTGTTGAAGGGATCTTTACGGCACTGCTGGTGACATTTTTACAACGAACTAAACCTGAACTGTTAACAGGCTTAGCCAACGAAATTCCCCATAGGCAAAGCCAGTCAGAACGCACGGCCCACCCTTCCGGAGAGCAGCTATGCGACTAACTCTAGATACCTATGCCGGGCTGCAGTCTCCGCTTCATCGCTGGTGGCCTCGCTCAAAGCTGGTGGGCTTGGGGGTTCTAATGCTTGGATTTGCAAGCGTTCAGCAGATTCAGCTGGTGCCCATTTGTCTGCTGGTGACGGCAGTACTCTATGGACTATCAGGACTGCCCTGGTCATTCTTGCGATCGCGACTACGCTATCCGGGTCTGTTTCTTCTAGGGCTAGTTATTGCACTACCGCTGCTGTCAGGAAGTACGATTCTGTGGCAGTGGGGACCACTCGCCATTCGTCAGGAGGGTTTGCTGGCTATGGGGCTCATTGCCGGTCGTTTTCTCTCCATCGTTACCCTTGGCATGCTGTTACTCGGGACTACACCGCTGTTAGTCTTGATTGACAGCCTCGTGTCCCTGGGTTTGCCATCCCTGCTAGCAGAAATGACCCTGCTGGCCTATCGTTACCTGTTTGATATGGCCGAGCAGCTAGCAAATTTGCGTCAGGCCATGCGACTACGAGGATTTCGTCCCAGGGGCAATCGCCAAAGCTGGCAGCAGCTAGCAGCGGTCACCGGGACTTTGCTTGTACGCAGCTATGAACAGTCAGAGCGAGTTTATAAAGCGATGCAGCTACGAGGCTACAGTCAGCGCAGCTCAACAACGTCCCAGATAACGGGGTGGGGGCAGCCAACTGATATTGCCGCTATTGGGCTATGCATGACTATTTGTCTAATTTTGATCGGCTTACAGATGGGGCTACCCTTTCCCTATCTTTAAAGGTGTTGTATCGAGTACTCCAATAGCTCTATTAGCTTTTCAGAGGAAACAACAAAACCGCTTGCCTCAGGCTTATTTCTTGATTTTTTAACAAACTCCACAATGCCCATCTGCTTAGGCTTCTCTCAAAACTAAAAGCTCAACTTTAATTTTCTCTCTTCTAACTATGGTTCTCTCATCTCCTGAGTAGTATTTATGACATCTCTTCTGCCCAAGAAAACAATGGCGGCTGCTCCCCAGGTAACGGTAGCGGCCATTGCTATTGACCATCTATGTTTTTCCTATCCCGATCGATTGCAGGTACTTGATAATATTTGTTTGCAAATCGCTCCCGGTGAGCGGGTAGGCATCATCGGACACAACGGCTGTGGGAAAACGACGCTGTTTATGACGCTATGCGGGGCGTTAGTTCCAACATCTGGCACAGTCCGACTAATGGATAGGCCGGTAGTTACTGGTGGGTTTAACCCCCAAATTGGACTTTTATTTCAAAATCCTAATAATCAGCTGTTTTCTGCATCAGTGCGAGAAGACATTCGCTTTGGTCCTGCCAACATGGAGGAGCTAGACCCTCATCAAGTTGACGAGCGGGTGGAATCAGCTATCACGTTAACAGGCTTACAGCCTTTGGCAGAGCGGCCGCCCCATCACCTCTCGGGTGGTGAAAAACAGATGGTAGCTATAGCTGGGCTGCTGGCGATGACGCCTCAGATCGTTCTCTACGACGAACCAACCGCCAGTCTTGATATTCGTAGCCGACGCCGGTTGATCACCTTTATGCAGGGACTGCAACAGACTATGGTGATCGCTTCCCATGACCTAGAATTTTTGTTAGAAGTTTGCGATCGCGCTTTAGTCATGTATCAGGGCAAAATCGTTGCGGACGGCCATCCCCGAGACATTATGGGCGATGATACCCTAATGAGTACCTACGATCTCGAAAAACCCCACTCGCTGATTCCCCACACCATCAACCATCATAAATAAATAGAAAGGCGTTCATTCGCCATATCTAACCTGGCCATCATGCTTAGTGGATGCAGCAAACGTGTCCTCAAAAAAGGCTGCTATTTTCTCTAGATCCTTTCCACCCTTAAGCCGATAAAACGCCAATGCTCGGACCAAGGCTTCATCGCGTTTGATCACCCTGATAGCTCGTGAAGCCCCATCTTCTCCTTTATACGGATTATCAATCCAGAAAGCATCGCTCAGGCCCAAGGCAGCTACTAAAGGTGTGGCAGATTCCGTTTTCAATCGATTCACCACTACTGATGGTAAATCGGCAAGCACCTCTGCTTCTGTGAGCTGTTGAGCACGAGCAAGTAACATTTGCAGTCTTTCTGTATCCACGCTTATCAACCTACGTCCCTTGCTAAAAACTTTACACTTCAGCTGAAACCATAAAGCGTCTAGGTAACGTCACGTAACTTAGTGCGTATGACGTCCTTAGCGCTTCAAAAGCTTCACTATGATATTTCCGAGAACTTACTCAGAGCAACACTATACGTCAGCAGTAACCGCAGCTGTTGCAGATCTTTTACAGAGTTATCGCGGTTATCAAATCGATGTCATGCGCACGCTGCCCAGTCGTGAGAGAGAAACCCGTGCCTATGAGCTCTGGATCACGGCCTGGGATAAAAACGAAGACAGATACGAATTTATCTATGAGCTTCGTATTGGTGTTGTCAAAGGGGAGCTAATTGTGCTGTCATGGATGCCCTTGTAGCAGATAAAAACCCAGTCAGATAAATAAAACCCCCAAGGCTGACGGACCTTGAGGGCTGCTGGAAAGAACTAAACTAACGCGGTAAGAGCCTTGCTGATGTTGAGGAATATATTGTTACTCAGCAATGCCCAGTCAAAATAGAAAAAATAAACCTTTTAAGCAAAGCCGTAAAAGATCTACGCCTTGCGAGAGTAATACTCAACCACTAGAAGCTCGTTGATGTTGAGAGCTATCCACTCACGCTCAATAATGCCGTTCACCTTGGCTTCAAGCTTAGCCTTATCAAACTCAAGATGGGTAGGAATATTTGCCAAACCGGGAAACTCTAAGTTAGCCTCAACCAGCTTCTTTGAAACGTCTTTCGGACGAACTCCAATAACGTCACCAGGACGACACTGATAGCTAGGAATGCTAACGACACGACCATTGACAGTGATATGGCCGTGATTAACTACCTGACGTGCAGCAGGGATTGTAGGTCCCATGCCCAGGCGGAAGATAGTATTGTCTAAGCGCATTTCCAACTGCTGTAGAATCACCTGACCAGTAGAACCACCGGCCCGACGCGCTTTCTTAACATAGCGCAGCAATTGTTTCTCAGAAACACCGTAGTTGTAACGAAGCTTTTGCTTCTCTTCCAAACGGATACAGTATTCAGATTTCTTCTTTCGTGCCTGACCGTGCTGACCAGGGGGATAGGCCTTACGAGCAACTTTTCGGGTCAAACCAGGTAATTCACCCAATCGACGAGTGATTCGAAGGCGAGGACCTCTATATCGCGCCATATACGTTTAGTCTCCTATAGCTTCCTAATTTAGGAATATTCCGGCCCTTTATTATAAGGGATTTGCGGATAAAACGGCACCAAAAACTCAAGATATTTGCTACAACAAGAAAAGAATAAATCTCCTATCTATTCGACACACAGCAAAGGTATATGGAATCAAGCAAAAGAATGAGATAGCCATTAAAAAAGAGTAGTACTTTGAAGCACTACTCTTTTAGGAAAGGGACCCTGGCACCGAGCTATTTTCACAAGGGGCAACCCCCTCACTATCTTCACCGCAGATGCGTTTCACAACCGAGTTCGGGATGGGTCGGAGTGGGACCACACCGCCATTGGCACCAGGAAAGCTATCAAGCTCATAGAGCCCTGAAAGACTGCATAGATTAGTAATGTCGAATTGTACATCAGTCGTTCGGCATGAACCATTCAAGACTGTAGGACAAGCCCTCGGTCTGTTAGTATTCCTCAGCTTCATATGTTGCCACACGTCCACTTAGAACCTATCAACGGGTCGTCTTCCCGTGACCTTACTGGATTAACTCCATGAGAGCACTCATCTTGAGGTGGGCTTCCCACTTAGATGCTTTCAGCGGTTATCCGCTCCGCACTTGGCTACCCTGCGTTTACCGTTGGCACGATAACAGGTACACCAGAGGTGCGTTCTTCCCGGTCCTCTCGTACT
>JBHJIL010000021.1:0-14241 GCA_050043465.1 Leptolyngbyaceae cyanobacterium
GAACACAATTGGTGCAGCGGGCATTGAATTTGGCCTCATTGAGGGAGACGCCACTGCCAATATCACAGTGGCAAACAATCAAATTACGGATGCTCAACTCGACAGTATTTTCTTTGATGACATTGAGGTCAATGCTGTTGCAACGATTACTGTTTCAGACAATGTGATTGAAGCCGTAAATGTGGATCCGCTGATCGCGGGGGGGGATGGCATCGAAGTTGACAATATTGAAAATAATGCCAATGCCACCATTACCGTCACCAACAATCAACTTAGCAATATACCTTTTGAAGGAATTGAGTTTAGTGACATTGAAAATGATGCGATCGCAACGGTTACCGTTGAAAACAATCAAATCAATAGTGGTGAGACCGGGATTGAGTTTGACAGTATTGAAAACCGTGCTAACGCGACCATTGCTGTGACCGGCAATACGATTACGGTTGCGAATGAAGAAGGCATTCTCTTTGATGACATTGAAGACGATACCGTGTCCAATATCACCATCGCAGAGAACACCATTCTCGGCGCGGCAACAGAAGGCATCGAATTTGACATTATCGAAGATAATGCCAATGCTACTATTACCGTCACCAACAATCAAATCTCGGACGTAGGGGAAGAGGGCGTTTTCTTTAATGACATTCAAGAAGATGCCACGGCAGCTATTACCGTGACGGGTAATGTCATCACCAATGCAGGGGATGACGGGATTGAACTCACCTTAATTGAAGACAATGCCAACGTCACGGCGACGGTGACCGACAATACGATTACCAATCCTGGCGCTAATGGCGTGCGAATCGAGCACACGGCTGATACAGACGTCTGTCTAGCACTTGATAACAACAGCGTTACCACTCCTGGCGAAGATGGCTTTGAACTCGTGAGCAATGGAGCAGGTCAGTTTCAAGTGATTGATCAGGCAAATGTTACCGCAAGGAATGTTGGCACCTTTAACCCCGCTGATATTGAGACCAATGCCGACTTTGCAGAGGGTACGGCGGGAGTTGCGCCTTGCCCCTGATGACTGCGCCTAGTCACACAGGCTAAACCGCGTCCAGATCCACAGTTTTTCCTTAAGCTAAAAACCTGGGTTTCAAATTGGACGTGGTTTAGCCACAAATCAGCTTCAAGCGCTTGTTAGCCATGTTCGGAGAATGAGCGTATTTGCTCCTCTGAGCGTGGCCATATATAGGCTGAGCGCTGTTTGTGCCAACCTAGTTTTTCATAAAAGCTGTTTTTCCCTGGTGCGGCTGTCAACATTGTAGTGAGAAAAGGCTTGAGGTCGTTTTCCAGCTCACCAAGGATTTTAGAGCCAATCCCATTCCTTTGATATTTGGGCAACACAGCCAAGTCAACTATCCATCCATAGTAATAGCCATCATCAACGGTTCTACCTACACCAACCAATTCATCACCGATATAAGCAAAGCGTTTAAAGGAGCTTCTTTCGAATGAACGTTTAACCTGTTCCGAAGTCCGTTCTCCCCAGCCGACAGTTTTGAATATATCGGACACGTCCTGCCAGTTTATAGTGTCTATTGAAGCTGTATACCTGACATTCATGTCACTACTGTTTGATCGCTAACGGATTGGTCTCAAGGGTAGGACTATTATTTAAAACATACTACTAATAGCCTATTTCAAGTGTCCCTTGCCGATCTTTGTTATGTGGCATCATCGCACAAGCGTTTGAAGTACACCCATTCCGGATCGCCTTCGTCGAGGTTTTCGATAAAGCCACTTCGAACAAACTTTTGCGCTGCCAGCAGCCGCTGCATTGAGCCGTTGGATTGATTTGTCGATGTGAATAGTTTGGGTGTGCGGCATTGGTTGACCAAATGGCTGATCAACGCGGAACCGATTCCTTGGCGCCGAAATTGCGGATGGACATAGAGCATTTCGATCCAACCGTTGTCATAGAACTTGTAGTTCAGGACGGCGTAGGCCACGACGTTAGCGTCGATGACGGCGATGTAACACGCACCCGATTTGATCTGGTCGTGGATAAACTGGACGCGGGTCGGGTCAGATGCCGCGACCTGATCGAAAGCGATGATCGCATCTGCATCCGTCGCTGTAGCGATTTGCAATTTCATGAGAGTATCGTATGCCATATTCTGTACAGACTCTTTTAGAAGCACCCGCTGTCTCCTAAAAGAGATTTTAGAGAAGACCTATATTCTCGCCAGATTTCGATTTGCCCAGAGTGAGGTTCAACCCGACTGGCTCTGTCATAGTGAATAATAGCGATAGGGATCGATCAATTGAGGGAGTACCACAGCGGTGTTTGACGTATTAATCATCGGGGCCGGACCTGCCGCCGTTATTATGGCCGCTGCCCTGGCTAAGCACGGTCTGTCGCTGCAGGGACTGGCTCCCATGGCTCCAGATACTCCCTGGCCCAATACCTACGGTGTCTGGTGCGACGAGCTAGAGGCATTGGGTCTTAGCGATCTAGTCGGCCATCGCTGGCAAAATACGGTGTCTTACTTTGGCAAAGCGGCGGCGACCCAGCCCACCCGCCACCGCCGCGACTACGGTCTATTTGATAAACACAAGCTGCAGCACCACTTTTTACAGCAGCTGTCGGATATGACCTGGCACCTGGGCAAAGCTGCCACCATTACCCACAAAGCCGACCACAGCTGTGTCACCACTGAAAATGGCGATGACCTCAAGGCCAAGCTGGTGATTGATACCACCGGTCACAATGCAGCGCTGGTAAAACGGACTAGCGTCAATCGTCCGGTGGCCTATCAGGTGGCCTATGGTCTGGTAGGCAAATTTTCCAAGCCGCCTGTCGCACCGGGACAGTTTTCGCTAATGGACTACCGGGCCGAGCATCTATCGCCTGAGCAGCTGACGGGTCCGCCCACATTTTTGTATGCCATGGATATGGGGAATGACGTCTTTTTTATCGAAGAAACGTCCCTGGCGCTAACACCTGCGATGTCCTACGACGCGCTAAAGCAGCGGCTGCAGCAGCGGCTTGACGCTGACGGTGTGGAGGTTCAAGACATTCACCATACGGAACATTGTTTGTTTCCGATGAATCAGCCGCTGCCAGATATCAGTCAGCGGGTGCTGGGGTTTGGCGGGGCGGCCAGTATGGTGCATCCAGCGACGGGCTATATGGTCGGCGCAATGCTGCGGCGGGCTCCGGCGGTGGGAGATGAGATCGCAACCTCCATCGCTAATGGAGACACAGGAGATGCGATCGCCCAGGCCGGATGGCACACCCTATGGAGTACAGAACGGCTGCGTAAGCATCACATCTATCAGTTTGGGCTAGAAACCCTGATGCGCTTTGACCATCCAAGACTCTGTCAGTTCTTTGATAGCTTCTTTCAGCTACCCCAGGCAAAATGGTCAGGTTTTCTAGCCGATACCCTAACGCCGTTTGAGCTGGTAATGGCCATGGTCACCATGTTTGGTCACACGACCAATCCGGTCCGAGGCGGACTCATGGGCGGTGTGGGCACCGATGGACAGTTACTTCTAAAATCCTTGATTGGCACAGTCTAACCCTGGTTGGTCCCATATCGGGGTATCACAGTAAAATGTCCTAGATGCACAGATATTCAACATAAATCAGGAAAATCTGTCTGAAGCCCAGTTCATCTCCATCATTCACTCATGTTTGCGTGAATTTTAGCCGTCAGGGAACCCAACTTTGGTTATTTTTAGGGCACTCTAGGAATATCAAATTTTATTGGTATGTTGGCCACCCTGGCTGCCTGTCAGGGTGGCGTCTGAGCCCCTCACCTGCCAAATCTAGCTGTTTATAGCCTCCCAGCTAAGTGATTAAAACGCTGCTGCACCGTCTTCCCCAGATACCGCCCGACCGGCCAGACTGTCGTATTCTGGTGGTCGATGACAATCCGGTTAACCGGACCCTTTTAGTACGATTGCTGCGGCGCAGCGGTTTTACTGTTTGCCAGGCCACCAATGGCTCAGATGCCGTTACCCTTTGGCGACAGTGGCAGCCTCAGCTAATTTTGATGGATTTACTCATGCCGGGTCTAGACGGTCGCGCGGCCACTCGCCTGATTCGTAAAGCAGAAAAAAAGCAGCCTCAGCTATCTACCGTTATCGTTGCGCTGACGGCTGAACCGGTATACACCTGTCTAGCAGACGGATTTGATAGCATCATCGCCAAGCCGATTCGCTCCGATATCGTACTTGACCTGATTGCTAGACACCTGGATCTGCAGTACGTTGAGGACATCAGCGCCGCATCTCGACAGCCCGTCTCAGCTCAAACGTTAAATTGATGTACAGACGTTATCTGCAACGTCTCTTCACGCGATCGGGCCATGCTCCAAATCAGCGATCGCACTATCCCCAGTTCCGTATTCTCTAACACAAAACTCTTGGATTTCCGTCCATCCGGTTCCATGGAATGCGAAAATACCCCTTGACAACGCCACAAGGGAGATACGACATGGCTGCATTTCCAATCGACTTAGGCGCTTATAAGCGTATCAGTCTGGACCCGTCTACACCAACGCTGACCGCTGAGCAGCGCGAGGCCATCAAAGCAAATATCCAACTTTGCCGCGATGCCATTGTCTTCTTTACAGCAACCGGTGCTGCACGGGGTGTTGGCGGTCATACCGGTGGCCCTTACGACACGGTTCCCGAAGTGATGCTGCTGGATGCCATTTTCCGAGGTGCTCCAGATAGCTATGTCCCCACCTTCTTTGATGAAGCCGGACACCGCGTCGGTACCCAGTATCTGATGGCCACCCTCAACGGTGACCTGCCCGCTGAGCGGCTAATGAACTATCGAGCAGCAGGCTCCCACCTACCCGGACACCCCGAGCTGGGTCTTACTCCTGGAGTCAAATTTAGCTCCGGTCGTCTGGGTCACATGTGGCCCTACGTTAACGGTGTGGCCTTAGCCAACCCTGGCAAAGCCGTTTTCTGTCTCGGGTCTGACGGTTCTCAGCAGGAAGGCAACGATGCTGAAGCCGCTCGTTTGGCCGTTGCTCAGCACATCAATGTCAAACTGCTGATTGACGATAACGATGTCACCATCGCGGGTAATCCGTCCAAGTATCTGCCCGGCTACAGCGTTAAGCGCACCCTAGAAGGTCACGGTCTCAAGGTGCTTGAGTGTAATGGTGAAGACATCGACGCGCTCTATGCCAATATCTGCGAAGCCATCAATACCCCAGGTCCCATCGCCGTCATCCTCAAGCGGCCCATGTGTCCCGGTATCGACGGGCTAGAGGGCTCTAACCACGGTCACGATGTGATTTCTGTTCCGGCCGCTGTCAAGTATCTAGAAGCTCGCGGTCATCAGTCTGCCGCCGATGTGCTCAAGCATACGGAAGCCCCCAAGAACCCCAGCACCTATCTCGGGTCTACCGATAAGATGGATGCCAACCGTAAGGTCTTTGGGTCTGCCGTTGTCGAGATTCTCGGGGCTATGAGTGAAGAAGATCGTAAAAACAACGTTCTGGTTGTTGATAGCGATCTAGAAGGCTCCTGCGGTCTCAACACTATTCACGATGCTCACCCTGAAATCTTTATCAGCGGTGGTATTCAAGAGCGGGGCAACCTGTCCGCAGCGGCTGGTTTTGGCATGGAGCAAGGTAAGCAGGGTATCTTTGCCACCTTTAGTGCTTTCTTGGAAATGTGTATTTCCGAGATCACCATGGCGCGTCTCAACTATTCAAATCTGCTGTGTCTCTTCTCCCATGCCGTGATTGACGACATGGCCGACAACACCTGCCATTTTGGTATGAACAACCTGTTCGCCGACAATGGTCTAGATGACAGCCATCCCACTAATATCTACAACCCTGCAGATGCAAACCAAATGCGTGCCTGTGTGAAGTCTGTCTTTAACGCGCCCGGTCTACGCTTTATCTTCTCTACCCGCTCCAAGGTACCAATGATTTTGGATACCGACGGTAATGAGATGTTTGCTGGCGACTATACCTTTACCTCAGGTAAAGACGATATCGTTCGTGAAGGCACAGCAGGCTATGTAGTTGCCTTTGGTGCGGCACTCTACCGGGCGCTAGACGCGGTTGAAAAACTTAAAGCCGCTGGTATTGATGTGGGTCTAATCAATAAAGGCACGCTCAACGTTGTCGATGAAGAGACACTAGCTAAGATTGGGGGTTCTCCCATGGTGCTGGTGGTTGAATCGTTTAGCCGACGCACCGGATTGGGGAGCCGTATGGGGTCCTGGCTGCTAGAGCGTGGTCTGACACCTAAATTTGCACGCCTGGGTACTCATATTGAAGGCGGCGGCGGTCTTTGGGAACAGTTCCCTCACCAGGGGATTGATTCTGACGGAATTGTTGCCAAGGTCAAAGAGCTGCTGGGTTAATTGCTGTAAACGGTCTCTTAATTTTCTCTAAAGCGGCAGGGTCCTATGGGGCCCTGTCGTTTTTTTTGCCGACCAAAATGTTGCCACTGGATGATTTGGAAACAGTTTGACTAGTAATCCTAGATTTCCAGTGCTATGTTGGGTCAGTAAATTTTCAATTGGCTATGGACGGATCGCTGCCAACCTATAAAGCCTTACGTGTGGTCTCAGCTGAGGTCTGTGGCAGTTCGCGTCCGGTGGTCATTGAGACGGATGCAGGCTACTTTTTTACTAAGCTTAGAGGTGCCGCCCAAGGTACCTCGGCATTAGTTGCAGAGATCATCGTTGCCAAGCTAGCGGAGGCTTTGGGGCTTTGGGTTCCGGCGCAGGCACTGATTTCGATTGATACTGAGATCCACAGTGAAAACCGCGAAGATGAATTTCTAGATCTGCTCGCAGCCAGCAGCGGGATTAACTTAGGATTTCAATATTTGCACGGAGCCAGAGATATTCGCTCCCATGAGATTAAATCGATTGATGGGGATTTTGCCAGCCAGGTGCTCTGGCTTGATAGTTTGGTGATGAATGTTGATCGCACCGCTAAAAATCCTAATCTGATGTTTTGTCAGGATAAGATCTGGCTAATTGACCATGGCGCAGCTCTGCCCTTTCAATACCGCTGGGCAACTGTTGTAGAAGAGTCTCCTCGTAATGCTAGCTATGGGATGCACCAACATATCTTTTGGCATAGGGCACACAGCTTAGAGCGGTGGGACGATAGTCTGGCAGCTAGCCTATCAGCGACTGTCCTTCAGGAGGCCGTTAATAAAATCCCATCCTGTTTTTTGCAGCCGCTGCTAAGTTCAGCTCCCTCTGCTCAAAAGATTGAGCGGCGCAGACAGGCGTATGCCGCGTTTTTGTGGAAGCGATTAAAACCGCCTAGACCATTTGTGAACATGGGGCTGGTTGATAATGCCTATGTCGATCGACGGTGAAACTAAACCCTTAAAATTCGAGCGCTGCTGATCCTCGGGATGATTTCACCTGCAAGGTGCTGCCACATCGCATTGCTAACAGATCGGTGCATCCCCTAAATCAGCAGCGGCAAAATTCGCTAGCCCCCTAATCTACCCGTACCCGCTTGGTGAGAATCGCCATCATCTCATTGGGGCGTCCGGTGGGCAGCGGCTTGCTCCAGTCGTTGGGTTCGGCATAGTGGAGCTTGTGCAGCAGGGCAATGGTGTTGCGGATAGCGGTGAGGCTGCCGAACAGGGTGTGATTTATAGACTCGTAGTTGTAGTCGGGTAGGGTACCGTCAGCAGGAGGCAGGTTGAAGCTGCCCTGGGTGTTGTCTTGAAACATGGGTTCTGGTTCTCCAATTGGGTATGAAACCTTTGGCCTCTATGAGAAAGAGGCGCTCAGGCGTAGGAAAGCCAGAACCTAAGAATTCAGCCACCCCGCAAATTGTTTTGCTAATCGGGGGGGCTGAGGCATAATATGCCCAGACTCCAGATTGGCGTGTGCTTTCTGGGGGTTAGCCATCGGTACGGTGTTGTCAGCACCGACCGATGGTGCCAAATTGTTAGGTTCTAGTCAGCCGCAAACATCACGGCATTAACTGAAATTAAAGCAAAAGCCTGTTGCCGTCAAGATACAAAGTATGAACTGGAATCTAGATGTTTCATATTGAAGAAACTTGATACGTGCGGAATTGCTTTGCGGAGATAAGAAAGGATTCTGGAGGGAGTTTGACGAATAGGCTAAGGAGCAGAATTTAATAATGTGTCGATTTCTCCCCTCTCGGGAGGGGTAGTGGGGTGGGTTTTGACTACTGGCGCTAACGGCCAACCCAACCCACTACCCCTCCCAGGAGGGGAAAGAGTGCCTCGCTTGGCTTCAAGTAAAATCATGGAAGTTATTAGACTCTCATTTTTAACAAAAGAATTATTCATACATTTGCTATAACTGTGTCAGCCCACGTCTCTAACAGCCGTAATGCAGAAGATAAAGTTATTTTTAGCATCCTCGTCAGAGCTAAAGGACGACCGAGAGCAGTTCGAAATTTTTATCTATCGTAAATGTAAGACTTGGTTCGACCGGGGTATCTTTCTGCATTTAGACATTTGGGAAGATTTTCTCGATGCCATGTCAGCCGGTGGGCTGCAAAGTGAATACAATAAAGCCATTCAGGACTGCGACATTTTTGTACTACTGGCCTTTAATAAGGTAGGCAAGTATACCGCAGAGGAATTTGAGAAGGCATTTGGCCAGTTTTCAGAGACGACCAAGCCGTTTATTTTTACTTATTTTAAGCCGCCTGAAACTCGCGATCGCGATGATCTCAAAAGTCTGTGGGCCTTTGAAGATAAGCTAAAGGAGCTAAACCACTACAAGACGGAATATCGCACCATTGAAGGGCTACGGGAGCACTTTAGCAATCAGCTAGATAAGCTGGCAGCCAGCGGATTTTTAAAGCTACAGGCAGATGAAAGCTCTGAAAATGCACCAGCCACTGTGAAAAATAATGCAGCGGTTTCCGGGGATGGTAATAAGGTGTATCAGGATATCAAAGACAGCACGATCAACGACAGCTCCAAAACTTACAACATCGACAAGATCGATTCAGCGAGGTTTGAGTAGCGGTGGGAGACACTAAAACTTACAATATCGGCTCCATTGAGAACGCTCAGTTTGTCTATCAATCCCTGGACTATCAGACACTGACGCGTCAAATTTCAGGAAAGCAGGAGCTGATTGAGCTGCTACAGGCGGCAGGTAAAACAGACCGAGCCCTAGAAGCAGGTACTGAACTAGAACAGCTAGAACAGCAGCTAGAGCAGTTCAAAGAAAACGTCCTGCGGTTATACGAGACCTTTACCAAAATCGAAATCAATAGCGAACGCCTAGCTCAGGCGAAGCACCATTTTGAACAAGGCGAGTTTCGTGAAGCCGATGCCATTTTAAATGCAGAGGATATGGCCCAGGATCTAGAACAGCTGATTGAACGAGACCAGCAGCTAGACCAAGAAAAAGCTGAGGTAGCTAACAGCAGAGACCAGCTAGCCAATGAGTACTTGATTAAAGCCCGACTGTGGGCCACCTTTTACGACCGTCCAAACCGATTTGAGCAAGTCTGCGAATATTTTGAAGCGGCGCTTCAGGCTGCAAAAACCTCAGAAATTGGGTTTGAATATGCCGTCTTTTTACAAAAACACAACTGCTTTGATCAGGCAAAATTACTCTACGAAGAAGCTCTACAGCTGGATCGCGAGTTAGCTCAGGAGAATCCGCGCACCTATCTGCCCTATGTGGCAAATACGCTGAACAATTTGGCAGTTTTGCAAAAGGCCAAAAATGAGTACGGTGCGGCCCAGACCAACTACGAAGAAGCGTTGCAGGTCTATCGCGAGTTAGCCCAGGAGAATCCGCGCACCTATTTGCCTGACGTCGCGATGACGCTGATTAATTTAAGTATCTTTTATCTGGAATCCAAACCTTCTAAGGACAAATCCGTGAGTATGGCTAGAGAAGTTCTGACGATTGCTCAGGAGTTTCCGCACATCCCCATTGTCAATCGATACTCAAAAACAGCCCATCAAGTTTTAGAAGCTAATGGCGTAGATGATAAGGGCAACCCTTTGTCTGCAGAAGCATAGGAAAACTTACAAACTGATGGGCATATGCCTGGCAGTTTTTCACAATGAAATTCGTTAAAATCAATGGGCCGCCATGGGTCTTTAATGAATGCCACGGATTGTCCTCATTGCTGGATTTGAAGCGTTTAACACACAGCTGTATCAGCAGGCAGCCGATCTGGCCCAGCAGCGCTGCCTTGATCTAGACATTCGGGTCTTTTGCGATCGCGACCTCACCACCCAACCAGATGCGATCGCCGCCGCCCTAGACGGAGCCGATGTTTTCTTTGCTAGCCTAATATTTGACTACGATCAGGTGCTCTGGCTACGCGAACGAGCCCAGGCTATCCCCATTCGTCTAGTATTCGAATCGGCCCTAGAGCTGATGGCCTTGACCCAGCTGGGTAAGTTTGTCATTGGCGCACAGCCAAAAGGTATGCCCAAGCCCGTTAAGTTTATCCTGAGTAAATTTGGCAGCGGCAAAGAAGAAGACAAGCTGGCCGGGTACATCAGCTTTCTAAAAATTGGTCCCAAGCTGCTGAAGTATATCCCGGCGCGAAAGGTGCAGGACCTGCGCAACTGGCTGATTATCTACGGCTATTGGAATGCAGGCGGTACTGAGAATGTCGCCTCTATGCTGTGGGTGCTGGCCGAGAAATACTTAGGACTGACTGTCGGAGAGATTCCTGCAGTGATTGAAACGCCCAATATTGGCCTGCTGCATCCCGACTATCTGGGATATTTTGAATCACCTAGAGCCTATGTAGAGTGGTACGACAAAAATCAGCCGGAGCGGAAAAGCCAGCCTCGTGTAGGTATCCTGCTATATCGCAAACATGTAATTACCAAACAGGCGTACATCCCTCAAATGATCCGTTATTTTGAGGACGCGAGTCTGGTACCGGTACCCATATTTATCAACGGCGTGGAAGGTCATGTCGCAGTGCGAGACCTGATGACCACCGGCTATGAGCAGGCCCAGCGCGCTCTGGGCAATATTGAATGTGCGTCGCTGTCAAAAGAAGCGGTACTAGTAGATGCCATTGTTTCGACCATTGGCTTTCCGCTGGTGGGGGGACCGGCAGGCTCGATGGAAGCGGGACGACAGGTAGCGGTAGCCAAAAAGATTCTGGGGGCCAAGAATGTGCCTTACTTTGTGGCGGCACCGCTCCTGATTCAAGATATTCACTCCTGGACGCGTCAGGGCATTGGCGGTCTGCAAAGCGTGGTGCTCTATGCGCTGCCGGAGCTAGACGGAGCCATTGACCCGATCCCACTGGGAGGTCTAGTGGGCGATCAGATTTATCTGGTGCCAGAACGGATGCGACGGCTGACGGGGCGGGTAAAGCAGTGGGTTGAGCTGAGGCAAAAGGAACGGTGCGATCGCAAACTAGCCGTCATTCTCTACGGCTTTCCCCCCGGCTACGGAGCGACCGGAACAGCGGCTCTGTTAAATGTGCCAAAATCTCTCTTAGCGTTTTTACAGGCGCTAAAAGCCCAGGGCTATCAGGTGGGAGACCTACCCGACGACGGCGAGACCCTTATCGACCGGGTCAAGGCAGCCGACGATGAGAATCAGTGGCTGAACGGCTCTGCTGAGGGCGCTCTGTCGGTACCGGCAACGGTTAACGTGCGTACCCTGGAAAAATGGCTGGGGTACTTAAAGACCTCTAAAATCGAAAAACAGTGGCAGTCTCTTACAAAGAGCGGTATCAAAACCGTCGGAGAAGACTTTCACGTCGGCGGTATTCAGCTAGGCAACGTGTGGATTGGCGTGCAGCCGCCCCTGGGCCTAGCCGGTGACCCCATGCGGCTGATGTTTGAGCGCGATCTCACACCCCACCCCCAGTACGCCGCCTTTTATACCTGGCTGCAACAAGACTTTCAAGCAGATGCGGTGGTCCACTTTGGTATGCACGGCACGGTGGAATGGCTACCCGGATCTCCTTTAGGCAATACCGGCTATTCCTGGTCCGATATTCTGTTGGGAAATTTGCCCCATTTGTATGTGTATGCCGCTAACAATCCGTCGGAGTCCATTCTAGCCAAGCGGCGAGGCTACGGCGTCCTGGTTTCACACAATGTGCCCCCCTACGGTCGAGCCGGACTGTACAAAGAGCTGATTACGCTGCGGGAACTCATCGCCGAGTTTCGAGAAGACCCCCAGGCCAATCGGGTCCTACAGGCCGCAATTCTCACTAAAATCACCGATACGGGGCTGTCCGCAGACTGTCCGCTACCGGAGCTAGCCGCCCAGGGGCTGGAGTTTACCCCAGAGAATGCCAGCCTGTTTAGCAATGCGGTACTAGACCGGTACTTTGTGACGCTCTATGAGTATTTGCAGGTGCTAGAAAATCGGTTATTCTCCAGCGGTCTCCACGTGCTAGGAGAGTCTCCCACAGCAGACGCTATCCATAGCTATTTAGAAGCTTACTTTGGCACGCGGCTATCGCCGGACCTAATAGAACAGATTGCGGCAGACGGACTCCCTGAGAATCCTAATATTGAAACCCTAGCCAAGCGCTATCCCACCAGCGAGCCGCTGACGTCTGTATTGTTAGAAGAAGCCCTGACCATCCGTCGGGGTCTGACCCAAACCACCGACGAATTGACCAATCTGTTACGGGGATTAAACGGGGAGTATATTCCACCGGCTCCCGGCGGTGATTTACTACGAGACGGTCCAGGGGCTCTGCCAACCGGACGAAATATCCACGCTCTAGACCCGTATCGGATGCCGTCCCCAGCGGCCTATGAGCGAGGCAGAGCCATTGGTCGTAAGCTAATTGCCCAGAGTTTAGAAGAGACCGGCCGCTATCCTGAGACGATAGCGGTGATGCTGTGGGGCTTGGATGCAATTAAGACAAAAGGAGAGTCTCTAGGGATTTTATTAGAGCTGGTGGGGGCAGAACCGGTCAAAGAAGGTACGGGTAGAATTGTTCGCTATGAGCTGGTACCTCTAAACCAGATGAAGCATCCGCGAATTGATATTCTGGGCAATCTGTCGGGAATCTTTCGCGACAGCTTTGTAAATATTATTGAGCTGTTAGACGATTTGTTTTTGCGGGCAGCAGAAACAGACGAACCACCAGAACAGAATTTTATTCGCAAGCATGCGCTGGAGCTAAAAGCCCAGGGGGTAGAGAACACTTCTGCCCGACTGTTTTCGAATCCAGCTGGGGACTATGGCTCGCTGGTTAATGACCGGGTAGTAGACTCCAACTGGGAATCTGGAGATGAGCTGGCCGATACCTGGCGCGATCGCAACGCCTTTAGCTACGGTCGCGGCGACAAAGGACAGGCCCGACCTGAGGTGCTTAACACGCTGCTACAAAGCACTGGCCAGATCGTGCAGCAAATTGACTCGGTGGAATATGGTCTCA
Source organism: Leptolyngbyaceae cyanobacterium (assembly GCA_050043465.1). Classification (GTDB taxonomy): domain Bacteria; phylum Cyanobacteriota; class Cyanobacteriia; order Phormidesmidales; family Phormidesmidaceae; genus Leptothoe. The sequence goes on from JBHJIL010000021.1 coordinate 13,350, forward strand.
CAGACATTCAGGAATACTACGCCAATACTGGTGCGCTCAAAAAAGCCGCTGAAAAACGCCAGGGCAAGCGCGTCACCGCCAGTTTTGTAGAGAGTTTTTCCCAGGACACCACACCGCGCAAACTAGAAGACGTGCTGCGCATAGAGTATCGCACCAAGCTGCTTAACCCCAAATGGGCAGAAGCGATGGCCGACCAAGGTTCCGGCGGTGCCTATGAAATCTCTCAGCGGATGACGGCCCTCGTCGGCTGGGGTGGAACCACCGGCTTTCAAGATGACTGGGTGTATGACCAGGCAGCTGACACCTATGCCCTAGATGAAACCATGGCCAACAAACTGCGCGATGCCAATCCAGAAGCCTTTAAGAATATTGTCGGACGGATGATCGAAGCCAGCGGTCGCGGACTGTGGCAAACCGAAGAGGAAACTCTAGAGAAGCTACAGGAGCTATACGATGTGGCCGATCAGACATTGGAGGGGGTAGATCTATAATTGCTCTGAGGATGCCATTAAGGTAGGACTAATGATTGACCGAGCCGCATTATTAGAGCGTATTACTCAAACACCCGGTAAATGTGGGGGACGACCTTGCATTCGGGATATGCGTATTCGCGTCGTCGATATTTTGGAAACGTTAGCAGAAGGAGTCTCTACAAGTGAGATTCTAGAGGACTTTCCCGATTTGGAGTTAGCAGACATTCAAGCCTGTCTACTATTCGCAGCTAGAAGAATCGATTTCCCGAGGCTGGTTGGAGAGTGATCTGAATTTTGTGTAAGCGGTCTAAGATCCAATTAATGAAGGAGACCGCTCTACCATGGCTCGCAAGAAAAAAGAACCTAACCGCGTCGATGACCTGCTAGACGAATTGCTCGAGGACTGTAAAAGTCCAGAG
>JBHJIL010000022.1:0-50712 GCA_050043465.1 Leptolyngbyaceae cyanobacterium
TAGCCATGAACAATATTGCTAAGAAATGGAACAGACCCATTAAAAATTGGCGCGCAGCCCTCTCGCATTTTGCTATTCTGTTTCCAGAACGCTTTTCCCCATAAGAAAAAAGCGCTTACACAAAAATCAATACACTCTCGAAAATAAAGTGTCGGTGACCAGAAAATCAGAATAGGTAACAATAGACACATTGCCAGGCCTAGGCAAAAGCCAATCGCAGCTCCCAATAAAATATTCAGATTGCGTTTTTTTGCCATGGGATTTATGTCCAACTCTCTTTGAGTTCTCCGCATCCTTGGCCTATATGATTTCCAAAACTGTGTCACACGACCGTTGACGCTACCCGCTGGAAAAGTGACTGGTTTAGATAGGCATAAAATTTAGTTAACCCTTCACCAGTCATTGCTGACAATTCAAAAACAAGTGCCTGTGGGGCGATCAAACGCAGGTACCCTAGCACTTCTTCGAGATTAAACCCAACTACATCAGCAATATCTATTTTGGTAATGACAACGACATGGGCAGATTTAAACATGGTGGGATACTTCAGGGGCTTATCCTCTCCTTCAGTTACGGACATCAACACAATCCGTAAATCTTCCCCCAGATCGTAAACCGCAGGACAAACCAGATTGCCCACATTTTCAATAATGAGTAAATTCAGGTTGTCCAATTCCAGCTGTTGTGCGGCTTTACCAACACTTTTAGCCTCTAGATGGCATAGATTGCCTGTATTAATCTGAATGACCGGTTGATCTGTTTGTCGCAGTCTTTCAGCATCTCGATCGGTGGCCAGATCGCCCACAATCACTCCAGGTTGCACGGTGCCCTGGGGCCGATTGAGGGGATCAGCGCCAGAAATCAAATCAACGTCATGTAGAATGCGTTGAATCAGGGTTGTTTTGCCAGCCCCTGGCGATGACAAAATGTTCAAGACCAACAGATGCTGAAACATAGAACGATTATGTTCCGCATAGTGATCGTTTTTATCTAATACATTCTGATGTAGAGATAAGGTCTGTCGAGTATCTTCACATCCATAATGCCCACACATAGCTCAATACCTCCCTATGAAATCTCTAAGGATGTCAGTTCCAACATTCTTCCCTGGCGAATATCCACACTCAACCTGTGGCAACACGGGCATTCATACACCCATTCCAGAGGTTGAAACGTTTGTTGACATGATGAGCAATAACAGGTTACTGGCACCGATATAAGTTCTAGCTCAGCCTTATCTGCAAGAGTATCGTTACTGACCACATCAAAAGCAAATGCTAAAGCATCGGGGTCTACCCCTGACAACTCTCCTATCTGGAGTTGGAGACGGTGAATCTGTCGAGCCCCTTGAGCCTTTGCGTAGTCTAAGGCCACAGATAAAGCAGCCTGCATTATACCGATTTCATGCATAGGGCTGGTTGTCGATAGGTGACTAGGAATTGCTCAATTGACCTCAAGGCGCGATCGCAACCCTGACGTGCAACTGATGAAAGCTCACCGCCCAAGTCACAGGATTCAATCGGAATTTGCATTAGCCATGCCTGGGGATGACGTTTATAGAGACGCTGAGTGAGATTGAGCAAAGCGCAAGGATCGTAGGTATGAGCGGCGAACGCCATAGAAGGTGATAGCTCATCAGAGACAGCAATCGGGGCGATCTGTACGGTCCGAACCGCCTTTCGGCCACAGGCGTCAACAAACATAACATAGTTCGTTTTTGCTAACTCAGTCGTCAGTTCCGGGGTGAGTTGAGGAACCGATAAGGACTTAACCGCAGGTAAGTGCCAATCAGCAACAACCATAGCAACCCAAGGGCCAACAGCATCATCGCCACATAGCTCGCTACCATAGCCAATCACTAAAAAATCGTATTCAAGTACTGTTGATGTCTGAGTTGATGAAAGCATAGAACCAGTCCCCCTTGTAAGCTCCGCTCTATACAAAGGCTACTCAAACGATATGAGGATCTTATGAAGTCTTACCGATAACACTCATCAAGCAGCTGACCATCGGCACCGATCAGCTGTAAGTGTAGGGGCATTTTCCCAGCGGCATGGGTAGAACAGCTAAGACAGGGATCAAAGGCTCGAATACCTGCTTCAACCCGATTAAGCATCGGTTCTGGAATCTCAGGGCCGTGGATGTAGTGTCGGGCGATTTGGGCAACCGTACGATTCATGGCCAGGTTGTTCTGACCGGTGGCAATAATCAAGTTGACGTATGTTAGTAAACCAGTTTTATCAACTTTGTAATGATGAAAGAGAGTGCCCCTTGGAGCTTCCCCCACACCTACGGCCTCAAGCTGATTGACATCAGCTCTGGCTCTGAGATGATCGCTCTGTAGGGTCGGATCGTCCAGGAAAAGCTCAATCCTTTCAATACAGGTGAGAATCTCAATCAGCCGTGCATAGTGATAGAAAAATGAACTGTTGCCCATACCGTACTGCCGGAAGTGGTGCAGCTCAGCTTCAGCCAGAGGAGTGCCGATGCGATCGCAAATATTCAACCTTGCCAGAGGTCCCACCCGATACAGACCATTCTCTAAACGACAGTGTTGTGATTGGTCAGGATATCCTAAAGGCTTATAGTAAGGTGACTTCAAATAAGATTCTGATTCTACCGCCTCACCGATAAAATCTTTGTAATGGCTAGGTTCAAGCCGATCCGCAATAATATTGCCACCGCTATCCACCACACGCAGGCAGCCATCATAGTGCTCCCAGGTGCCATCAGCACCGACTAAGCCCATAAACAGACTAGAAAAATTACCAAAGATATGAGCCTCTTCTTGAAAATGCTCCAGCAGTTGTTTAAATAAAGTAAGAGTTTCTAAGATGGTTTTCTTCGCCTCAGGCAGCCGTTTAGCAATTTGGTCTCGACCCACAGTCGGCAGACTGCTTCTAACACCTCCCGGTACAGCCCAAGCTGGATGTATTTTACGTCCTCCCAAGTGTTCAATCACGTCTTGACCAAACTGACGCAGGCGAATTCCTCCTCGGGCCAATTCAGGCTCAGCTGCCATCACTTCAAACACATTGCGTCGAGCAGGGTCGCTATCCCAGCCCAACAAAAGATCGGGACTGCTCAAGTAAAAAAAACTGAGCGCATGGGACTGAATAATCTGCCCCAAATTCATCAATCGTCGTAGATTCTCTGCTGCAGGGGGAATTTGCACCGCTAATAGTCGATCGCCTGTTTTAGTCGATGCCAACAAATGACTGATAGGACAGATTCCGCAAATACGCGCTGTAATCCCCGGCATTTCCCAAAAAGGGCGTCCCTCACAAAATTTCTCAAACCCGCGAAACTCAGTTACATGAAACCGCGCATCTGCTACATCTCCTCGCTCGTCGAGATAGATAGAGATTTTGGCATGGCCCTCAATCCGGGTAACCGGATTGATCACAATTCGTTTATTCACACCTAATTGAGATAGAGCAAAACTATCTTTCTAAAACCTAATGACTCTTCAGGGACATCTTTAAACCTGATCAAGCCTTTCTCCTAACCTGAGATTGCGGACTCTCGACGCATTTCCTCAATCACCTGCCAGGCGATATCACAATCTTGTTCAATCTGAGCATCTTCATCATCGATAATACGAGCATGCTGTAGGGCCGTATTAACCCGTTGAGATAGCTCATCGCGGGATGGTGCGCCCGGAGATCCTTTCATTAAGATATCCGTCAACGAAACAATTCCTAAGAGCTGCTCATTTTCAATAACTGGAGCCCGATGAATCCCGGTCTCGGAGAAAATTTTTGCAGCTTCTTGCAAAGTAGCCTCCATAGGTATGGCAATACAAGGCCGCCGCATGATTTGATCAACACGAATGAAATGTGGAGATCTGCCTTTAGCAATTACGTTGTAAATAATATCTCGCTCCGTAAGAATGCCATAGGGTCCTTCATCATAAAATTCTTCTACGATCAGCGATCGTACCCGCTTAGTCCGCATCAGCCAAATAGCATTTTCCACCGTAGCCGAACTGCGAATCACAATAACCGGCTTGGTCATAATGTCTTTTACAAATAACATAACCGACCTCCCTGAGCAGTGAGTCCAATGTAGAATAGCCAGATATCCTACCTACTCTATTTTTATGCCAAAAGTTTGAGGAACCTGTGAGGAGATGTTTCATCTAGCACAACCTCCTTTAAAGGTCTACGTAATGAGTGGGGCATCTCGGGACCGCGCCCAAATCGCACTACAAGGTCCGGACGACACTCGCCAATTCTTAGCCAATTCGCAAATTGAGCCCGGAGATCAGATACCTCAACCGGTGGATTACAAAAAGCTGTTTGAAACCCCAGGGCCGTCGCTTGCAGTGCAAACCGTTCGTAGCATTGACCAACCTCAACCCACTGGGCCTTGTTGCTAACATCGGAGAAGATCACCGCAATTCGCGATGAACTCAGAATATGCCTTTTGTCTTTTTTATTCTGACTTTGTGGCGTTAATACAAAATGAAGAATGAGATCGCCAATGATTTTTGGCACATCTGGACTTCCCATAGAACGACCGTAAAGACCATCGCCTGTCGCCATAGCATGACTTTCACTAAAGCGAATCCATGACTTGAGTTCCTTTATCCACCCTGCATCACTCATCTGACCAATGTTGCCTTTTGCAACAAAGTTAGCAATTGTCTCTTTTTGATCTTGCTTGGTAAACAGTAGAACCGAAACACCGTTGCCTGTTGCTACACGTTTAAGCTGCTGAAGCTCTTGAGTGGTTATTCTTGAACCATCATAGAGCATACGACTACACTGTCTATTAGGAATGGCGTCAAATAGCTGCGATCGCACTATAGGGCCCTCTTCAAACTTAACCTTGCCCGCTGACGTAGCCTCATCAAATGAAACGCGACTTTGTAGACCAGCGGCCGCCGCCGCCTCAGTTAAATTGGTTGCGGCACACCCCAAACTAACATAGAGATGGTGATCATCTGGATCTACGGCTGGGCAGCGTCGTGTCAAATCGGGAAATATCCAGATCAGTCCTGGCTCTATTTTGAACTTCCAAGGTTGGGTATTGTGGCTAGATGCAGCTAATATCGCATATCTGATAAGATTGGTATAGTCATAGGCAACATCCTTGAGATCATAATGCCGCCAAGTTTTAGATACAACATCTTGGTAACCCATAGTGCCCCCTAGTTGTTTCTACCCTCCGAATAAACTTCGATAGTCTTATCCACCTAACCAAATCTAATCAATTCAGAGCCTTTCAGCTTAGGTTGCTTCCCTTGGAGTAAAGGCTCTAAAACTGCTCGGATCCGTTCTGCATTGGGCGGGCAACCAGGCAAATAACAATCTACTGATACCACCTGATGCACAGGTATCACCTGGTTTAGTAATGTGGGCACCAGGTCTCCTTGAGGGAGCTTTGGCTGAATGTCCACATCTAGATAGGCACGATCGAGAACAGATTTGACTGACTCCGATGCACCCAATGTGTTGCGTATAGCGGTGACATTACCAGTGATTGCACAGTCTCCGAAGGAAATCAAAAATTTAGTGCGATCGCGAATCTGATGGATCGTTTCCAGATGGTCTTGATTTGCGATCGCACCTTCTACCAGTGCCACATCCACATCGTCAGGATAGGTCTTAATATCTGCCAGAGGACTGTAGACTAACTCCACCTGACTAGCCAACTCAAACAGCCACTCATCCAAGTCAAGAAATGACATGTGACAACCAGAGCACCCTCCCAGCCAAACTGTCGCCAGTTTTATTTTTGTCATGGTCTGTTTCCGTTTCCCTCATCTAGCTAAGTAGAGTTCTTTTCCTTACACCCGCAATATAGGTAAAAACTTTGAGGAACTTGGGAAGACAGTCTATTTATCTAATCCACTGTTGTCGACGACGAGCCGCCGTAATAAAGCTAAGCTGTTCTCGATCATGCTGCATTTCTCCAACAGTCGAACCTCTGTAAAATAAAGCTCCTGTCGGACAAGCATTCACACACTTACCACAGGACGTACAGCTACTGGCCTCTACCCAAGGTTGGTTCAAATCACTGACTACATGGGACGTACGGCCTCGTCCAGCCATATCCCACGTATGGGCACCTTCCACCTCGTCACAAACTCGGATACAGCGCGTGCAAAGCACACAACGATTGTGATCGATCCCAAAACGACCATGAGAAATATCCACCTTACGATCTGGAAATTGATAAGTTAGACCAACATGATCGATTCCCATATCCACGGCTAGATCCTGCAGCTCACAATTGCCATTAGAAACACAGACAGCACAGACGTGATTTCCCTCAGCTAGTAACAGTTCTATAATCATGCGTCGATAGCGCTGTAGCGTATCAGTATGCGTCTGCACCACCATACCTTCTTGAACTGCCGTCACACAGGCAGGCAAAAGCTTAGACGTCCCCTCCACTTCCACTAAACAAAGGCGACAGGCACCTACAGTAGAGAGTCCCTCTAAATAACAGAGGGTGGGAATTGAAATATTCGCATTCTTGGCGGCGTCCAAGACGGTTTCTCCCTCACGGGCGCTAATAATTTGCTTGTCAATTGTTAGCGTTTTAACAGACATTGTTGCGCGATGTAATTACACTAAAAAGTTGGGGTTATCGTATCTTGTACGTCTTAGCATCATTGGACTAATTGTAGTAAACACAGTCAGCACAAAAATAAGAATGAACTGATCTGCCGTCAGCCTTGAAAAGATTTCATTAAAAACGACAGAACGGCCAAATGTGAATTGACCTAAGGCAACATAAGAAACGTTACAAATAAAGGATGTTACAAAATCAAAAACAATTGCCAAAATCAAAGCAAATCTTAGCAAATGCCGCTCAATTGCCTTGATTCCTCTGATATTCCAAATTGGCCAGGTAAAGAAGTTAAATGCCCAGGCAATCAAAGTACCTACCAGACTTAGACCTAAGGCAACAAAGTGGGTGCCATCTAAAATCAACAAGGTGCCTAAAAAGGTGGTGAGCAAATCCCAAATCATGCTGAGGCGAAAGGCACCAAAAAATACTATTTGAGGCAATCCAAACTTGGTGTTGCTAGGTTGTGTCTTCTGTCTCATCGGTAGACGTCCTAAAAAATGTCAGAAATACCCTGATCACATTTTCAGGCTAATCTAAAAAGTTGAGAAACTTGTGAAGAGCACATTGAGTAGCTTTAGCAGACATTATCTCTGGGCGTCAATCAGGTATCAATGTGTAAACATCATCGTTAAAGCCTTAAACGGTAGACGATAATAGAGGTGTAGGACAAATCGTTCATCTTTTCGTAAGAGGAGACCTCCGAGAAGAGACGGAAGTAGGGAGTCATCCCGAAGGAACGCGCCTCTCTTCGCTACATAGTTTAAGGAGGCGACATTATGTTAACTTACCGTGGTGTTTCTTATAGATACCAACCAACTGGGTTGGCTACTCGCCCTACCGGTGACGTAGGCACATATCGCGGTCAGGATATTCAATTCACCGCAGTTGATAATCCTCCCCCCGCATATCCTTTTGAAGCAGAGTTGGTTTATCGAGGTGTAGCCTATACCGTTGGTGCATCCCCCTCTGACACAGCTTCTGTTATCACGGCTGCTACAACAGTTCCTGCTGAGTTCCCACCGATTAATGTTTGGATGCGTAACCTGATCACGAAGCATGTACGCAATATTCGTCGGCGTGAGCACTCTATGCTTGTTCGAGCTGCTGAAGATATCGGTCTACCGATCGAAGATGCTACTGAGTATGAAAGCCATATTCAAGGCAAAGTCCCCCATGATTTTGCTGGCTATGATCGGAGTACATCAGCCATGAGCTGAGAGGTTTGACCAGACCATTGGCCTCACTGAACGACCACAGTCGCTAAACTGCTTACTTGAGTGTTGAAGCTCCTAAGTCCAATATCCCCAAAAGGATATTGGACTTTTGCGATTGCCGACTTTTCTATGCGCGGTCTTGCAGCTTTAATCTGGAATCAGCAACCAGTTTCAAGGTGTTTTAGGAAAGCGTAGCGTGGAATATTCTCCTCCCCCTCGACCGCTAAATTCCAATACTCGAGCACCGTCAGCGATCCTGTAAATAGAGCCTTTGCAGTAGGGGAAAAAGGCAAAGATGACATAAATCCTGGTATACCAAGATTGATCATGCAGTAGCGCGACCGCGTTATCACCAATGCTCAGTTGGGTTTCAACAATATAGTCCTGATTACGAGCATAAATCGTTGCATTCATAGGAAACGTTTGTTGAGCCCGAGGATCTAAGTGCCAACGGTGATGCTGCCACTGCAGCTGACCCTCCCTAGCCCAAAAGCGAAAGGCTTGTTGAACACCGTCGACAGGAAAGCTGATATCTAGATAGCTTAAATCTTGAGAATGATGATAGGTTTGCCAAACCCATTGAACACCAGTGCTTTCGTCTGACATAGCGGCAAAATCCCAGCCGCCTGACCAAAATAGCCATTGCCCAAAAGAATTTTCTCGATAGCCATGGCCAACAATTTCAAAGGTTGCTTTTTGTTTTAAGTCTCGAATATAGCCAGAGACTTGAGTCCGAGGCCAAATGACATCAACCGTCCACCGTTCTCCTGGCAAGAGCCCTATGCCTCGACCTGTCACGGGCGTAAATGCTTCGCTGCTGTGGGAAAAGCGATTTTGCCAATCTTCTTGTATGGTTAGCTGATACTCAATGTCATGGGTGCACCCTTTTAACTTGAGGCTATTAGGTTCCACATGAAGCGCAGCCTGAAGACGCCCGGCATCAGCTTGGGCAATTAGGGATTTGGTATCGGTCGAAAGCTGTACCTGGTCAAAATCGAAGTGTAGAAAATTCGCGATTTTGTGACCGCTGGTAAACATGCCTGCGATCGCAACGCCGACACCGCTCGGCAGCAGGGTAAATCGTTTTAACCAGTGGGAGTTTTGAGCAGCCGGATCGGCTAGCACATAGCCAATAGACCCAGTAAAAGCTCCTCCATGGTCATGGACCATAAAGTAGTCCCACTCCAGTCTTAAACGGCTAAGAAAGCTAAACACCTGCCGTCTGGGCTGCAAGATGTGCCATCCTGACAGTTTGTTTGAACTAAGCGTTGTGGACATGACTCTATCTCGTAAGAGCCCTAAGCGGCTGAACTCATTAATGAAGAAATTGTTTGTAATGCTTGAGCCACCCCTTGTTCTGCTAGATCCGACAAGGGATGACCAACGGTAAAATCATTGGCAGGAACTTCAACCCACCAAGCTTTTGGGCAATGACCGTAGACAGACTGCGTCAGCGCCAACAGGGAACAGGGGCTGCAGGAATGGCCAAAACCAGGCAACGTAGATCCAGGAGTTTCTGTACCACAGGGCTCTAGCCGCTTAACCTGCACTGTATCAGTATTCTTTAATTTGCAGGCATCGACAAAAATAGCAACGGTGGCTTGGGCCAGTTTACTAGAGAGTTCAGGTGTTAGATATTCTGTTGAGTAGGCTTCTAGGGTAGGTGTTTTTGATGCCTGGAGTTGGTCAACTACGGCGTGACCAATGGCATCGTCCCCCTTTTCGGGATTACCATATCCAATTACTACAAAAGCAGAGCTGGCCGCTGAGGAAAACCCATTAATGTTGTTTGTCATGATACCTTCCTCTGTTTTTAACTTATCTGTATCGCCGCCAAATACTCATCTTGAAAATAGCGCAGCGTACTCAGCACCGGGTTCGGAGCTGCCTGGCCCAATCCACATAGACTCGTGTGTTTTACTACATCACAAAGCATCTCTAGTTGTTCTAGATCCGCTGGTGTTGCTTGATGCTCTTTAAACTTTGTCAACAGCTGATAGAGTTGTACCGTCCCAGCCCGACAGGGGATGCACTTTCCACAGGACTCATCCATGCAAAACTGCATAAAAAACTGAGCGACATCCACCATGTGGGTATGCTCATCCATGACAATCATGCCGCCTGAGCCCATAATCGATCCCAGGTTTTTGAGCGATTCATAATCCACAGATATGTCAAAGGCATCCGCAGGGATACAGCCTCCAGAGGGTCCGCCTGTTTGTACAGCCTTCACCTGGGCTCCATCTGGGGCACCCTGCCCCATCTCTTCTACAATCTCTTTGAGAGAAATTCCCATGGGTACTTCAATCAGCCCTGCATTTTTTACCTTGCCCGTGAGAGAAAATACTTTAGTGCCTTTACTCTGCTCAGTACCAATAGACGCAAACCAGTCAGCCCCGTTACGGATAATGGGAGCAATGTTGGCATAGGTTTCCACGTTGTTAATTAGTGTGGGACACCCCCACAAACCTGACTCAGCCGGATAAGGAGGACGCGGTCGAGGAATTCCCCGCTTGCCTTCAATAGAGGCCATCAGGGCGGTTTCTTCACCACAGACAAAGGCTCCAGCACCAATGCGTAAGTCTATGCGAAAGTCAAAAGGAGAGTCAAAAATTTGGCTACCTAGCAGACCATGGCGCTTGGCCTGACGGATAGCTGTCTGTAGATGATTAATCGCCAGGGGATACTCTCCCCGTACATAGATATAACCCTGGTTAGCACCGACGGCGTAGGCTGCGATCGCAAGTCCTTCCAACACCCGATGGGGATCGCTCTCCAATACACTGCGATCCATGTAGGCTCCCGGATCGCCCTCATCTGCATTACAGATCACATACTTTTGCCCCGGCGGCATTTTCGCCACGGTGGCCCACTTTAGTCCTGTAGGATAACCTGCTCCGCCTCGACCCCGCAGACCACTGCGGGTGATCTCATCTACCACCGCTTCAGGTGACATCTCGCGTAGACAGTGATGCAGGGCTTTGTAGCCTGATGACGCAATGTATTCCTCAATCTTTTCTGGGTCAATACGACCGCTATTTTCCAACACAATTCGATGCTGCCGAGTAAAAAATGGATTATCTATCGGTTGAGTTTTGAGGTGGCTGCATTCAGGGTGAGGTAATTGATTGAGCGACGCCAGAATGGCAGCAGATTGTTCTGGTGTCACCTGCCGATAGAGTACATCAGCTGAGTCTGATTCGACCCTTACCAAGGGTCCCTGACTACATAACCCCATACAGCCCACCCCTGACACCTGCACCTGGTCTGTGAAACTGCTGGCAGCCACCGCTGTTTCCAGCTGTTCTTTAACAGCAGCACTATTAGCAGAAAGGCAGCCACCAACGGTACAGCAACGAATATGACACTTTTTTCGAGCAGCTGATGCAGACTGTTTTAATTGAGTTAAGTCCATAGCTGAGGTCAATCCTTCATTAAGTTGTGGGATTGAATCCCCTCCTGGGAGGGGTGCCGGTCAGGCGGGGTGGGTCTCAATCGATAGCGCTCACGGTCAACCCACCCCGTCGCCCCTCCCAGGAGGGGATAACAATATCGACGCCGCATTAAATACTGCATTACACTTCCACCCCCAAACAAGTATTTAGACGTTCCGCTACGCTCTCTACAGTTTGATTTCCTTCCAGTTGCTCATCAAAAACCACGGTGGGAGCAATACCACAGGCCCCCAAACAGCGAGCCGTCATCAACGACAGTTGACCGTCAGATGTTGTTTCCCCAGCCTTAATACCCGTCGTTTTTTCCAAAAAGCTGAGCAGTTGTGCCGCCTGCTTCACATAACAAGCGGTCCCCATACAGACAACACAGCTGTGCGCCCCTTTCGGAGCTAACGAGAAAAAGTGGTAAAAGGTAGCCACACCGTAAACCTGGCTGGGAGGCAATTTAAGTCGATGGGCAATGTGCAACAACAGATTGATATCCAGATAGCCAAATAGCTCCTGAGCACGATGCAACACCTCAATCAGCGCGTCGGGGCGATACTGATGGCGCTTCATGGCTGCCTCTAGCAGGTGTAATCGCTTGTCGCTAGCTGATGGAGAAGCCTGTACTGTAGTGCTAGATGTCATAGCTGCTCTACCATTACCTCCTCAGTAAACTTTCCACCGCTGGTTGCTTCAGGCTCATGAACAACTAGTACAGAGCAAGGAGCATGGTGCATAACATAATTACTCACGCTACCCAACAGCATCTCACCTAACCCCTTGCGTCCGTGGCTGCCAACCATGACCAAATCAGCTGACCAGGCAAAAGCCTGGTCGCAAATTGCGCGACCAACATCACCATTGAGCTGTTTAAACTCACTGCGCACCCCTGCAGCTGTTGCTCGATCAACAAAGTTACGTAGGCGTGCTGTGGCCGCCTCTTCATATTCACGATAGCTTTTGAGATAAACCTCCCAAAGGCTCTCGTGCACACCCAGGTTGAAAGATGTTAGTCCAGAATTATCAGGGAGGGGTAAATTACCTCCACCATCTGGAGTTAAAACACTCAGAAACAGCAGCTCAGACCCCGTTGCTTGAGCTAACTGCAGAGATCTTTCAAATAGTACATTGCAAGTATCGCCATGATCCAAGGCAACTAAGATTTTAGTAAACATCATGCATCCTCTCATTTAACCCCATAAACATTGAGATAGGTTTCCTGTTGGCCCGCAAAACTGGCATCCGGCAGATCTTCGGCAGTAGCGCTGGAGCGTACGGCTACATCAAGCGCTGGATTTTTACCATCGGCGCAGAGTTTCAGATAAGTCTGAGTAATGGTAGCTTCTAGCTCAGACGGAAACGGGGTTTCTAGAATTAACGAACGTACACTGCAGCCACAGTAGCGGAGGGCAGTGACATCTTCGATATCTAGGTCGGTGAGGCGCGATCGCAACTTCGCCTCTAAACCAGCCTGCTGCATAAAATAATGATAAGCATAGGCCGTAGTGGCAAAACCGGTGGGCACATTGCCTCCTTGGGGAGTGAGCTGTTGAATCATCTCTCCTAGAGATGCATTTTTACCCCCCACCCGTGGAATATCGTGAATATTAATCTGTTCAAATTCAAGGATAAAGTCAGCCTGGGTAGTATTGGCAGGGGCCAAATGCGCATGTGTCGTTTGCACCATAAAACCCAATCCAAGAAACAACAGTTAGAAACGGCTTTGAACGTTTCCAATCTGGGTATAAACCAATAGTTTGAGGAATTTATGAGGATTTAGAATCACGTATCGTTTCATTAAATATAAGAGTATGCATGATGGATTTACGCGATTCATGCGAAAATTAAATTAGGGTAGATAAGAGTTTTCGTCTACTCTATTCCGTCCCAGTTCAGGCCTCGTTTAATTACTTGGGCAATAGTCTTCTTAAGAGCTGGACTAGGGGCACTATCAGTTAACATTGGCATTTTCCCGCCCGGCGGTGGACATGACCACTACAGCCATCATGTTGACCAAGGAGGAGACTATGACACGACGATATTTAGCCACACTACCCCTCATCTCCCTCTTGTTTTTGGGAGCCCCAAGTTTAGCAGAAGCCCCCGTAGGTTCAGTGATGGAGGAAATGGTTGCCTCTAACGTCCAGCGGCTTGTCATCACCAACCAATGTCAGGACTGTTATTTAGTCGATGCCGATCTCAGTGAGACCCATATAATTGGGGCCGATCTACGGGGCGCAGACCTGATTAGAGCCGACCTCTCCTGGAGTAACCTGGAAGGAGCTGACCTAACCGGAGCAAATCTAACTGGAGCCAACTTGACTGGAGCATTTTTAACGAATGCCAGTCTAGCCAATGCCGATTTGGACAATGTCAACTTTTCCCAGGCGCAGCTTTACTACGTTGATGTGGCAGGAGCATCAATGAATAATATCAATCTGGCCAATGCCATTGTTGAGGGCACTGCCATCAGTATTGGTGGTGGCACAGAGCCAGTGGAAGACAGCAGCGAGATACCTATCTTTATTCCAGAGGATGACCAGCTTCTATCTCCTCCTAGTGACCCATGGTATGTCCCAAGACAGCCCATCCCGGAAATTTTGGACGTTCCTCTACAAATTATGCCCCAAACTTAACCACGTCCAAGCTAAAAACTTGCCGTTGCTGATTTAGAGGATGAACCAATCGGCAAAATGTCCTGTTGGCCAGAACTTGACAGATGAAATCATACCGAGGATCAGCAACGCCGAAAAATCACATAGACATCAATGGTCTAGTGCCTCAAATCCAGCAACAATATCGAGTAATTCCTCAGTAATAGAGTCTTGGCGTTGCTGTTGATAGGCTATCTTAAGTACCTGTAGACGCTCTTCTATATTTTTTTCAGCTACCTGCATTGCCGCTAAACGGCTAGCGTTTTCGCTAGCTAATGATTCTGCACAGGCTCGATACAAACCGATGAAAAAGTGCTGCTGAAAGATAGCACTAAATAGATGCTCATAGTCCATCGTCACCTGAGGGCGACAACGAGATGGCCAAGCCTGTTGCTCCAATTTCTGCAAATAGAGATAGCTGAGGGGAAAAAGCTGTAGCAACGTTGGTAAGGATGTCATGCCCCCCGTAGGTCGATTATGGAAGACCCAAATATGATCCACCTGAGAGTTTTGTCGCCAGCTCTGTAGCTGCAGCACAATCTCCTGTACCAACGGTGTGATGCCTCCGAGGGAGCAGGGTACAGACAGACATTGGTCTACCGAATATCCAGCGGTCATTAGACTAGCGACAACGCGGGAACCAACGGCTAAGAATGTGGGATCAGCCACCTCTCCTGCAGACTTATTCTGGAATCGATGCAGCCGCCGGCCAACGAATTCAACCAGCTGAGGATTAAAGCGACCACACATGCCCTGGTCGCTGCCAAAAATCACGATGCCTAAATGTTTTGGTGCCGTTGGTTTTTGAGTACTCAACGCCTCTGGTAAATTGATCATTAACACCTGTAGTGCCATAGCCAGTACCTGGCTATGGTCAGCCAAAGAAACCACAGCATTTTCATACTGATGAATACTGACGGCTGCTAAAGATTTCATTGTTTTGACAACAGATTGCAAATCATCTGCCGTTTTAATTTTCCTCTGGAGAGACTCTAGCGTTGTCATTATTTTTCTTCCATGGGCCTCAACATCTGTTTGGCTATCTGTAGTAGCAGCTCACAGTCATCATCTGTCAGCTTGTTGCCTAGTAAAATCCGCTGACACACATCGGGTAGCTGTTGTTCTACCGCATTACACAGCAACGCCTCGGTCTGAGGAATATTCGAAATCGGCAGATTGTCCAGCATCCCCGCATTCGCCGTTAGCAGCAGGATAATCTGTTGGCTAACGGTTAGTGGATGGTACTGATCTTGTTGCAGTACGGCCCTAATACGACGACCGCGAGCGAGGGTTTGCTGTGTCGATTCATCTAACCGGGTACCAAAGCGGGCAAACGATTCTAGCTCTTGGAACTGAGAGTACATCAGGCGTAAATCCCCTGCCACTGCTCGATAGGCGGGAAGTTGAGCCTTGCCACCCACGCGAGAAACCGAGCGTCCCACATCGATAGCGGGCAACAACCCTTTTTGAAAAAGTGTCGGGGTGAGGTAAATTTGCCCATCCGTGATTGACACTAGATTAGTTGGAATGTAGGCCGACAGGTTGCCGGCCTCAGTTTCTACAATGGGTAAAGCTGTCAGGGAGCCTCCCCCCAGGTCTGACCGAAGACAGGTGGACCGCTCTAGTAAGCGAGAGTGAAGATAAAAAATATCGCCGGGGAACGCTTCTCGACCCGGAGGACGACGCAATAACAGAGATAGCTCTCGATAAGCTCGCGCGTGGTGTATCAGGTCGTCATAAACAATTAATACATCACGCCCCTGTTCCATAAAGTATTCCGCCATGGCGGTGGCGGCGTAGGGGGTAATGTATTGCAGAGCAGGCGTGTCTTCACCACTAGCGACCACAACAAGGCAATAGTCCATGGCTCCTTGATGATGCAGGGTGGCAATTAACTGGGCAACAGCGTCACTACGCTGCCCGATGGCGCAGTAAATACAGATCACGTCGTGATGTTTTTGGTTGAGCATGGTGTCCAAGGCAATAGATGTTTTGCCCGTTTGACGATCGCCTAAAATTAGCTGTCGCTGCCCGCGCCCAATGGGCACCAGGGCATCTACTACCTTGATTCCGGTCTGTAGGGGGACGCTCACCGGGGAACGCTCCATAATAGTGGGAGCTGGTCGTTCAATCGGTCGACGCTCTAGCACGGGTAGCGGCCTCCCTTGATCTAAGGGGGTACCCAGCGCAGTGACTACTCTGCCAAGCAAACCTTCTCCGACAGGCGTATCCAGCACTCGCCCAGTTCGCTGTACCTGGCTGCCAGCCTTGATGGTGGTGTAGTTATTCAGTAGGACTACACCCACTTCGTCGGGATCGAGGTTAAAGGCTAACCCCATGGAGCCATCGGCAAATTTGACTTGCTCTTGCGATCGCACATTCGGCAACCCCACCACCCGAGCAATGCAGTTTCCTAAAAAGGTCACCGTGCCTACTTCCTGACAGCTCAGCTCTAGGCTAGACTGCTCTCTGGCCTGGGCAAAGAATCTGAGCGTCTGAGTAAATGCATTCATCAGCGGGGCTGACGTCCTCGACTTTTCCATCGTTCTATCCTGCCTGCTGCTCAATATGTTGGTCTAAAACGTGAGCTAGATTTTGCTCTAGGGTCTCTATATACTTAGCCAGGTTCCAGGCAAGACAATAACCAGGCACATTTAGTTCTAACCCACAGATTAGGGCAGGATTTAATTCATAGTCGAGATTTGAGAAGGATCCAATCCCCCGCAGCGCTTCTGTGATGTCTTGTTGAGTGGCTGCTGATAGGGGAAAACTGCTGCTGAGCTGCACCGACGTCCCATCGTTCAAAGCCGTCTGTAGCCGGGTTCGTTCCCCCTCTGGCAACTGAGTCAACCGAGTGAGAAATTGATGGGTGATTTGTTGCTCTAAGGACGCATCAGCCAGCTCCATTAACACCTGACGTAGGGTTTGGGTTAGTTGGTAGTTAGCCTGCTGCTGAAACGAGCGCAGCACCGTTGCTTTTTCTTGGGCAATGCCGCGGTACCAGCGATCTTTGGCCGCATTTACTTCGTCTTTAGTCTGCTCTAGTCGCGTCAGGCGTTCGTCTTCTAGCTGCGATCTCAGGTCTACCATACGCTGCTCACGGTGGGCCGCAAAGTCCTGCTGCATCTGCTGCAGCCGCTGGGCTTCTGCTTGGGCCACTGCCTCTCGCTGCTCGGCCTGTTCTAGCTGGTGCGCAATCGTCTGTTTACGCGCTTCCATAGCGCGGGTAATCGGCCCGTAGAGAAAGCGTTTTAGCAACACCACTAAAATCAAAAAGTTAACGATTTGCGCCAGCACTGTGAAATTGTCAATTAGCATAGCCTAGCCTCCTACTTGAGTTGTCACATAGACCCAAAACGGATTAGCAAAAATCAAGATCAGGGTAATGACAAAGCAGTAAATCGCCGTGGATTCTACCAGAGCCATGCCCACAAACAGGGTGCGGGTAATGGTATTCGCTTCGTCAGGTTGTTGGGCTAAGGCATTGAGCGCTTGGGCTAAAGCACGGCCTTCTCCTAACGCCGGGGCAATGGACCCGATAGCAATGGTAAGCCCAGCGATCACAATAGATGCCATACCAATCAGGGCAATATTATCCATGGGAAATCTCTCCTAAAGAATCAGCATCTGGGGATATCGTCTCACTGTCATGGGTGTGAACTTCGGTCGCAGCAGCAATAAACACCATGGCCAATACTGCGAAAATATAGGCCTGAATCAGCCCTGTCAGCAGACCAAACATCTGCATGATCACAGGAAAAAACAATGGAGCAACGGACAGTAAAATAGCCACGATCATGGTGCCACTCATCACATTGCCAAATAACCGTACAGCTAATGAAATAATTCGTGAGACATCGCCAATCAGATTAAATGGCAACATCATGGGAGTAGGTTCTAGATATTGTTTGAGATAAGCACGCCAGCCACGCTGACGAATCCCAAACAGCGGTATGGCCACAAACACACAAATGGCTAACGCGGCTGTCGTTGACAACGAACCGGTTGGAGGCTGATATCCTGGCAAAATACTTAATAGGTTGGACGCCGCAATAAATATAAACAGCGTGCCCACAAAGGGCAAATAGGCCTGCGGCGACTGGTCGCTAACATCACGAATTTGATTATTTAAACCGAGCACTAGCACCTCCAGCAGATTTTGACCCGGTGAAATCTGCGTTGACGCCGAGAGTTTACGGGTGATCCACCAAGATCCTAAAACCAGCAGACTCATAACAAACCAGGTGAATACCAAGGTGGCATTTAGAACAACGGGTCCAATATGAATCGGGATTTGATCAGGGGTCAGGTTCATGGAGATAGCTCCTTGAGTGAACGGCTAACGCCGGGACGAGCAGTTGCCCCAGAACGCTCTACAACGCTGAGCAAACGAGCAATCAACAGCGTGCGCCCCATCCAAACACCGATACTCACCAACAAAATCACCATTAACGGTGAAGCAACAGTCTGGTTTAGTAACCAAGCCCCACCTCCCAGCAAGATAGCTAATCGTCCAAACCAGCTCATCGCTAGCCACAAGTAGGGTTTGCGCCAAGCGTGTAGACGACGCAGGGTAAACCAAAGGCCACCAAAATAAACAATGCCTAAGCTCAGTCCTACCAATAAGAAACCCAGTCCCTTCATGATTAGAGAAATAGTCATACCAGCAATTTTCTCCGCATTTTCCAACGAGAAATCAAAGGCCGCAAATACAGGGGCGTGATCGTGCAAGCAACAACAAGCTCCACCAACAGGGCTAATAGCCCTGTCTCAGTCATGCTGACTCTCCTTCGTGACCCAGTACCAGGCATTCCAACAGCCCAGCCCCAGCCCCAAAACCAACAGCATCAGGGTCCAGGAATACTGTCCTGGGTCATGGCGGTCTATCCAGATTCCCAGGGCTAAACCCATCAGGGTGGGCAATGCCACGGCCCATCCCACCATGCCAAACATTCCCAAAGCAAACCATATCGACTTACGACTCCGACGAGCCTTGAGCTTACGACGAGCTTTTTCGCCAATATCTTTTAGAAAAGAATGATGGTTTTTGGGCCTACGGGGCGGAGACATCAGATCCGGCTACTCCACAGATAACGCTGTAAACTGGCGGGCCAGACTCGCTTCCATGCGAGCGACGGCTGTACGAGCCTGACGCTCTTGCTCATCAATGGTGTAAAACTGCTGCGCCACCGCCTGTTTCAATACCTCTAAACTATCGCCACAAAACGCATTGCGGGTAGACACTAGCACCTCTGATCCGCATTTGATTAAAATGCCACCTTCAATAGCTAAGAATGTTTCATCTCCATCAACCTGAAACGTCAGAATTCCAGGTACCAAGGCCGTTAACACATCAATATGACGCGGTAATAGACAAAAGCTCCCATTGACAGCCTCGGCAACAATTTTTGTCACAAATTGGTCTATTAGGACCTTATTGGGAAGAAGAATTTTGAGATGCATAGGAACCTTACTGAATGTTTGGAGCGCAGCCAATCATGTACAGGTCTTTTTCAGGAATGTCAGCAAATTCATCATTGAGGATGAGATCGCACCCATCCAAAGCATTCTTCAAGGACACTTGCTGCCCCTGAATACCTGTAAACTGCTCTGTTGTAAAAAACGGCTGAGTCAAAAATCGCTCCAGCCGTCGGGCTCGATAGACCGTTTGTCGCTCAGATTGGGCCAACTCCTCAATCCCCAGCATAGCGATAATATCCTTTAAACCTTCATAGTTCGCTAAGGTCTGACGGACAGCCTGGGCAATCTCATAGTGGCGTTTTCCCACCACTGATGGCATCAAAATTTTTGAACCAGACTGCAATGGATCAATGGCTGGATAGAGTCCTTCGCTCGCTCGCCTACGGGACAACACAATCGAAGCTGACAGATGGGAGAAAATGTGAACAACTGCAGGATCGCTCAAATCGTCAGCTGGCACATATACCGCCTGCACCGATGTAATCGAACCCGTATCAGAACTACAGATCCGCTCCTCTAGCGCTGCGACTTCCGTTGCCAGTGTCGGCTGATAGCCCACCCGCGAAGGCAGCTGCCCCATCAGCCCCGATACCTCCGAACCCGCCTGAATAAATCGAAATACATTGTCGACTAACAGCAACACATCCTGGTGAGCCTCATCTCGAAAATACTCAGCCATGGTCAAGGCCGTATGTCCTACTCGAAATCGGGCTCCCGGTGGTTCATTCATTTGCCCAAATACCATTACGGTTTTATCCAAATCTCCCGCTGTCTGCATTTCGCGATAAAGCTCTTCACCTTCACGAGAGCGCTCGCCCACACCACAAAAAATACTCACTCCCTGGTATTGCTTGGCCACATTGTTGATCAACTCGGTAATCAAGACCGTTTTACCCACTCCAGCTCCACCAAACAAACCAGCCTTACCGCCGCGTTCTAAGGGAGCTAGCACATCGATTGCTTTGATCCCTGTGGTCAGGATCTCAGTCTGAGTAATTCGATTATCTAACGGTAGTGGCTGTTTATAGATAGAACGACGAGGACCTAATACCTCTCCTTTTCCATCAATCGGCTCTCCAAATACGCTAAAAACTCGACCCAACAGGGTATTGCCGACAGGTACCTGTATTGGCAAATCAGTCTCTTCAACAGCCATTCCCCGGGCAATCCCGTCAGTGGGAACAAGTGCAATCCCGCGAACGGTGTGGGCATCTAGATAGTTCACGACCTCAATAGGACTATGTCCACCAATAGTCACCTGAGTCTGCAAGGCAGGTAAGACATCTGGGAAATACAGATCGACTACACTGCCTCGCACGGCAATCACCCTTCCAGCCGCGCTAGAACTCATTGCTGATTAGTCTCTGAGATATCCCCTTCAAAGGGTTGTACTCCTGTCTTAGGATAGTCATCATCACTGGGAGAAAAGATTCGTTTAGCCGCATCCAGAACCCAAACTATTGATTGATTGATTGACCGACCAATGGCATTAAAACTTCTTTGTACTGCACTCATGGTAAAGCTCCTTTATTTAGCTCTGCTTTTCTTTAGAGGAATACTGCAATTTCCAACAGTCTTCTAAAAAATGAATCTTGTCATCATGAAAATACTGCCATGGCTTTAAAACTGTCTTGCTGCTTTTATCAAACAGTGGTTGGTTCAGATAACGCCATAGACCTATCCAAAAACGTCTCAAGCGAGCATTCCAGATAAACATGGTTTGACTCCTCCCGAGCTGCTTCCTATCGAACACTTTTAATGTACGAAGAAAGTTTGGGGATACTATGAGGAAAATGAGACATTTACATAGCTCATCAAAACCTGCACCAACCAGAGAACGGCGCTGACAAAAAGGCCATCTTGCAGCTTAGTAAGCGATTATAGTGAATTTATAAGGAAGACGAATAAATAAGGTTAGCCGATCATTCTTGCCAACCTAAAAACCCTGATATCTGACTTGCTAAGGTAGTAGGATCAAATGGTTTACTAATTATCCCTTTGGCTCCCAAACTATAAAATTCGCGGCGGTGAGCTGCTTGTACTTTAGCTGTAAAAAAAATTATAGGAATATCTCTTGTTCTAGGAGACGCTCGTAAAATTTTCAGAGTTTCTATCCCACCCTGTTGAGGCATCATAGCATCCAGCAAAATAGCATCCGGCTGCTGCTTGAGTGCAATCTCAACTCCTTCAGCGCCTGATAAAGCCGTTAACACTTTCCAATCAGTCTCTAATGTCAGGCCTATTTGAGCGACCGTATGAATACCAACTTCGTCATCGATAACGAGAATGCATTTATTGGCCACGGAAAATTCTTGTTATGAATAATCAGAATTTTAGCCTAAAACAACTGCACATAAATACGCCATTTGCGTTATTCAGTTAAGCTTAACAACTGATGTAGACAAGTCGAAATGAGATTTGATATCTAGATTGACTCAATGGCCGTATATAGTTCATTATTCGCGGAGAGCTACGCTGAATACCTGACATTCCCAAGTTTTGCACTCAAATACTGATGGATCATTGCCGTACCACTCTGAGCCCAAGGCATCGTCAGATTACTCTCTTGCCTGCATATGCTGCAGGCGACTTTTAATCTTCATTGGTAGATCGGTCACCATCACCGATTTACTAATAAAATCGTCAGCTCCCACCTTAAAGGCATCCTGTTTAGTGGGGATATCCTCATGCACAGTCAAAAACAAAATAGGCAGCTGTTGCCACCGGTCGTCTGCCCGTAATACCTGGCACAGGTCTAACCCACTGACCTCCGGCATCTCCACATCTAAAACAAGCAAATGGGGCTGTACTGTCTCTAAAGTCTGTAGTAGCTGGGTGGGCTCACTGAGGGTAGTGAGCTGAAATCCCCAAGGCGACAAAATTGTTTTCAAAAAGTCCAGCACCTGAATATCATCATCCACAATCATCACCTTGGAGGCTGTGGGCTCATCTTGCAGCAGCAGATTTAAATCTTGGATGACTTGTTGCGGCGATGTAGACCTAGGCAAAATACGATCGACTCCCTGTTGTACCCAGATCAACCGCTGTCGAAAATCCACCACATCAGATATCACTAACAGCGGTTTCTCTCCCACCTGTTTGTCCAAGTGCTCCAGAAGAGCCATGGTTCTTGCCGCCCCCTCCTCTGGTAACCAGATTACGATTCCATCTGAGGGATGTTCCTGAATTTTTGATTCCGCCTGGGCCAAATCAGAAACAGCCACAATACGCAATCCAGAGGCTGTACCGAAGCTCATTAAAGCCTGGCTAAACTCTGCTTGCGCCCCGAGCAGCATAATCTGAGGCGTACTGGCCATGGCCGTGGAAACAGCCTGCTGACTTCCCCCATTTGCTAGGTTCTGCTTCAGTCCTTCGACCAAACGTGTCATCTGAAATACCTGCTCGTTATCGAGTGGTACATCAAGCTGCAGCAGCTGCTCTAGCTTACGGGCCAATCGCGAGCCCTCTGCAAACCCAAAGCATCCTAAAGAACCTGCTAGTTTATGGGCTTGAGAACATCCTGCATGCTGTAGCTCCGGGCTCAACTGACCGCCATCTAGCGCAGCCACAGCCGCCTCCAACACAGTTAGACGCTCTTGCATCGTGTCTTGATGGACTTCCCAAGCTTTTGCGATCGCAGCCTCCATATCTGCTTGGGTAGGCAATTCAGAATCTGGAGCTAGCTTTTTCTCCTCAGCCACAGCCTCTAATGCCTTTAAGCGATATCCCAACCCATACACCGTTTCAATAAAGTTTTTAGGGGCTCCACCGGCCTTAAGCTTTTGCCGCACTCCCTTAATATGGGTCCTCACCGCATCCCCACCAGGCGGATCTTCAAACGCCCACAGGTTGTCAATAATGGCATCCAAACTAAAGACGCGATTAGGATGACGCACAAACAGCTCTAGTAGCGCATATTCTTTTGGCGTCACATGCAGCTGATGGTCACCATAAAACACTTCAAAGGTGTCTGGTGCAATCGATAGCGATCCCCACTTGAGTAACGACGTCGCGTTCTGACCATCTCGCCGTAGCAACGCTCGGATGCGTGCGCAAAGCTCCTCAAAGTCAAACGGTTTGACAACATAGTCATCGGCCCCGGCATCTAAAGCCCTTACCTTATGATTGCTGTCATCCTTAGCCGTCAACATCAAAATAGGACAGCTGATATTTTTCTGCCGACATGTCTTGCAAAGGGTAATCCCATCTACATCAGGTAGCAACATATCTAGAACAATCAGGTCATAGGTAAAGAGATCTAAAAATTCCTGGGCAATCTCACCATTGCTAGCAATGTCAACGGCATAACGCTGCTTAATCAGACGCTCGGCTAGCGTCTCCATCAAGACCTCGTCATCATCAATCAGCAATAAGCGCATAGCTCAAACTCACTACTATTCATAGCCAGCTAACACATCAATATTAAGCCAGGTCATGTCAGTGTATTTTTATATCCTCATCAAATACTCAAATTGAGCCTATAGCATGCTAATCAGCTGTTAAAGATCGAAACTCTAAGCAGTGCTCAAAATTTTAATTTTTGTTAAACTTCATGCCCTGTATTCCTATGAACATAGGTCACATCACCACTCTTGAGTTATAAAACCTTAAATTTTCTCAACAATCGATTGAGAATAAGAAAATTTAGAACGACTTGAACAACACATAAACAATTTGAACTCACCCTGATCCTCTGTCATCAATAGGCTGATACACGATGACTATTCAACCTCTCCCACCAATAATTCAGTACATGTTACGGCCCAGTTTTTATCCTCACTGGACCCAAGGCACCATTGAACTAGTACAAACCCATACAGCCTACGTTCTACTAACCGGAAACTATGCCTATAAAGTAAAAAAGCCGGTCAACTATGGATTTCTCAACTACTCTACCCTGACAGCTCGCAAACACTATGTCGAAGAAGAACTGCGGCTAAACCAACGTACCGCTCAGGAGATTTACTTAGCAGCTGTTCCCATCTACAAAAAAGAGAACATTTTTAGCCTATTAGCCAATGGAGAACCGGTTGAATATGCGGTCAAAATGAATCAGTTTCCAGCGGGTTCCCTATTTTCCGACTTATTAAATCGAGAGCAGCTGACCTTAGACTTGATGCGGTCTCTTGCCCATCAAGTCGCAGATTTTCACAACCGAGCTGCGGTAAATGAGCGCATTCAGTCCTTTGGCACCATCAAACAGATTCGCTTGGCCTTTGATGAAAACTACGCTCAAAGCCTTGCCTACATCGGTCGTGGACAAACTCAACAGCAGCTACAAGAGACCCAAGACTACACAGACCACGCCTTTACGGAATGGAAAGACCGGTTTCAAACCCGCATCCTGCACAACAAAATTCGTGAATGCCACGGCGATCTGCACCTGAGAAACATTTGTCTATGGCAAAATCGTATTTTTCTATTTGACTGCATCGAGTTTAATGAGGCATTTCGATATGTAGACACGATGTACGACGTGGCCTTTATCGTCATGGACTGTGACGCGCGGGGACATAGCGATTTAGGCAACGTATTTCTCAATACCTATTTGGAAGATACTGGAGACTGGGAAGGTTTAGACGTTTTGCCGCTATACCTCAGCCGTCAGGCCTATGTCAGAGCTAAGGTCACCTCATTTCTTTTAGACGATGCCAGCATCACAGCGGACCAAGCTCAAACAAAACAAGCCCAGGCTCAAGCCTATTACACCCTCGCTTGGCGTTATACTCAACCCAAAGCAGGCCAGCTGATTTTAATGTCTGGTTTGTCTGGTTCAGGCAAAAGCACCGTGGCGCAAAGATTAGCTCGTCTCATCGGTGCAGTCTACATTCGCTCCGATGCCGTACGTAAGCATCTTGCAGGTATCCCTCTACAACGAAAAGGGGACACTAGCCTCTACACGCCAGCCATGACTCAAAAAACCTATGCTCGCTTATGCAATTTGGGTGTCCGACTAGCGAAACTAGGATACATCGTCATTCTCGATGCGAAATACGACCGCATTGGCACCCGACAAATAGTCTTGAATCAGGCGAAAGCTGACAATATTCCGGTTTCTATTCTGGTGTGCAAAGCCCCCCTCGCCATTCTCCGCCAGCGGTTGCAAGAACGGACGGGTGACATTGCCGATGCCACCGCTGAGTTACTCATTAGACAACAGACAACAGCAGAAGCACTAACCGATGAGGAGATATCCTTCGCAACCTACCTCGATACAACCACCAATATGGAAAAGGAGCTTCATGCGATCGCAACTCAGTTTGCTCCAACTACCCAAGTTACCCTCTGTATCTAAATCTCGTATATCTTAGCTGCTAATCCCTGAGGAATAATTTTGGCAATCTTCTAAGAATTTACCAGCGTCACTCTTTGAGACTCTTGCACAATATCAGATGTCTCTTTGAGAGGAGTTTTTGGGCGTATAATCAGCACAGAACAGGGAGCCCGATGGCTGACATAGTAACTCACACTACCTACTAACAGCTCCTTCAAACCTGATAATCCACGAGAACCTATCACAATCAGATCGGCTTTCCAATCTTTGGCCACCTCACAAATACGCGGTCCCGTGCGCCCTTGCATCACATCACAGATTGCATCAATTCCTTCATCTTCTATGTCTTGCACCTGCCTTTGCAGTCGTCGCCACCAGCCATCAATAAATTTATGCCAATCATGTTGATATTCTTTCAATATAAGCCCATTGTGCTGAAGCATATATTGGCTATCGCTAAAGGTAAGCTTTTGCGGCATATCATACTCATCTCCATCAATCACATGAACCAGCTTAATTTCTGCTTTTTGAAGCTTTGCCAAATCAATAGCAGCTGCTATTGCCTGTTCCGCCATGCCAGACCTATCCACAGGCACCAAGAGACGCTGCAGTATTCCAGGCATACTAGTCCCAACGTCTGAATAGCTTGACTGAGCAGACATCTCAGACTGTTTATCTGAATGAACTATCAAGACGGAACAAGGGGCGTGGTGCATCACATGATTACTGACACTCCCCATCAGCAGTTCACTGATCCCAGAAAGCCCCCGACTTCCAACAATAATTAAATCTGCATTCCAGGTTATGGCAAACTCACATAGCTTTACCCCTGGACTACCCTGCAGTAAGGCTCCAGAGGTATCAACAGTTTTCTCCTTCGTCTCAGAAATCTGCTGCTCCAGCCAAGCCTGAGAGTTATCAACAAATTTATTCCAAGCTGCCTGGTAAGATTCTAACGTCGTAGTATTCATCCCCGGATAGGGATAGCCGTTAAAATAGGAACCAACTTTTGGTGCATCTGATTCATGACCAGACAGAACAAAAACCAACTTGAGTTCAGCCCCATAGCCTTGAGCAAATATGATTGCTTTTTGAAGTGCTTTTAGACTCAAATCAGATTTATCAAGACCAACTACGATTTTACGAATCATTATTTTCTCCTATATTTTCTACATCCAAGCAGAGTCAAAAATCCGTTCTAAGGGTATCGACGAATCTCACAGAGAATGAAAGAATCTGATATTTCAACTCTTCTAATACTCAGTACACCAAAATAAGTTGAGAAACTTGTGAAGGAAATAGCTACCTACCCTGCAAGCGCTTCTATCAGTGTGATTCCACCCCTCCAACTCCCCACATTTTCCTCAACTTTTACGTCTATGATAAAAGTGTAGTTGAGCTGTAGACTGCACAACTGTAGTCATTTACATCTGGCTATCTAAAACTGTTTTGCAGAGGTTTAACCATGACACTCAGACACTGGCAACCCTTTCGACAAATCGAACAGTGGGAACCATTTAGCGAAATGGAAACACTGAGAAAAGAACTGGATAAGTTGTTCAACCAGTTTACTCCCAGACTTCAAGGTGATAGCAGCTTTACCTTTATGCCATCAGCTGAGATGGATGAAACCGATACTGAAATCCATCTTAGATTTGAAGTTCCTGGTATGACAGCTGATGATCTTAGTATTGAGGTCACTGATTCAGCTGTTGTCATTCGTGGTGAGCGTAAGTCCGAGACTAAAACAGAAGAGGATAATATTACCCGATCTGAGTTTCAGTATGGCAAATTTGAGCGAGTTGTCCCTCTGCCCAGCCATATTGTCAAAGACAATGTTTCAGCAGAATACAGCAGCGGCATCCTCCGTCTAGCATTGCCAAAATCAGAAGTTCCAGCAGCTAAAACTGTAAAAATCAAAGCTGCTGAGTAGACTTAACTCTCGTATCGGCTGGCATCAACACAGTCAGTCGATGCAATACATTTACTGACGACCCATATGCCGCAGGAAAGCATAAGGAGGGTATCTCGGATGCAGCAATCTCGTCTCAACGCATATATAAATCTCATTCAGGAGCTATTAACCTGCCCTGGTGGTGAAGAATGGATCCGCCTCAAAAAGCATGAAGATTTGGCCGATGCTGAGTTAGTCCAAGTCATGGAGCAGATTGCTTCACAACTTTTTCAAGAGGGCAATCGTCAGGCGGCTATTTTTCTACACAATTGGGCTGCAAAACTGCACCATATTTTAGTCAAAGAAAAGAAACCGACTCAGCCTGATGAAGAGGGATCTCAAGCATACCTATCTTTCATCCAGTCTCTTTTAGAATGCTCAGAGGACGACAAAGAAAAGCTATTAGCCAAACATCATAACTTGATCGGACCAGGGTTGGTCCATAAGATGAAGCAAGTAGCCCAGCAACTCAGACAAGAAGGCTCTGATGACTCAGCATCCTATTTACAAAACCTTGCAGCCAAGCTCAATCAAACATGGATTGAGGCACATGATTTTCAGCCTAGCTTAAATAAAGAAGCTATTAATAAACCTCTAGAGACAAATGTAGTCGATCCGGAGTATGCGATTGAGGAAACATTGCCCAAGCCCAAGTCCAAAGAAATTGAAAGCCACCCAAATCAGGAGAATTCTAGTTCATCTGCATATTCTCTCACGACGTTATCTGAACTAAAAGAACCTCAACAGCTTGCTGATGCTATTCAGGAGATGTCGGAGGCATTGCATCAGCTCAATCACATCCTAAGTACCCAGAAGATCCAGTCCCCATCCACTAATCCACTTTGGTATATGGATGTGTTGGAACGGGCTGCTAAGGCACAGTGGCTAATCACCACTGAAGAGATCGAGCAGTTGATTGGGGTTAAGCCCAAATGCCATGGACATGACAACACCTATCAACGAGGTACATGGACTTTCATAAAAGTTGGAAAGCTGGGCGCACAAACAGCGTGGAAAGTTACCAAAACCCAGTTAACCAACCCAGTGCTAGAGCGTGAACCATCGCTAGATAATGAAAATATAGTTAATCACTATACCACCGACGATAGTCATACAAGCAAAATCAATCCCAGCGACTCCATAGCTAAACATCCACCATTACAAACAACAGCTTTAAGCAACGGATCACTCGATAATGATCAGATTTACTCATTAGAGATACCTGAAATGGAGGATGTTTGGGCATAATGACAAGGTTGCAAATAGAGATATATAATGGCCGCCTCGGGAAATCTCAAGAGTTTATCAACAGCCATAGCGACGGATAGCACAGCTGTTTTTAAAGTAGTCGAAAGGTCTCACGGGTAACAGGTTGCTCTAAAACAAGTCCCTCACCTCCCAAAGGATACGTATCACTAATCATGCGACCTCCGACCGAAAGATAGACTGCGGCATCAGGGTCCAAGCTAGTTGAGGTGTAAATGACCTGGGCCACCCGATAAATCATGGAGCTAGAGCCTCCACCCCCAGCAAACTCTTGGGAAAGATCAATATAAATGTCCCCGTCATTGATACTCAAACTCCTTAGCTGTGTTCCTTTAGGAATAACTGTAAACGCATCGTCTATCTTGACTAAGCCAGTAAGTAGAGTTTCCATAGCAGTGGTTAACCTCTCTTCTGGAGATGCTTGAACATCTAATGTCAGTGGTTGAGGTAATAGCGTTTCTTGCTGATTGATAACACTCACCCAGTAGGTCTGCGGTTGAACCGTTAAGACAGCAGCCAACTCCGGTGGTAGCGATGATTTTAGTTTTGCGATCGCATCAGATAATTCTAAGCTTTGAACCGGTATCAAATCCTCCGGAGGATATGGCTGTTGAGACGTCCACCAATATCCCCAACCAGCGGCAGCACCCAAGATGATGGCCGCTAGATACATTTCCAGCGTTCGTAAATTAAGAGGAGGCAGTGTCTTTTGTGCGTTCATAGCTTTCTCCAGAAACAACTATGCTTGAATCCATCCAAGATAGCTATCGCCTAAAACAAGATCTTAGGCTTCACTAAGCCTATTTCCAGCCCAGCTTTTGCCTTCAGACTAACTCGACAATTTGAGGATGTTGTGTAGATTCAACGGCTACCCAACAATAGTCTTTAGATTTCGCAGGGGGCTCCATGGCTCAATCAGGAAACCCCATGACCTCATAAGTTCCTCACACTTGCACACTAGCGTTATGGATATCCAGTGTTGAGGGGAGCATCCATGGCAGCAGATTACTTAATCGTAGGTAGCGGTCTTTCTGCCCTCGTGTTTGGCGCACTCATGGCCAATGCTGGCAAACAAGTCCAAATTCTGGAATCTCATGAGTATCCCGGTGGCTTTGGCCATACGTTTACCATGGCCAATAAATATACCTTTAATGCTCAGCTTCATTATGTCTGGGACTGTGGTGAAGATAATACAGTCAACCGGGTATTAAAACGGCTGGGGCTAGAGCAGGAGATTACCTTTGAACATTATGATCCTGATGGGTTTGACCACATGAGAATGCCTGGTTATAGCCTCAACATTCCCTCAGATGCAGCAACGCTGGTAAAGCGACTTACGCAGCAATTTCCTAACCATCAGTCATCAATTCAGAATTTTATCGAGGAAGTTCAAACCGTACGAGCTGGGCTCAAAATCTTGTCTCCTCCCGTGCAGCCCATAGAGCTGTTGCAACTAGGCAAGGTAACAACCACAGTTCGCTACGTACGCAGTACTCTGCAGGACGTTTTCGACAAATTTAAGCTGCCCCTAGAAGCCCAAACTCTGCTGGCCCTGCAATGGCCAGATTTTCTACTACCGCCCAACCAGCTGTCTTTTTATGCCTGGACAATTCTATTTACCGCTTATCAAGAAGGCGCATTTTATCCTACCCAACATTTTGAGGCCGTGATCAATGCCCTAGTCAAGGTGATTAATGACAACGGTGGCAAGGTCCTATGCGACCAAGAGGTGGTGAACTTTTTGGTCACTAACAACACGGTTAATGGCGTACAGGCTATTGATCGCCATACCCACATTACCCATGACTTTTCAGCTGACACGGTTATCTGCAATATGGACCCGAAAAAAGCTGCCAAAATGATTGGTCTAGAAAAGTTTTCAAACGCCATCCAGAAGAAACTGGACTATGACTACTCCCCTTCAAATTTTATGGCCTATTGTGTGGTCAAGGACCTAGACCTACGAGACTACGGCTTTGGCAAGTGGAATACATTTCATACAGAGGAATCCGATCTCAATAAAGCCTTTGAACGAATGTATATGTATAACGATTTCTCTAAACCCAGTTTTGCCATCACCACACCCACACTATTGACAGACACAAAGCGGGATTGCCCTGAGGACTGTCAGATTGTCGAGTTTCTCACCGTAGCAAATTATGACTATTTTCAGGATTTGCTACAGCAAGACCGTAAACTTTACACCCAGAAAAAAGAAGAAATCCTCAACCAAATTCTCGATATTGTCGAAGACCAGTACGTGCCCAATATCAGAGACCATCTAGTCTTTAAGATTACTGGCAGCCCTACCACCAATGAAAGATTCTGTAATTGCCCTAGCGGCAATTCCTATGGATCGAGCCTGACACCCAAAAACATGGGGCCAGGACGGCTAGATCATCGGAGTTCCTTGAAAAATTTCTACTTCTGTAATGCCTCTTCAGGATATCCAGGGTTTGCACCTACGTTTTGGACAGGGGCATTACTTTATCAGCGGCTGTCGGGCGA
Source organism: Leptolyngbyaceae cyanobacterium (assembly GCA_050043465.1). GTDB lineage: Bacteria > Cyanobacteriota > Cyanobacteriia > Phormidesmidales > Phormidesmidaceae > Leptothoe. Next base: position 31,377 of record JBHJIL010000022.1, read on the forward strand.
TATTATTTTAGGCAAAGGCTAAGACCATGAAAATTGCAATTATTGGCGGCGGGGCCAGTGGCATGGTGGCCGCCTATCTATTAGATCAACAAGGGCATCATGTGACAGTCTTTGAAAAACAACCCATCTTGGGAGGACACATACGCACCCTCAACCAAAACGTAAGCCCTAACCATTCAGATTGCGATCAGGTTCTAGAAAATGGAGTGCTAGAGTTTCCATCAGCCTTTCATAATTTTTTGGCCCTGATGAAAAGGCTCAACGTTGAACTAGAACCAGTTGATATTGGCTCCGGTTTATTTTTCCCGAATGGTCATCATATTCTCTCAGGAACCATGATTCGGCGAAACTTTACGGGGCTGAAGAGATTTTTAGAATATATGCGGTTAGATACTCTATACGCTCGGTCTGCTGGCTTTTGGGTACGTATGCAGTTTCCTAAAATGCAAGACTTTTACGATCAGTCTATGAGCCAGCATTTAGGGCAAGATTGTGAACGCAATGTATGGCTGAAACTGTTGACCATGTACAGCTATTCCACACCCTATGAACTCATTGAAAACTTCCCAGCAGAGCTAGCTATTCCAGCCTTGCGTCAATATATTTTTGTTAAATGGTACAGAATTCAGGGGGGTGTCTATTCCTACATTGAAAAAATTTTAGAACAGTTTAGGGGGGAAATTATTCTAAATGCCAGCGTAAAAAACATCACAAGAACATCAGATGGCATTACCCTGGATCTCTCAGAGAGTCAACAATCCTTTGAAAAGGTAATATTCGCGACTCCCCCCGATCAAGTCATGAAGCTATTAGTCGATCCTACCCCAGCCGAAACAAGACGATTCGAACGGTGGCAGCCAAACTACGCACGCACATTCCTCCATGCCGACACCTCCATGTATAAATCCTACGGCATTGCTCAACCTTCAGAATTTGACTTTTTCAAAACCGATCAAGGCTGGGGATATAATGCTTTCTTGAATCAGCTTTGTGATATTAAATCAGGCCAATGCTATAGCCTGGCCTTTAATATCGCAAGCTTGATTGATAAGAACAAAATTATTCATATCCAAGAACATCACACACCACTTTACACAACTGAGTCGTTTCACTATCGCGATCAGATTGTAAAAACCAATGGCGAAAATAATACATATCATGTAGGGGCCTATCTTGGCGATGGGTTACACGAAGGAGCTGTTACTTCAGCTATGCAAGTCGCTAAATTGATTCAGTAGCTATACTGGATTTGAGTAGTAACAGATACTGTTGGCGAAGTCAAAACACGATGTCCGTGGCAGAATTGAGCTAGCAATTCCCTACGACATGGGGTGGTGACGTTAGCTAGGAGGAATGGCCTCATGCTACAAGTTCAACCCACTGGCTCAGTGCCAGCTGAAACCGCTCGCATTGCTCATCAAGTCTTTCCCAAAGGTAACCGCTATCTGAACCTACGTGATGAACTCGGTTCGATTTATAGTGATCACGATTTTGCCGCGTTATTCCCTACGCATGGGCAGCCCGCTCAATGCCCCTGGCGACTCGCTTTAGTCTCCGTCATGCAGTTCGCAGAAGACTTGTCAGATCGACAGGCCGCAGAAGCTGTTAGAACTCGGATTGACTGGAAATATGCACTTGGCCTGGAGCTAACTGACCCCGGCTTTGACTTTTCCGTTCTGAGCGAATTTCGCACTCGCCTGCTAACGGGTAACCACGAAGAGCAAATACTGAATATTTTATTGGCGCGTCTCAAGGAAAGAGGCTGGCTAAAGTCGGGGGCGAAACAAAGAACAGACTCAACCCATATCTTGGCGGCAATCCGCAATCTGAATCGGCTGGAAAGCGTCGGTTAAACGCTGCGAGCAACGCTGAACGACTTAGCCACGGTTGCACCTCACTGGCTAGGCGAGTGGGTTCCCAGCGACTGGTTCGACCGCTACAGCCACGCTATCGAAGAGTACCGCTTACCCAAGGGCATTCCAGCTCGCCAAGCCTATGCTGAAACGATTGGCCGCGATGGTATGCAACTCCTAAGTACGATCTACGATGATGGCCCTGACTGGCTACGCCAAATCCCGTCAGTAGACATCTTGCGACAAACGTGGGTGCATCAGTACTTTATTGACAATGGTCAAATACGGCTGCGCTCGGCGAAGGACTTACCGCCTGCCGGGCAACGGTATGACTCACCCTATGACCCACAGGCTAGCTATGGTAACAAACGCAGCACTACCTGGACGGGCTATAAAGTTCATCTGACCGAGACATGTGATGAGAACAGCATTCATCTGATCACTCATGTAGAAACGACTCAAGCCCATATCTCAGACACTGACCAGACCCAACCCATTCATGAAGCCTTGGCGAGCAAAGCGCTATTACCCCAAGAACATGTGGTAGATGCTGGGTATGTCGATGGGACGCTATTGGTTAACAGTCTTGAAGACTTTGGGGTTGAGCTGATTGGCCCAGTACGTCCAGATGTGAGTTGGCAGGCCAAAGCCCCTAATGGCTACAATCTCAGTCAGTTTCAAATCGACTGGGAGAAGCAACAGATCACGTGTCCAGCAGGTAAGCAAAGTCAGTGTTGGACACCCTCAAAAGATGCTTGGGATAACCCAACTATTCGTATTAAATTTTCTCGTACCGATTGTCGCCTTTGCCCAAATCGAAGCCTTTGTACGAAAAGTAAAGCGGAGCCACGGTCAATTACACTGCGCCCCCAGGCTGAACATGAGGCTATCCAGACCATGAGGCAGGCACAACTGACGGAGGAGTGGAAATCTCGATATAACGTACGGGCGGGTATTGAGGGTACGCTCTCCCAAGGCATCCGCGTGTTCGGCATGAGACGAACACGCTACATCGGGTTGGCAAAGACACACTTACAACACCTATTGACTGCCGCCGCGATGAACGTTGTGCGGTTGGTGAATTGGTTGAACGGCGTGCCTCATGCCAAGACGCGAACCTCTCGGCTTGTAGCGCTTAATCCGGCCACGTAAGAGCTTCTTGGACTTCGCCAACAGTATCAGTAACAGAACAGAAACCTGCGCTAAGGCTGAAACCCAGATATACCTGCCTTACAGCCTAGTAAAACGGTTCATTAGGGTCATCAGGGTTCCGCAGTGGCCTAAAACCGCCTGCTTTGATAGCTTCAGCCAGCTCGAAATAATAATGACCGAGCATATTGATATGAATGTGTCCCAGAGGCGACAACCGAGCAATGTCGTCAGGATCGATCTCTAAGCCCTGTGCGTGGAGGTGACCAAGGGTTCTATCCATGTACAACGTGTTCCAGAGAATGACCGCAGGGGTTTGTGTCCGCTCCCCTGTATTTGTTTGAACAGTTTTTCGAGGGTAAAGCGACCGAACATCTGTTAGGGTCCGGTGTCTTGCCTCAGTATTTGAATGATGACCGCTTAGGTCGAGTGTTAGATGGTCTCTATCAAACGGGTATCACGTCCGTGTTTTTGGAAGCAGTCAAGCGGTTTGATATTCGCTGTGAGCGAGCCCACTTAGACGCCACGTCGATGAGTGTGTCTGGGGAGTACGTCCAGTCGAGTGATGCCGTTCCTCTAGCCGCAACGGTGCCAGTTCAAGTCTGCCATGGCTATTCGCGTGACCACCGTCCCGACTTGAAGCAGTTTGTGATGAATCTAGTGTGCTAGGGAGATGGCGATATCCCAGCATTCCTTGAACTAGCCGATGGGAATCAAAATGTTTCATGGCGATTCATATGGTCAGTCTCAATGGTCAACAGCAACTTGTAAACCTGACTGACAACCACCGAAATATTCTGCGTTTCCTAGGTTCCGCCTCACAAGGCTACTACCTACTCTGTTGAGAAACTGCATTATTGGCAATGGGCCACTTGAGAGGGCGGAATATCGGTTACTATGTCTGGGTCGCCAGATAACTCCTGAGATTTTTATTGAGTTTTTTCAGCAAACCCTAATTAGCCAGATCTTGAAGCGCCGCTTTAAGGGTGATCAAGCCATAACGTATCCGCGACTTGACCGTCCCCAGAGGAATATTCGTGTGACTGGAAATTTCGGATTGACTCAGCCCATGATAAAAACTTAACCACAATAGATCTCGCTGCTTGTTGGGTAGGGCTTGCAGTGCCTCTCGGACTCGGTGCGATCGCTCTCCTTGGGAAGCTTGCTCCTCAGGTAGTGAGAAGGTTTCCAATGCTGGCCCCTGATAAGCCAGCCCCTTGAGAATGCGATGTCGATTACGGCTATTTCGCACGCGATCAATCGCGCGATTGCGGGTGACGGTACTCAAAAAACGACTGAGAGAGCCACGGTTAGGGTTATAGGTCGATTTTTGCCAGAGATTTAGAAAAATTTCTTGGGTCAAGTCTTCCGCTTCTGGCCCACTGTTTAAGATCCGCCAGGCAATGGTGTAAACCAAGCGCGAGTAGCGATCGTACAAAGCCGCTAACGCCGCCTTATTGCCCTGCTGGAGGGATAGAAATAAGGCGGCATCGGTCTCATTTCCCTCATTTGGAGATTGACTTGCGGGATATATAGACGGCATAGGCTCACCACCCATCGAATGTAGAATTATCTGAAATCAGGCGATTCTTTAGAGGCGATCGCCGCAGGCCACTTAAGGCATTGTTGTTGTGTGCGTATAAGCGGCTGATTCAGCCCACCACAGGCGCTCGAACCGGCAGAATTGGTACCCCAACAAACTTTCCGAGACCACAGTGATTAGGCTTCAGAAAAATTCGCCATCAGGATTGCTGCTTGCGAGTCAAGTGAATCCAGCTCGTTATGATTTATGTAGTTAGCAACCCGCGCGTCAGTCCTGTTCGTTTGAACTAAGATTGCTGGATTCTTGGTGAAGTAATGCTTCTGGCGTTAGCAGGTATCTCTCTTGACTGGGGGCTATGGTCACAAATTAAAACTTGAATAGGCACAGACGGATGAAGGAGCCGGGGCTCTAACGCGGGTAGTTACCGACGCGAAAGAGAGCTAAAAAGATACGCTTAAGCTTGATTGTCCAGTGCAGTGTGGGGTTTACTTTCTTTAGTGGTGGCGTTTGCCATGTGCCATTAATTGCATTTTGTTGTGGCAAGTAAAGCCGCAAGGATATGAAGAAGCCCTTATTTGGTGCAGGTAGCCAGTTTCTCTTCTTTTTTTCTTCAGTGGGTTGAGCATGCTGGATATAGAGCGTCAGTCCCCCGTCTTCGTCGAGAACGAGTTCGTTGTTGTCTAACATTGTTGAATTAATCAGATAGCGATTGAGGTCGTTCTCGACGAGGAGCTGCTCAGGAAGGTTATACAGGGTTGCCGACCAGAAAGCGTCAGCCGGTGGCAATTCACCTGGCTCGAAGCGTAGTGTATAACGGACATCACCTGAAGCATTTAATTCGTTACCGTCTGAATCGTTATAGTAGGAGGGATACATGGCCTCCTCAATGGAATTTCCCCAAATGCCAAGAATCGCGCCAGCCATACGGTACAGGTAAATGTTACCGGTTGCCGTCAAGTGTTCACGGGTGCCAAATAGGTCGGCGGCGGTGACTGCTTGAGTGGCAAGTTTATTCTTCTTTAGCTCCAGATAAGCATCCCAACCATCCTTTATACCTTGCTCGACGGCCTGTTTTAATTCTTTAGAGAGTTCTGTCGGCTTGAAGGTTAGGCCGGGGCCGATGTTTAGCTTGGCGAAGCGAGTCATCAACTCTGTTTCGGATTCGTGGGTTGAACAAAACGTCGTGAGCAGGAAATTCAACAGGCTAAATATTCTGGGTGAAGTTTCACCCTCGTCCAGTCTTACGGGTATCGGGTATTTCACCGCTGGCATTTTTGCTGGCGGCTCCGTATTTGTAAACTGGCTCAGCGGCTGAACCTTGTAACCATTCTCAATGATGTTTTCAACATTCTCTAAGTCATCTGAGTCGAAAAGCTGAGTGCGGTACAAGGCTAGCGCAAGACTAGTTTCGCTACGAATAACTGCAGTGATTCCAGCCGGTATCTGCCCCGTCCAGTCAGGCCCCGCGAGCAAGTACTTGCCTCCGCCATTGCCCGTCGTCCGAGTGCCCACGTATTCGAAATTGTGAGTGTAAGTATCAATGAGTTGGATAGAGTAATAGCGCTTAGGGTCTATCACTGGCACCGTCAAAACTAAAGGTTCCGCGCGAAGATCTGCGCCAACCACACAGTAAGGTGTATCCGCGTTCGGTGTCTGAATTGTGGTGTCCGATGGTGTGAACAGTCGTGCTTCGCCAAGCAATGTGTTCAAGGGTCCCTTGTATTCGGCATTATTGGGCCAAAGAAAGAAAGCAAACAGAATCCGGTAGCTGTCCACCATCGGATACGCATAAATGAACGCATCTTTTGCGATTATTCGGGCTTCTTGTAGCGTAAGTGTAGACGAACCAATCATTCTTAATTTTCCTTCTTAATAATGTGCTACCCAATAGACGTAGAACATCCCTGGCCGAGATAAACGTAAAAAAGCTCATATCTTGCTCAATCCTTATGGCAGGTTCAACGCACTTGTAGCAATCGCTTTTTCGATTTCACCAAAAGCTCGAAAGAGCCCAAAGTAAGCGTCATAGCGCGGCGCTCGACCACCTTCTCTATCCATTACTCAGGAACTATGGCTATGTCATTGACATAGCCTCGCTAACGTTAAATGTCGTTGCAGTAAGGCGTCTGCATGAAAATAATCTACCTCTTTGAGACATGTTTGAGATGTGCTGTCCCCATTGCGAAGGGGGACTTACAGGGGGTTATCGACAGTTAGCGCTATCGGTCAAGACCTCTCCGCCTACGGCACCTCCCCTTCGTAAGGGGAGGACGTCCTACGACATATTCTATGATTGGGATTTTATTTAGGTGCATCCCCCTAAATAGATATCTTCAAGAGATAGAAAAGAGATTCTTTTTATTGAGGAACATCAATAGAACTAAAAAGTTACGTCATAGGACTTGTTGAAATAGGGCAGTCATATGGGCATAGATGTGAACGGTACTAGCTTGCCGCATCTAACTAGACTGCACCAGTCAAGTTCACACCTTAGACCCCCAAGTTAAGGCACAACTTAAATCAGCGTCGGAATTGTGCTCTAGAAAGCAGGCAAGATGGGACTTGTAGACATTTCTCTTGACTAGGGCTCTGGTCACAAATTAAGACTGGAATCCTTTTCACAACTTAAGCGCTCTACCATGGGGCAGTAAATGCGAAAATTAACCTTTCAAGGCTGTAGCGAACCCTGAAGCCTGCATCTAATTGGATCTCCGTGGTAAAAAATTCGAGAACCAGAAAGCGTAGACGTGGCGTAAAGCTCTCCTCTCAGGGCTGGGAACGACTGCGAACGGCAGAAGCTCAGCAAGCGGCTGAAGATAACGCTCGCCAACCCTACACCTTGGAGGTTCTAGCTCAAATTACGGGGCTTAGCATTAATACCCTGACGAAGGTGCGTTCTGGTAAGGCACCGGTTGATCGCCAGACAATTACAGACTATTTTGAGGCGTTTGGTCTGACGCTTGCTCCTGAAGACTATGTTCACCCGGAGGCCGTAGCTGACGATGGCCCCTCTTCAGTTGCCAAGGTTGCGATCGCAACCGCCCAAATCGATTGGGGCGAGGCTCCAGATGTTTCCATATTTCATGGGCGTACTGAAGAGTTAGCCACCCTGGAAAAATGGATACAGGTTGACCACTGTCGGCTGGTGGGGATTTTGGGCATGGGGGGCATTGGTAAGAGTGCCCTGTCGGTGAAGCTGGCCCAGCAGATTCAGAGTGAGTTTGACTATGTGGTCTGGCGCTCGCTACGGAACGCCCCCCCATTAGACAGCTTGTTACAGGATCTGGTGCTATTTTTATCAAATCAACAAGACCTAGAAGCAACTCCGAATCGTCTAAGACACTGGCTGCAGGCCTCCCGCTGCCTGGTCATTTTAGATAATGTCGAGACCATTCTTCAGGCAGGCAATCGGGCCGGGCAATATCGTGTTGGCTATGAGCCCTATGGAGACCTGTTTCGAATTCTGGGTGAATCACCGCACCAAAGCTGTGTGCTCATTACCAGTCGCGAGAAACCGGCTGAAATTGCCACGTTTGAAGGCATGGGGCTGGCGGTGCGATCGCACCAACTAAGCGGCTCCCTCAAAACGGCCCTAGGCATCATCGAGACCAAAGATCTAGTCGGCAACCTCCAGCAAAAGCAACAACTCTGTGAACGCTACGGCTGTAGCCCCTTGGCGTTAAAAATTGCAGCGGGGTCGATTCATGCCTTATTTGACGGTGAGATTGGCCCTTTTTTAGACGAGGGCATCTTTCTCTTTTACGGCACCCAGCGACTCCTTGATCAACAGTTTGAGCGGCTCTCGGCCCTGGAAAAAACCATTATGTACTGGTTGGCCATCAACCGTGAGTGGACCTCCATTCCAGCACTGGCCAGCGACATAGTGCCTGCGGTCACTCGAGCGCGCCTCCTAGAAGCTCTCGAATCCCTCGGCTGGCGATCGCTGATTGAGCAACAATCCAGGCAATATACCCAGCAACCGGTCGTGATGGAATACGTCACGGAACGTCTAATCGAGCAGGTTGTCACCGAAATCACTGAGCAAAAACCGGTACGACTGATCAGCCATGCTTTACTTAAAACGACCGCGAATGACGTTGTTCAACAAACGCAATTCAATCTCATCCTCGAACCCATTACGCAACAACTTTTAGCCAATCTGGGTAACTCAGAAGACATTGCGACGACCCTCACTCAGTGTCTGGACGCTTTACGCGGACAACCGCCCGCTCGGTCAGGGTATGCGGCGGGCAATGTCCTTAATCTCATGCGTCAGCTCCAGATTGAAGTGACCCACTGTGACTTCTCCAATCTCACGATCTGGCAAGCCTACTTACAGGGGCTCAATCTCCATCAAGCTGATTTTTCACAGGCCCATTTTTCACAAACGACCTTTTATGATGCCTTTGGGGGGATTCATGCCGTCGCCGTCAGCCCTGATGGCAGTCTGTTTGCCGCAGCCGGGACGAGCGGTGTGATTCAACTTTGGCAGATGGCGAACGGTGAAGAGCATGGTCATTGCCGAGGACACGATGGCTGGATCTGGTCGATCGCGTTTAGTCCCGATGGTCAGTGGCTGGTGAGTGGCAGCGCCGACCAAACTGTGAATATTTGGGATGTCCACTCGGGATGCTGTATGCACACATTGCAGGGGCACACGAATTGGGTCCGGTCGGTGGTGTTTAGCCCCGATGGCCAGATAGTTGCGAGCGGCAGTTCTGATCAGACGGTCAAACTCTGGGATTTAGAGGGCCGCTGTCTTAACACCCTGAAGGGACATACGAATTATGTGCATGCGATCGCCTTTAGCCCCGATGGGCACCTGATCGCGTCCGCCGGTTGGGAGCAACGGATCAAAATCTGGGAACTGGAGAGTGGTGAATGCTTGCACACCCTAGAAGATACCAACAGTTTTTGGTCGATTGCGTTTAGTCCGGATAGTCAGACGATCGCCACGGGCAGTACGGATGAAACCGTCAGACTTTGGGATGTGCAAACGGGGCAATGCCTCAAAACCTTGACTGGCCATACCCACGCGATTCGCTCCGTGGCCTTTAGTCCTGACGGTCAGGAACTCGTGAGTGGCGGGGGCGATCAAACCATCAAAATTTGGCATGTACAGGAGGGTCGCTGTCTAAAGACCCTGTCTGGTCACAGCAATTGGATTTGGTCGATCGCCTTTAGTCCTGATGGCAGCAGACTGGTCAGCGGCGGTGAAGATCAAACGGTCAGAATTTGGCAGACCCAAACGGGACACTGTTTGAAGTCATTGACCGGCTACGCTAACGCCGTTCGCGCGATCGCCTTCAGCCCCGATGGGCAAACCCTCATCAGTGGCAGCGATGACTATGCCGTGAAGCTTTGGGATCTTGAACGGGAACGGTGTCTCAAAACATTCATCGGTCACAAGAACTGGATTTTGTCGGTGGCCGTTCATCCGGATAACGGCTTGATTGCCAGCAGCAGTGCGGATCAAACCGTGAAAATTTGGGACATCCGGCACAACCGCTGTGTGAGGACACTACCAGGGCACACCAATACAGTTTGGTCTGTTGAGTTTAGCCCCAAACGTCAACTCCTCGCGAGTGGAGGGCACGACAGAACCATTCATCTCTGGGATATTCAAGACGGTCACCGTTTAGCCGTTCTAGAGCATCCCAGTCAGGTGCGATCGGTGGGTTTTAGCCCGGATGGACAAACTTTGGTCAGTGGGTCTTCTGACAAACATGTCCGGCTCTGGGATGTCGATAGCGGTCAGTGTCTGAGGGTGATGTCAGGACATACCGGGATGGTTTGGACTGTTGCCTGTAGTGCCAACGCGCTCATGATTGCGAGTGGTAGTTCCGATAAGACCCTCCGCCTTTGGGATGCCCAGACTGGCGACTGTCTTAAAACATTGGAGGGGCACACAAATTGGATCTGGTCGGTGGCGTTTAGTCCGCAATGTCATCTCTTGGCCAGTGGTAGCGCCGACAAAACCGTGAAGCTCTGGGATGTCCACGATGGCAGGTTTCTGAGGACGCTGGTGGGCCACGCCAATGTGGTGCGATCGCTAGCCTTCAACCCTCAAGGCAACACTCTCGCCAGTGTCAGTGAAGATGAAACGATCAAACTTTGGGATGTTAAAACCGGCGAATGTCTTACAACGCTGAGGGGCGATCGGCCCTACGAAGGCATGGACATCACCGGAGCCAGGGGATTAACTGATGCTCAGAAGGCTACATTACAGGTCTTAGGCGCTTCGGAAACCCAGTATATTATTATGCAATAACAGTTTCCCGTTGTCGAGAGTGGTTAACCTAAGCCGGAGAGTCACCCCTCCGACTCGGCTTCAAAACCGGACTTGATAGTTTCCCATCATCCGGCTTCTCTCCAACTTGGTTCATTGTCAAGAATACCGTCAGAGACTGTCGTTCTGGTTGCGTGTGCCTGGTCATGGCAGTGACGATGTAGCAAACCAGATTTTTATAGCAGTTGTTGTCGTGATAACCGTCTCGGTGATGGACTTCAATATCATCCTCTGACGTAAAGTACAGTCTGCAGTTAGTGCATTTGCCTTGCTGCTGTTTGAGCAGTTTGGCTTTCATCGGAGCAAGACCAGGATATCGACTAAGCCTGGTGCCCCAATACACCCAGTCACCATCAAACGGTGAGCGGGTAGCCCTATGAAATGCCTCCCTGATTTTGGACAGTTGTTGGAGGAGAATGAGATAGCGATTAGTATGGTAGGTGTGGGCAAAGCCTATGAGAATGGCTATGCTGAACGACTGATGAGAACAATAAAAGAAGAGGAGGTTGACTTGTCGAGCTATCGCAACTTTAATGAAGTGTATGAGAGAATAGAAGGGTTTTTAGACGAGGTGTATATGAAGAAGAGAATTCACTCGTCTTTGGGCTATTTAACGTCCAGCGAATTTGAGAAAAAGTGGAGGCAGGAAGCGTAGAATGTCTCAGATTGATACAGGTTAGTCTAGACTCGTTATCATCTGATTTTACTGTCCAAAATTAGGGGTTCATTTCAAATTTCCACCCCTTCCTTAGTTGGACTAACCCTGACCTCATTTACTTGCACCACCGCCGCTCGCACAGGTGCCGCCGCCACCACTGCGATGACGCCGCCCCAAGCCATACCGTCTATCATTCTCAATTTCCCCACACTCCAAGGCATAATTGAGAAACATACGCAATAGTGTTGACACAATTCAACTCCGAAACGGAGTTTATTTAACCCCAAGCGGGAGCTTTGTTAAATAAACTGATTAATTGCTATGTGGATTATTTTTGTATTTGAGTAGCTAGAACAACACTTAGAGTAAATTTAAAGATTGAACTCTACTTTAAAGAGTCTTCATATAAACATAAAAATCAATGGGTTGTTGCGGTGAAAACTATAGTGGAAACCTTTGAGTTTCATAGGATTTAGATCCGGATACTAACCTTAACTCAATTGCGTTTTTTTGCTATTGGCAAAATATTTTCTAATTGTTGTCTTAGTAAATTTTTGCCTTAAATATTCAGCACACAGTTCTAAAGATAGATTAATCTAATCCTATGAAATTGTTGATACTTCAAAAGCTTGGCCGTTATTTTATCCTGTCATCTATGTTGTTTCTCAGCAGTAGCTGTTCTTTGTTCTCTCTCGAACGCATCGGAGATCGGGGAGACTGCAAAGATGTTAGCAATGGAATGTCTCAGTATGATGTCCATGTCCTAAGAGGTGAGCGAGACGACATAGATATTGAGAAACTGTTGACCTCTCTAGCGAGTTGGAATAGTACAACTCGCTATAAATCCCTTTTAATTCTCATTTCTAATACGGACCCGACTACACTCTTGCCTAATCTCAGGATAGCTCTCCAAGATAAAGATCCAAGGGTCCGAGCCACCAGCATTGAAGGACTGGCTACAGCAGCTGCATCCCAAGAGACACTACTGCCTGAAGTTCTGCCAATCTTGACTCAAGGAACGCAAGATGAAGATCCAGGCATCCGTTTAAGTAGCTTCGATGGACTAACTGAAGTTGTTGTCAGTCATCAGACGCTGTCTCCTCAATTGGTTCCCTTAATTGCCCATGGGTTGAAAGACAGCAGTGCTTGCGTCCGTGCAAAAACTGTATTCAGTGCGGACTGGCTTATATCCGTATTAGATTCCTCTAATGCTGAGATAAAAGCTATGATTCTAGACTTAATTACAGTCGCATCAAGCGATTCTAGTGTTTGGGCTCGGCGACATGCTTTGGGTGCACTGAGCGATATCGATGTCGCTTCAGAGGAAATCATTCCTACGATAGTTAACGTTTTAAAGCATCATCCAGATTCGACTGTCCGTTCTGCTGCAGCTTATGCATTGATGGCAAAGGAGGCAAATCCTGCATCGACAGAAGCCCTACTTGCAGCCATTAATGACGAAAATGCACCAGTTCGTAGTATGGCAGCCGCTGCTTTATTTGCGCAACAACCGACCCTATTAATAAGCCAAGATGCGCTATCTACTCTATCTGACACAAGGCTTGGAACAGCTATTTGGTATGTGAAGCGACGACTAGATGATTTAGATGTGACAGACGAATCGAAAGCTGATGTGCAAACGGTCTTTAATGTTTTGGCTGCAGAGCATAACTCCCGTCTAAATAAATAAGGCCGTTTCTGCATACACCTGCTAGTATCCATGCGGCTAGTACTCTGTGGCGTGAGTTTGCCCACGATCAAATGTGGATGAGTCGATAGGTGGATGCGAGAGCTGCCAAATTTCTACCATCGGGTATTACTTCCCTAATGCTGACGTCTGTACATTTTTGGCGAAAAGCCAAACTTACGCTTAAAGGCTGCCGAAAACTGACTCGGATTTGCATAACCTACCGTTTGGGCAATCTGCGCTACCTTGAGATTATGGGTATCCAAAAGCTGTTTGGCCCGCTCCATACGATAGTCATACAGACAGCCAAATACCGTAGTTCCAAAAATCTGACGAAAGCCTCGCTTAAGCTTAAAGTCATTAATGCCCACCTGTCTTGCTAGATCCATGAGAGACGGAGGATGTTCAATATCCGTCAACAGAATGTGTCTGGCCTGGTAAAGACGATAAATATTGTCTGATTTTAGAGTGATTTTGTGATCTTCAGCTACCTCTGGCTGTCTCATTTGCTCCAACTTAAGAGCCAGCAGCTCAAGAGTTTTACTTTCTAAATAGAGCTGTCTCACATTTTCCTGATAGGGACAGGTCAAAATCTGTTGCACGGCTGCCAACATGCTGGGGGTTGTCCAGCCAACGGTGCCTAAAATTTCTACTTGGGGTGTTTGGACCGCAATTGTTTTGCCCAGGGTCTCGCGTTCTAACGTCTCTGGCACCAGCTCACTTAGCCAATCAGGTGCGACATTAATAGTTAGTACAGAAATAGGATGCTGGGCCGAATAGTCAGTCACAAACCCCACATCGCCATGGGAAAGGCTTAAAAAGTTTTTACTCGGCCCAGCACATTGCACCGCTTACGTATGGCGATACTGCCCCTGAAATTCACCCATCATGCAAAAACTCAGCTGTAGGGCAGAATAGTCCTAAATTGTTTGCACAACCCTGAGATTTTCGCTCAGCTCTAGCTGACTGATGGATAGTTCCAAGCCCTTTCGCAAATGAATACAGCGATACCTCAATCGACCAAACGGTTTCTCCAGGGTATAGACCGATTCCAACGAATTAGACTGACAGGCAGCCCCCGTCTGCTGCTGCGCTTCAGCAAACATTTCGCTCAGATTACTGGTTGAGAATGTCAGGGCGAGATCGGCCATGGCCTGTCAGCACAAATGCTAATGGGTTTCATTTACATGCTTATTTTATAGGAAGTTATGCCCATAGGAATCATGAAGGCCCGATCTGTCGTATAATGCTCCTCGAAGGGGAGTAGCTCTCGGTTTAGCCGAAATCTCTGAATCAACATACTGGTAATGAGCCTGGTTCAGAGAATGATATAGTTTTGCACTATTCATCAGCGAGACCTTCACTAAATCTGCTGACGCAGGTTTGGTGGAGTCTTGTGCCTCATCAAATTCGCGTCAGAAACCGTCGCAATCTGAGGAATTTGAAAGGATGTTAGCTGCATTTACCGCCAGTCTGTTATTGATCACGATCTCCGAGCTAGGTGATAAGACCTTTTTTATTGCCGCCATTTTAGCCATGCGTCATCGCCGTCGCTGGGTATTTGCAGGGGCGGTTGGGGCCTTAGCTCTAATGACAATACTCTCCGTTTTGGTTGGACAGGCAGCAACGCTGCTACCTGACTCGGTGGTTAAATGGGCTGAGGTTTGTTTGTTTATTGTTTTTGGTATTCGACTGCTCTATCAGGCTAGTCAGATGACAACAACGGGAGACGAAGAGAAAGATGCGGCTGAAGCGGTAGATAGAGCCGAAAAAAGTAAGAGACAACGCAAAGAGACTCCCTTGGCCATTATGACCGAGGCCTTTGGGCTAGTCTTTGTAGCGGAGTGGGGCGATCGCACTCAAATTGCCACCATTGCTCTAGCGGCAGCACACCCACCGTTAGGGATAGTCAGTGGTGCGGTCCTCGGCCATGCTATCTGTGCTGTCATTGCCACTAACTGTGGTCGCTGGCTCTGTGGCAAAGTTTCAGAACGCACACTGACGGCCCTGGGGGGAGGACTGTTTCTGCTGTTTGGACTATTGGCCATCGCCTGATCAGGAGTCCGTTTTATGATCAATCAAGCACGCGGTCTGACCCATACAGTTAAAGCATTAGGCTGGGTTAGCCTGCTGACCGATTTTGCTAGCAAGATGGTGTACCCGCTAACCCCCATCTTTTTGACCAGTGTATTGGGTGCACCGATTTGGACCGTAGGGATAATTGAGGGAATTGCCGAAAGTGCGGCCAGCATTTTGAAACTGTACTCTGGCTGGCTGTCAGACTGGGCAGGGCAGCGGAAACCATTTGCTTTAGCCGGTTATGGCTTAGGAACTCTATCTAAACTAGGATTAGCTCTTTCAGGAACTTGGGTCCATGTGCTGGGAGCACGTTTGCTTGACCGCATTGGCAAAGGACTGCGAGCGGCTCCGCGCGATGTTCTAATTGTGGAGAACTGCACGGCTTCTCAGCGGGGACAGGCGTTTGGTTTTCACCATAGTTTGGAAACGGTAGGTGAAGTGCTGGGTCCGCTGGTGGGTTTTGTCTTTTTGCAGCAGTATGCAAATAATTATCGAGGGGTGTTTGCGATCGCATTTGTCCCTGCTCTCCTGGGTGTTCTGGTGTTGCAAACTCAGGTTAGAGAACATCACTCACAAACCCGAAAACCACGCCCCCAATTTACGCTACGCGGATTGAGCCCTGCCTATCGGCAATACTTGTTAGCCATTGCCCTTTTTGCTCTAGGTAACTCATCCGATGCTTTTCTGTTATTACGAGCCCAGAGTCTAGGCTTTACCGGCTCTCAACTACTACTGTTATACGCAGCTTTTAACCTGGTGGCAGTTGGGTTAGGACGAATAGCAGGACAACTCTCAGATCGAGTCGGACGACGACCCTTATTGGTAAGCGGGTATCTCATATTTGCCCTAATCTATCTGGGGTTTGCCAGGGCAACCACACCCATTGCGATTTGGATACTGTTTATGTCGTACGGCCTCTATGACACGCTAACGCGGGGCGTTCAAAAGGCCTTTGTTGCTGATTTGGTTCATCCCGATCGACGCGGGGCTGAAACCGGCACATTCTATATGCTAGTTGGGTTGGCCGCATTACCCGCTAGTGTTTTAGCAGGATGGCTCTATGCAACAGTCTCTGTAGCGGCTCCTTTTTATGTAAGTTGTGTCACCGCTGTTGTAGCTGCACTGTTGCTAATACGAATGCATTTGCTAGAACCCGAGAGCCGAGGATAAGCCCCCCGGCAAATTGAAATTTGGTGTTGCTGATCCTCGAAATGGTTTTATCTGCAAAACGCTGACATGTGGCATTTCTATCAGATTGATGCATATCTTAAATCAGCAACGGCTAAAATTCCATGTTGCGCTTAATCAGAATGTGCTAAATTACTGCGTATGTCGGTTCTAAGGGGAAACAGCCCTTAGAGGAAACGGGGAAAGAGCAGTGAGAATCTGCCGCTGTCCCGCAGCTGTGAAGGAGGTATTGCACCTCTCAGTCAGAATGCCCGCCGATGGTACAACTCATGTTCTACAACATCTGCGAGGTACGGATGATGGTTTTAGTATTTGCTCGATCACAACTGTGTTGTCAGGGGAAGATCCCTACAATGCCCCAGATTATCCGTGTTTGCTAAACGGTGTGACCACTGAGTCTGCCTGTTAACTTTGGACATCTGTTAATCATTTAATTTGTTGAGAAACTGTTGGCTAGTTTGTCATAGGTTGTTGTGTCGCTAAAAGGCATGAATAATCTAGCTTGCTAGGCGTTACCCAACACGTTCTTGGCAGGTTGTGATGAAAAAAAATTAGAAGAACCGTGTCTTTCATCATTAGGGCGACCAGATTCACGTTTCTTCACTTTTAGACAACATCGCTATTGGGACAACACAGCCATGACGATTGAAACAATGACCCTGGGCTATGCCCGCATGGGTAAACGCCGTGAAGTAAAGAAAGCATTGGAGTCTTTTTGGCACAATGCTTCAGATCCAGCGACCCTATTCGCTAACGTTCACGAGACCGAAGCCCAGGGATGGAAAACTCAGCTGGTAGCGGGTGTAGATTACATTGGCGTGGGCGATCAAACTCTCTACGACCATGTGCTTGATTGGACCGTGCGTCTAGGATTGATCCCCTCTCGGTTTCAGACATTGGATGGTTTGGAGCGATACTTTGCCATGGCGCAGGGACGCAGCGAGATTCCGGCGTTGGAAATGACCAAGTGGTTTGACACCAACTATCACTATTTAGTCCCTGAAATTGACAGTGACATAACCCCCCAAGCCAACTTTAGTGATTTCTTGGACATGGTAAAGCGGGCGCAGGCGATCCTGGTAGAGCGGACCGTACCTGTAGTGCTAAGTCCCGTAACATTGTTGAGTCTGAGTCGGTATTCAAGAGACTTTGAGGCACACTTAGCTAAGCTGTTACCCCTATATGCTGAGCTGTTGAAGCAGCTCAAAGAGTTAGGAATTAGGGAAGTGCAGTTCCATGACCCTATTCTGGTGACCAGCCGTGCTAAACAGCTGCAAACAGCGGTGACAGACACATATACCCAGCTGGCAACAGTCGGACTCCCCATCCATCTAGTGACCTATTTTGATGATTTAGGAGATGTCTATCCTTGGGTGATTCAGCTGCCGGTGGCTGGGATTAGCCTTGACTTTACCCGAGGCCGGAATTTGGATTTGGTTAAAGCCCATGGTTTCCCTGCTGACAAACGATTGGGAGCAGGCGTTGTTGATGGACGCAATATTTGGCAGATCCAGCCAGAGGCAGTGCTCAAGACGTTGCACAGTTTGCAGGCTATTGCACCCACATTACGGGTGCAGCCGTCCGCTTCTCTCCAGTTTGTTCCCCATGATGCTGCGTTGGAAACTCAGCTGCCACACGAGCTACGCCAGGTGCTTAGTTTTGCCGAACAAAAATTAGACGAGATTGTTTTTCTAGCGCGCACGCTGGACCATCAGGATACTAGGGCGCAACACACCCAGCTGGTAGAACAGTGGCAGACGTTTGAACAATTTAACCTGCCCGATCCTAGGGTGCAGTCGGCACTGAAGCAGTTAACGGTCAATGATTTTCAGCGTTCGCTTTCCTATTCTCTACGATTGGACCAGCAGGTAAAACTACCAACCCTGCCAACCACAACCATTGGGTCATTTCCTCAAACCAGAACGGTGCGACAGCTGCGGGTACGGTACAAGAAAGGTGAACTCTCTCAAACGGAGTACCAGACTGCTATTGACGCACAGATTGCCGAGTGTATCAAACTGCAAGAAGAGATTGGTCTAGATGTGCTGGTACATGGTGAATTTGAGCGCACTGACATGGTGGAATATTTTGGCCAGCAGCTGACAGGGTTTGCGTTTACCGTCAATGGCTGGGTCCAGAGCTACGGTAGCCGCTGTGTACGTCCACCGATCATCTACGGCGATGTGTCCCGACCTCAACCGATGACGGTACGGGAGTTCCAAGTGGCGCAGTCAATCACTCAAAAGCCGGTCAAAGGAATGCTCACGGCCCCGATCACCATTCTAAACTGGTCATTTCCCCGAGCCGATATTGCTCGTCGAGACCAAGCGTTTCAGATTGCCCTGGCCCTACGGAAAGAGATTGCTGATCTAGAAGCCGCAGGAGCGCAGATTATTCAGGTGGATGAACCGGCCTTACGAGAGGGACTGCCGCTTAAGGTAAAATGCTGGAGCGATTATCTTTCCTGGGCGGTAGATGCCTTTCGATTGGCAACAGCGGTGGCCCAACCTCAGACGCAGATTCACACCCACATGTGTTACTGCGAGTTTGGTGACATTATCCGAGAGATTGAGCGTCTGGATGCAGATGTGATTTCCATCGAGAACAGCCGCAGTAACAATCGCACCCTGCAGGAGGTCACTGACGGTGGCTATTCTCACCAGATTGGCAACGGTGTTTATGACATCCATAGCCCGGTGGTACCCACTCAAGAACAGCTGGTGCAACAGCTCAAAACAGGCATTGCCCAGCTGCCCACCCAGCAAGTCTGGGTTAATCCTGACTGTGGTCTGAAGACTCGCCGTTGGGAAGAGGTGGTACCTGCTCTGAAGAATATGGTGGCGGCGGCTCTAACCTTAAGAACAGAGCTGGCGGAGGTGGGTGATGCCTC
>JBHJIL010000023.1:0-134798 GCA_050043465.1 Leptolyngbyaceae cyanobacterium
GCTCTAGGCTCACCTCACTAATAGCAGGTGATGTCTGCTGCGGATACTGCTTTGTCACCTGATGTAGCTGCAGCACGGTGGATAAAGACGCCGATGTCAAATCAGAAACCTGTGAAGCCGTAGGCATAAGGGCTAGCGCAAAATAATTAGGAACATTTAGATATAGGCACTATTGAGATTAGAGAGCAATAACACCCACCGTAATCATATAGCGCCACATACCCTTGTGAGCGATGTCTGAATTGATGCATATCTGCCATGGCAGATATCGGTATAACCTAGGGTGATGGAAAACTCCTATAAAATGTCCACTTTGGGTGTGAAAGAAAGCCCTACAATAATTTGGATTTGTTGATCTGACCTTGATGTTAGGTGGTTCAGATTTGTCCTTCGATTTTTCCGATGCCCGCTTATGCCTCGCCGTAACGACCTCAGCAAAATTTTGTTAATTGGTTCCGGTCCAATTGTCATTGGTCAGGCTTGTGAGTTTGACTACTCGGGTACACAAGCTTGCAAAGCTCTGCGAGAGGAAGGGTACGAGGTGGTCTTGATCAACTCAAATCCGGCCACGATTATGACCGACCCTGAAACGGCTGACCGCACCTATATTGAACCGCTGACGCCTGAAATCGTTGCTCGGGTGATTGAGCAGGAAAAACCTGATGCGCTGCTACCCACCATGGGGGGGCAAACAGCGCTCAACCTAGCCGTGGATTTAGCCAAATCAGGTGTTCTAGATAAGCACAGCGTGGAGCTGATTGGTGCCAAACTAGACGCGATTGAAATGGCTGAGGATCGCCGCCTTTTTAAGGAAGCCATGGAGCGTATTGGCGTTGGTGTGTGTCCTTCTGGTTTGGCTGAAACCATGGACGAGGCCCAGACCATTGCCAATGACATTGGCAGCTACCCTTTGATTATTCGACCGGCCTTTACCATGGGCGGCACCGGTGGCGGTATTGCCTACAACCAGGAAGAATTTGAAACGATTGCGAAATCGGGACTTGACGCTAGCCCGGTATCGCAAATTTTGGTGGAAAAGTCTCTGCTGGGGTGGAAAGAGTACGAGCTAGAAGTCATGCGGGACCTCGCTGACAATGTGGTGATTATCTGCTCGATTGAAAATCTAGACCCCATGGGTGTGCACACCGGAGACTCGATTACGGTGGCTCCAGCGCAAACGTTGACTGATAAGGAATATCAGCGCTTGCGCGATGCCTCCATCAAAATCATTCGTGAAATTGGTGTGGAAACTGGAGGATCCAATATCCAGTTTTCGGTTAATCCGGACACCGGTGAGGTGATTGTCATTGAGATGAATCCTCGGGTGTCTCGCAGCTCGGCTCTGGCGTCTAAGGCGACGGGATTTCCCATTGCTAAGTTTGCAGCCAAGCTGGCGGTTGGCTACACCCTGAGTGAAATATCTAACGATATTACTCAAAAAACACCGGCTAGTTTTGAGCCGACTATTGACTATGTGGTCACTAAGGTACCTCGATTTGCGTTTGAAAAGTTTCCAGGCAGTACGCCTTTACTGACCACCCAGATGAAGTCAGTGGGGGAGGCGATGGCCATTGGCCGTACGTTCCAGGAGTCGTTTCAAAAAGCGCTGCGATCGCTAGAGACCGGCCGGGCTGGCTGGGGCTGCGATCGCAAAGAAAATCTACCCACCATTTCCAAGGTCCGCTCCAGTCTGCGCTCCCCTAACCCAGACCGGATCTTTTCCCTGCGTCATGCCTTGCAGCTAGGGCTGAGCGCCGAAGATATCTACGAGCTAACCGGCATCGATCCCTGGTTTATCGATAAGCTCCAGGATCTGCTGGTGACCGAAAAATGGCTGAAGCGCACCGCTCTGACAGATATCACCGCTGAACAAATGATGGCGGTTAAACAGCAGGGCTTTAGCGATCGGCAAATTGCCTATGCCACGAAAACTGACGAGGACCGTGTCCGGACTCAGCGCAAATCCCTTGGGATTATCCCGGTCTACAAAACCGTCGATACCTGTGCCGCTGAGTTTGAAGCCTATACGCCCTACTACTACTCTACTTATGAGATCGAAACTGAGGTCAAACCCTCAGACCGCCGCAAGGTAATGATTTTGGGTGGTGGGCCCAATCGTATCGGTCAGGGCATTGAGTTTGACTACTGCTGCTGTCATGCCTCCTATGCGCTGCGGGACGATTTTGAGACCATCATGGTCAACTCTAATCCGGAGACCGTCTCCACCGACTATGACACCAGCGATCGCCTTTACTTTGAGCCTCTTACTAAGGAAGATGTGCTCAATATTATTGAGGCTGAAAATCCTGAAGGGGTGATCATTCAGTTTGGTGGACAGACGCCCCTCAAGCTGGCCGTTCCGCTACAGACCTATCTGGCCAGCAGCCCGGAGGTGGACGGAGTGCCCATTCAGACCAAAATCTGGGGCACCTCTCCTGACTCAATCGATACGGCTGAAGACCGGGAGCGGTTTGAAAAAATCCTCTGGGAGCTTGAGATTACCCAGCCTCCCAACGGCATCGCCCGCAGCTATCAAGAAGCGCTGGAGATCGCCCAAAAGATCGGCTATCCGGTGGTGGTGCGCCCTAGCTATGTGCTGGGGGGGCGAGCGATGGAGGTGGTCTATTCCGACCAGGATCTAGAACGCTATATGAATACGGCGGTGCAGGTGGAGCCGGATCATCCGATTTTGATCGATCGGTTTTTGGAAAATGCCATTGAGGTGGATGTGGATGCGATTTGCGATCGCGCCGGTCAGGTCGTCATCGGCGGCATCATGGAACACATTGAGCAAGCCGGTATTCACTCAGGTGATTCCGCCTGTTCGCTACCTACCATGACCCTGGATGAATCTGTCCTGAGCATTATTCGTGACTGGACTACTAAGCTGGCCAAAGCTTTGCAAGTGGTCGGTTTAATGAATATACAGTTCGCCATTAAGGATGGCGATGTGTACATTTTAGAAGCCAATCCTCGAGCCTCTCGGACGGTACCCTTTGTTTCTAAAGCTACAGGAGTTCCTCTTGCCAAGACCGCTGTTCTGGTTATGTCTGGGCAGAACCTGGCCGATGTCGGGGTCACAACAGAAGTGATTCCCACCCACATATCTGTTAAAGAAGCGGTCTTACCCTTTAACAAGTTTCCTGGCACCGACACTCTGTTAGGACCAGAAATGCGCTCCACGGGCGAAGTCATGGGCATTGATATCGATTTTGGCCGCTCCTTTGCTAAAGCAGAACTAGCGGCTAGTCAAAAGCTACCCCTGGGGGGCACCACATTTGTTTCGATGAACGATCGAGAAAAAGAAGCCGTCGTTCCCATCGTCAAAGAACTCTCGGAGTTGGGGTTTGAGCTAATTGCAACGGCTGGAACTCGCCGCATACTACAGAGCCATGGGCTAAATGTGGGTTTAGTTTATAAGGTGCACGAAGGTCGTCCCCACGTGCTGGATGCCATCAAAAATCAAGCTATCCAGCTGATTATCAATACTCCAACAGGCGCAACTGCCCAGGAGGACGACCGCATGATTCGACGAACGGCCCTCGACTATAAAATTCCAACGATCACCACACTCTCGGGGGCACGCGCCGCCATTGAAGCCATTCGATCTTTGCAACAGCAAACGCTAGCTGTGAAAGCTCTGCAAGACTATATTGATTAGGCTCTGCTGGCCTTGTTCAAAAAAAGTTCAAAAAAAGACGGTCTTCTAAGAGTTTAGAAGACCGTCTTTATAAATCTGATAAAAAGCCGGAGGCTAGTCTCTGTTGTTGTTACGGTTGCTGCGGTTACGACTCCAGCGCTTCTGGCGATGCTTAGCAATTGCTTTGCGCTTAAGCTTCTCTGCAGGAGTCTCAAAATAGCGATGCTTTTTCATGTCTGAAAAAATACCCGCTTGGACCACCTTACGCTTAAATCTTCGCAGCGCTGATTCGATTCCTTCATCATCCCCAAGGATAGCCTGGGCCATAGTATTCTCCTTTAACGACAAAAAATGGGACAGCCTAACTGCCCCATGGTAGAACAGGGTCAGGTGTAAAACACACCGCTCAATTAGACAGGTTTAGAAGCGACCGCCGCCGCCACCGCCACGCTGCTCGCGGGGACGAGCTTTATTAACCCGCAGGTCTCTACCCATCCACTCTGCGCCATCTAAAGCCTCAATAGCAGCGGTCTCTTCGTCTTCCGAAGACATTTCTACAAAGGCAAAACCACGAGGACGACCGGTTTCACGATCGGTGGGTAGGTGGACACGCTGAACTGCTCCGTACTCAGCAAAGATAGCATCGATGTCATCACGAGTAGCGTCGTAGGACAGGTTTCCAACATAAATGGACATAGAGAATCTCCTAAGTTTGATATGCAACGAGTTATACGGGAGATCCCTCTAGGATCAAATCGAAGTCGAGATTGAACTGGTCGAGTTGAACTGTGAGCGTATCGTACCGAAAACTAGACGTCACCCATATAGTAACGTATTGCCATAGAACTCTAGCATACCTTGCCAAGCACTGATTTCAATTCTTAAGAATTGGTTTTGTTCCCTTGTTTAAAGGGGTGCTAAAGCTTTGGTATGACAGGGATAGCCGTTGAAAAAATACCTGCGGCTATGGTTATTTATTAGCAATTGAAATACATATCCAATTGAGTTCTTAGATCATCTAATGAAGTCGATAAAAAATCAAATACAGACAGCTGGCTAGGATAGTAGGTTTTGACTAAGTGTTGGATGATTTCATCATCATCAGGTTTTGTCCCACTGATAGTGTCGGCAACCTTATCCGCCAGTCGTCCGCTGCCTGCAACAATAGTCACCTGCCGGCCCAGCTCTAAATTGAGTCTCAGGTCCTTAAGGGATACCTGCCCCCCATTAATAAGTAGAGTCATCGATGGAAACTGTCCGGCTAGCACTGACGAAAAGTTGGCGAGCCATCTAGATTCACTGCCCCAGTTTTCACCGGGCACCAAGAAAAAGTGAGTGTGGTGGGGCTCAAGACCCACAGGAGGATAGTCTGAATCATCTGTGGGCGGGGGTTCGCTGTCTGGATAGATAACTCGATTAAGAGGTGCAACACCGACCAAATCAAACTCCCCTTTAACATGGCGTCTCGCCTCGCCCATCATATGAATAACGCCAGCATCTGTGCCGCCATCCAACACAGTGATGCCAAAATTTGCCGATAGGGTTGCGAGGATATCGTTAAAAAACAGCAGCAGCTTTGCCTTGCTTTCTTCAGTCATGTAGCTCGCACCGCCAATGACGAGCAGGGTAGGAGTTGGGCCCTGCAGACCTGCTATCGATAGTGCCTTTTCATAGCCCGTGCCGTCGGCTACTGTGAGAATCTTGGCAAGTTGCCCATTGGAAAACGTATGTTCAACGAGTCCGCTGGCTGATGTCTCGGGCATTTTGGATATCTCTTAGCAAACGCGATCAACCGACCTAAGTCTGTCAACTCAATTACACCCCCAAAATACCCCTATCCTGTAAAACCTGCGCAAATTTATAAACAATATGGTTAGATTCTAGAGATATACGTATGTCTGGTGCGCAAGATTACGGAAACTACCTGCTCGGTAAGCCTTGTGCAAATAAGGGCTGTCTAGAGGAATCTGAGGCTTCCCTTGCTACGTAGGCATTTGATTAGAAAGGCTCAGGCGAGCTATCCTAACCGCGCTTGAGCACGCTCGACATATTTTGAGAAAACATCCCAGCCGTGATAGCCGCCATTGACTAGCTTACGAACTTTTCTCCAGTCACCTGAACGAGCTGCTCCAGCCACACCGCGCTCTTTAAAGTAGCAGGCTAATACCTGGGCTGAAATTTTGGGATCCATAGCCAGGTCAGGATTATTTTCTAGATCGACGCCTAGCTTTTCGCCATAGGTTCTATAGTTGGCACGACCAGTTAGCTGAATATAGCCGCGACCGTGATACTTAACGCCATCACCTGGACGAACATTGCCAAGGTCTGCTCTTTCTTCATAACGTTTCCAGTAGCTTTCTCCTCCCCACTCGTGCACGGGTTTAAATCCGCCTGTCTCAATCCGAATGGTTGCTAGCAGACCGATTAGGACCGGGTTGTCGTATATGTCGTATTTCTGCATAGCGTCTAGGATGCCTGGCAGATAGGTCTTACAGTCTTCTAAGGAGCATTCTAGAATCTGAGAAACCTCATCGGGGGTTACCAGCTGCTGGGCAGTAGAGCCTTGGGTGTCACTCTCTAGAACGCTGTTTTGTTCGGTGAGAATTGACTTTAAAGCTTTAAAGTCAACGCTTTCTTGCCACTCCAGCGCATGTTCTCCCAAGGGTGGTAGCGAACTGCTCGATTTAATTGTTTTACTAGAGGTTGTACGGGAAGCCTGTCGCGCTGTCTCTTGAGGTGCTGAAGACATCAGGGACTGAATTTCAAACGATGGTTCAGCTGCGTCGACGGGGGATGCAGTTGTGCTTTCTTCCTGAGGAGAAGACGGCATCTGAATATCCAATAGAGATCCCGAGTAGCCGCTCTCGGCCTGTGGCTGTCTGGCCGATTGTTCTGCTAAACGAGCGCGCTCTAGTTCTAACCGCTGAGCTTTTTGGTCTAGCTCTTGATTCAGACGCATCAATGCCTTTTCTGCATTGTGAGTGGCTTCATCTGCCTCAAGTCTGTCATCTTCTTGCTTTTCGTCTAGGCGGGCAACAAAGCCTTCTACATCTTTTTGAATAAACTGCTCTACGCGATAAGCAAATGTTTTATAAGCCTCTTCATGCACCTTAAAACGCTTATAGGGACCGGCCAGCTGCATAAACTGCCAGCCTTCAATTTTCATGCTTTCTGCAGTGCTACGGTAGTTGCGATACTTATCACCGTGACCAAAAAACTCTTCTACTGCAGCCGAGATCGCCACCGCCTGACTGACGCCAAGCGCAATCCAGGCCACTCTTTCATTGATGGTCTCGCTCTCACTTTTGAACCCCACCATAGCTGGTACCAGCACACCGCCAATGATGGTGATCATACGCAGCCGAAAATGCTGGTTACGTTCCCTAGTGGCGCGCCCTTCTAGCCACATAACCTGGTCTAACCAACGATTTTTAAGGAACTCTTTATGCAGCTCTGTTACCTCAAGTTTGTCAATCAGTCCTCCTAGGGTCTGCTTAAGATAATCGCTGTAAGCATTTTTCTTAGCCATGTTTTGAAATGTACTGTCTGTTAGTTAGATTACGAATTGCGGATATTGATTGGTGAACTATGGGAGCAAACTCATGGCTGACTAAATCTAAATGGAAAGAAATCAGCAGATTTCAGCATGATGAGAGCGAGAATACTACATACTCAAAGCTCGTAGCACTGCCCAGTCCCTTTTACCGAATACTTGATAGATATAAATTCATAACGGTTAGGGACGATTAGATGTCATAAGATTTATACATAGGGTGTCGTATATAAGCTGAGAACCACCTCAAAGTTACACGCTTGAGCTTTAGAATCTATCGTTACAAAATTTGGGGTTTATAAAAATTAACTTACGAACAATTTATCTTGCTTGTTTGGTATTGATACTTATTCGTTACAGTATAAATTCGATCATTGGGGATGACGTAAAGTTTTTGAAAACGTTACCTGCCTATGGCTAAGAAACATTGTCTTTGCTGTTGCCGTTGCTGATTTAGGGGATACACCAGTCTGTTAGAAAATTCACACACCAGCATCTTGCAAATAAAATGCATCCCGAGGATCAGCAACGGTAACTATTTACATCTTTGGTAGAACAGATTGAGACGGGTTACCCCTAGGCTTGAGAGGGCTAGGGCCTCGCATGTTTTGCCGAGCGGTCCTGGTCGTTGTTGAGCTCTTGGGCGCTTTAGCTTTTTTGATCCGTCAGTCTGCAACCCGCTGACTCGTTTGCCTGACTCTGTTGTTTTATCTACTTGGTTCTATGGATCTGACATTAAAGAAACTTGAAACAGAGTACAAGACCGCCTTTGCACGTTGCTCGCTACAGCCGGATGTAGAGCCTACGGTCAGGGGGATTGTGGGGCGTATGGTGCAGCTGCGATCGCACTATGAAACCGTTGAAAAAGCGGTGGGTGTGCCCTGGTGGTTTGTGGGGATTTTGCACTACAGCGAATGGAACTTTCGTGAACCCGAGCGCTTTGAGCAACAGGTCACTAATATATTGATTGCTAAAAAGTATCATCAGGCTAAAACACGCACCCTGGGCTCGTTCTTATGGGGGCTGGACCTGTGGAACGGATTTCGAGACGGGGCCGGTAAGGAGTCTACTTGGGTGTGGGGCGGTACCGATATTTTGGCGCAAAACGCCTCTCGGATTGGAGCCGCCGCCATCGTCCGCTACCTCCAACACCAGCAGCTTATTGACATGGGTTCGACGGAGCTACTGGTGCTGACGGATACTCTGTTTAAGCTGAGGCCTGCTCAAAGCTCTAGCCTATCGGAAGCCGACAAAATTCGAGTGGCGGCCGGGACTCGCTTAGAGCTGCTTAGGGACGACCCAGACCAGGGGCATGTCAAAATCCGTATTCCTGATGGGGTGCTGATGGGACAAGACGACCGCATGGACTGGTATGTCTTTGCTCAGCATATTCAGCTAGAGGGGACTGAGCCTAATAACAAGCCCCAGGACCCACCGGTTGAGCCAGAGACTAAGATTGCGGAGCGTGATCGCGGTCGCCCAATTACGATCCCGAAGCTAGGTACGGTGTATCTGGGCGACCCTATATTGACTAACGGCAACTTTAGCTGGGCCGAGGCGACTAAAAACGGCAATCGGATTCCGGTCGATGCAACTGTGGTTGACGGCATTATAAAAATTGCTAAAGCTATGGAAGAAGTACGAGCGTATTTGGGCGACCGGCCGATCACGATCAATTCCTGGTACCGAGATCCGACTACCAACCGTAGGGTGGGCGGAGCGAGTCGTTCAAGGCACCTTTCTGGGGACGCTGTAGACTTTGTGGTGCAGGGGATTTCTCCGCCAGAGGTCAATCGCAAGCTGGAACCCTGGTGGGGCGATCGCGGCGGTATCGCCAGTGCTTCTGTGTTTACCCACATTGATGCGCGGGGATATCGTGCTCGCTGGGACTACGGGTTCTAGGCCCTATTAGATCGTATTTAAGACCTGATACTGAAAATCTCATGACATTCCCTTCTTCCTCGCCACAGGATGTGTTTATTTCCTATGGCAGAGCAGATAGTCGCTTGTTTGCAAGGCAAATCAAAGATGCGCTCGCTGCAGCAGGGCTAAGCGTATGGTTTGATTTTGACGATATTCCCCTGGGGGTAGACTATCAAAATCAGATCAATGACGGGATTGAAAAAGCCGATAATTTTCTTTTTATCATTTCTCCTCATTCTGTTAACTCACCTTACTGTGCAAAAGAAATTGAGCTAGCCCTAGCCTGCAATAAACGAATTGTTCCCCTGCTGCATGTAGAAGAGATTAGCTACGAAACCTGGCAGCAGCGCAATCCTGACGCCAGCGAGTTTGGCTGGCAGGCACTCAAAGAAAAAGGAGCCCACAGCAGCTTTCCTAATATGCATCCGGCAATCAGTAAGATCAACTGGGTGTATTTTCGTGAAGGCATAGACGACTTTGATGCGGGAATAGCCGGGCTGCAGACCTTTCTAGCTCGTCATCAACCCTATGTCCATCAGCATACACAGCTGCTGATTCAAGCGCTTCACTGGCAGCGTCAGCAGCGTCAGCCCAGATATTTGATTACAGACGAGAGCTTATCCCAGGCCAATGACTGGCTCAATACCCGCTTCCAGGATGAACAGCCTCCCTGTTTTCCCACCGATTTGCACTGCGAATTTGTCACTGAGAGTCTCAAGGCCGCTAATGACCAGATGACTCAGATTTTTATTTCCTACAGCGAAGAGGATATAGAAATTCAGGAGAAGGTACGCAGGCGGCTGATGCGTGAAGGATTTACCGTTTGGGTCAATACGGTGGATATTCCGACGGCAGCTGACTTTCAGCTGGCAATCAATCGGGGAATTGAAAAAGCCGATAACATTGTTTTACTTTTGTCTCCTGCCTCGCTAGCGTCTCAATACTGTCAGCAGGAATTAGCCTACGCCCGTCGCTATCATAAGCGGATCATTCCCCTGCTGATACAGGCTATGGATGTGGCCAAGCTGCCTGCCGATCTGCGGATGGTGCAGTTTATTGATTTTTCATCTCTAGCGTCGGAGATTCATTTCGAGCGAGCGGTGGATGAGCTGATTCGTACCCTGCGAAGTTCCGCCGACTATGTAGAACTGCACAAGCGGCTACTGGTGAGGGCGCTAGCGTGGGAGCATCAAGGCCGCGATCGCAAGTTTCTCCTCAGATCCAATGACTTTACCATGGCCCAAACCTGGCTGGCGGAGTCCGGTCCCTTAGGCAGTGAGCACACCGATCTCCACACGGCATTTGATCAAGCCAGTCATGGGGTGAACCAGTTCTACGACGCGTTTGTCTCCTATGGTCGCATCGACAGTAAAGTCTTTGCGATGGATCTTTGCCAGCAGCTAAACGACCAGGGCTTTCAGGTTTGGTTTGATCAAAATGACATTCCCCTAGGGGTAGACTTTCAAGAACAAATTAACGATGGCATCGAAAAAAGCCACAATTTTATTTTTATTATTACGCCTCACTCTGTAAACTCCCCCTACTGTGCCAAGGAGCTTTCCCTAGCCCTAAAATACAACAAACGCATTATTCCGATTCTGCAATTAGAAGAGATTAGCTATGCTACCTGGAAAGAGCGTAACCCTGGTGGTGGCCCGGAGCGATGGCAGGTCTATAAAACACAGGGAAAACATTCTATCTTTGCCAACATGCCGCCTGGTATCGGCAAGATCAACTGGCTCTATGCGCGCGACGGTATCGATGACCGGGATGCCGCTGTGGCTAGTTTAGTGGAGCTGTGCCGCCGTCATGAAGACTATGTCCATCAGCATACCGAGCTGCTGCTGAGCGCCCTCACCTGGGAGCGCCATCAAAAACAGGCCTCCTTTTTGCTCATGGGAGAAGAACGGCTAAGGGCTCAAAACTGGTTGCTAACAGAATTTAGTGGTGAGCAGCCGCCCTGTAGACCCACTCTGATGCAGGCAGACTTTATCACTGAGAGTATCAAGGCCGCTGATGGCGGTATGACTCAAGTCTTTATTTCGTATTCTGAAGAGGATCTAGTCTCTCGGGAGATCGTGCGCTATCACCTGCTGCAGTCAGGGGTGACTGTCTGGACAAATACGGTCGATATCCGTATGGGAGAAGACTTTGAAACGTCTATCCAGCGGGGTGTTGAAGAAGCCGATAATATTGTCTATTTGATGTCTAAGGCGTCGCTGGCATCAGAATACTGTCAGATGGAGATCGATCAGGCTTTAGATCTCAACAAGCGTATTATTCCAATGTTGGTTGAAGATATCGATCTCCACCAGCTACCCGATACTATTCGCAAAATTCAGTTTATTGACTTGGTCACGTCTGGAGACGAGTTAAACAAGGCCCTAGCGGAGCTATTGCGGAGTATTCGTCGGGATGCTCCCTACTTTAGTCAGCATAAACGGCTGCTGGTGCGATCGCTAAAATGGGAACGTCAGAAGCAAAATCCTAGCCTGCTGCTACAGCGGCGGATGCAGGACACCTATTTTGCCTGGGCGCAAAATGCAAAAAATCGCGCTATTGGCGGGGCGATACCCCTACAGCTGGCCTTCCTAGAGGCCAGCCAGATGCAGTCTCCTGACCAGACCCTGGGAGTGTTTTTTATTCATCATATTGATGATTTTGACTTTTCTCATCGACTGAATGAAACCCTGATAGTACAGGGGAAGAGCTCCTGGCTAGCGCCTGAGGGGGCTGCTGGAGAGATGGATCGATGGGATGAGACCCAGCAGCTGATGGACAATGCTGAGAATGTTCTTTTTATCCTATCTCCTAGTTCGGTGCGGTGTGATGCCTGTCTTACTCAGCTGCGCTACGCCCAGACCCAACAAAAGCGGATTTTGCCCGTAGTTTATCGAGATGTGGTGAAATCGACTGTGCCAGACGAGATTAAGTCGCTTCCCTGGAGTGATTTTCGACGGCATGAGAAAGATTTTTTAGTTAACTTTGGCGAGCTGTTTCGCACATTAGAGAGCGATCCGTATCATGTGCGATCGCACACCCGGCTTTTGGTCAAATCAGCCGAATGGGACAGCGCCCAGCGAGATGACAGCTTTTTGCTACGGGGCAGTGACCTGGCCGATTCAGAACGCTGGCTCCAGCAGACCCTCGACAAAGTCCCCCCGGTAACAGCGTTACAAAAAGCCTATATCCAAGCCAGTCAGGCCCTACCCTATAAAAAAATTAGGCCCCGCTCCGTGGCCTTAGCCACTGTGGTGACGGCCCTAGCGGTCTCCGCTATCCGCCTGCTGGGGGGCTTGCAGCCTTTAGAAACTCGGGCCTACGACCAGCTGTTGCGACTGCGTCCCAATGAAACAGAGCAAGATGAGCGTCTGTTGATTGTTAAAGTGGATTCTCCTAGCGGTGAGTGGCTGCGGCAACAGATGATCGAGGGCCGCTATGAGCCGGGTATTGGCACCGTGCCCGATGAGGCGCTATCTGAAGCGATTCGAGTTCTCAACCGCCACGATGCTCGCTTGATCGGTTTGGACTTTTTTCGTGATTTTCCAGCCCAGGGTCCCCTCAAAAATGACCTGGCCACAACAGATAATTTGTTGGGTATTTGTCAAACAGCTAGCGCTCAGGTCAGCGATATCGGTAACGAGATACCTGCGGCGCGGGTGGGATTTGGTAACTTTTTACAAGATGGCGGCAAAATCGTGCGCCGTCACTACCTGACCCAGTGGGTAGACGGTGATGGCCCCTGTGTTTCTGAAGAATCATTTACCCTATTGCTGGCTAAAACCTATTTAGAGACTGAGGGCGTCGTTTATACCAATACCAGTGACGACGAGATCGTCGGCGATATCTCCTTTGATGGTTTAGTGCTGCCAGATATCTACGGCGATGGGACCGCCTACAGCGCCACGACCGAAAACCTGGGCTGGAGCGGTCTGCAGGATTACCAAACCCTAATTAATTTTCGCACCTATAACGACCCGACAAGCCAAGAGCAGGTGGGGGCTCGGCTCAAGGATTTTGCTCAGCAGGTTTCCTTTGAAGCTGTAATTAAGAATAAGGTAGATCCCGAACTAATTCGAGACCGGATTGTACTGATTGGCTACACGGACTTTAGCGATCGCAACTCCGACGATTTTAATACCCCCTACGGAGATTCGGTGCCGGGAGTTTATTTGCACGGTCAGATGATTAGCCAACTAATCAACGCTGTGTTGGAAGATCGTCCGCTGATCCGCTGGTGGCCATTTATGGGTGAAGCGGGCTGGATCTTGCTGTGGTCCGGCGTAGGAGGTGTGATCTTCTGGCGCTTTGTTAAACCGGTACCGGTGCTGGCGGCTGCCGTGGGCTCAGTTGGAGTGTTGACCCTAGCTTGCTATGGTTTTATGGCAGGTCTGGCCCTTTGGGTACCCTGGGTGCCAGCGCTGGCTGGCTGGGGGATCGCTGGCAGCGCTGTCGGCTACATGACCTATCGCTTACGCAGAGGGTAGCTACCATGCTTCGAGTCAATACCGTATGGTTCAAACTCATACACCGAAAACTGTTCCAGGCAGCGGCCTATCAGCTGTTTAATCGCCGCTCTCGCTATCTATGGCTGAGCCTGACGATTGTCCTGGGGGCAGGTGTTATGGAACCGGCTCTAAATCCGCCTGCGGCAGAGGCGTGCTTTTTTTGGCAGGCCTGCGCTCGGCAGCGGGGACGGGCATCCAACACGCGAGCAGGTGGCAAACGTACCGGGCGTATTGTCGGGGGCAACAATGCGTCTATTCCCTATGTGATTTCCCCGCGCAATGCCTGGATTCAGCAGCCAGGCCCAGATCATCCATATCCTATTCGCTGGAATCCGGTGGAGGGCGCTGACGCTTACACTGTTAGGATCTGGCGCTGGACATTGGATCGTGACCAGCCTGAAACTATTCTGTGGCAGGCAACGACACCCGATAGCAGCCTGCCCTTTCCCGAAGAAGTATTCCTAGAGCCAGGCGTCTACTACTCTATTGAAGTGGCCACTGATAGCGGCCTATCCTCTAATTTGGATGAGGGCTACTACGAATCGGGCTTTCAGCTGCTGTTTGAGGAGGACTATGGGGAATTGCGATCGCAGCTTATAAATGTCACACCGGCTGTTCCTACAGATCCCGAAAACACTTCGCAAGCATCGCTAGAAGAAATCGCCCTGGCCAGAGCTGGTGTTTTCTTTTTAGAAGAAATGTACGCAGATGCGCTGGCAATTTTACAGCCCTTGTCAGAAAGCTTTACGGCGTCTGATCTGGTGTATACCGCTTTGGGCGATACCTATAGCCAAAGCGGACTCAACCAGCTAGCTATTGAGGCCTACCAGCAGGCACTCGCCCTAGCACTTGCCAACGATGACCGTTTGAGTGAAGCGACTATCCGAGGCAGCTTAGCCGACGTCTATGCCATCCTAGGGCGCTTTGAAGACACGCTACAGCAGCTGCGTCAGACCCGCGATGCCTATGAACAACTTAATGATGACTCAGCCGTTGTCAGGTTGGACCGTCGGATTAATATCATCTCCACTCGTTTGTTGAGACAGAGTGATGAATCGTCTACCCCTTAGGGTTTCACCAAGAAATATTGCATTGCTAACTCAAACCTATGTCAGCATTGAGTGTTCACCCGCACGACATTATGGCTGGCCTCAGATCTGTTTTTCTGGCAGTTTTCTCTTGTCTAACTGTGTGTAGTACCTCTTCTAATTGTTCCTGTTATGTCTTGGCTATCTAGTTGCTACGTTCCATATTTTGTTGCGCTAGGGACCCTGCTGCTCCCCATCTCGGTACAGGCCCAGTCGATTACTCCAGCCGATAGTGCTACCAGCATTCAACAGACGGGTACTCAATATCAGATTGATGGCGGGAACTTATCGGGAGATAGCACTACGCTGTTTCATAGCTTTGACCAGTTTGGGCTACTGACCGGGGAATCAGCTCAGTTTAATAATCCTGCTACGGTTAAAGCGATTGTCGGTCGAATCATCGGTGGTGATGTCTCCATTATGGATGGCTTGCTTGCTGCAAACGGCAATGCCAATCTATATTTGCTTAATCCAGCCGGACTCTTCTTCGGCGAGAATACTCAGCTAAACCTCGGGGGATCTTTTTCCGCTTCAACTGCCACCGGACTTAATTTTGGCAGTGAGCTGTTGGATACGCTGGGCAGTAATGACTATGGGCTACTGACCGGGGCTCCCACGGGCTATGTATTTAGTACCGAAACCGGTGCGCTAATCAATGCGGGCGATTTGGCTGTCACCTCGGGGCAATCGCTGTCTCTGCTGGGAGGTCAGGTGATGAATACAGGGCAGCTGGCTGCACCAGGTGGAGATGTTTTAGTCATGGCAGTGCCCGGTGAGAATAGAGTACGTCTGAGTCAGAGCGGTTCGATACTAGGGTTAGAACTAGAAACTCTACCTAATGCTGTACCGACATCTGCATTTACAGCAGCAACGGTACCCGCCTTGTTAACAGGAGCCAGTGATCTGGGCATGGCAACCAATATCACCATCAATCCTGATGGCACAGTCAGCCTATCAGGATCTTCACTGCAAATTCCGGTGGATCCGGGCACAGCCGTTGTTAACGGTCAGCTGGAAGCCGATGGCGGTAACATTGGGATATTTGGAGAACAGCTCGCTCTAGTGGAGGCAACGGTTGATGCTTCTGGTGATGCTGGGGGTGGGACCGTCCTGATTGGCGGGGATGAGCTAGGCAATGGCACGGTGCCTAATGCTTTGGCCACTATTATTGATGAAAATTCTGTTATTCAAGCTAATGCGAGAGACACCGGCAATGGTGGCAAGATTGTTGCCTGGGGAACAAATCTGTTGCGGTCTGCAGGGCAGCTGTTTGCTCGTGGTGGTACCAATGGCGGTGATGGCGGTTTTATTGAGACCAGTAGCCTGGGAGTATTAGAGGTTGGCACAGCGCCAGACCTATCAGCTGTTGGCGGTGCTGGAGGATTATGGTTGTTAGATCCTGCCAATATTCGGATTGTTGCAGGTAATGAACCGATAAATATTATCACCACTCCGGGTGATCCAACCCTGTTTGATGCTGGCGCTGCTCCGCCTGACTCTCTGCTAGGTGTGGAGCTAATTAAAAATACCTTAGCTGGGGGGGCTGATGTAGAAATTAGGACTGCTGGGGATACCCCTGGTGATGGCAATATTACATTGGAGACCCCACTGGACTATCATCAAACAGGTGATAGCAGTCTGAGCTTGATTGCGGATGGGGAGATTCAGCTTCTAGCTGATATTTTTGACAGTGCAAGTACAGTTACTAATCCTGACCCTGTTACTGGTCCGACTGCTCCTGTGTTGGATAGCTTTGATAATTTAGACCTTACCCTCGAAGCTATCGATCAAGTTAACGTAACAGGAAGCATC
The DNA here is from genome assembly GCA_050043465.1 of Leptolyngbyaceae cyanobacterium. Lineage (GTDB taxonomy): Bacteria > Cyanobacteriota > Cyanobacteriia > Phormidesmidales > Phormidesmidaceae > Leptothoe. The sequence goes on from JBHJIL010000023.1 coordinate 16,525, forward strand.
AACTCGGGTAATGGAGATATTGATATCATCTCTTTCAAAGGAGATATTAATATAGGTAATACTATTGATACAGTCGGTGGGGACGTAATCTTTGAAGCACCTCAAGGAGCGATTACTGTGTCTAACCAAATTAATACAGGAAACCTTAGAGTATCGATATTAACATCTATTCCTTTTGGTGGTGTTGGAGCAGTTTTACTCGACGCTCAAGGTGCCATCACAGCCGATGACATTAGCGCTAGAGCAGGGGACTTTACTCTCAGTTCTGGAGCCCCGATCACGATTGAGTCACAAACGTCTATCCAAGTTGGTGATATTAGTACTAGCGGAGATTCTCTCGGCAGTGGTCCGTCGGTAACCCTAGCAACCCCCGGAGACATTGTTTTTGATTCCATTGCGACGAGCGATTCTGTGGTTAGCACTGGTGGTGACGTTGTGATCACGTCAGCGGCAGGCAATGTGAGAGGCACAGGTACAGGTACAACTATAGAAACCGATGGTCTTTCGAGCGATGGGAGTATCACCATTACCCACGGTGGTGGTCTAACGGATACCCCTTTTAGAGTTGGCGACTCATCTGTTAATGGGACAGCAGGCTCAATTTCTACAGGCACAACAACTATAGAAAACGAATCATTTGCCGGTAGTGTGACCAGAGGTAACATTGAAATTATAACCACAGGGACGGAGCCTGGGCCAGAGCCAGAGCCAGAGCCAGCTGAGCTAGAGGAAATAGAGACATTAGCTATGCGTTGTCTCCCTGACTGTGAAGATGAAGAGACTGCTAACAGCGATGGCCAGATTCTTACAGGAGCAGTTAACGTCTTACCAGCACCGGAGTTGGCGCTTCAAAATTTTGAACGCCAGCTAACAAAAGACGTCACCAACCATTTGGGATTAGAAGACAGTGCCAGCGTTCAGATAACAGACTCTGAGTTTGGCGAACTATCTACGGTTCAGCAACGCCTACGTCGAGTTCAAGGCCAAATTGGCAAACGACCCGCTGTTGTTTATGCTGTGTTTGGCAACGCTGCTGAAGAAAATGGCAATGTTCTTAAGCGTAATGCACCTTCAGCGCCGCTAGAGCTGTTACTGGTGACAGGGAATAGTGACCCTAAGTATATTCGACTTGCTGCTACACGAGAAGAGGTTTTAGCGCTGACCCGTCGTTTTCAGCGGCAAGTGACTTCTCCTAACCGAGTGGGATCCCAAACCTATTTGCCCCTGGCCCAAAAGCTATATCAGATACTGATTGCACCTTTAGAGGAGGAACTTGAGGCCCAAGGGATTGATACGATTAGTTTTATTACCGATGTGGGGTTGCGATCGCTCCCCATTGCCGCCCTCCACAATGGCGAAAAGTTTTTGATAGAAAACTATAACGTCGGGATAATGCCCAGTCTTAGCCTGACGGATCTCACCTATCGAGACATTAGCGATATGAGTGCTCTGGTGGCTGGCACCTCAGTGTTTGCCGATCAAAGTCCTCTTCCAGGGGTACCTGTTGAGCTAGAGGCGATTTCATCCCAGTGGAGTAGTTCATTACTACAGGGCGACACCTTTAATTTAAATAAGCTTCAGAATGAACGACAGCAAAGCCCCTATGGCATTATCCACTTGGCTACCCATGGAGAGTTTAATGCGGGGGATTTATCCAAGTCCTATCTCCATTTACATACTGAGAAGCTGAGGTTAGACCAACTACGTAGTATCGGTTTACACAAGCCCGCTGTGGAGCTAATCACCCTTAGCGCTTGTCAGACAGCTTTGGGCAGTCGCACCGCTGAGTTGGGATTTGCTGGGTTTGCCGTGTTGGCGGGGGCAAAAACCGCTGTAGCTAGTCTCTGGAGTGTTAGTGATGAAGCGTCCGCAGGCTTAATGATTGAGTTTTATCAACAGTTACAAAATCCATCCACCATCAAGGCAGAAGCCCTACGTCGGGCACAATTAGCGATGCTCTACGGTGAGATCTCCGTTGAAGGCGATCGGCTCAAACTGCTGACTAGCAACCACCAGCTACCGTCTGAATTATCGTTAGAGGACAATAATACTCAAGATTTTAGTCACCCCTATTACTGGGCGGCGTTTACCATGATTGGCAGTCCCTGGTAGGGAAAACGTGATTTTAATCAGGGTGGGAAAAGGTGAAAGGACTGCTGCGGACGCTTAAGCTTGTGTCCAGAACTAGAGCTTTTCAATTACTAAAAAAAGACTACTGAGAATGAGAAGGTATCGATTGGCATATCCTTACTTCATTTTTATTAAATCCCCTTAGGGATTTGTCAAATCAAGTTTCTTTTTTTCCTGAGCAGGCTATTAATGTAAAAACCGGTTCTAATGTCGGGGAAAGATAACTATGGCGCATCAGCATGCCTCACTGCTGAATGGGTGGATCTTGAGTTGGCTATAAATTCCATGTCATCAGCTTCGTTTCCTTTGCAGGATGTATTTATCTCCTATGGCAGAGCCGACAGCAAAGAATTTGCTAGCAAGCTAAATGCCTGTCTGACGCAGCAAAATCTTGATGTTTGGTTTGATTTTGACGATATTCCGCTGGGGGTGGACTATCAAAATCAGATTGATGATGGGATTGAGCGTAGTAAAAACTTTCTGTTTATAATTGCGCCTCACTCAGTCAATTCGCCCTACTGCCGCCTAGAAGTTGAGCATGCCCTGCGTTTAGGCAAGCGTATTATTCCGCTATTACATGTGGAAAGTATCGATCGCGATACCTGGCAGACGCGCAATCCTAAGGGTACGGACACAGATTGGCAGAACTATCAGGCTAACGGTCTGCATTCTAGCTTTCCAAATATGCACCCGGTGCTTAGCAAAATTAACTGGGTGTATTTTCGAGAAGGCATTGATGACTTTCAAACATCGCTCCAGGGTCTGCTAGATATCTTTGAGCGGCAGCAGGACTATGTCCACGAGCATACAACCATTTTGGCTAAAGCCTTAGCCTGGCAGCGTCATCAAAAGCAGGCCCAGTACTTGCTAGTGGGGCAAAGCCGTCAGCAGGCTGAACGCTGGCTGGCTCGTAAATTTACCACGCTAGATCAGGCTCCCTGTCAGCCAACTGAGCTCCATTGCGAGTTTATCTGCGAAAGTATCAAAAATGCCAACGGTTTGATGACCGATGTATTTTTGTCCTATTCGGAGAAGGACAGGGCACTGATGGATCGGCTGCGGCAGGCGCTGATGCGAGAGGGGCTGACCACCTGGATCAACCGAACTGATATTCAAGTAGGCGGAGATTTTGCAGCGGCTATCAACCAGGGGATCGAGGAAGCCAGTCGTATGGTCTATTTGATGTCCCCGGATTCTTTAGCGTCTAAATACTGTCGGCAAGAGCTGGATTACGCCAGACAGCTCAACAAGCAGATTATTCCGCTTAAAATGCGTCCGCTGGATCTAGATCAGGTTCCTGACGATTTGCGATCGCTCCAATTTATTAACTTTGTCAACGGGGATGACGAAGACGGCAGCGCCTATCGCAAAGACATTGCCAAACTAGTCAAGCTGCTGCAAGAGGACAGTGACTACTACCACCAGCATAAGCATCTCTTGGTAAAGGCTCTCAAGTGGCAGCACAATGAACGCAATTCCAGCCTGCTGTTACGGGGATACAATTTACGTCGGGCTGAGGCCTGGCTCAAGGTCGCTCGCAAGCACCGCAAGCAGGGTGTACTGCCGCTACAAGAAGACTTTATTAAGGAGAGTCTGCGACAGCCGCCTAATCAGTCGATTGATGTATTTATTTCATATTCTCGAGCGGACGCTGATTTTGCTCGTCAGCTCAATGGGGAGCTGCAGGTGCATGGTAAAACCACATGGTTTGACCAGGAGAGTATTGCGGCTGGGTCTGCTAATTTTCAAGAAGAGATCTTTAATGGCATTGAAAATGCCGATCACTTTCTATTTATTATTTCTCCCAACGCAATTCAATCTCCCTACTGTGCTGAGGAAGTTGCCTATGCTGAGAGCTTAAATAAACGTATCCTGACGGTGCTGTATCGGCCTGTTAGCTCAAAAGAACTGCCTCCGGCTCTAGCAACGGTGCAGTGGATTGATTTTAATAGCAAGCAGAAGAACTTTAAGACGACTCTAAGTATCTTGCTGCGAGCGCTGGAAAACGATCCGACCCATTTACGGTTTCATACGCGGCTGCTGGTGCAGGCGCTGGAATGGGAAGACAGTAATCGAGATGAGAGTCTCTTGCTCAGGGGGAAAGTCCGCCATGAAACGGAAACCTGGCTGTTGGAAGCCGAAGGTAAGACACCTCAGCCCACGCGATTACAGCAGGACTTTGTCACGGCTTCAGCCGCTGAAGAAATTCGCCGACAGCGGTCTGCGATTCGGCTACAGCAGATGGGGATTGGGGTGATTAGTTTGGTGTCTTTGGCTGCGATCGCACTGGGCATCTTTGCCAATGGTCAAAGAATACGGGCTAACCATCAAACCACCCGAGCCGAGCAGCAGCGACAGGAGGCCGAATTTCAACAGATTTTTGCGGAGATGGAAACCTCTGAAGCCCTATTTAAATCTAACCAGCCTTTTGAAGCCCTGATAGAAGCCTCCAGAGCTGGGGTGGCTCTCAAAGACTATCAGCAAGCCAATCCCGAGCGTCCATTTCCTGACGATAAAGTGGTCACCGCTCTGCAGCAGGCGATCTTTTGGGTGCGCGAGCGCAATCGGCTAGACGGTCATGAAGGCATCGTTTGGGATACCGCCGTCAGCGCTGACGGCCAGCTGATTGCTTCGGCCAGTGCCGATGGTACAGCCCGTCTGTGGGGTATTGATGGCAGCATCGTCGATCGGTTTGAGGTAGAGGACACTCAGGTTCTGAGCGTAGCCTTTAGCCCCGACGGTCAGCAGCTGGCCATGGGTCTAGAAAATGGCACGATTGAACTGTGGCAGCTAGGGGAAAATAAGCGCCTACTGGATACCCTGCAAAACCATACCGGCCCTGTTACAACAGTAGATTTTTCCCCGGATGGACAAAGACTAGCGTCCGCTAGTGAAGATAAAACTGTGCGTCTCTGGGGGGCCGATGGTACCCCCTTGAAAGAGCTGAGCGAGCATATTGCTGCGGTACGTACGGTACTGTTTAGCCCGGATGGCAAGACGCTGGCATCGGCCGCAGACGACCGCACCATCCGGCTGTATACGCCTGACGGCAAATCCTTAAAAACGCTGCGAGGTCACAGCGCTCAGGTCAAGGGGCTGGCCTTTAGTCCCGACAGTTCTATGCTGGCATCTGCTAGCTGGGATGAGACTATCCGGCTTTGGAAACGCACAGGGGAACCAATTCGCGAGATTCGAGGACACAATGCGCTGGTTTACGATGTGAGCTTTAGCCCGGATGGCAACTATCTAGCGTCTGCCAGCTGGGACAAAACCATTCGTACCTGGACGCTGGTGGGAGAGCCGATCACAACGGTCTTTGGCCACAGTGCCCAAATCCATAGCATCCATTTTTACCCTGAGAACGGACGGCTGATTTCGGGTGCGGGCGATCGCACCGTGCGTATTTGGGAAATGGATCGACCGCTGATTAATGCTCTACGCGATCATCAGGCCAATGTCTACAGCGCTGTATTTTCGCCGGATGACCAAACCATTGCTTCAGCCGGAGCCGACAATAAAATTCGTCTGTGGACCCGTGAAGGCAAGGTGCTAAATGTGCTAAACGGTCATGATTCCGTGATCTGGAATCTGAGCTATAGCCCCGATGGTGATGTTCTGGCTTCGGCTAGCTCGGACTATACCGTTAAGCTTTGGGATCAGAGCGGTCAGCTCCTGAGCACCCTGGCAGACCATAAGGGGCCGGTCTATGCTCTAGCTTTTAGCTCCGACGGCCAGCTAATTGCCACAGGCGCGGCTGACCGCACTGTCCGTATCTGGCGACGAGATGGCACCCTGGTGACTAAAATTGTTGACCTCGATAAAGATGTCCTCAGTGTGGCCTTTAGCCCCGATGGTCAGACGCTGGCCACTGCTGGTTGGGAGCATGTGGTTAGACTTTGGACGCTAGAGGGCGAACCGCTTAAAACATTGGTGGGTCACAAGGGCTGGGTGCATGATGTTGTCTATAGCCCCGATGGAAAAACCATCGCTACTGCCAGTTCTGACAGTACGGCTAAGCTGTGGAGCGCCCAGGAAGGGGAGTTAATCAAGACGCTAGAAGGACACCAGGACGGTGTAGTGTCAGTGCGATTTAGTCAGGATAACAACCTGATCGCCACTGGCAGCTATGACCATACGGTTAAGCTATGGTCTTTTCCTAAAGGGACGCTGCTAACCACACTGCGGGGCCACGAGGATCGGGTTACCAACCTCAGCATTAGTCGTGATAAAACTCTTCTAGCCTCAGTGGGAGAAGACGACCGGCTGCTGCTATGGAGTCTAGATATTGATGGTCAGACACAGCTGTTGGACAGCCTATTAGCAAAAAGCTGTCTCTGGCTAGACAGCTATCTACAAAACCACAGTGAGAATCTAGAAACGATTCAGACCTACTGTCGTCAGGATTCTTAGCAGGCTGCTTCTATCGTAAAGGCGACAGGCGGATGGGAACACACCGCTTTAACTCCTGGAGAAGACGGTGGGCCTGATAGTCGTAAAGGGCTAGCTGAAGAGAGTTAGGCAGAGTTTTCATCAGTCGGCGACAGTGTTCTAAGTCCACATTAGACAGCTTAGCGAGCAGACTGCCGGCTTCTGAGAGCATATTCGGATTGGGGGGCGCGTCGATTTCCAACAGCCACTGCCGGGGTGGGGTCATCTCACCCCGCTCAATCCGACGCAGCCCATTAATAGAAGAGAGCACATAGAGCCGATCTCGCAGATGGACCCGCAGATCGTCAGAGGGCATGGGGTAGTCCTGGAATTTGCGGTTGGGCTGACACTGACGTAACAAAATGGGGACGACACCGTAGCCATAGGCGATTTCTGCTAAGGGCTTACTGTTAAGGGTATCTCCATGTTCGATGGTGTATTCCGTAATGAGAATAGTTTGGTGATTGAGACGAAACAGTCCCAAAATGTTCTCACCAAAGGCCGCACCGGCAAACGCTTCTGCCGATAGGGCATACACAGAAAACGAGCGAGACTGGGGGAGAAACGATTTAATATTGTCGCTAAACAGCTGACTCAGGGTGCGAATCACCGGGGTAAAGGGTCGGTTTTCGCTTTCTAGCGCCTCCGCTGCGATCAGGGCCACCTCCAAATTCAGCACCGGGTCGTCGGTCACGGCAATGACGCTACGGGCCGTGGAAAGATTAGCCTCCTGCAGCTGCTGTAGCATCGGACCTTCGAGCAGGGGAATCTGATTGCGCAGTACCGGACTGTCTAAACGATCGGTAATGGCGACGAGAGGCTGTCGCAGATCTCGCAAAATCCGGGTGACGCGCTTACCCACCCGACCTAGACCGACGACGATTACGTGGTTTGCTTTGGGCACTTTAGGCCGCCGCTGAAGAAATTCAAATCGAGAGCTGAGCAGCTGGTCGGCCAGCAGACCCAACACACCGATCACCATGAGCAAACTGGTGGTGGCAATCATTAAACAGACGATTAGAACCCAGCCCTGGGCACCGCTGTCTTCAAACCCACCGAACACATCGCCATAGCCGCCCAGGATCAAAATAGCCCCGAGGACGATAGCCTTAGTCAGACTGATCCTTGGAATATTCAGGTAGAGCAAGACGGTGCCCAGGGTCCATAGGACCAGGGCCGTCGTGAGCGCGATCGCAACTACCCGCCGTAGCGACTGCTGCTCTGTACTACGCCAAAACGTCCACAGCCGCCGTCGCCACTCGCCGTCTAGCACATCCCCAATCCCCTGACGGAGCTTATGCCAGGGGTCAGAGCGTCTAGAGTGCTTGACAATCTGACTATGACTGAGGGTTTTAACCTCCACATAGGCGACCTGGTCTCCAGCTTCTACGCGCACATGGGGCTGCCAGCGATGAAACATTGAGGATGCCGTGGTTGCCCAGCCAATGGGCTGGTGAGGATTGCTATACGGCTTTAGGTTGAGCAGCCGCACATGCTGTCGGTGCAGCTGGTGTACCGGCATTTTGCAGTACTGGGGGTCTTTGGCGGTGATTTGCCGCTCCACGACTCGAAACTGAAACGTATCGATATTAAAAACGCTGAGGGTATTGTCTTCTAGACCGGCCAGGGCAAACGTCATGGCCGGTAGCTCGGTGGCATCTAATGCGACAAACCGGCCCAGCTGACGGCTCAGCAGATGATTAAGCCCCTGACGCGATGAGCGCACAATGATATGCGTCTTGGGATTGAGCCGTCTGATGGCAATGGCTGTTTGCACATTGGTACTTTCATCGCTGGTGACAATCAACACCGCACGACACTGGTCAATACCGGCCTGTTGGAGGATGCGATCGCGACGACAGTCGCCAATAATCGGTGGCTGGCTAAGCATATCAGCTAGATGCTCCACCTCCCACTCAGTCACTGGCTGACGGTCGATACCGGTGATTTTTACCTCAAACGAATCAAAGCTAAACTTCGTTAAATTAACGATAATTTGCTGACCCAAACTGCCCAAGCCGCACACAATAAAGTGGTCCTGATGCACCTCTGCTGAAGGTGACAGATCAGGAATATACGTTACTGGATTAAGCTCGCCGTCATCGCCTGCCATAGACTGTTTATGTGCAAAGGTTCAGTCATTATGAACTATCGCCAGGACACCCATCAGGGTAAAAAAAGAAAATTGAGATTGAGCCGTCCCTACGATGTTGCCTCAACGACAGTCTGATAGTCGCAATTGCGGATTTAGGGGACAGGTCGATTTGTAACCGTTCCTATTTGACGGCATCTCATAGATAAAGCCATCTCGAAGATCGGCAATGCCTGATAATCTATATCTGCCCATTCTAGAGCAATGCTGCAATGCCTCCGTCTGACGAACTTCCCCCTAATTTACAGCGTGAGATCCGAGCAGAGCGAAAATTTAGTGTAAGCGAGGCTATCGGTCGAGAGGGCGGATCTTTTCTCAAAGGTAGTCAGGCAATGGTGCCTCGCCCGCTGCGGGCTCTAGCTATGATCAATGAATTTCTTGAGCAGCATTTAGACGACAACAATGGCTCATTGCACATCTGTCTCAAACGCTGGGTCAAAACCGATGTACGTGTTGGCAAATATTTAGACCAGCCACTGGTGGCGCTGCAGGCCATCGTGCTAGATATCGTGCAGCAGCCCCAGACCCTCTATGAGTTTGCGCGGCAAGTGGCGGTGGAATGGGGACAAATGAATGGTGAGCGCCCCTATTTTCAAAAACCCAGCACAGAACCGTCCCCTAATGTTGCCTATTCCCATAACACTATCCAGATAATCCTAACCCAGCTGTTAGAGCAGATAGCCGCAACTGAGCGCGTGTAGACAATATTTTCTTTTAAAAGTTTCCTGAAAATCTGCAGTTCTTCAAGGTCGTTGATTTAAGAGATAATTTCAGCCCAAAGGTTTAATCTGTAGTATCAATAAACACGACAGCTCCGGTGCTGACCGCCATTGCCATTCAATATTTCAGTGGCTATAGTGTTCTTGACTTAGGAAGTTCAACGAAATTTAAACGTCGTTTACACGAACTTTATAAACTAGGTTTCCCTCTGTGTTCTCTATTGCTAACCGTTTCAACTCCATTGGGAGAATTCACTAGAGAAGATATCTCTATTCTTACCGTTGCCGATTTTGAATGATCGACAATCAATTAAATTTGCGAATAAGGATTTGACCATGCCCTAATTTTTGCTGTACAGATGTTCTATGGAAAGTCTCTGCGACATTTTTTTGGGCTCATCTCATAAAATCCTATTCCCTAACAAAATCAGGGTCATCACCGCAGTCCTTTACGTGGTGAAGCTCATGGAGCATGTCAAACAAACAATACGTCGTCTATTAAAAGAAACATTAACCGTTGCTCAAAAGCTGCCGGTGGCAAAACGTCGGCAGTTTATTCGACAAAGTCTAGATAACATTCATGACTACTGTGCTACTTTCGAGAAAACATTTATTGTCTGTGAGCTAATCGTCACCTGCGATCAGTATGATTTGGGAGGATGTCAGCATCACTCGGCTACCTTATTTCGTGGACCCAATGAAGATGCGTCCGTAGCGATCTGTGTGACTGAACAAGGATCGCTGCTTCATCGTAACGACAGTCCTTGGACGATTTACTGTGATGCGGGCGATGTCAAACCGGCTCAGTCTGTATTAATGGCTGCGGGAGTCAGGGGCTGATGAGAGACTATGAGAGACATTTATACTCGTGGAGAAGATTCTCCATGGTGTCCCCCATAGTCTCTTTTGTTTGCTAACGCTTGCTGATCCTCAGGATGATTTCATCTGCAAGGTGCTGCCATATCGCATTGCTAACAGATCGGTGCATCCCCTAAATCAGCAACGGCATCTTCTACTCAAAATCAATGCTGTCTGCGTACACTAGCTTTGTGGCTGCCCGTTGTTCGAACAGCAGATACTCTTCCATGATGCTCCAAAAGAAAGCCCGTAGCGTCTTCCGTCGGGTGGCAGTCGGTAGTTGATAGTCAAAGGCTGAGTCACAGGGCTTGAGCTTAGCCAGGTGGTTCTCACAGCCGCAGCCATGTTCGATAAAGTAGCCGTGACGGCTAGAGATGCTGTCGATGAGCCGACGCAGTATCGATACGTATCCGCCATGCAAAATAGCGTCAAACTGTCGCGCCACACCTAAATCTTGCTCGCTAAAGCGAAAAGAGCGAATCTCAAATAGATCGTCTCGCTGTAACGGATGTAAGAAGGTCCAATAAAACGTAGCGGGGACATCGTAGCCTAGCTCATTAAACAGATCGCTAACCGTGTCGATTAGGGCCATCCGTTCTGGAGTTTGGGCGGAGCCGACCTGGGTGCGAATCTCGTCAAAATTGGGATAGCTCTCGGGCAAAAATGCGCTGCCGTAGTGCTCAACGGCTTCGTACGCTAGTTGGCCATTGCCTTCACAGTAGGCGGCTTTAAGGTGAGTCGCCTCTGGACGCTCACAAAATAGCACGTTACCCTGCTGGTGCTTAGCTAGAAATACCTGAGCCATCGCGGTATAAACTTAGGGCTCGCTCATCCAGTCTCCGTTAGCGATGTGCTGCCAGCTACTGGGCATTGCGTCGAGCGGAACGGCAGGTTCGCCTTGAATGGTCGTATGGCCGGGGGCAACTGGGGTAAAAACCATAAAAGTAGTTTCCTGAAAGGTAGATGCTTTGGATTATGTGGATAGTCCACGCCTGAGCTTATAGCAAATTTGAGAATACGGATCTTTGATTGAATATTGAGCCATCAATCGCAATGTTGATTTAATGTCTTCGCATTATTAGCCTGTGGCGGCAACAAGAGAGAATGTTGCTGCCGTTATGAGAGACCATAGACCCAGCCTGGACCGTTATTTAAATGTTTGGGTATCAATTTGGTTTATCAATAGGTGGTGCCTGTTGAGCCAAATCCGCCTGCTCCTCGTGAGGATGCGCTGAGCTGCTCTACGGTGACAAAATTAGCCTGAGTCACTGGAGCAATCACTATTTGAGCAATGCGCTGTCCCGCTGTGATCGCAACCGAACGTTCTCCCAGGTTGATCAAAATCACCTTAATTTCACCGCGATAGCCCGCATCAACGGTGCCGGGGGTATTGAGTACGGTAATGCCGTGCTTAAGGGCCAGACTACTCCTGGGGCGTACCTGCATTTCATATCCCTGAGGAATTTCCACCGCCAGTCCCGTGGGAATTGCCAGCCGCTCCATAGGGGATAGGGTGTGCTCACCAATAGCCGCCAGGTCAGCGCCCGCATCCCCCGGATGAGCATAGGTCGGAATAATGGCCTCGGGTACAAGTTTTTTAAACCGGACTGTGACGGGCATAACGTTAGACAGCTACGGTGTGGGGCGTCAGGTCCAGAGTAAGGGTCTCCATCGGCCGCAGGGCCTTGATTTGTGTCGATAGACCGGCCTGAACTAGCTGCGATCGCACCACCTCAGCTCCACCGCTAGCGGTCAAAAACTTGGCCACTACTCCCTCATAGGTGACGTCGCCCCCGTCGGCAGTGGGCAATAGCCACTGGGGTTTTGCCTTTTGTGCCAGTTCGAGGGCTCCTTCGCCCCCGCGAATCACAGGTCCTAGTACCGGCAGTTTAAGACTGACTAAAGGAGTAATGGCCACATCCACCGGAGGCCGACTTTCCAGCTCGGTGTCCGGATAGCCATGGGGTTCGTAGTAAACCCGCAGACCTGTACTGAGTACCGTCAATATATAGGCGTTTTCCTGGGCCAGTGGACCAATGGGCGCTCCGGGCAAAGCTTCGATCAAAATGTCGTCACCTAAGCGATAGCTCTCTCCTGGCTCTAGGATGGTTACTTGGGTAAAGCCCTTCTCGGTGGCAACCTTAGCCCCAGCGGCAGACGCAACCACCGGAATAGACTTATCCAGCATCTCTAAGGTTTCTGGATGGGCATGGTCGGCTAGCCCCTGGGACAGCAGCAATAGATCCACTCGCTCAGGGACGGGGACCGGCTGGGGTCTGATACCGCGAATTAGCCAGCTGGTATTGCTAAATACTAGGTCTCCCACCAGCCACGGATCGACTAATATACAGCGCTCAGCCAGATTAAACTGCCAGCTGTTGACATCTAGCCAAGTAAGGGTGTCTGCTCTTTGTTCTGACATTGCTGTCCCTGTAAAAATGGTCTTCTGCAATCTATTCTGTTGAAATCCACAGCGTGGGTCGTATAGCCCCAGCGTTGACCTATGAGTGTCTTAATCCACTAAGACATTTGCTGTAGATTGGTCATGGTTTAAAGGTATTACAAAGCTCGTGATCGTGCCCGGATTCTTGACCTGACGTTAGTCCGGACAATATTGCTAATATCTATACAGTCAAATCTTAAGTTTTACTTATAATCTTGTAGGCATTCATACGATTCTTCAAATTACTTTGCACTTTATTGATGCGATCCCCGTATAATCAGTCTGTCAAATGTACAGATAGGGATAGTGCTCCTAGAAACAGCTTTTCGCCGTATTTCTAGGTAAAGCGCTTAAGTTCAGTGCCTATGCGTCGGCAATTGCTGAAGAGTTACACGGTTCTGGTAACTCGTTCTGGACAGACTCCGGTAACGATTACCTTTACTCCCCTAGCCGGGGTCATTGCAGCCTTTGTTTTATTAGGAGTTCCCCTAGGCTGGCTGGGAGCCGTAATTTTCTCTTTATTCCAAAGCAATGTGGAGCTTGCCGATGAGAACCGTCAGCTGACAGACCAGGCTCATCAGGTACTTAGCGATCTCAATACCCTTGATTCTGAAATTGAAAATCTTAAACAGCGAGCAGGGCTACCTGAGTTAGACGGATCGGATGCTTCTGCAGACGATGGTATTCCTAGAGGCGGTGCGGCGGTAGTCGCCAGCGGTATTGAACTCTATGAAAAGGCTAGCTCAAAGCTGCCTCAGCTCAATCAGATTCTAGATGGCAGCATCAAGCCTGCATTAGAGCAGACGCTGGCAGAAGAGGAAGCCGAAGTGGCGGCCTATCCTGATGGTTTACCCATTGGCGGCCCCCTGGATATTTCGTCTGAGTTTGGTATTCGCCGTAATCCGTTTGGTGGATATTCGTACGAAACTCACGAAGGTACCGATTTTGTCGGTCCTTACGGAACCGCCATCTATGCGACGGCAGACGGTGTGGTCGATAAAGCCCAGTATCACGGCGGCTATGGCAATACGGTGACGCTCAAGCACGGCTACGGCTACGAAACTCTGTATGCCCATATGTCTGAAATTGCAGTGAGATCGGGAGACAAGGTGAAACGAGGAGAGGTTGTCGGGTATTTGGGAAATACCGGTCGTTCCTCGGGGCCTCACTTACACTACGGTATCTATTACAAGGGTGAGGCGGTGAATCCTCGCAATCATATGAAAATCAACCACGATATGAAACTGGTTGATTACTGGCGGCTGCGCTAGGGCCCAGGGGCGACCTACGGTAGGATTGAAGGATTGGCATTAGACGATTGTTGACGATGCCAACGATCCTATCCACCCTTTAATCGCATCTAATACCTATGGGCAATACCTTCGGTCACCTGTTCCGTATCACCACATTTGGCGAGTCCCACGGCGGTGGTGTTGGCGTTGTTGTTGACGGTTGTCCACCCCAGTTAGAGATTTCGGCAGAAGAAATCCAGGTGGACTTAGACCGACGTCGGCCAGGACAAAGCAAAATTACAACACCGCGTAAAGAAACGGACACCTGTGAGATTGTTTCTGGAGTGTTTAAAGGACAGACTCTGGGAACACCCATTACGATTTTGGTGCGAAACAAGGACCAGCGCCCCCAGGACTATGGCGAAATGGCGACTAAATATCGTCCCTCCCATGCCGATGCGACCTACGACGCTAAGTATGGAATTCGCAACTACCAGGGCGGTGGCCGGTCCTCAGCGCGGGAAACGATTGGCAGAGTGGCCGCAGGCGCGATCGCAAAAAAAATTCTTCACCAGGTAGCGGGTGTTGAGATTGTGGCCTACGTTAAACGCATTCAGGATATGGAAGCCCCCATCGATCCCGATGCAGTCACCCTGGAGCAAGTAGAAAGCAACATCGTTCGCTGCCCCAACCCAGACTTTGCCCAGGAAATGATTGCCCGCATCGACCAGGTGCGCAAAGACGGCGACTCCATTGGCGGCGTAGTGGAATGTGTGGCTCGCAAGGTGCCCAAGGGTCTAGGCTCTCCCGTGTTTGACAAGCTAGAGGCCGACCTGGCGAAAGGGATGATGTCTTTGCCTGCGAGTAAAGGATTTGAACTAGGCTCTGGCTTTGCCGGTACGCTGCTGACCGGCAGTCAGCACAACGACGAGTTTTACACCGATGCCGATGGCAATATCCGCACCCGCACCAATCGGTCGGGGGGCACCCAGGGAGGCATCTCCAACGGCGAAAATATTATTATCCGCGTCGCCTTTAAGCCCACGGCTACCATCCTCAAAGAACAAAAAACCGTAGACCAGCAGGGGCATGAAACCACCCTATCCGGTCGCGGTCGCCACGACCCCTGTGTGCTCCCTCGGGCGGTGCCGATGGTAGAGGCTATGACGGCGCTGGTTCTGTGCGATCATTTGCTACGTCATCAGGGACAATGCAGCGTGCTCTAGCCCCTTGGTTCACTCGGAGTATAGTCGGCTTATTTTGGATTGCCGCTAGCGGTATTGGCTGGCACCACCTTTTGTTTCCAACCAATAACCTGACGGGTAGTGCTGCCATTGCGGGTGCCCTAATCCTGATATGTATTGACCAGGGACGTATGGCCTGGGTTGATTTGGATAATATTTACCAGGTTTCCCTAGCCGATCCCCGTGTCGTTAGGTTCTATGGCATTACCCTAAGCACCATCATTATTGAGCTGATTGGGTTTTATTGGGTGTGGCATCATCTGGTGCTAGGTATGGTGATCTTTATCATTAGCCAGCTGTTTTTTAATACAGCTGCTAATGTCCAGCTATATCCCCACAGCCATGACCCCATTCGCCCTTTTCCCATGCAGGCTCGTTGGCCGGTCCTGCTAGCCAATGGTGTGGCCCTTAGTCTGATTACCCTATGGCAGACCAATCACCTGCGTCAGCTGACCTCAGCGATTTGGCTAGGTATGGTAGTGCTTTATCTGGTGGTTAAGTACCTCATGGCTACCGACACCGTGGCAGATGGGGACGAAAGTTCATAGCTCGCCCTTGGGTTTCTTGGGCTAGACATGTCAATTAGCCCGAGTAGGTATTAGGCTACTACTAGACACACCATATTCGACTCCCAACAGCCAACGGTGGAAAAAACAACCTACCACGATACTTTTTTTGACCGACTCTTTATCCGTTTGTTTGCTTATAAGATGTCCAGCGCCGTGGGTGAACGCAGCGCTCAGTCGGGCTATGACGGATTTGTAGACCTTTCGCAAAAGATTATGAAGGGGCGTAACGCTCAGCAGCAGCAGCAGCTGGTGGCGGTAGTGCTGCAGTCGCTGGTACCGGCACCGGTACTGTGGGGAATTCGTACCTTTTTTTCGCCAACACAGCTAGTGTGTGAGCTGAATGCCTGGTTTGCTACTCAGCTGTTTGAATGGTTGGTGGGTCCCTGTGAAGTCCAATCTGCTGAAGTCAAGACAGCCACAGGTCAGGTCCGCCAGCAAAAAAGCACGGTGCACATCAAAAAATGTCGCTATTTAGAGCAAAGTGCCTGTGTCGGTATGTGCATCAACATGTGCAAACTGCCTACCCAACAGTTTTTTACTGAAAAGTTTGGGATTC
The DNA here is from genome assembly GCA_050043465.1 of Leptolyngbyaceae cyanobacterium. Taxonomy (GTDB): domain Bacteria; phylum Cyanobacteriota; class Cyanobacteriia; order Phormidesmidales; family Phormidesmidaceae; genus Leptothoe. The sequence goes on from JBHJIL010000023.1 coordinate 32,856, forward strand.
CACTGACAATGACGCCCAACTTTGAGGACTTTAGCTGCGATATGGTATTTGGCCAAGCGCCGCCACCGCTAGAAACTGAAGACGCCTACCGGCAGCCTTGCTTGCAGGAATGTAGTGTTGTTAGCGAGGCTCCGGCCTGTCCAAAAGTACGGACATGACGCAGCAGCGGTGTTCTAATACGCCAGATCTCTTCGTAAATTATATACAGGCAGAAAAGACCACCCGCTTGGTGAGTTTTCTCTGCGGGTGCGATTAAGAGATTCTCACCCCTGCGAAGTCTGATTAAACTCAATAAACAAGATTTTGTAGCGTAGACCACTTTTGCTGCCTGTAATCCCCGATACTATCCCTCGTAAGACAAACGATTTAGAGTACCCAGTTTGAAGCTTTTTTATAAAGGCTGCCTACGAGCGATACGCTAATCCAATCATAGTGTTTACTCTTTCAGATACTATGCTGCTGGCCTACACTCCTCAGTTCTCTGTTGTTTTTAACAATATTGGCTTCTTTGTTCAAGGGCTGTTACTCACTCTGCAGATAACAGTTGTCTCAATTTTGTTGGGTCTGATTTTGGGGATTGTAGGAGCGCTGGGGCGCACCTCTGACAATCGGTTTTTTAATGCGATCGCAATCGCCTACGTTGAATTTTTTCGCAACACGCCATTTTTAATCCAGCTGTTCTTTTTCTATTTTGGCCTGCCCAGTATCGGTCTTAAAATGGCCCCCTGGCAGGCCGCTATTTTGGCTTTGGCCATTAACTTTGGAGCCTATTCAACGGAAATTATTCGGGCTGGTATCGAAGGCATTAGCCCTGGCCAAATTGAAGCTGGTATGGCCCTAGGTCTCAAGAAAATGAAGATCTTTCGCCATGTCATTTTGATGCCGGCCCTGGGAAAAATTTATCCGTCACTGGTGGGACAGGTGGTGATTGCTGTCTTGTTTAGCAGCGTCGTCTCACAGATCTCCGTAGAAGATTTAGCCTTTGTTGGCAACTACCTGCAGTCTAGAACCTTCCGCAGCTTCGAAATTTATTTTGCGGTCTCGGTAATCTATGTAGGGTTGGTCTGGTCAATTAAGGCAGCTGCCTTTTTGATTCAAAAGAGATTTTTCTCCTTTACGCAGTACATCAAATAGTGTTTGTTCGGTTAGCAGATTAGCGTCTATTGAGACCAGAAAATGCAGGATTTTACCCTTACTCAAATCATGGCCAACCTGCTCAATGCCACTAAGTGGACGTTGGCCCTGTCTGCGATCGCATTTATCTGCGGCGGATTTTTTGGCTTTTTGATTATGCTGATGCGAATTTCGCCAAACCCGATTCTCAAGGCGATCAGTACGCTATACGTCGAGATTTTTGAAGCGACACCGCTGATTATGCAGCTGTTTCTGGTCTTCTTTGGAATTTCAGTGCTGTTTGACATCACCCTTTCCCCCTGGGTGGCCGCAACCATTGCTTTGACCACATACACCAGCGCATTTTTAGGTGACATCTGGCGTGGTGCCGTTGAAGCTGTACCCAAAGGACAGTGGGAAGCCTCAACCGCCCTAGGGCTTCATTACTTCAAAAAGCTACGACACATTATTTTGCCGCAGGCCGTACGGCTGGCAATTCCGCCGACGGTAGGGTTTGCGGTCCAGGTGATCAAAGGAACCTCGCTGGCGTCTGTGATTGGCTTTGTCGAGCTAACGCGCTCTGCAGCGTCGATTAGCAACGTAACATTTCAACCCTTTTTGATTTTCTCAATGGCTGCGGTGATTTACTTTTGTCTTTGCTTTCCCCTATCGCTATGGAGTAAACGTCTAGAAAGACGCTTTGCCGTTATCTCCTAGGACGCTAGAAAATTTCCAACTGTTGATTGCTTTACTTTTGAAAGAATGCGCCATGCTTAAAAAACTGTTTCGTACCCCCAATTTTAGAAAACTGATTGCTGCGAGCATCTGTTTTATCTTCACTGTCGGTGTTGTTGCCTGCTCATCGGGGTCCATTACATCTCAAGAAGTGGCCGGTGATGTAGCCGATGCGCCAGCCGCGTCGACTGCCAGCGGCGGCAGCACTCTGGATACCGTACTGAGTGCAGGGATGATTCGAATTGCGGTTCCTCAAGACAGTCCCCCCTTTGGCTCGGTGGGAACCGACGGTCAGCCCCAGGGGTACGACGTGGACGTCGCCCAGATGATTGCTGAGTCGATGGAAGTCGAGCTGGAGCTTGTTCCTGTCACCAGTACGAACCGGATTCCCTATTTGGAGACAGGCCGCGCCGATTTGGTTATTTCCAGCATGGGGGCAACACCAGAGCGAGCTAAGTCGATCTACTTTTCTTCGACCCCCTATGCGCCTTTTTTCTCGGGTATCTACGGTCCTAGCAGTGTCAATGTGTCAGGCTACAGCGATCTAGGCGACTACACTGTTGGAGTAACCCAGGGCGCACTTGAGGATCTAGAACTTACAGAGAAAGCGCCTGAAGGTACTGAAATCAGACGGTTTGAAGACAATAGCACTACGATTTCAGCTCTATTGGCCGGTCAGGTTGATGTGGCCGCGACTGGAAATACGATTGCTGGAAAAGTCATCAAAGATAATCCCGATAAGGCGATTGAAAACAAGTTTGTCATGAAAAATTCTCCTTGTTATATTGGTATGCGTCGGGGCGACCAGGACATGCTGGAATGGGTCAATGTCTTTATTCGCAACAAGCGTCTATCCGGTGAACTCAACGATCTGTCTATGCAGTGGTTTGGAGAGCCATTAAATATACCCACTTTCTAGACTATCGGATTCCTTTTTGTTGTTAGAGCTATCCCCATGGTACGGACTCAACCAGCTGAAAACAATACTGCTGACCCACTATCGGACGTTGTGATTAGCGCTCGCAATGTGGAAAAGTGGTACGACAAAACTTTTCATGTCTTAAAGGGTGTGAGCCTTGACGTGGTGCGCGGTGAGGTTGTTGTCGTTATGGGGCCATCGGGTTCGGGTAAATCGACATTTATCCGAACATTTAATGCCCTAGAGCCCTACCAAAAAGGAAGTATTGAGATTGATGGAATTCAGCTGACGGCTAAAATGCGCAATCTCGATGAGATTCGACGCGAAGTGGGCATGGTGTTTCAGCAGTTTAATCTGTTCCCACATTTGAGCGTTTTAGAAAATGTGATGCTAGCTCCTGTGGAGGCTCGGGGTTGGAAAAAAGAGCGAGCTAAAGACATTGCTGCAGAACTACTGGAGCGGGTTGGCATTCTAGATCAGGCTAAAAAATATCCCGGACAGCTGTCCGGCGGTCAGCAACAGCGAGTTGCGATCGCACGGGCATTGGCGATGCAACCAAAAGTTATGCTGTTTGACGAGCCCACGTCTGCCCTAGATCCAGAAATGGTAAGAGAAGTGCTAGATGTAATGCGCTCCCTGGCTCAATCCGGTATGACCATGGTGTGCGTCACCCACGAAGTCGGCTTTGCCCGAGAGGTGGCCGATCGAATTGTCTTGATGGCAGATGGCCTCATTGTAGAAGAAAACAAACCGCAAGCCTTCTTTAACAATCCCCAACACGAACGCACCAAGCAGTTTTTGTCGCAGATTTTGCACTAATTTATACGCCGTCTCGCAACCCGATGCTGTAGAGGACGAGTCCGACCAACCGCCAGCGCATTTTAGTCCGGCCAGACCGCTTATCAGTGCTGGGCATAAGGTCGGTTGACCTCTCCAGCAATGCGCTCGAATGCTTGAATTTGTTCTGGGGAAAGTTCAGATTTCCAACGTACATCCAGCTTGATTTGAAACCCGACATCGTCTGCGTAGTACTTGAAATCTTTTGCAGATGAGGAATTCTGTTTTTGATGTATTGAATCTGTATCAGAGGGCGACTCCTGACGACGATATTTCTGAATCAACGATCGAGTACCCGTATTGCCGGATATAAAATGATGCTCGCTTTCCCAGTAGGGCAGTAGTTTGGGGGTAAAGTCTAAGTCTAAAAAGTTACATATCTCTCGCAGAGTTTTCTCAGGTTCGGTGGCCAATGCTTCGTAGGCGATACACAATCGGTCGGCTTGTGGAAAACTCTCGAAGAGCGCCTGAGATTTTGTGACTCGCTGTAGCCACTTGTGACTCAGCTTTTCAATATCTGAATTGGGGCGTCGTCTAATCTGAGAGGCGATTACCGCTCGACCGTCTTTAACAAGATGTAAAAGTTTAGGCTTAAGTCCGCCGTTAGGTCTAAATTCAGGTAGCTGCAGCTGTTTCTCAATCCACCAAACTGTTTTTGTAGAGTCAATTAAAACCTGTACAGAATCTGGCAGCTTAGAAAAGATTTTAGTATAAGGTCGAAAAATTTGATCTCTACCGATTAGACTGCGGACCTGTCGTTCAACCTTTAAAGGAATATATTTATGCAGCCGCTGATTGACTAAGCAATCAGTTAGACGATTTAACTCCTCTGAGCTGAACTGAGTGTCCCAGAAAGAACATTTTCCCTCACAAATATCGCAGATGGAACGATCTTTTTTATGGAAATCTGGCAGATTACTTAGCTCGCCCAGCGCAAAAATTTTATGATGGCTAGATAGCATCAAGGATAAAAGCGTTGAGCCGCTGTGAGCCGTACCTAATATAAATAGAACTTTTCTCATAGCTGTCTGTTGTGCCAGTTTCTCTTTAATAAAAACCTTGATTAGGTGACACAGCAGCGGTAGATGCTACGTGTTTTCAAGAGCTATGTTACCCCGCTCAATGGCATAAACTCACAGCGGATCAGCAATGCCGTACTTCTTACCAGGGGCTGCTGATCATAGTAAACCCGGCCCAGTAGAACGGATGGGATAGGTTATCTAATGATTGAGCAAAATCAGCTTTGGGTAGCTGAGTGAGATCGATGGCTTCGGTATTGCCCTTAATTAAGTTGAGCTGAGCCTGACGTAGGGCAGCCGCTTTGGTCGTAGTTTTGGGAATTTGGTTATAAAATTCGCTCATTAGGGCCAGGGTGCCCGTATCGCTTACATCCCAAAGGCTGGCTACGGCTGACTTAACTCCAGCCCTGAGCGCTAGTCCAGCAAAGCCCAGCTCGGCGTCGCTGTCACCCACGGCTGTTTCGCAGGCGCTAAGAACCAAGAGTTCTAACTGAGGCAGCTGCCAGTTTAGATTACTCATCTCTTCTAGGGTCAGCCGCTGGTCCCATAGCTGAATATAAGAATTGTCGGGTCTACCGGGTTTAAACTCGGCGTGAGTAGCCAGGTGAACAATGTCGTAGGACTGACGGCCCAGCAGCATATTAAAGTTCTCTAGGGTAAAACTTTGATTGAGTAAAGAGCGGCCCTGCCAAATGCGATCGCTAGCGGCCCTCAGCTGCTGAGTAATATTCGATAGCTCGACAGGGACAGCGGGCAGGGGAGATAGATCCGTAAACTCAGATGCTCCCATTGCCAGCAGACTGCTTGAATCAATCGGTCTATAGTCAGTCTCGATCAAATTAAAAGCTGGAATAAGGGCTATTTTGTACTTCTCGATCAAAAACTGCTGACCGTCATAGAGGGCAGGTAGGGCTACACCGCGCAGACCATCGCTGGCACAGACTAGGAGCGTATCCACACCGGCTGGGGTCAGAAACTCATCTTCATAGGTGCCGATTAGCCAGTCGTACAGCTGCCGGGCCGCAGGCAAATAAGCATTGCCCAAAGGACGACTTACCCGTCGATAAAACTGTGCGGTCGTTTGTTTGAGACGCTCTTTTGGCACATCGTATAAATCTCGAACAACGGGCTCGCTACCAGGTGTGATCAGCGCAAAACTAAGCCGATCTTCACGGGGAGTTACCCAGAGTACGGCTGGCGTTGTTCCGGTTGCTTGGCCTACACGGGCGAGGGTTGCGGCAATTTCTGTAGGAGACTGGGTTATATCGGCTAGGTTTTCACCAAAGTAGGTCTCATATTCTGCTTCCAGCCGGTGCTCCATCCCCAAAATCATTTGGTCGGGAGTCGGTTGGGAAATAGCAGCGGCGGGTGCCATCACTAGTAAACAGGCTAGAGGGGCCAGCAGCCAGCGCCATACCCTGAGCGGTCTTGAACGGATACGAGGTAAAAAATACATAGCGTTACATCCTAAAGTGCGTAGGAGCAACTACATAGACATTCGCGTGACTCCGCATAGCCAAATGCTAAAGTGTCATAGCCTGAACATGTCTGTAGGTAAGGCTTTCAGACATTTTTGCCCATTGGCAGCGGTCAGTCATTGTTTGGTGTGACGCCTGTGTCACAATGTCTGTTTAGTATTGTGGATATTCGTACAGACAGTGGCCGGTAGCTGACCTGATATTTGGTAGTTGCGAGCAAAGTCCTGATTAGATGCCCATTGTCTATGCAGCCGACCCGATTTCCGTCATGCTAGATACCAAAGATGAGCCGTTGCTGATTAAAGGATGAGTTATCACCGAGCAGCATCGCCGTCATCAAGGACAGTTAGCACAGACAGATTAGAGGAGTTATCCACATCATGGCAGATATGGACCCGGTTAAGTTGATGAAGCAAGAAGTGGGTCGTGCCGCCGCTGCCCAGGTAAAATCTGGCTCGATTGTTGGCCTGGGCACAGGGTCTACCACTGCATTTGCCATTCAGTTTATTGGTGAGCGGCTGGCCGCTGGTGAGATTACTGACATCGTGGGTATTCCCACATCGTTTCAGGCGTCGGTGCTGGCCAAAAAGCACGGTATTCCCCTGACCACGCTAGATGAAGCCCCCCGCATTGACATTGCCATTGACGGTGCCGACGAGGTGGACCCTCAGCAGAATTTAATTAAAGGCGGTGGCGCAGCCCACACCCGCGAAAAGGTGGTAGACGGCCTGGCTGAACGCTTTATTGTGGTGGTAGACAGCTCTAAGCTAGTGGAGATACTGGGGTCCTCCTTTGCCCTGCCGGTGGAATCGCTACCGATGGCGGTGGCTCCGGTGACTCGTGCTTTAGAATCCCTGGGCGGTACCCCCGAACTGCGGATGGGGGTAAACAAAGACGGTCCGGTGATCACGGACCAAGGCAATATGGTGCTGGACGTCAAGATAGCTGGTATTGATAATCCGGCGGAGCTGGAAAAAACCATTAACAATATTCCAGGTGTGTTGGAGAACGGCTTGTTTGTTGGACTGACGGATGAAGTGCTCATCGGCGAAGTCATTGATGGTCAAGCATCAGTTCGCATCATGTAGGGTGTCGCTAATAAGCGGTTAAATTAGCAGCACGTTTAGCCAATGGGAATATACTGCTTAGCGGTTTTTCCATTGGCTTTGCCGTATTAAGAAATCGGGCATGGTCTATCTTTAGGATGAAATTAGCCGTGAGAGAGCTCCCAATAGTAGCGATCTCACATAAGCCTATCCCTCGAAGGGGTAATTGCAAGCGTCGCATTCGGTTTTACTATCATTAGTTAGCTGACTGCAGCAGTGCGTACTCTAGCAGAGGATAAACCGTGATTAGGCGTCTTTTACGGTCTATTGACTTCACGTTCAGCCTGCCGGAGATACTAATTGGTATGGCTGTTGTCCTGCTGGGGCTGTTGGTGCTGCTAGCAATACTCTTGGGAGTGGCGATGCCTCAAAAAACCTGGCAAACGATGACAGGTCCGATGACAGAGCGGTTAAAGCTGGAGATGCCGCTGCAGATTTTGAAAACGGTGGTGTCCCCATACTGGGGCTGGCTAGCGATAGTTATCGCCGCAACGGTTATTGACCTGGCCGTGCTGGCCCAGCCGCTGCCGTCATGGCTGGCGGTGATCGAGCTGATGTTTAGTCTTTTGCTGACCATCAGCGTGGCTTTGCTGGGGTTCAGGCTGTTTTCAGCACTGTTTGAAGATTATTTGCTGGGGGCAACCCTGGAGAACGAAGACGAAATCAATACCGAGCTGCTGACGCGGGGTAAGTTTGTCAGCAGGGCGGCCATTGTATTATTTGTGGTTTTCTTCTTTGCTCAGGCCCATAAGTACACCTTGGTGGTTTTGTTTGCAAGCGGGGGGGGGGGGGGATTTGCGATCGCATTTGGCTCCCAAAAAATCGTTGAGCAAATCCTCTGGAGCGTGGTGCTCTATATTGACCGGCCCTTTACCGTCGGCGACCACATCCACCTGCCCGATAGCACCCTGGGCAAAGTAGAATCCATTGGCTGGCGCTCCACTAAGGTACGGCTATCGGGCAAAAACACCCTGATGGTGGTGCCCAACAGCAACCTGGCCCAGGTCAACATCGAAAACCTGACCAACGCTCGCCGAGTCATTTCTATGGTGACGCTGACGTTTTTACAGTCAATGTCCAATGAAGAGCAGGCCCTGATTGAACAGCTGTTGCTGGACAGCACCCGCGACATTTTGGGCATTGACCATCAGCTTACCCAGGTAAATTTTGAAACGCTGAACCGTCCGTCTGGACAGGTTCATATCAAAGCCCAGGTGGTTTTCTTTATTTTGGGGGCGCGGGCCACCTCCATGGAGCTGCGCAAAGGGCTGTTAGAAATGGCGCGGGAAAACATCATGAAAGAGCTACAGGTCTACGACGTCAGCTTTGACATTCAAGAAAGCGTCATCGATATCAATCAGCCCATGAACGTATAAGGTATTGGTCCACCCAGGAGAGTATTTGCGGCGGTAAGCTGAAATATGATTGCTTTTGAGGGGCAGCGCGCCTTGGACAATGTTCTGATGCAAATCGACCAAGAAATACTGCGCTACGTCTTGGAACTGATGATCAGACTAGCGCTGTTTTCTGTAGTGGTGATTGCCTCGCCGTTTGTCGGTCGCTGGCTGCTACAGCTAGTGATCAAACTGCTCCAGCTGCTGGGGCGCTACACCGTTATCGATGCCCAGGCCATTCGCAAAACCTTTATTCAACCCTTTCAAAATTCCCTATCCCTAACGGGGGCATTCCTATTTATTGCCATTAGCCTCAATCTGCTGATCCAGTACGAGGATCTCTATAACTTTTTGGGGGTGATTGTCTATTCAATTTTGTCGGCGGCCCTGGCCTGGTTTGCGTTTCGCATTGCCCGCCGGTTGATCCACAGCTCCGTCATTAGCTGGGTTAACCGCTGGTTTGGTGAAGTCAGCGAGGTGGTACTGATTTTTGAAACCCTGATCTATGTGCTGATCATTTTGCTGGCGATCGTCATTTTTGCCATTGGATTGCGGGTAAATCTGGTGGCCTTAGGGGCTAGTTTGGGAATTAGCGGCGTTGCGATCGCATTTGCCGCCCAGCAAACCCTGGGTCGCTTATTCGGCACTCTGGAGCTGTATCTAGACCGACCCTACGTTTCCGGAGAGTACATTCGCGTTAACTTTAACCCCTATGCCGAAGACGTCTATGGCCTGGTAGAAGCCATTGGTCTGCGGTCCACCAAGATTCGCATTGTCGCCCAGAACACCATGATGATTGTCCCCAACTCCACCATGGCGGGGAAAAATATCGAAAACGTCAGTCGGGGTAAAAAGACCGTGGCTATGCTGTGTTTGGATTTCTTTAAACCTCTACGCATTGACGAGCAGGCCCTGGTCAGCCGCATCATTGAGCAGGAAAGCCGACTGTTTTGGGGCTTTGATCAAACCAATATCCGCATTCAGTACAGCAGCACCGACGATCCAGAGCAGCCCACCACCCGAGCCCGTGTATTTTTCTTTATTACCAGCCCCAGTAAGAATTCCCTAGAGTTACGAAAGCGTCTGCTAGAGCTGGCCAACTCGGCCATCGCCCAAAAGCTAGCCGCCCAAAACCTCAGGTTTGTTGTTCCAGAACCAACGGTATATGTTGATTCTCCCATGACACTTTAGAACGCTTCAACGCTATGAGTACCCCACCGCCTCCTGCTAAACCTGGTCGAAATCCCGAGACGCCGCTTGCCCTTTTACAAGAGCAGCAGCAGGCTCACCAAACCCAGCTAAACGATCTGCAAAAACGAGTCTCTCAAACCTGGGGACTAATCCAAACACTGGTGGCGGGTTTAGTCATTGCAATATTGGTGACTATCGGCGTCTCCGGATGGTTTGCCTATCGGCTCCTGGTGCAAGAGCGAGTACTCCAGCGAGAGTCAGAACAAATGGCAGAAGCTGAAGAAGACAGGCTAGAGCAGTTTGAAGCAATGACCACCCAGCTAGAGCGTCAGCAACGGCAGCTGCAAACGCTGCGTCAGGATCTTACAGAAGAATTAGAAACCATAGACAGCTCGATTGCCTCAAATCAGCGGCAGCTGCAGGCGCTCAAAAGACAAATCGAACAACAGACGACTCCCGAACCTCCAGCCCAGGAAGATGATAATTAGGCGATCGCGACCCACCCCGCCCGTTGGGCACCCCTCCGAGGAGGGGATTGTTGGACTACGGTTTTTGCTTATCGAGTGGGTTCTAGCTCTGAGCATCAGGCACTTTATACCCTTGACCAATACTTAATCCCCTCCGGGGAGGGGCGACGGGGTGGGTTCTCGGGCATTCTCAACTATGAAATATCCCATCATTCCCTACAATTCCAAACTCAAAGAACGCGCCTGTCAACTCAGGCAAAACATGACAAAAGGAGAAATCATCCTTTGGCAACAGCTCAAACGTAAACAAATGATGGGATATGACTTTGATCGACAGCGCCCCATTGATCAATTCATCGTGGACTTTTACTGCAAGGCTCTGCGTCTTGCTATTGAAATTGACGGTTCATCCCATGACAGTCCTGACGTACAAGCAAAAGACCAAGAACGTCAAGCCATACTTGAATCACTTGGCGTCAGGTTTCTCAGGTTCCACGATGCAGACGTCAAACAGAATTTAGAAGAAGTGTGCCAGGTCATCAAAAAGTGGATAATTGAGCACCGAAGCCAGGCCATCTGAGAAAATCCCAGTTTTGAGAAATTAATCACTTCATGTAGCCAACCCACCCCGCCCGTTGGGGCACCTCTCCGAAGAGGGGAATTGTCGAACTACGCTTTTTGCTTACCAAAAGAACGTTTGTTTCAAGCATCAATTACTCTGTACACCCAACCAATACTTAATCCCCTCCGGGGAGGGGCACCGGGGTGGGTCAATCGCCGAAGCCAGTACTCGCGACCCAATACCTGTTGGGCAGCCCCCTCAGCTTTCCCAAGAACGGTTAGGATTTTGCGCAAGTTCAGGTAGAACTGATGCGATCGCTGGAGACAGGTCGCTCGATAGTCGCGGCTTGTGGTGGGCTCTCACAGCTAAAGCTATCTCAAAGCTTAGCAATGCCGAATTGATTGAAATCTTGCATACTGAACAAGGAATAAGTCCCTATAAAGTTCATGCAGTATCGTCGATTTGGCCGCACAGAATTACAAATGCCGGTATTTTCCTGTGGCGGCATGCGGTATCAGCATTCCTGGAAAGACATCCCGCAGTGGATGATTCCGGCGAAAAATCAGGAAAACCTAGATGCGACTATTCACCGCGCGGTTGAGCTAGGGATTAACCACATTGAAACGGCTCGCGGCTATGGCACATCAGAAATACAGCTGGGTAAGGTGCTGCCCGCGTTTGATCGCGATCGCATCATCGTTCAAACCAAAGTTACCCCGCGTAAAAACCCTAAGGAATTTCTAGCCACATTTGAAAAATCCATCAAAAATCTGCAGCTTGGCTATGTGGACCTGCTGGGTATCCACGGCATCAATACCCACGAGCTACTGGACTGGACCCTGCGTCCCGGCGGCTGTATGGACGTGGTGCGTGACCTGCAGCGTCAGGGTCGGGTACGCCATGTGGGGTTTTCTACCCACGGCCCGACGAATGTCCTAGTGGATACGGTAAATACCGGCCAGTTCGACTATATGAACCTGCACTGGTACTACATTTTTCAAAACAATTGGCCTGCGATTGAAGCCGCTCAAAAGCACGATGTGGGTGTATTTATCATTAGTCCGTCGGATAAGGGGGGCCATCTGTATGCGCCGCCGCCAAAGCTAGTGGACCTGTGCGCACCGCTAAGCCCAATGGTATTTAACGATCTGTTTTGTCTGAGTCATTCCCAGGTGCATACGCTAAGTCTGGGGGCGGCCCAGCCCAGCGACTTTGACGAGCATATGAAAGTGCTACCGCTGATTGACCAGGCTGATGAGGTGCTGCCGCCGATTTTAGAGAAGTTAGAGCAACGTGCGATCGCAGCCCTGGGCGAAACCTGGTACAAAACCTGGGATGTGGGTTTGCCCAACCCTGCCGACACCCCTGGCAACCTGAATATTCCCATTATTCTCTGGCTGGGTAATCTGGTGGACGCCTTTGATATGACTGAATATGCTGCCGCCCGCTATAACCTGCTGGGGGGCGCTAGCCACTGGTTTCCCGGTTCTCGGGCCGACAATGTGAAATCCCTGGACCTCAGTCGATGTCTGCAACATAGCCCACACCAGGATGTCATTCCCCAGCGGTTGATGGAAATCCACAGGCGTCTAGCGGGGGCAAAGGTCAAACGCCTATCAGAATCCTAGAAAATCGGAAAAACACCCGAAACCGCCAAACGACGAGGCGTTACGTTAGCACCAGGCAATGGTGTAAAGATGAGATTCTCTGGGAAAAAGACATAGGCTATTGAACTACGAAGAGAAAAACTTGTCGATGATTCTCTCATAGACCTGATGTAGCTCATGGATATGAGCGACCGGAATATGTTCTCCAATTTGATGCATCGTATTATCTAGTGGGCCATATTCTACCGTGACACAGTGAGGTACCAGATAGCGCGCATCGGTAATGCCGCCTTCTGTACTAAGTCTGGGTCGGCGGTGAGCAATCTCTTCAACTGCGTTTTGTACTAAAGCAACAAAGTCGTCGTTTGGATCGGTGCGAAAGGCTTCGCCACTGACGCGAAAACGAATATCGTACTCGGTGCCATACTCGCTAGCAATTGGCTCCACCGTCTCGCGAATCAGCTGCTGTAGCCCTTCGCCAGTTTGTTCATCATTAAAGCGAATATTAAACCGCAGCTTCACCTCAGACGGGATCACATTTTCTGCGCACTTAGCGGTCTCAAACTGGGTTATTTCTAGATTCGATGGCTCAAACCATTCATTGCCCTGGTCCAAGGTGAGATTCTGTAGCGCGCTCACCATCGCTACGGCTGCTGGCACCGGGTTTAGCACGTTGCGCTGATAGGCCACATGCCCCTGCTTTCCCTTGAGCGTGATAAACGTATTGATACTGCCACGACGGCCAATGTGAACGCAGTCTCCCATTTCTAGCGGGTTAGTGGGTTCACCTACCAAACAGGCGTCAATTTTCTCTCCTCGCGCTTCCAGCCACTGCATCACTGGCTTGGTGCCGTTGATCGCTTCGTGCTCCTCATCACCAGTAATGATGAAACTAAACGAGCCGTTGAAAGTCTCTTTGTTCTTTGCCAGCCAGGAGGAAACTGCTGCAATAAAACAGCCAATGCCTGCCTTCATGTCAACGGTGCCTCGACCCCATAGAATACCGTCTCGAATCACTCCATTGTAGGGATCGATAACGCCCCACCGCTCTCGATTACCCTCAGGAACCACGTCTGTATGACCGGCAAAGGCCAGGTTGGGCGACTTGGTCCCGAAGCGGGCATAGAGATTATCGACCTCATAGCTGCCGGGCTCATTGTGGTAAGTCATCCGATGACAGGTAAACCCTAGCTGCTCTAAATGACGCTGAACAACATCGAGACCGCCTTCTCGGTCGGGGGTGACGCTGGGACAGCGGATTAGCTCCTGGGTAACATTTACCGGATCAAATACGGGTGCGGTAATGGGAGTTGCAGTAGACATAGGGTTTGTTAAAAGAGAACTACGTTATTGTATAGACTGGCTAAGGGGTTGCCATCGTCTGCTCCGTTACAAAATCTCGATATGCCTGGATTAGACGCAGGGTTACGGGGCCAAACGGCTTGAACTGACGGTCGTCGATCTGGCTAATGGATTCAATCTAACAGGTTGTCCCTGTCAAAAAGACTTCCTGTGTATGGGCTAGTTCTTCGGGTTTGATGTGTCGTTCTACAACTTCAATATTCAGCTGCTTTGCCAGCTTGATAATCGTTTGCCGGGTAATACCATTTAGAAAGCAGTCAGGTGTGGGCGTATGTACCGCTCCATCCATGATCAAAAACACATTTGACGCGGTGGATTCGGCCACTAGCCCCCGGTAGTCCAGCATTAAAGCATCGTCAAAGCCCTGCAGTACCGCTTCATGCTTGCTCATGGTACAGATCGGATACAGACAGGCCGCTTTGCTCACAGTGGGGGCCGTTGTCGGGTCGGGCTTGCGCCAGGTGATGTGGCTTGTGAGCTTGAGGGGTTTCTTAGTCTCAATACTAAACAATGTTGTCGGAAACGCCCAGGCGGCTATGCCTAGACGGGTAGATGTATCTGGGGCATAGATGCGCAGTCGTTCGCTACCGCGCCAGGCAAAGTGACGAATGTAGCCGACGTCGATATTTTCTTGGGCGAGCAGTTTGTGGGTAGCTGCGATGATATCGTCTGTGGAGTAAGTAATCTCAAAACCAAGAATTTTGGCAGACTGGTGTAGCCGCTCGATGTGTTCTTTGAGTAAAAACGCTTTGCCGTTATATATGCGAACGCCTTCGAAGACGCTACTGGCATAGTGGAGTCCATGGGTAAGAGGATGAATAGTGGCGTCTTTCCAGACAACAATGTTGCCGTCTAGCCACAGATATCCTTCTTTTTGGTCGAAGGGTAGAAGAGACATTGGGAGATCTGAGTGAGGGAGAGGGGAAAAGGGTACTAAGGATCGAATAGTTAGAGATCAAGGTTTAATCCAGCATTGAATGCTAGAAAGCGATACCCCATCCCCTACTGGGAGAGGCTCCGGAGTGCGTTTCGACCGCTTGTGCTAACGGCTAACCCACCCCATTCAACCGGCACTCCTCCCAAGAGAGGATGTTGGTTTGTTTAGATAAAAAATCCTCTAAACAAATGTGTGGGCCTAAACTTAATCCCGCAATAATTCATTAATAGAGGTCTTAGACCGGGTTTTGTCATCCACAGTCTTAACAATCACGTTGCAGTACAGGCTAGGGCCAGGGGTGCCATCCGCCAGAGGTTTACCTGGCAACGCTCCCGGTACAACAACTGAATAAGGCGGAATTTCACCGTAGGTGACTTTGCCGGTGGCGCGATCAACAATTTTGGTGGACTGACTCAGATACACACCAATGGCTAGCACCGCTCCTTCTCTGACAATGACGCCCTCTGAGACTTCGCTTTGGCCGCCAACAAAGACGTTGTCTTCAATAATGACGGGGTTGGCCTGTAGAGGTTCTAGAACACCGCCAATGACCACGCCTGCAGAGATGTGACAGCCTTTGCCGATTTGGGCACAGGAGCCGACGGTGACATAGCTGTCTATCATGGTGCCGCTGTCAACGTAGGCCCCGATGTTGGTAAAGCTGGGCATAAGCACTACGTTGCTCGCGACATAGGAGCCTCGTCGAACAACGCAGTTGGGCACGGCACGGAAGCTGGCTTGGGTATAGTCGTCTTGAGTCCAGCCGGAAAATTTGGATGGAACTTTGTCAAACCAGGGAGCGTCACCCATTTCACCATATTTGAGACCGCTGGCGATAACAGTGGAATCGTTGAGACGAAAGGACATGAGCACGGCCTTTTTGAGCCACTGGTTGACGACCCAGTCACTGCCTGATTTTTCACAAACGCGATACTGGCCGCTATCGAGCCCCTTGACGACATATTCGATAGCCTCGCGGGTTTCGCCTGAGGTGCTGGAATTGATCGATCTGCGGTTTTCCCAAGCGGTATCGATAAGCTGGGTCAGGGTTTGTGTATCCATAGATGGTGTGCCTTTGGGGATAGCTGTCTGTACTGATTGGGTCGATTAAAAAACGCCAATCTTTAGATGCTATCGCTAAACCACATCCAAATTAAAATCGGTGTTGCCGATCCGAACTGGGATTTATCTAAAATGTGTCGGTATTGCTGATTTGGCCTCTGATCCAAAATTCTGTCCAGACGGTTACAAAATACTGCCCCAAAGAGGTAGTCAAAACGCTGCTGCTGCGCTGATTGGCTTGTTAAAATGAGGGCATAGCGTTTGCGTCTATACGCATAGCTAATAACCATCAGTCATCTCTAGCCCACTTAAACTCAAGGACGGTGCAGTTTGCCTACGGTGCATCTGGCAAGCTGTCGCTATCGTTTGTCAAGTTTGCAGGTATGAAGATTTTGCCTGCTGTCAGACCAGCGTGATTAAGCTTTGTGAGTAAGTAGAGTAGTCTTACGGTCTTCTCTACGGAAGTTTGAAAGCATAGATATAGACGGCGCTAGTCGGTTTAGTGGGTACACAGACGGTTTCTTGAATGGCACAGGAACTTTCATCGGAAAACCTTGGCTTTAGTGTTGAAGGTTTTTATAGGTTGTGATGTTCCTTAAATGACATGGTGGGCAGTATTTGCTTGCATTGCCGTGTGTGCAGAATCCTGAAACCGTGCACAAATCCTCTATTTCAATGTGACGTTTTAATAGTTCCCTTTTTAAGTCCATGTCCAGCGATCTCCCCACACCTACTCGAGGACAGCGTGCGCTTGCCGCTATCGTAGTCACTGATGCGGTGGGTTTTAGTGCCCACATGTCGGTTGACGAGGAAAAAACGCTACGGCTGATCCGTCGCGATCTGCAGCTAATGACCCGGCAGTGCCAGGAATTTGAAGGGCAGGTGCTCAAATCTACGGGTGATGGGCTGCTAATGTATTTTGTCAGCGCGGTACAGGCCGTCAGCTGCGCGATCGCAATCCAAAAAGCCCTGGCATTACGCACCAAAAGCACGGATACGTTAGCCCACCGCATCGGTATCCACATGGGCGACGTCTTTTTTAATGAATCAGACGTCATGGGCAACAGCGTCAATATCGCAGCGCGCCTACAGACCCAGGCCAAACCGGGTGGTATCTGTCTATCGCAGCTGATCTACGACCTAGTCAAGACGCGACTGACGCTCGACGCTGACTTTGCCGGTCCGCTTAGGCTAAAAAATATTCAAGAGCCTGTATCGGTCTATCACATCAATCCAAATCAAGCTCGGTCGGTATCTGGTGCAGTATCGACTCCTAAACCATCTGGTACGGTATCAACTCCTAAACCATCTGGCGCAATCTCAGTGCCTAAAGTCTCCGGGGCAATATCAAACCCCAAAGTCTCTGGTCCCAAACTTTGGAGTCCTGAGACCGCCGACCAGTCTCCTGGCCAGGTGATTCCAGCAGGAACTAAAATTGCCGGACGCTATACCATCAAGCGGATGCTGGGACAGGGTGGTTTTGGCTTTTCGTATTTGGTTGAAGACAACCAGCGATTTGGTGAACTCTGCGTGCTCAAAGAACTGCGGCCAGTGCAGCAGCAGGGAAAGTTTTTGGAAAAGGCCATCGAGCTATTTAAGCGTGAAGCTAAGACGCTCTACAGCATTGACCATCCGCAGATTCCTAAATTTAGGGCCTGCTTTACCCAGGCTAGACGGCTGTTTATTGTCCAAGAATATATTGACGGCGTCACCTATCTAAAGCTGCTGCAAAAGCGCAAAAAGCAGTCAAGACGCTTTACTGAAGCAGAAGTGGTCTACTGGATGGTGCACATGCTGAAAGTGTTGGACTATCTGCACGATCTTAAGATTATGCACCGCGATATTTCACCGGAAAATGTGATGTATTCGCGCGATCGCAACCTGCCCATTCTGATTGACTTTGGCCTGGTCAACAACACCGTCTCCGATGTATTGGCCGAAAGCGTTACCCAAGGAGAAAGTCTAAAAGGGTCGGTTACAGCGGTGGGTAAATTTGGCTACTCGCCACCGGAGCAAATGTATGGCAAGTGTACGCCTGCAAGCGACCTGTATGCTTTGGGAGTAACGGCTCTAGTGCTGTTAACCGGACAGCATCCGCGTAATCTGATGGATGATAAAACCCTGGATTTGCAGTGGGAGCACTATATTCGGGTCAGCCCTCAGCTCAAGACCGTACTCAACACCCTAACTCGCCAGCAGCCCCAGGACCGGTTTCAGTCGGCTAAAGACGTATTTGAGCAGCTCAGCCCGCTGCTGCCCGCCAGCGTTAGTAAAACCCTGAGCCAGGTGCAGCCTCTACCGGTCGAAACGACAACCCGACCTGAGGCCACCGTCAGTCGGCCTGGTCCCGACCCGTCCTTTATCTCTCAGTGTCGCGATGAGCTGATTCGCTGTATTGGCCCTATTGCCGATATGGTCATCCAAGAAACTCTAGAGGATAATCCTGGCGCCACACCTCAGAAAATTGTGGAGATTCTCGCGGGCCAAATTACAGACGCCGATCGAGCGACGGCCTTTTTGAGTCATATTTGTGTGCCCAGTGAATCGCTGGCGTCTAGTCAGACGATGCCGGAAATTGGCACGGTGATTCAAAGCAAACAGATATTAAATCCTGACTTTATTGACCGCTGTCGTCAGGCGCTAGCGCTGCGGATTGGGCCGATGGCCAGCATGGTGGTTGAAGATGTGCTGACCGACTATCCTAATCAGAGCGCTCCCGCCTTTGTAGACCGGCTGGCCAAGGAAATTCCTGATAGCCAGATGTCTCAAGAATTTCGTCAGGAGCTACGCAGCGAACTGATTAGCCAGGCCCGCTCGGCAAGATAGTCTAAAGACTGCCAGAACTGCCTTTGCGATTACTGCGATAGCGCTCTAGCCGCTGCATAGCCATTTGTAAGCTGAGCCGCATCCGGTTAAAAGAATCGGTCAGCGTGCCGACTTCGTCGTCGGACCATTTGATAAATTCGGCCTGGGTGTCGCCTGTGCTGACCGCTTCTGCCGTGGAGGCCATGCGGTTGAGCGGACGCACAACGTAGCGTTTGAGCCAGAGATTGACTAGGAGAATTGCGATCGCAAATGCCCCAGTAAACACACCTAAGGTGATCAGCAAAGACTGTCTGGCCATAGCAAACACCGTCTGCGCCGGGACCGAAATAATCTGTGTTCCCACAATTTCATTTAGCTCCCAGCCAAATCCATGCTCAGAACCATAGAGCGCAATCATACTCTCCGGCGCTCGACTGGCGGTACTATGACACTCTAGACAAGCCTCTTGCTTGATCTCAATAGGCCGAGCAATGTAATAGAGTCTGCCACCGGGAGAACCGCGAAACCCTTCTATATCGTCACGGCTGTCGGGTCGCTTAAATGTATTGATCAGCGATGTTTCAAAATCATCCGCCTGATCTTTCAGATTAGTCGGATTTAGCACCGCTTCTTTATAGAAAAAATCTTCGTACTCCGGGTTCGACTGCAGTACTTCAAACACCGTATGGGCCGAGAAACTAGGGACCGTCTCCGGCAAAAATCTGTCTGCGCTCAGTTCAGCAAGCTCGGGACCAACCTCATCTACCGTATACTGACGCACCGAGTTCATCGTCTCCATCAGCATCAGCGCTTTACTGGTCAGCTGGGCCTGGGCCGTATAGTTCAGCAGCCGCGACAGAGCAATCCCGCTAATCAAAATACCTACAATAAATACCCCCATCAGCATCAGGGTAAATTTTTGCCCAAGTTTAAGTTTCGACAGCATAGCTCCCAGCCGATTGTATGTAGTGAACGCGCTCTACCTAAGGTATCCATTCGCCATAAATTAATGCCGTCCGCCCAATCAATCAGCAATATTTCAATACAAATGCCTCACATTCGAGAAATTAGCCAAAATGTAATTAGGCGTTGCGTTTTGAACTGGGGAATGATGAAGAATACAGCAATCTCCCAAAATACTATGGGCAAGGTCATTGTCACCCTACGTTTGACGAACTGGATTGACCAGGTCTTAGCAGAGCGAAATTTTATCCCCCCTGAGCAGATTCGCTCCATAGTGGTAGATAACGCGCTAGTCGATACAGGCGCTACCCGTCTTTGCTTACCGGCAGAGATCATTCAACAATTAGGGCTCAAACTGACAGCAACCATCGATGCTCAGACAGCAACCGGGCCGCAAACTGTCAATGTTTACGAAGGGCTCAAGCTTTCGGTTGAAGGTCGAGAAGGCCGCTACGACTGTGTAGAGCTACCTACTGGACAAACGCCCCTATTGGGTCTGATTCCCCTAGAAGATTTGGGCTTAGAACCTGACTTGCAAAATCAAAAATTACGACATTTGCCAATCACAGGCAAAGAGACTTATGTGACCGTCTTTTGAAAGTTTCTACTAACTCCTTGGAGACCGTTTTACTCAGTTTTTGCGTAGGCTTTATTGGCTTCCGCATAGATTTTTAGAGCTAGGGCCATTTGTTGTTCGGCTTGTTCTCCCTGGGATTCAAACTAGGCCAGTACGTCCGAGTCAATCGTTAATGTAACGGTAGATGTTTGAGCGATTTGTTGTCTGGGGCTGTGGCGCACTACGGCTTTAGAAAATATCTCAGAGGTAACCTCTGGGTAATCAGAATTTCCACACACCAGCATCTGGTAAATCAAATCACTCCGAGGATCAGCAACGCCTCGTTTACTCTCCAGAAGCTCTGTTCTCACTAAAGCATTCAACACTTGAAGAAATTCTTCTCTTACAGCAGTGTCAAAATGAACGATGGTTTCGATGTTTGGAGAAGGCTTGCTGTGCTGAGTCAATAGCTGATTTTTGTAAGCTGGCCTATGGTGGGTTCGTTCTAAGATAATTACCGCTGAGTTCTAAGCAAATATTCAGCA
The DNA here is from genome assembly GCA_050043465.1 of Leptolyngbyaceae cyanobacterium. Lineage (GTDB taxonomy): Bacteria > Cyanobacteriota > Cyanobacteriia > Phormidesmidales > Phormidesmidaceae > Leptothoe. Next base: position 53,514 of record JBHJIL010000023.1, read on the forward strand.
AGGTATCGTTCAATGACAGTTGTGGAAGTTAAGCTTCCTGGCTGCCTACTGTAAATTCACCTAGATTATTTAGACTATGGTCCAGTCAATTCCTGCTCCACAGACATTACCCAGCTTTGAGGCTGCCCTGGGTCAACCGTTGACCAAAACGCCCATTAGCGTTTTACAGATCAATCTAGGCCGTAAGTGCAATCTGAGCTGCAGTCACTGTCATGTGGAGGCTGGGCCTCAGCGTACTGAGGAGCTATCGCCCGAGGTCTGTGCTCAGCTGGTGGATATGATTCACCGGTTTCCACAAATTCAAACGGTGGATCTAACCGGAGGCGCACCGGAAATGAACTATGGGTTTCGACCTATTGTTGAAGCGGCCCGTAGTCAAGGTAAGGAAGTCATTGTTCGCTCAAATCTGACTATCTTTTTTGAGTCCGGCTATGAAGACCTGCCTGACTATTTTGCTCAGCATCAGCTGCGGGTAGTAGCGTCGCTGCCCTGCTACCTGGAAGACAACGTTGACAAAATGCGTGGGCAGGGAGTTTATCAGGACTCTATTCAGGCTCTGCAGCTGTTGAATAAAAGGGGCTATGGTCAAGATCCAAATCTGGTGCTCGATTTGGTCTACAATCCGCCTGTTCCTGCATCTGAAGATTTCTCCCTGACTCCAGGGCAAATTGGGCTAGAAAAAGACTACAAGGCTTATCTCAGCGAACATTTTAATATTCAATTTAATAGCTTATTTACCATTACCAACCTGCCCATTGGCCGCACTAAGTTTCACCTGAAGCATCGTCAGCTCCATGACCCCTATCTGAGGTTTTTGGCCCAGCATCACAATGCGGGCACCGTCGATCATCTGATGTGTCGTAGTGAACTGTCGGTGGACTATCTGGGCCAGGTTTATGACTGTGACTTTAATCAGATGGAAGGAATCCCGGCTCTAAACGCCCAGGGGCAGCCTGTCACGGTTGAATCTTTGCTAAAGAGTGGCACGTTGGACGTTATTGGTCATGTGCAAACTCGTCCTTACTGCTTTGGCTGTACCGCAGGCAGCGGGTCTAGCTGCGGCGGATCTTTGGTTTAGCTAATGTTTTTGGCGTTGCTGATCCTCGGGATGATTTTATCTGCAAGGTGCTGACATATCGCATTGCTAGCAGATCGGCGCATCCCCTAAATCAGCAACGGCCTGTTTTTTGTCAAAATAACACTACGGGAGTAATCCTTATGAAAGACTCAAAGAAGGTACTTGGCTCCTTGCCAGGTCATCCGTCTAAGCTGACTAAGTTGGTTACAAAGTTTATGTCGTTTGCATTTATGGGCGCAGTGCTGTTAGCAGCCGCTCCGGCTATGGCACAAGATGGCAGCGGAGGCGGTATCCAGGGAGCTTTGCAAAACGCGCTCAACTGGATTGATGGGTTGGGGCCTATTGCCCCCATCGTCTTTGTGATTATGTATATCTTTATCACCGTGTCGTTCTTGCCGGCGTCGGTGGTGACCTTGGGAGCTGGAGCCGTATTTGGTATTGTTAAAGGCACTATCTTTGTTTTTATTGGTGCCATGTTGGGGGCAACGGCTGCATTTTTAATCGGTCGCTACGTAGCTCGTGATTGTGTGTCTAAAAAAGTATCGGGTAACCGGATTTTTAAGGCGATTTATGATGCTATTGAGAAAGAGGGCCGCAAGATCGTCTTTCTGGTACGTCTGTCTCCGGCGTTTCCGTTTAATTTATTGAACTATGGTCTGGGTCTAACCAATATATCGTTAGCTGACTACGTGTTGGGTACCGTGGGTATTTTACCTGGAACAATTTTGTACGTTTATTTGGGGGGAGTTGTTGGCAGTGCCGCTGCTGGTCAAGAGAGAACTCCTGCCGAGTGGGCGTTTCTAATTGTGGGTCTAGTGGCTACGTTTGCTGTTGTCTTTATTGTTACTAAGGTGGCTCGCAAATCGTTGAACGAATCGCTGCCTGACGGTGGTCAGCCGGTGTCTTCTGAGTCTTAAGCAATTTCTCATAAACCGCGTCTGGTTCATGGTGCTTGTCATCAGGTTTTGAATCTAGACGCCAATCTAGTTTACAGATTCGCATCTATACCTACATCGCCATGGTTCGAAAAATATATTTTTGGGGTCTGTTGGTTGCCGCCATTATGGCCCCTTTTTGTTGGCGATTGGTTGTTTTTTTGTTCGACCATCAGGCTCTGACTGAAATGATTGAAGGAGCTGGCAACTGGCGGGTGGCTGCGTTCTTGGGAGCTCATACGCTGGCGGCAGCTATTGGTATACCGGGTACTGTTTTGGTGGTACTAGGCGGGGCTCTATTTGGTTTGCTGTGGGGGACGCTGTGGTCAATTATCGGTGCGACAGCCGGAGCTATTGTGGCATTTTGGCTGGCGCGCTATCTACTCCATGACTGGTTTAAGCGACGGTTTTGTGCCCATCCTCGATTTAAGGGAGTTTTTAATCGACTGGATCATACGATGAAAAATCAGGCGTTGGCCTGTGTGCTGGCGGTCCGGTTTGCGCCGATTTCTCCGTTTAATGTGGTGAACTTTTTGTTTGGTCTGACCGGTATTTCGGTTACTCCCTACGCTATAGGTACTTTGGTGGGAATTATTCCAGGTACGCTAGCCTATACCTGGCTAGGAGTAACGGGGGTAGATGCCTTACAGGGGGGCGAGTGGTGGCCTGTTCTTCTGTGTCTGAGTGTACTGACCGTGATGTCGCTGATGCCGCTCTTTGCTCAAAAGTATCGTCAGAGCTAAGGCTTGGGTGCTGCGTTGTCGGCTGGGTTTAAAGTCTGCTGCTCTCACCCCAATCCACTTCCCACACCGCTAAGCTAAACACTGTAGGATAGGCCCAGATCGATGGGATAGCAGACAGTGTTTGGGCAATTTTTTAAGTACCGCAAACAAGTTATCGGACGCCAAGGGCGGTTTGTGGTCACTATGCTGCTGGCGGTGGTGCTCATTCTGGGGGTATTTTGGGTACCTCAATCGGTTGCTCAGGGTACGAAAAATCAGGAAAGTACGGCTCAAGAAAGAAGAAATATTGCAACAGCCTGGATTGAGGTGGATGGCCAACGGCTGTTCCAAGTTGCTGGGACTCAGGATCTAACGGCAAAACAGAGAGCCCAGGCGATTAATGCGGAACTGATCGATCTGATGCAGTCGAGCGATCGCATCCGGGTCAGGGTCAATGCGTTTGGCTACACCCCGATTATTTACAACAGTGCGGGCAGCTCCCGGCAGCTATTGTCGGTGACAGCCAACGATCTGCGAGCGTTAGAGACTGAGGTCAACGTTACCGAAGATACCTTGCAACAACAGGCAGAAGCTTGGGCCATAGATATTGAAGATTGGTTAAAACAGGCGCGGGTAGAACGGACTGAAGATTATTTGCTACAGGCGACGATTGTTTCTTTGGTCGTGCTTTTAGGAACCTTGGGTCTGCACTATTTGCTGGGGTATCTGTGGCGACGCTACATTTCGCCGCTGTTACCCGTGCCAGCGGCCCAGCCTCAGCCAGGAGCGACAGGGGTGGTGCGTCCCCAGTTTTCGCTAGTGCAGTTTAGTGCTCGGCTGCTGCTGTTTGTACTGCGACTGCTGCTGTGGCTATCGGCACTGCTGTTTGTTGTCAATCGGTTTCGAGTGACGCGGGCTTGGGCCAATCAAGCGCAAGACTGGCTGGTGTCTACATTTGTGCGTCAGTCGCTGCCGCTCGGAGAAACAACGCTGTCTGTCGCGGATATTTTGGCGCTGCTGGCATGGCTCGGTGCCCTGGTGCTGCTGACTAAGATTGTGACCAATCTGTTGCGATCGCGACTTCTAAATACTTCAGGCATCAGCCTGGGCATGCAGGCCGCCATTTCGATTCTGGTGCGCTATGCCATTTTGTTTGTTGGTGTTATTGCCATACTGCAGCTATGGGGCATCGACCTTAGCTCGCTGACGTTGCTGGCTAGTGCCCTGGGTGTAGGTCTTGGTTTAGGGCTACAGAATATTGCTAAGGATATCAGCAGCGGCCTAGTGCTAGTGTTTGAGCGACCGATTCAGGTGGGAGACTTTGTGGAACTCAACGGTCGTTTTGGCATGGTGGACCGCATTGGTCCGCGCAGCACCGATATTCGCACCCTGGACCAGGTGTCGATTATTGTACCTAACTCGCGGTTTTTAGAGCACGATGTGGTCAACTGGAGCCATCGCAATCCCCTATCTCGGATTCATATTCCGGTGGGGGTGGCCTACAGCAGCAAGCCGGAGACGGTGAAGGCGATTCTACTGGAGGTGGGTCGGGAGCATCCTCAGGTGATGGCGGCTCCGGCTCCTGAAGTCTTTATGATGGGCTTTGGCGATAGCTCGCTGGATTTTGAACTATTAGTCTGGATTCGTAGACCCCAGGACCATCCTAAAATTCGCAGTGATTTGAACTTTGCGATCGCATCCGCCTTTCGCAAAACAGGTATTGAAATTCCCTTTCCCCAACGAGATATTAATTTGCCGACAGAGCCCCTGCCGGTCAAGCTATTTGATAGCCAGTTCAATCATCAGCTAGACGGTAACCGCTCCGAGTGATGGCGCGCTGGCTCAAGTCAGGCAGAACGCTCGCCGCCAATACCTGTTATGATATTGGCTTCTCGGGGGATCCACCGGTTGGTCACCCTTTGTGACCTCAGCGTCATCGAGAAGCCTCTTGAACCCTTTGCATTTTCTAGGATGTAGGACGTCCTGCTCAATTCAAGATTCAAACTTATCCAGCCCGGACCGGAGCCAGCTAACAGCTGATGGGGCAAGATTGGAGCAATTAACCATCGATGCAATTTGATACCCTTGGCCTTTCGGCCCAACTCCTGCGCGCGATTGATGAGCAGGGCTACACTGAGCCGACTCCCATTCAAGCCCAGGCCATCCCCGTCATCCTAGACGGCCGTGATGTCATGGCTGGAGCCCAGACCGGTACTGGTAAAACAGCGGGCTTTACCCTGCCCATGCTGCAGCGGCTCAGCCAGCAGCCCATTCCCAAAGGTCGGCGGCCTGTGCGGGCGCTGGTACTCACCCCTACCCGTGAGCTAGCAGCTCAGGTAGGTGACAGTGTTGAAACCTACGGTCGCCATCTGCCGCTGCGTTCAGCCGTAGTTTTTGGCGGAGTCAAAATTAATCCCCAAATCAGACAGCTGCGCCACGGCGTCGATATTTTAGTGGCTACCCCAGGTCGGCTGTTGGACCATGCCGGTCAAAAAACGGTCGATCTGTCCCAGGTCGAAATTTTGGTGTTAGACGAAGCCGACCGCATGTTGGATATGGGCTTTATCCACGATATTCGCAAAGTGCTAGCGCTGCTGCCTGAGCAAAAATATCGTCAGAGTCTGCTATTTTCAGCCACCTTTTCCAAAGATATTAAGCGTCTGGCCAGTAGTCTGCTAGACCGCCCTCAGCTGATCGAAGTAGCGGTCCAAAACTCCACCGCAGACGGGATTCAGCAGATAGTTCACCCGGTTGATAAAAGCCGCAAGCGAGAACTATTGAGCCACATGATCGGCTCGCGCAACTGGCAGCAGGTGCTTGTATTTACCCGCACCAAACATGGGGCCAACCGACTGGCCCAGCAGCTAGAAAAAGACGGTCTGACCGCTGCCGCTATCCACGGCAACAAAAGTCAAGGAGCCAGAACCCGCGCGTTGGCAGCTTTTAAGTCGGGTAAAGTACGGGTGCTAGTTGCCACGGATATCGCTGCACGGGGTCTCGATATTGCCCAGCTGCCCCATGTCGTAAACTATGAGCTGCCCAATGTGGCCGAGGACTATGTTCACCGCATTGGCCGTACCGGTCGCGCTGGAAACGAAGGTGAGGCGGTTTCTCTAGTATGTGTCGATGAACACAAACTGCTCAGGGCCATCGAACGGTTGTTAAAGCAGGATCTGCCCAAGGTGGTACTGCCGGGGTATGAACCCGACCCCAGCATTAAACCAGAACCGATTCAAAACGGTCGCAGCCGCCCTCGGAATCAGTCTCGGAGTCAAGGCCCCAGCAACCGCCGCCGTAAGCCCGCTGCGAAATCAGCCAAACCAAAGCGGTCGATTCCGGCTCCTGTTCGTAAATAGTTGGAGACAATCATAAGAGGGTATCACCTTACGTCGGAAAACCCTGACTGAGGCTAAATTTGGAATTCGGCAGTCAGAAAAGGAAGGCATTCCGAACTCTAGATTCCTAAGGAAATTGTTCTGCTTTGTATGGGTACCCTCAAGAGAAACTCTAGGCCGATTGTTGTTGCTCAATCGGTCCGTTCTGCTCTTTAATCCGCACAACAGCAGACTGTCTCTTGAAAAGACTCTAGTGAATAGAAAGATATATAAAATACTCGGCGTTTTTATTATCTCAGTCCTTGTTGTTTGTCTGTGGGAAACTCGGGTGAGCCTTCCTGTCCTCGGTTCTACACATCAAAGTGTTTCTGTTGCATCGACCGTTGCTGCGAGCGACAGCTTTGCTCCGGTTGCGATTCATAAAAGATTTGATCCGGCGTCCGAGACGACGCTGTTGATGAGTCATCCTAAAATTAAATATATCGGTCGATTTGACCAGTCAAATGCCTCTACATCAGTGCGATGGGGCTGGCCCGGATCTTACTTTCGTGTCCGGATTGAAGGGACTTCGTTTAAGATAGCGCTGGCCGAACCGGACAATCACACCCTGGTGTTTATTGATGGGGTAAAGCGAGCCGACATTCCACCAAAGCGTGGTAAGCAGAAAGTCATGGTAGCCGCTGACCTCGATCCTAACTGGTCCCACGATGTTGTTGTCTACAAACGCAGCGAATATGCCGCAGATCCTGGACGGATCTATAATCTCTTTCTAGATGGGGGAGCAACTCTGCTGTCGGCTCCCGAACATGACCGTAAAATTGTATTTGTCGGCGACAGCTTTACAGCGGGCTATGGCAATATTGCCACGTCGCAAACGTCTTTCCCGGATAGTATGACGCACGACGAAGATACTTCTCAAACCTACGCTGCCTACAGCGCCAATAGGCTAAATGCTGACTATCAGATTATCGCTACGTCCGGCACGGGTATTTTTCGCAATCGTACCGCTAGCCTGAGCCAAAGTCCTGACTCTATGGCCAATGAATATATCCGCGTTATCAGTGGCCTAACAGCCAGCTACGATTTCAGCCAGTTTGAGGCAGACTTGGTGCATATTTTTGTGGGTCTCAACGACTACGCTGAGGGAGATCTGCCCACGGATGACTATATCGGCAATTATCTAAAACTGATTAACGGGTTTCGCGATCGCAACCCAGGCATAAAAATTCTGTGCGCAGGCTTTGGCGACCGATTTGCCGACAGCGTTGCAGCGATGGTAGCTGCAGAAAAAACCGCAGGCAAGACAGATATCGAATACTATTTTCTTCCTGATATGGAGCTTAACCCCCTAGGCGACTGGCATCCCTCAGTTCAAGGGCATAGGACTGCAGCAGCGTACGCTACGGCAGCCATTCAAGACGTTATGAACTGGTAAAGCAGGCATTGGCCGTTTGTGTTAGTTTGAGCAGCTCCGATCCGATATTATGGCGACTGGATGCATAATTTGTTTGCTCTGTCAGCAAAATGCCCATATCGAACGCCTATAGCCACCCTGTATGCAAGTTTCAACTGAACAGCTCAATCAGATGGAGCAAGATGCCTTTGTCGCATTACTGGGCACCGTCTTTGAAGAGACTCCCGATATTGCTAAGCAAGTTTGGACCGCTCGCCCCTTTACCGATGTCATAGATCTCCATCAAAAAATGGTCGCTGTTGTCGAGCAAATGCCGCTGTCACAACAGATCGATCTAATCAATGCTCATCCAGAATTAGGCAGTCAGAGTCAGATGGCCGATGCGTCTGTTCAAGAACAGGCAAGCGTCGGCTTGGATCGTATTAGTCCGCAGCTACATGACCGCATACAACAGTTAAATCTCACCTACCGGCAAACGTTTGGCTTCCCATTTGTCATGGCTATTAAAGGACAAACGCCTGACAATGTCATGACACAGTTTGAAAAACGTCTCCATAATTCAAGAGACCATGAGATTAAAACAGCGCTGCTAGAGATCTCTAAAATCGCTCAGTTTAGATTACACGACCTGATCAAGCCCTAGTGCCCTGCCCATAGGGTTCCTCGGTCTTTGACCGGGAACCTCCCCAGAGGTGCCGCTGCCTCAATTTCGCAATATCTCAACATTTCTGCTTGACGTTGCAAATGCCTTAGCGGTCATGGTGCGCCACCTGCTCTTTGGTAGCCTTACCACCGTCCGGCTTACCATCCAAGACCTACACAAAAAGCACTACGCCGAACCCAACGACTGGAGTAAACCTATTTCCACCGGACGGTCCAACGAAGTCATGGCCAATGTGACCAAACACGTCGCGATTAAGTAGTCTGTCCACATTGGTTCCCGCTCAGAGGCTGGGAACCTCACCAGATGCTTCGCCTCGGCCAGTGCATCTGCTGGTCAGATTGTGCCGTCGGCACCCGTTCCGCCATCTGCTAGATGCCCACTTTCAGCAAACCAGAACTTGTCAAAATCCTTCTAGACTCTCTTCGTGTTCTAGTCATGGCAAACTATCTCCACCCGATCGCGACTGCCGACAATCTTTCCAAAAAACGCTGTTTGCCAGAGATACCGTTAGGGCTGCTTAGACAGAGCCTAAGAACAAGGACAGAGGCTGATATTAAGTCCTAAGAGCTTACAGGTTTAGGCGATTAAATTAGGTGGTGCCACGAAAGTTTGACTTAAGAAATGCCCTGCTAAAAACCTATATCAAAGGCTCCTAGCATGTTTTGCTAAGTTTTGCCATCGAGTAGTTTACGTAAATCTTTTGTAAAATCTATACAAATGATTTTTTTCATACATTTGAGGTTCAGCACTGGCGGTACAGTAAGATTGAGGCTTTTAATACCAATGCTTACTGGCTATAGTTCTCAATACTTCGGGTAAAGACCGTGTCCTGCAGTCATTTTCTGCAATTTGAGAACGAGTATTCTGAGCTGGACATATCATTGCAGGAATATCACCGTGTTTTCTGAAGAAAGAATTAATGTAGAGCACAATAGCTCTCCACCGTTGGCTTCCTCAGATCTGCCACATCTATCTGCGCTTTGGGCACAGAAGTATGTACAAAATCTAACAGACGAGCCAGACGCTCTTGTAACTCGAAAAGCGATCGCAGAGCATCTGGCAAATGGGCTGAGATCGGCTAGTGCCAAAGCTTGGAATTTGACAGAATCATTGCTCTCTCAAGAAGTTAGACGACACCGAATTAGTTCTAATCTGATTGATCCCTGGACCATTTCCCGAGATGTCCATAGAGTCTTCGAAAAAGCATTAACCGCCTATGCCAAGCGTATTTCGCCTCAGCGGCTATCTGTTCTGATATCGGGTGGTCTTGGAAAAGTGCGTGAGCGCTACACAGCGGACGATCCTAGGCTGATCGGTTTTGTCAGCATGCAGTTTCATTATTGCGGCCAAATGCTATTGCAGCAGGCCCCTGCTGTCGAGCAAAACGCTCTATGCTCCTACTTTAAGGTTATTGACGATCATCTCTATATGCCGCTACAGCGAGCCTATAACGCAGCGGCCAGGTATAGGTACGATGACAATCGCCTACAGGTTGTTCAAGCGCTGTTGCCACACAGTACGACAATCGCCAACACGGTAGTCGAGCAGGTCCATCGGCTGTATCCTAGCTACCGCGTCTACACAGATTTGCTCAGTAGTCCTTATGTTAGAATTGCCAGCATACGAGATACAGAAATGTTCCAGGTTTATCTTTGGACGTGTGTATTAGAGCAAAGTCCAGCCTCGATTCAGCAAGAACTCTTTCCCCTATGTGTCATGCTGTATCCAACCTTGCACGTCAGCTGGGAATTGGTAAGACAGATGCTGCATCTATTGGCTAAAGAGTTTGAACACTATATTCACAAAGAACAGATACAGTACTATGCGCCGTACCAGGATGCCCTGTGGCAGATGTTTTCACCTCAGGTTTTCCCTAACATGGTTTGAGATATATGGAGTAGGCAACTTTCAGCATCAATTTTTGGATCTTATTAAAGTTCTTGATTTTCACAGATCGAAACTTGATTACTGAAATTCTGAGTATTTAGACGAGTCTCTAGCATCAGCAAAAAGCTGTTTCATAGTCGTCATGCAGGACCTGATCATAGGAAGGTGCTCTGTATTGATCTGGTTTCGAATACAAGCCATCACCAGCTCGATGCTGGCTTCTACTAATTCCCAGTCAACTGAGTAACAGTCTCTACACCGCTTATTTGCCTGAATCTCTCACCTTGTAATTAATCTCTTCTATGGGTAGGTTCTCGCAATCCCAGTCGGTATATCGTAGCTGTAGTCGTCGTTCTTTGGCGTATTCTACTAGTCTGCCGCCATATTTCTCAGCTTCTGTCCCCAGTCCCTGAATCCGAATCTTGCCGTTAAATACTGTTGCTCGTGCCAGGTAAATTACCAGGTCATCTCGCGAGGGTCGGTTCACCGTCATACTAGCGGTTAAGTGAGCGACACCGCGCTCGTCCAATTCTTGGGGTAGGGCCATAGCTGTATTACGAATGCCGCGAATGGCAACAATTGCTGAGGCGATGGCCATGGTAATATCCACGCCGTCGTCGGTAAAGATTTTGTTGTTAGAGAGATATTGAAAATTGCGCTCGCGCAGGTCGTCACGAATGCGACGGTGAATCAGATTGTGCTGGTTATATTGATTCAGGGCTCCGACAATGGCACCGCAGGCATCACGGGGCTCGCGCCAGGGAGATTCTCTGGTTTTGCCGTAGACTTGCTTGTCGCCATCGCGCAGTCGGCCTACGTGGGTTTTGAGATCGATGGCTACTAGTGAAATCGACTGGGGGTTACCGGCATAGATGCGATTTTTAAGCTGCTCGTCTAGTTCGTGGGCTACGGTCACATGGGCTAGCGTTGCGCCGTTGTCAGTGCCGCCGCCCGCCGGGAAAAAGGCTTCTAGCTTAAGTTCGCCAATTTCTGAAAGGGTGGCAAACCGGGAGGCAACGACGTCGCGGTAGCGCTTGGTGGCTTCGCCCTGGTGGATGCGATCGCCACAGTTGGTATAGGCCAAAGTGGTCACTACGCTGGGCAGGTTCATGTCTGCACCGCAGGCTTTCATGTCGTGGGGGCTAGCCGCCGCAAACTGGAGTTCGTCCCGTAGGATTTGCAATCCCTTGATTAGGGCGTAGCGATCGCTAACGATCTCATTTAGGTAGTTATGATACGCGTTGCGCTCCATACCAAAGCTAGCGCCTAGCTGCCAGAAACTCTCGACCCGACGCTGGGTGGCGGCGGCATCAAATGATTGTGACATGGCGGCGGTTCTCCATATGCTGGCTCAGGGTCCGGTCTCTGATTTTCTAGTTAACCCAACTTATCGTCCAAGACGAAACTCATCAAATTTGACGGTGTTTGATTCCGGCTGGCGCGTATCGAAGTAATAGCTGCTGACGGTGCCGGTACCCGTATCTAAAATGCTAAAAGCGGTAATGTCGTTACTGGCAATGTAAGGGAGTGGAATCCCGGCATTGTCTGTGAGCGGAGCCAGCGTCGGTACGATGGGGGTGAGACCGTTGGGATTTCCGGCAGCCACATAGGTCTCTTGGTAGCGACTGTCTTTGGGGACCGGTCTGGGGTTGTCGGCGGTGTGGGCACCGTAGCTATTACCTACGTTAGAAGATTCTAAAAACTGCATGCCGCTAGCGCTTTCAAATCGGTTCCAAATGTGAGAATGTCCGTAAAAAACGAGCTGGGTTCCAGCCTCTTCTAGCAGCGGCAGCAGATGTTTAATGATGTGGTCTTCTGCTTTGGGATATTCATAGCGAATACTGGCGAGATTGCCCTCGCTATCCTGGTCATAGACCGGTACGGGTGTGGTAAACGCAGGCACAATGTTACCGCCTAGGGTGTGGGGTGGGTGGTGCAGCATAACAACTTTGTACTTGGCCTGCTGAAACTCATCGCTGGCCAGCTCCTGCTGTAGCCATTCGTATTGAGGACTGCCAGGTTCAATACTTTCAAAGATCATATGACCGTATCCCCAGCTGCTTGGATGGCTAAGATCGGCCATCCGTTCTTGGTAGCGCCCCCGAGTCTCTTCGTCTATTCTGGGCAGCCGCCAGATTTGGGTCACATAGAGAGAGACCAGTCGTACGTCGCCAAATGTAGTGGCGTAGTATCGCTGGGTCTCTCCGGTATCGCGGGGTGTTTTGGGTAGGGAGAAAATCTCGTTGTAGGTATCAAAATTAAATGAATGATTTTTTAGCCAGCGCTGCTCTATCTCGCTAGTATTGGCTGGATTAAAGACATTTGGATGCTGGTCGTAGAGAGTTTTGGCGGCGCTCCAGGGGACCGGGTCGTTAAACTGCTCATTTAGCCCAGCATTGCTGTAGCGTCCCATGACTTCATGGTTGCCTAGCGCTGTAAATAGGGGCGCTGACTGGATTAGCTGTCCGCCCTTATAAACGGTACGGGTACCTCTTTTATTTAGGGTGTAGCTGCCTCGTCCCTGCAGACAGGGGAAAAACGCGCCTCCCCGGCTATCGTCAAACCATTCGGAGGCTCGGTCTGGAATATTAATCAAATCTCCTGCCAAAAAGACACCGTCTACCTGACCAATGGTCTCTTGGACTTTTTGTAGATTGGCTGCCGTCATTGGCATCAGCTGATGGTCGGATGTGAGCAGAATCTGTAGGGACTGGCCAGCCGGAGGAGCCGACCCCAGGGTGAACTGATCGCTGCGGATAGGGTTGCCGTTAGCGGGCGTGCTGACCACAAAGTAGGGCACTCGTAACCCTGGTCGTAAACTGCTGATTTCGGCCTCATGCCGCCAAATGGGACGCGGTGTAACCTGGTCGTAGGATGTGGCGGTTTTGGACTGGGCGTCTTCGCGGGTACGGCTGAGCTGGGTGGTGGTGGCTGTCACTCGCTGAAACGACGGTCCGTAGATAACATGGTGGTCGCTACCTTCAAACTCGGTAAACCATACCACTCGCACCGATGACTGGGTGGGCAGCTGTAAAAAGGGATCGGTGAGCAGCGTCGGTTGAAGCGGCATGGCAGTTTGCGGTTGGGGTGCTCTAAATACCGTGGTCAGTTGCACATATAGCACCACTCCCAGGCAAAATAATAGACCCAAGATTACTAAGCTGCCTGTCTTGACTCGCGCCATGGATAGTTCTGTCTAGTTTTTTTGACCTATAGTCCCGCTTACGTTTAGATAGTAGCGAATATGGCGTGGCGGGTCGTTAATCCCACCAATTCGAAAATTGTCTAAAGAGGTCTCTAGTTTTCAACAGCGCGAGGAATTATGAATAGAGCGCTTGTAATAGCTATATAGATTAGCTCGGTTTTATGGCTCAGTTTTATCGGCCCAAATTTAATAGCTGGTTAACGAGTCTGATTCTGGTCTCTATTGGGCTACACGGTCTGGTGCTGGCGCTGCCGCTGCCAGATTTGGTAGATCCACCCCCAGAGGTTGAAGAACTGCCGGAGCCAGAGGTGATTCAGGTGGTAACTCTGCCAAAGTTAGCGACCGCGTCTGAGTCTTCTGAGCCGCCTGTACCTGAGCCGCCGGAAGAGCCACCCCCGCCAGAACCGCCGATGGAAGACATTGTGCTTACAGACCCAGAGATTTTGGATCAGGTGGAACCTGAATTTGTAGACGAGGAGCCAAACGACAGCGGGGACGAGTCTGGTCCGGATGAAACCGGTGACGATGGTGGACAAACAGATGCCCCGACCTTAGATCAGCGGATTGCCAGCCTCGATAGCTATCAGAATTTTGATGGTACTAAGGTCGGTGATACCTATGTGCAAAATGAGCTGCTCAAGCGATCGCAGCTTCCCGGCAGCAGCTGGCCCTCTCCACTTCATGCGCTAGCAGGCGAACTACCCTCCATTGTGATCCCACTGCAGGACTGTTTGGACAATAAGCCTGGCGATTCGATTACGGTCGTCGTTCAACTGGGTCCCGATGCCCAGCTGGTAGGTGACCCAGAGGCTGTGAATAGTAGCGGCTATACGGTGTTAGATGAAAAAGCTATCGAAATCGCTAAAGCAGCGGACTACGCGCCCCACCACACGCCGGGTAAAACGAAAGACTATTCGTTTTCAATCAAGGTAGACTATGATGCCTGCGACGTTGTTTTTAACCAATCCCTAGACGTCCAGCCAGGCTAGGCGACAGCGGTAGCAGGGTGGCCAGCATCAGAAACAGCAGCAGCAGCGCCAGGGCCGCTCGGGCATCGTCCGGTTCGCTAATGTCGTTGAGGCAGGGGCGCTCATCACCGCGCTGTAAAAACAAAATCAGTGCCGCCCAATAGAGAGCCAGCGGGTTGGCGAGCGCAACAATCGTTAGCAGGACAAAGGTAACGGCGGTGGCCCGTCCGGCAATTTTGCGACCATAGATAGCCTGGACCACCCGGCCCCCGTCCAGCCGCCCGGCAGGCATGACGTTGAGGGCGGTAATCACTAGCCCCAGCCAGCCCATGAGCACCAGCGGGTCCACATCTACCAGGTCAACGGTTTGTAGCGTGTCCCCCAGAACCGCTCGAGTTAGGGTACCGACTAAAATCGATTCTTGGAAAAACTCCACAGGTAGCTGGTAAAGACTGCCGGGATGGGAAAGCAATAGCCCCACTATGAGCATGGCTAGCGATAGCAGACCGCCCGCTGCCGGTCCGGCAAAGGAAATATCAAATAGAACCGTTCGACTGGGCAGCAGTGATTCAAAGCGGGTGAGGGCACCAAAGGCTCCAATCTGCCAGGCCGGTAGAGCATAGGGCGGACTGAGCTTGATCTGATAGCGGCGAGCCTGCCAGCGATGCCCCAGCTCATGAACCGCCAGGATTGCCAGAATAGCAATGGCCGTAGGCAAGACTTCTGACCAGCGACCCGGCTGCTCAAACAGGCTAAAGTCTTTGAGCAGGGCTCCGGTTTCTAAGCTGGTGATTAGAGTCGCGATCGCAAGTGCTACGGCTAAAACCTTCTGCTTTGTATCCGCTGGCTTCGGATCGGTTTTGCTCGGCAGCACAATCACCGCTGGCTTATCCTCAGGACCGTTGATTAAAAACAGCCGGTAGCGATCGTTAAAGCGATTTTCCAGCTGAGCCGTTAAAGCCTTTAGACAGGCGTCGGGCTCGCTTCGCAGATTGCCCCTAAAGAATACCCCGGCCTGATAGGGAACCGTTTCGGTTCTAAAAAAGGTTTCTTCGCCAAAAATGGTCTCTATGTCGGCCAGGTCATCGGCTGGGATTGCCGGGGGGATAGCCGGTGGTTCGACGGGGCTGGCGGCAGTTTCAGTGGAGCCTTCTGTGGCGTTGGTGGAGTTTTCTATGGCGGCGCCAGGGCTGCTAGAGCTGTCTGTTGTGTCTGTGGCACCGGTATCAATGTCAGCTTCCGTGTTCGCCAGCTTTTGCCGGGGCGGGGCAGCGGCGGCTAGAGTCCGCAGCTGTCGTCCCAGGTAGATATACAGCCCGGTAGAAATCAGCACCAGCGTTAAAATCCAAGCCAGATTTAGATAGATACCAAAGGTAAACAGTCCAAAAAATGCTAGCCAGGGTACCATCAGGACCACGGTCTGCAGCCAGGCGAAAATGCCTAACTTACCATCGGGGCGAGCGCGGATAAATCCCCAGACGAGAATACCTACTGCCGCCAGTAAAATTAAAACTGTTACCATTACACCGAAAAACCGGGAAGACCATTAAAACTCTGCTGATAGTTTAATGGTAGACGTCCCTTTCAAGCTAAACTCGACTGCGTAAAGACGTTGGCCCGACGTCGCCCCCCGACATCGTCAAGTATGAGCAACGTATGAGCGCCCGAGAGCCGTTTAATCGTGATGCGGAGGAGCTATCAGCCGCCTTAGAGCCGTCCCTGGACCCCATGTCGATCCAAGCATCAGAACGGTTTACGGTTGACTACAACCCAGACCCTGATTTTGCATCGCCGCCAGAAACCCATTTAGAACAGCAGCTCACCGTAGCCCCTGCCCGTACGCCGATGAAGGTGTCAGTGCCCCTACTAATTGCGATCGCAGCCACCCTAATCACGCTGATCGGCCTCACCTTAGACAGCTTTTGGCTAATTTTCTTTGGCTCTTTGATTGCCCTGGGTATTTCCATCCGGCTGGCGATGCCCACCCTAACAGCGGTAGTCAAGGATC
Organism: Leptolyngbyaceae cyanobacterium; assembly: GCA_050043465.1. Taxonomy (GTDB): domain Bacteria; phylum Cyanobacteriota; class Cyanobacteriia; order Phormidesmidales; family Phormidesmidaceae; genus Leptothoe. Next base: position 69,730 of record JBHJIL010000023.1, read on the forward strand.
TCTCTCCAGAGCAGCGATCGCTGATTATTGCGATTCCGGGGCTGATTCTAGGCATCTACGGTCTGATGCACGTCTGCGGTGTCTATGCCGGTATTCTGGCGTGGGGAGCGACGCTGCGCTGGGATGCCATTGGCGCGCTGGGCGACTTTTTGGGGGCGATCGGTCAGATCTTTATTGCGGTTTTAGCGCTGTACGTGGCCTGGCGACAGTTTATTATTTCTCGCGACCTGACAACTCAGCAAAACCTGATTACCCAGCAGCAGACCATCGATGCCTACTTCCAGGGAATCTCTGAACTGGTGCTGGACGATGAAGGACTGCTAGAAGACTGGCCCCAGGAACGCATTATTGCAGAAGCCCGGACTGCGGCCATTTTGGGCAGTATTGACGGGGCCGGAAAAGCAAAAGTGCTGCGGTTTTTATCGCGCTCAAAGCTGCTTACTCCCCTAGCCCGCGACCAGCGTTTGGGACGCCCCATCCTGGATGGTTCAGGCGGATATGCCGAAGACCGGCTCAATGGGACTCGGGTCATCGACCTGGGGGTGATGCTGGCGGCTGGGGGCCTAACGGGCAACGACCTGCGCTGGGTTGATCTTAGCGAAGCGAATCTTATTCGCGCCGACCTGTCCCAGTGTGACCTGGTGCGAACTGATTTGGCGCGAGCGGTGCTGTGTGACGCCGATCTGACCGGGGCCGACCTGATGGGGGCTCGCTTTTTCTACGGCGCACCGGATATGGCCACACCGCGTACCCGCAACGACACCCCTGACTATGAGACCGGAGAATTTACAGGTGCCGTAGTTGAAGGAGCCGATCTATCCAACGTGCGTCGTCTGTCCGAAAGCCAGCGCTGCTATCTCTGTACCTGGGGCGGCAGCAAAACTCGGGCTACGATTCCCGGTGGCTGTCGAGAGATTCCTAATCGATTAGGGCGTTAGACGGCTGGGGTACGTAGCCGACTTGTATAAAAAGTTCTTGTAAGGTTAGGACAATTCCGATGCGGGTTGCCTATAAATCAAGTCAGCTTTGGGTAAATTGAGACTGTGCTCCATAGGTCTCCGTTCTCCTTTCTTTGAAAGCCCATGCCCTCAAAGCCGCGCAAAAAGCGAATGGAGCGCTCAAAAAAGCGATCGCGTTCTGCCACCCCCGAGCAAAGTGCCCCACAGCTTAGCCGCAAAGAGCAGCGGGCAAAGGAGCGTGAAGCGAACAAGGCCCGGTCCCAGCTAATCCAATTTACAGTGTTGGCCTTTGTCCTATCGGGACTGGTGGGTCTGATACTGGGGTTTATCATGGACCCTACCTTGGGCATCGCTGCCACAGCGGGGCTGCTGTGTTTGAGCCTATCGTTTAAGTATCAGCGTCAGGCGCTGTATGCCTTTATTATCTATATTCCATTTTCTGGCACGGTGACCTACATGCTGGGGGGGAACTCCTTACTCCAGCTAGCCAAGGATGCTTTTTATATTCCAGCCCTGATCGGTGTGGTTCAGATGTGTCGCAAAAAGCGGTTGGATATCCTGCTGCCGGAAGCGATAAAAGTGCCTTTGGTACTGGTGCTTGCCATCGTATCGATCAACATTTTACTGGTCAATTTGCCCCAGCAGGTTCAAGGAGACGGATCGGAAAAGCCGCTTCTCATGGGAATCTTGGGTCTCAAGATCCTGCTGGGCTATCTGCCGGTGATTACCTGTATTTACTACTTGATGCGCACCTCTGAGGATTTGTACTTTCTGCTGCGGATTCAGGCGGTGCTAGTGATTGTGGCCTGCGTCCTGGGATTTGTGCAGTTCTTTATGTTGAAAACGGGTGTGTGTGCGGGGACTGAGGGCACCGGAGCGCAAGGAGTAGAATTATTTAAGGCATCGCTGCAGTCGCGCTGTTTTGTAGGGGGAGCCTTGCTGTATACCCCTTCCCAGGGGCAAATCAGACTGCCAGGTACGTTTGTGGCTCCCTGGCAGTGGGGCTGGTTTTTAATTTCCAGCGCGTTTTTTAGCTTTGGTACGGCCTTTAACGATCGTTCGGCGTTTTGGCGGCTGGTGGGCATTATTTCCTTGGTGGCCGTTTTTGTCATGTCGGTGATCTCAGGGCAGCGGATTGCCCTATTTTTGGTGCCGATTGTTGTCGGTGGGCTGAGCGTTTTAACCGGGCAGGTGACCAACCTCAAACGGTTTGTTCCCATCGGTGTAGTCCTGGGTTTAATTTTAGTGGTGTTGACCATTCGCAATCCAGATCTGTTGCAAGAGCGAGTGAACAGCTTTCAAGCCCGGTGGGATGCGTCACCTCCCCACGAGTTTGTAATCCAGCAGTTTAGGGAGGTGATGGTTTCCCAGGAGGGTATTTTAGGTAATGGCGTGGCTCGGGCGACTAACGGGGCTCGTCTTTTTGGTGATATTCGTCTGGTGGAAACCTATCATCCCAAACTGCTCTACGAGCTAGGACCGCTGGGTCTGCTATTTATTTTGCTGCTATATACTGCCGTAACCGTGGCTACGTTTAAGGCCTATCGAAAGACGCGAGACAAAAACCTGAGGGGCTATGCGGCCTCGATGTGGGTGTTTGTGTTGTTTATTAGCTACTTTCCTTACTATTATCCGCTGGATGTAGACCCGGTATCTGTTTACTACTGGCTAGCCGCCGGAATTGCCTTAAAGATTCCCACCTTGGATAAGCAGCAGCGAGAGTTGGAAAATCCGAAGAAGAAGCGATTGCGATCGCGCAAAAAAGCTAAAGCGCCGCTCCCCGAAGAAAGCCCACAGCCCGTTTGAGCGCCCATATTTTCTCAGTGTACGACCCATGTATGACCTATGACGATAGCGCCAGATCTGTTGATATCAGTTGTTATTCCCACCTACGGACGAGAAGCCGTTCTCTGTAGCACCCTGCAAAACGTGCTAGAGCAGACCTATCCGGCCTTTGAGATCATTGTTGTCGATCAAACTCAAGCGCACGAACCCGCCACAACAGAATTTCTCAACGCTCTGGCAACCCATCCTAAGGTCACGATCTACACCGTTGACTGGGCTAGCCTACCTGCCGCTCGTAATTATGCCGTAGAGCGCTGCCACGGTGACATTATTCTGTTTTTAGATGATGATGTGGAGCTGCCCCAAGGCTGTTTGGCGGCCCATGCCAAAAACTACCAGCGCTCAGATATCGGCGCTGTTGCTGGACGGGTGTTTGACCGCATGAAGCTAGCCGAATCTAATGCTGCCAAACAAATCGAAACTTTGCCGCCTGAGGCGATGGACCCCGGTATTGCCTGGTACCACATTGATCTGGTACACACCGTTAAGCCACAACAGGTGCTCACCGCCCGAGGCTGCAACATGTCCTTTCGGCGAGAGGAGTTTGACACTCACGGACTGCGGTTTGACGAACGCTTTCAAGGCAGTGCCGTTCGCGAAGAGTCAGACTTTTGTCTGCGCTTTCGCCAGACCGATCTTAAAATCTGGTACGACCCGGCGGCTCACCTGATTCATCTAGGAGAAGAAACCGGTGGCTGTCACGACATTAGCACCCGCTCTTTGACGTATCAGCTCACCTTTTACCACAACCATTTTTTAATGGCGCTTAAAAACCTCACACCCTGGCAGCTACTGCGGCTGTCAGGACGGCTGTTTGACTGTCACGTGCTGGGTAATCCCCCCTGTAACAAAAGCGGTTCTCCCATCAAAATTGTCAGCCGATTTGGATTTTACACCCTGGGCTTTCTACAGGCCTGCTGGACACTGTTGACCACCTTTAGCAGCAAGGGTCGCCTCTTTAGCCTACCAGCGCAGCCGATGCCGCAACCCCGTCCAGAAGCCGTCGCCAATTCATGAAAGTTCTCGTTGCCAGCCACAGCTATATCGTGGAGCTCAATTGTGAAAAGCTGCGAACGTTGGCCCACATGGGTCATGAGGTTACAGTCGTGGTGCCTAAGCGCTGGAACCCAGGCGGGGTTCAAAATCGCATCGTTGAACCCAAAGCACGTCAGGACGGTTCGTTTCGGGTGGTGCCCATCGCCAACTTTAGTCAAAACAATCAGGGGTTGCTCAGCTTTGGCTGGGGCATTGTAGAACTGTTACGAACATTCAAACCCGACATTATTCAGGTAGAACAGGGCTCCAAATCAATCGGCTACGCTGAGCTGATCACCCTCAATCGCCTGCTTGGGGGCAAAGCTAAGCATCTGTTTTTTACCTGGTGGAATTTACCCTACGACTTAAAATTTCCTCTTTCTCTATTAGAAAGCTACAACCTGCGTCACACCGACGGTCTTGTGGCAGGCAACCAGGACGGAGCCGATATCCTAAAACAGCGAGGCTACCAAGGACCGGTGCGGGTAATGCCTCAGCTGGGGGTGGATGAGCAGCTGTTTTGCCCTCGGCCACAGCCGCAGCTACATCAACAGCTTTCCATTCCTAGCGATGGCTTTGTTATAGGATTTGTCGGCCGGTTTGTACCCGAAAAAGGATTGGTCACCCTATTTAAGGCTTTAGGAACGCTGACGGACCTGACCTGGACACTGGTGCTACTGGGACGAGGACCGCTGAAAAAAGAGTTAGAGACCCAGGCCCAGGCGCTAGGAATCGCTGAGCGTATCCGCTGGATCGAGAGCGTGCCCCACGACGCGGTGCCCGACTATATCAACCTAATGGATACCCTGGTGCTGCCGTCTGAAACCACCTACGAGTTCAAAACGCTCACATCGGTGGGTTGGAAGGAGCAGTTTGGCCATGTGTTAATTGAAGCGATGGCCTGTCAGGTGCCGGTCGTGGGCTCAGATTCCGGCGAAATTCCCTATGTGATCGATGATAGCGGGCTGGTCTTTCCCGAAGGCGACCCCCTGGCGCTGGCTGACCGGCTACGTCAGCTGATGCAGCAGCCCCAGCAGCGGCAGGCTCTGGCCCAAAAAGGCTACACGCGAGCGATGGAACACTACACTAATAAAGCCCTGGCAGCCGAGCTTTTAGCGTTTTATCAGGAGCTATTAATCGCCTGACTGATGCGGGTAGCACAGTCGATAAGCGGTAGTGCGGCTGCAAGAACTACTGTCACAATCAGGTTTCATAATAGTTACCTCAACGATTATTCTTGATATCTTCAACAGAATTTAGCTAGAAGTTATCTAAACTGAGGCTATTCAACGAAATCTATTGCAGCAATCCGGTGGTCATAACAGCAGCGCGAAGTTCAGTTATTGGCAAATTATCCCTGGTTGGCATTGCGTTAGCCGTCTCGGCCTGTAGCGGTGTTACTGACGGCGGTGGCACGCTGGTAGCTGACAGTGAATCCGACCGTTTAAATCTCAATGTGCAGCCTATTCAGGTCTGTGATGACGACGGTATTGTCTGTGCTCAGGTAGAGCTGTTTGAAACTATTGCTGACAAAATCTGGGATCAGGCCAATATTGAAATCACGTTTTTGCCGCTAAATCAGCTCAACGACACCACCTACCTGAGCGCCGACGATGATGAGTTATCTGACCTGTCGTTTTCAGGCGATGCAGGTTCATTTGGGCGTCATCCTGACTCTACGCGTACCCAGGGGCCGATCAATCTCTGGTTTGTTGATGTGATTGAAACATCCGTCGGTCTGATTCAATTTGGTAATGCCTGGATCGGTCTAAATGGGGTGCTGGTTAGCGATGACATCTTTGATTTTAATAACGGGGCCGGACGTATCGATGTCATTGCCCATGAGCTTGGGCACAATTTGGGCCTGCGCCACTCTACGTTTGGGGCCGGTCCTGCTAATAACTTAATGACCGGCGGTGGTAGCCGGACTGTTCCCAGCTCAATTGACGATATTGTTCCAGACGGTGAGGGCTTATCTCGACTGACGCCGGAGCAAATTGAGCGAGCCAGAGAAAGTAATTTTCTAACTCCAGAGAATGCTGATGCTCCGCTGCCCATACTAGAGGCAGATGCTATTCCTATCGGTGTGCCGTTAGTCGGTGATGTTCCCTTTGCCGCACTACCGGCTAGTCGCCCTGAGGCCGACGCCCTACCTCTGGCTAGTGAGGCTGTTGCTGTGTCTGAATCTCCTCTGTCACTGCTAACCTGGCTATTGTTACTGCCCCTAGGACAGCGCATCTATCGTCGAAACAGCGGTTAGTTTTTTCTATGGCCAAGTCCCTAAAGGTATTACAGATTGTCCCCTCGATCTCTTTAGTCTATGGGGGACCAAGTCAGATGGTACGAGGACTGAGCCGGTCACTGGCAGGGCAGGGGGCTGACGTAACGGTACTCACGACAGACGCTAACGGCGATGAAGGACAGGCTCCTTTAGAGGTGCCGCTGGGTCAGCCAATCGAAACCGACGGCTATCGTACGATTTATTTTCGCTGTGCGCCGTTTCGACGCTATAAGTTTTCGCTATCGCTGCTGCAGTGGCTGCAACGCCACGGGGCTGAGTATGATATTGCCCACATCCACGCGCTGTTTTCTCCTGTAAGTAGTACGGCTGCCACCGTTGCTCGCTGGCAGCGGCTGCCCTACATTCTGCGACCTTTGGGTACGCTGGACCCGGCAGATTTGGCTAAAAAGAAACAGTTTAAGCAGCTGTATGCGGCAGTGCTAGAGCGATCCAATATTCAGGGGGCTACCGCGCTACACTTTACCAGCGAACAAGAGGCCAAAATATCACACCGCTTTGGGGTAAAGACTCGGGATATGGTGCTACCTTTAGGTGTGGTGCTGCCTGAGTTTGACTGTAGCGATCGCAAAGCACGGCAGAACATTCAACAGCGCTACGGCATTGCTGACGGGATACCCATAGTGCTGTTCATGTCGCGGGTTGATCCCAAAAAAGGATTGGATTTGTTGCTGCCTGCTTTAGAGAAGCTGCATCGGCTGGGTACGCCGTTTCACTTTATTCTGAGCGGTGGCAATCCTCAGGATCAGGGTTATGTCGATGCGATCGCAACCCGCATCAGAAACTCTCCTCTCACCCACTGCACCACGATGACCGGATTTGTCTCGGGCGATCTCAAGACGCAGATATTACAGGCAGCCGATGTGTTTGTACTGCCCTCGTATTACGAGAATTTTGGTATTGCAGTCGCCGAAGCGATGATGGCGGGTAAACCAGTGGTGATTTCAGACCAGGTACATATTTGGCAAGATATTCAACAAAGCCAAAGCGGCTGGGTGGTTCCCTGTGAGCGAGATAGCCTAAGTGAAGCGCTGAGTACGACGCTGACGAACGCGACAGAACGACGACAACGAGGAGAGAATGGGCAGGTATTTGCTAAAGAGAACTATGGGTGGGATGCGATCGCAACGCGTATGATCGAGCAATACCATCAGCTGATGTAATTCGTTTCTACTATCCACATTGCCTGAGAAAAGGAGACGTTTACGATGCTGTTTCGTCAGTTGTTTGATCAAGAATCGAGTACCTATACTTATCTAATTGCTGATTCCCAAACTCGCGAAGCCGTTCTTTTTGATCCGGTTATCGAGCAGATCGATAGAGATCTCAAGCTTATTCGTGAGCTAGAACTAACGCTTTTGTTTTGTCTAGAAACACATATTCATGCCGATCACATCACTAGTACAGGTGAAATGAGAGACCGCACTGGCTGTCAGGGCTTAGTACCCGAAAATGCGAATATCAGCTGCGCTAGTGGTTTTGTTAGACATGGACAGATTCTAGAGGTCGGCAGCTTGACCATTGAAGCAATCGAAACTCATGGCCATACGGACAGCCATATGGCTTATCTCGTTGCAGGCGATCTCGTTCTAACGGGTGACGCGCTGCTCATTCGCGGCTGTGGTCGCACAGACTTTCAGGGTGGCAGCGCTGGGATACTGTATGACCACATTACGCAGCGATTATTTTCCCTAGCCGATAGCACACGAGTCTATCCTGCACACGACTATCACGGTCAGACAGTCTCTACCATTGGAGAAGAGAAGCGCTGGAACCCCAGGCTTGTGGATCTAGACTCTGAGCCAGTGCAGCTGCGCGATCGCACAGACTTTATTCAACTTATGAACAATTTAGATCTGCCCAAACCCAAAAAGATCATGGAAGCCGTGCCTGCCAATGAGCACTGTGGCCAGCAGACGACCTCGCGCCTTAAGTAAATCCAATGAGGGAGTCCAGACCCGTCGTTTCCCGATAGACTAAAGCATTGTGTCTTTTGCTACCCGACGATCCTCATGTCAGAGCAGATTGGTCTGTTTGGTGGTCAGCCCGCCCCCGAAGCTGCCGCCCTATCTCCCGAAGACTGGGAGCAGATTCCCACCAGCGCCAGCATTCCGATCCCTCCAGGAGCTTATGAGGATTTGGAACAGATGGCGAGCCACTGTAATCAATGTCAGCGGTGCGAGCTAGCCAGCGGACGTACCAACGTGGTGATCAGTCGCGGCAGCCCAAACGCGTCGATTATGATTATCGGCGAAGGCCCGGGTCAAAATGAGGACGAACAAGGAAAACCTTTTGTAGGCAAGTCCGGCCAGCTACTAGAAAAAATTCTGGCCTCTGTCCGGCTAGACACGCAGAACGACGTCTACATCTGCAACGTGGTTAAATGCCGTCCCCCTGGCAATCGTACTCCGACGGCAGGGGAAGTTAATGCCTGCGTCGGCTATCTTAAAGAGCAGGTACGGCTGGTAGACCCAAAGATTATTCTCTTAACTGGCAATACTGCCCTGAAGGGACTGCTTGGTGTAAAACAAGGTATCACTAAGGTACGGGGCACCTGGATGGAATGGGAAAACCGCCACTGTATGGCTATATTTCATCCAGCCTATCTGCTGCGCAATCCATCGCGCGAGAAAGGTAAACCCAAGTGGCTAATGTGGCAGGATATCCAGGCAATTCGAAAAAAGCTAGACGAATTAAATTCTTAGGTTAAACTGAAGTCTCATTTTCAGAAAATTACCGTACATAAGTTAGCGAAAGACAATCTGAGTTTAAGTTTCTGTTCAATTACTTATTGAGCCCCTATTTGTAGCGTCTACACTGATAATCAAATTTGCTTTCCAGCTGTAGATGTCAAACAATTTCTCTGATCCCAATCCTTCTGAACAGCCCTCATCTGCTGCATCGGAACTAGCTAAGGCCATAGGAAAGAAACCTCTCCTTAGTTGGGGAGCCGCTGGAGTTGCGCTTTTTCTAGCAGTGCACTTTGCAAAAATGGGACAGTGGAAACCAGCAGGGTTTTGTATGTTAGGGGCTGGGCTATTTGCCATCATCGACAAGCTATACAAAAAACTAGAGCCTGAGCTTGACAAACTATTTCAGTGGCTGGTCAATAACTTTGTAGGTTGGGTGAAAAAAAGCTGGTGGAAAATTACTGCTGATTTTCAAGGGAAATACTATCAGCAGCTTATCTTCGATTGCCGTGATTATCAAACGAAAGGACTGAAGACTACGGGACCTTTTACATTAGATTTGGAAAAGGTATTTGTACCACTGCAGCTTGCTCCTGAGAGCGCGCAAAACGTGTCGTCTGACATGATCCGGCAAAAAATTGCTGAACGCTGCTTGGAAATTTGGGACCTTTTGGCTGAAATGCCTAAGCAACCAAGCTATCAGCGAATTGCGATTATCGCACCACCAGGTGCAGGTAAAACCATACTATTGGAACATCTGACACTGACGTATGCTCAACAGGCGCAGCGACGGGAACACCGAAAAGCACCTACCTTAATTCCTATATTGGTGTATCTGCGAACAGTACGTCAGGAGATAGATGTTGAAAAGCCACCAACATTGTCCACCATTATTGAAAATCGACCAGAAATTAAGACTCGCAATCCAAAGGGGTGGTTTGAGACTCAGTTGAAACAAGGTAAATGCCTTGTATTACTTGATGGTTTGGATGAGGTTGCTGATGAAGGACAACGGCATAAGGTGAGTTGCTGGGTTAATCAGCAGATGTATATTTACCCAAAATCGTGCTTCATTTTGACGTCTCGCCCATTTGGGTATGAACAAGCGAGCCTAAATCGAGTGGGTACGCTGTTGGAAGTGCAGCCGTTCAGCTTGAGGCAGATGCAGCAGTTTATTAAAAACTGGTATTTGCAAAACGAACTTAAAAGCCGTTTGGGGAAAGATGATGAAGGTGTGCGACAGGTTGCGACCAAACAAGCCAATGATTTGATCAATCGCATTAAGAAATCATCCCCTCTGGCAACAATGGCGCTGAACCCTTTGTTGTTAACAATGATTGCAACGGTGCATTGCTATCGAGGTGCTTTACCAGGACGGCGCGTAGAACTCTATAGCGAAATTTGTGATGTTTTATTAGGACGGCGACAAGATGCAAAAGGTATTCCAGATTCCTTGACCTCAATCCAAAAACGCTCAGTTTTGCAGGTTTTGGCATTGGCATTAATGCAACGAAATACTCGTGAGTTTTCACTACAATTGGGATGTGAATTGATTTGCGATACGTTGCGAGGTATAGCAGGAGATAGTATTCAACCTGCGATGTTTTTAGAGGCGATCTCTAACCAAACTGGGCTATTGATAGATCGAGAGAAATCACTGTATGAGTTTACCCATAAAAGCTTTCAAGAATATCTAGCAGCTGTAGAGGTGCAAGAGGACCTACTTATTCAAAAGGTCAATGAAGACTGGTGGGCTGAAACCATTCGACTCTATGCCTCTCAAGATGATGCGACACGTCTGATTCAAGCAGCACAAGCTGATGGAAGTGTAAAAGCTTTGACTTTAGCATTTGATTGTTTAGAAGAAGCCTTGAGTGTGCAGCCAGCAGTACGTAATGCATTAGAGGATCAATTAACAAACGGTTTAGAATCCGACGACCCAGAATTATTTCGCCTGGCCGCAGAAGTTAAACTGTCTCGTCGGTTGAACCAATTGTTACGAATTGATGAGTATCGAGAAATTGATACAGGCTTTATTACTTGTGCAGAATATCAGTTGTTTATCAATGCTAAAAAAAAGGAAGGCATTCAACGGCAACCAGAGCATTGGTCTACTGATCACTTTGCGCCAGGAGATGCACACAAACCCATTGCAGGAATTAAATTCAATGATGCGAAAGAATTTTGCCAATGGCTGTCGGAAAAACGAAATGAACAGTGTCGGTTACCAGAATACATTGAAGCATTAGAACATCCTAGTTCCAATTTGGGAGTAGGCAGTTGGTGTACGGAGAAAAAGTGTAAACGTCTTGAAGTTCAGGCCTCTCAAAAAATGCAGTCCTGGCAGACAGATTTTGTCTTTGCTCTCGCCCTTGATCTCTCCTGTGACCTTAGCCTTGACCTCGCCTATGATCTCGAGCTAGCCCGCAAGCTGGCTCTCAGCCTCGCCCGCGAGCTAGCTCGCTCCCGTGTCCGTGTTCGCGAGCGAGTTCGCTTCCTTGACTTTATTCTTTTCCGCGGATTTGGGAGAGACCTTGCCCTTGACCTTGCTCTCGACCTTGACCTTGCTCTCGACCTTGACCTCGACCTTGCTCTTGTCCGTGCCCTTGACCGCAATCTTGACCGCGTCCGTGCCCCTGTCTGCGATGATTCCTTCGCCCGTGACTGCGCCCTTGACCGTGACGTTTTCTCCGCCCGTAACCTCGATCTCTCTTTTGCCCTCGATCGCGCGCTCTCCCTCGACCGTGTCCGTGTTCGCGCGCTCTCCCTCGATCGCGCTCACGATACCTACTTTTCCTGCGTTCTTGATCTTGACCGCGCGATCTCAGGTGCTCGTGCTCTCGGCCTCGATCTTGCCCTTGTCCATGACCGCGACAAAATCGCTATGAACCTCAGTAAAATTCGACCTAAAGCTCTGCTACTTCTCACGTTCTGGGATTTATTATCAAAAGCTTATGAAAAACCAACAAAGGGATTTCAGGCTCTGAACTTTAAAGAGCATAAAATCCGTCAAGATCTCGGTTTTTATTACGAAAATTTACGCAATGTAGCCTTATCAGTGTATTCATTCTTTGTTCTCGTGGAATTACGACAAAATGGAGCAATCCCTGCATGGGAAGGTATTCGGATTGTGAGAGAAAAACGATAGGTCAATTGCCCTGTTCAAATTCGTTAGCATAGGCGCAACGAGTCACCTCCCAAAATGCGATGACTTCTACCCATCTGACCTCATCACCGTTGCCATCTCTGAATGCTGAGCAACAGGCACTTTACGAACGCGTTCAATCTTTTGATTTGGATGTCTCTGAGGCTGAGCTATCTTTTAGCGATCGGCTAGCCCAGGAAAATGACTGGTCCCTAGTATATGTTCACGAGGCGATTGAAGAATATAAAAAGTTTGTTTTCTTGGCTGTGACGGCTCAGCATTCAGTTATTCCGTCAGACGCAATAGACCGAGTCTGGCATTTGCACCTAACCTACACTCGGTCCTATTGGGATAGTTTTTGTCTTGAGATTTTGCAACAGCCGCTGCACCACGATCCAGCTTTAGGCGGACTGGCTGAAAAGCAACAGCTCAAGGAATCCTATGGCAAAACATTAGAAAGCTATCAACAGGTTTTTGGGATGCACCCTCCAGCCAGGTTGTGGCCGACTGCTGAAGAACGCTTTAGGCAAGACCTAACGTTTGTACGCGTTAGCCCAGAGCAAAATTTGATCGTGCCCTATACGCTTCTGGGTAAGGGAATCGTCGCTACGGCACTATTTTTACTAACGTTGTTGCTCAGCGGATTTTATCTTATGAGTTCTCAAGGAACCCTGAATCCCACAGCCACTACACTGTTGATTGGATTTTGTCTGGTGATTAGCTTTGGGTTTGTTCAATTTATGCAAGGGAGTGCCAAAGCGATTAAGAATCGGAATGGTCCTAGTTTTCCAGGCTGTAGCGCTGGCATAAATTAATCACCCTCACTCAACAGAAATAGCCCCTGCTTTACAGTCTGTAAGCCAGCGCTGAACGGCCTGACCAACGCTGCCCTGACTGCTGTCGCGGGGCGGTAGCTGCACTTCATTCTCCGCGTCGATAGCTGAAAACATAAACACCATTTGCCAGCCGTCTTCAATAGGGGCAAGAAACAGCCAGTGAAAGTGATTAATAGATGTGTCGTTAAGACCTGAGTATTGTCGCTCCAGTGTGGTAAAAAAGAGCTGCTGTAGCGTCTCGCCTCTGTCTGGGCTGGTGGTATAAACCCAGTCGATAATATCTAACGGTGTCTGTTCTGGTTCGCTGGCGGCAATCACATAGGCGGGGCGGTAGGCGATGGAGATATCGGCAACGCTGCTTTGGAGAATGCGATTGGTGTAGGTGGGAATATCTCGAAGCAGTAAAGCCGTGAGAGTATCAAGATTTTCAGGACAGCTGATGGGGGGACGAATAAAGCCAGATTCAGATGTCTGAGGAGATTCTATAGAGGGCTTAGGCTCAGGAGAAACCTCCGGCGCAGGCGATGCGGGGGGAGCTGGAGGTGCGGGGGGCAGTGCGGGCAGCTGCGCTGTCGCTGGGGTAGAAATTCCTAGCAGCAGAGCGATCAGACCAAAAGCGTGCTCTTTAGCCATGACTTGCTTTGCCGTCAACATCATGGCAAATCTGCTGAAATGCTGCTGCAGGATCGGCTGCCTGGGTAATGGGGCGGCCGATCACTAAATAGCTGGCTCCAGCGGCAATGGCCTGGGTGGGCGTCATGGCTCGCTGCTGGTCACCCTTAGCGGCACCAGCCGGTCTCACTCCAGGGCATACCAGCAAAAAATCGTCGCCACAGACGCGTCGCAGGGCCTCAGCTTCCTGGGGTGAGCAGACCACACCGCTCAGACCGCTATCTTGGGCGAGCAGCGCCATCTGTAACGCGTAGTCTGTTAGCTCCAGGGACACTTTAAGCTCAAAGGCTAAGGACCGTGGATTAATGCTGGTGAGCAGGGTGACGGCGATTAGCTTGGGCGGATTACAACCGGCCGCTGCAGCGCCTTCTGTGGCGGCTGCCTGGGCTGCCTGTAGTGCGATTTTTCCGGCTGGGGCATGGACGGTAAGCAGGTCCACACCGTAGCGGCCAGCGGCTCGGCAGGCTCCGGCCATGGTGTTGGGAATATCGTGAAACTTGAGGTCGAGAAAGATGCGTTTCTGCCGCTGCTTTAGGTGGTCTAAAATAGCAGGCCCGGTGCTGACAAATAGCTCTAAACCGACTTTCCAGAAGGTGACTTCGGGTAGGGTGTCGAGAAGTGCGATCGCATCTTCCATGGTCGCCACATCCAGCGGCACAATAATCCGCTCGGCGGCTGTTTTTTTAGCTAGTCCCATTAGGCTACAAGCCTCACAAACTTTTTCTTGCCTACCTGGAGCACCTTACCGACAATCTTGTCAGGGCTGGCAAACTCCACATTGGGGTCGCTAACTTTTTCACCATCGAGTTTTACAGCGCCCCCTTTGATTTGCCGCCGGGCGTCGCTGCTGCTGCTACACAGCGGCGTTGCTCCCAGCAGGTAAAAGATTTTCGCTGGAAAATTCACGGCTGATAGTGAAAATTCGGGCACCGCTTCCGCTTCACCAGAGCCCCCCTGCACCAGGCTAATGGCATCTTTTTGGGCCTGCTGTGCCGCTTCATCGCCGTGGAACTGGGCTGTAATATCTAGAGCCAGCTGCTTTTGAGCTTCACGGGGATTGTCCGGCAGCGTATCCAGCGCCCGTTTTGTCAGCAGTTCAAAATACTCTGCAATTAGCGCGTCGGGTACTTTTTCCAGTTTGGAGTACATCGACAGCGGGTCTTCCTGCAGCCCCACATAGTTGCCCAGCGATTTAGACATTTTTTGATGACCGTCAGTACCCAATACCAGCGGTAGCATCATGCCAAACTGGGGCGTCAGCCCAAAGTGACGCTGCAGGTCTCGTCCTACCGTCACGTTAAATTTTTGGTCGGTACCGCCAAGCTCTATGTCTGCCTGGAGCGCCACCGAGTCATATCCCTGCATTAAGGGATACAGAAACTCATGGAGATAGACCGGGTTGCCCTGCTCGTAGCGATTGGCAAAGCCTTCTTTGGCTAGCATCTGGCCGACGGTCATGGTGCCTAGCAGCTCTAAGATTTTGCCCAGATCCAGGTCTGATAGCCATTCTGAGTTGTAGCGAATCTCTAGACGGCCCGGAGTGTCAAAATCAAGGATGGGTCGCACCTGTTCGATATAAGTTTCAGCATTGGCTTTGACTTCGGTCTCAGTCAGCTGTTTGCGCACTTCCGACTTACCTGTAGGGTCGCCAATGCGAGCGGTAAAGTCACCAATCAGCAAAATCGCGGTGTGGCCCGCATCTTGAAAGGCCCGCAGTTTGCGCACCGGAATGCTGTGCCCTAAGTGGATCTCAGACCCGGTCGGGTCGATCCCTAACTTGATCCGCAGCGGTCGTTCGGTCTGCTGCAGCCTGGCTAGCAGGCTATCATTGGGGTCTGTTGACTTAGGCTGATGGGGAAATACTTCACTGACGCCGCGATAAATCCCTTGAAAGTCTTCAGGGATGGCCGGCATTACAAACTCAGAAGCCTCGGTCATGATGTGTTGGTATTAAAACGCGCGGTGGCTGTTGATAGTTCCGTAAAACTGTCCAAGTTTTCAAACTTTCCTAGACATGTGTCCGGAATCCTCTATAGTGGCGGGTAAATTAGCCCCATAGGGTGAGCGACAGGCTGGGCCCAGCGTAATTGAAAGCCTAACCAGCCCGTAGGTCTGTTATACACCGAGTGTACTTGCCGCCAATCATTTTACTGGTCTGTGGGCCTGAGCGTGGAATCGTTGAGGGTTTTTCTATCAATAATCTGGGTAGTCTGAAGCCAATCTTCTATGTAAATTATCGTCATATTCCAATAGACAGTTCTTCCAAAAGAGAGCTGAGTGTTTAATTTGGATGTGATGAGAGCGTTTTTTTTGGCAATGGCTTTATAATCTATGGCCTGCCGTGTATTTCCGTAAGGATGTAGCGTACCTGTGGCATTTAATACGATCCGTCAAGCCCGAGTCCCTTTGCAGTTTACTGGCGAACCCAAGCTGATTAAGCACATTCAGGATGTGCTGCAGGTTAGTGGGGCCACGCTGCTGACGGCTACCATGCTATGTAGCGCTGTGGCCGCTGGCGGACTGGTGGGGCTGGCGATTAGCTTTCGTAATTTGCCGGATGTGCGATCGCTACGCAACTACATCCCTACCGAAACTAGCTACGTCTATGACATGGAAGGCAATCTGCTCGATAGCCTGCACGATGAGGCCAATCGGGAAGTCGTTGACTTAAATGAAATTTCCCCCCACCTAAAACGTGCGGTGCTGGCAGTAGAAGACAGCGACTTTTATCTGCACAGCGGTATCAACCCCGTGGGGATTGGCCGAGCGTTTTTAGCCAACGTGCAGGCCGGTGGCACCACCCAAGGGGGGTCGACCATCACCATGCAGCTGATCAAAAACCTGTTTTTAACTCCGCAGCAGGCCATCAGTCGTAAGGTGGCTGAGGTGGTTTTAGCCCTACGTCTAGAGCAAATTTTTGAGAAAAACGAAATTCTCGAAATGTACCTGAATCAGGTGTACTGGGGACACAACACCTACGGCGCGGAGACGGCGGCCCAAAGCTACTTTAATAAGTCATCTAAAGACTTGACTCTAGCTGAAGCTTCGCTGATGGCCGGGCTGATCAAGGCTCCTGAAGGTCTCAGCCCGTTTATCGACTACCAGGCGGCTAAGCAGGAACAGGCCGTTGTTCTAGACCGGATGCAAAAGCTGCAGTGGATTACCTCCGCAGAAGCAGAAGCAGCCAAAAAACAGCCGCTGCGTCTCGGTAAGGTAACGTCCTTTATCTCCAGTAAAGCGCCCTATGTGACTGAAGCGGTCGTCCAAGAGCTACAGGAACAGTTTGGGACAGAAGCGGTGGTCAAAGGCGGTATGCGGGTGCAGACTACCATCGACTATAAGCTGCAAAACCTGGCCAAGCAAACGGTCAAATCGGCCCATGTCAATCGCTTCGGCAGCGGTGCCGTCGCCGACCAGATTGCTCTAGTCGCCATTGACCCGCGCACCCACTTCGTCAAAGCTATCGTTGGCGGTGTTGACCATGAAAGCAGTCAGTTTAACCGGGCGGTCCAGTCTCGCCGACAGCCGGGGTCGTCATTTAAACCCTTTGTCTACTACGCAGCGTTTGCCTCGGGTCGCTATACCCCTGACAGTGTTGTTGGCGATACCCCAGTCACCTATCCCGACGGCTCTGGTTACTACTCTCCTAAGAACTACGGCGGCTCTTTTATGGGCAGTATGCCAATTCGGCGAGCGTTAGAGCTGTCTCGTAATATTCCTGCGGTCAAACTTGGACAGGCGGTCGGCATCCCTCGGGTGATTGATGTGGCCCGCACCTTGGGGATTGAGAGCCCCATGGATCCGGTGATTTCGTTACCGCTCGGTTCTGTGGATCTAACACCAATGGAAATGGCCGGAGCCTACGCCACCTTTGCCAACAATGGCTGGCATTCTGACCCTACCCTGATCGCTCAAGTAACCGACAGCGATGGCAATGTCTTGCTAGACAATACGCCCAAGCCTCAGCTAGTGCTTGACCCCTGGGCAACGGCGGCCCTGACCGATGTGCTGCGTGGTGTAATTGAGCGAGGAACGGCAACCAACGCCCGTATCGGTCGCCCAGCCGCTGGTAAAACCGGTACCACCGACTCGCAGCGCGATGTGTGGTTTGTGGGCTACGTTCCTCAGCTGTCAGTTGCTGTGTGGGTTGGTAATGACGACTACACGCCCATGGGACGAGGCGCCACCGGTGGCAGCTATGCGGCTCCTATCTGGCGAGACTATATGATCCAAGCCTTACGAGATCAGCCTGTGCAAAACTTCCGGCGTCCCTCGGAATTTATTCGTCCGTAGCGCGGGCTGTGCAGCTTCTTACTCTTTGATATCGGCCTTCATGCGGTCGAGGGTCACCTG
Organism: Leptolyngbyaceae cyanobacterium; assembly: GCA_050043465.1. Taxonomy (GTDB): domain Bacteria; phylum Cyanobacteriota; class Cyanobacteriia; order Phormidesmidales; family Phormidesmidaceae; genus Leptothoe. Next base: position 87,564 of record JBHJIL010000023.1, read on the forward strand.
CATCTGCTCAAACATCTTTTGAGGCGTCATGCCAAACTGACCCAGGTGAGTTTTAAGCTGCTCCATGGTCAGCTGGGCGGTAAAGTCTTCCGATAGCTCAAACCGCTTCATAAATACGCGGTAGCGATCCATAATCCCTTCCATCTGTTCGATGTAGAGCTTTTTGCCGTCGCGATCAAATTTGCCGTAGCTGCTGCCGAGCTGCATCAGGGCCTGATAATCCTGAAAGAGTTTTGTGGCTTCCTGCTGCACGATCTCTGAATCAAAAAAGCTCATACCTTCCACTCCCAGGGTCTTCTTTTGGCTGCGCACCTGTTGCAAGCCGACTACTTTCTCAGAGTAAAAGTTTTGCAGACTATCCGCAAAGGTGAGATATCCCTACCTGAGCGCTATCGTCCCAGGATTCGTTTAAACCAGGGCTGCTCTGGAGCTGGGCTAGTTTCTGGCTGGGCTGCTTGACTATCGGCTTTACGTTTCTCGGCTACGTGGTTTTCGAGGACCTGGCTGTACTTGAGCGCCACTGAGTGCTTAGGATTTAGCTGTAGCACCCGTTTGAGGTGAGCGCGGGCCATGCCATAGGACCTTTTCATCAGGTATGCCTGACCTAGCATGGAGTGCAGCTCAATGCCGTTGGGAGTAATTTTAAGGGCCTCTCTGAGTTCTTGAATGGCTAAATCGTAGTTGCGCTGATTGAGATAGGTACGGGCGCGAATGCCATACTTTTCGGCATAGTTAATAATGGGAGGCTCTGAAACATCAGGCTCTTCCGGCTTGGCTTCTGGCGGTTGGGCAGGGGCTGACTCAACTGCGACTAGCCCGGTTCGCTTAGGCCGAATTGGATTGCTAATCTTACGATGTAGAAAGGCTAGATTTAGCTGACTCAGGCCAGATAGGGCAGCGGCAAACTCATCGGTTGATTCAAACTGCTTGGTAACTAGCTGGTTGACGGTATTCTCGTAAAACACTTCGACTTCTGCTTCCGGTATTCGCAGCAGCTGCTGGGCACTTTCAAAGGAGGGGGTGAGCTTTCCTTGCCGACTTAGCTGTCTGACGCGAAATCGCATATTGGCCAGCACTTCGGACCGGCTTTTTTCTTGTTTGAGACGCTGATAGGCCGGGTTGATCACCTTGGCAATGAGTTGTTCTGCAACCAGAGCGAAGGGGGCCTGGTTGCCAGCTTGAACATCAGGATGAAGGAGCTTCGCAATCTGTCGATAGCGTTTGAGAATACGGCGATCTTCAGCATTTAGAGAAATACCTAAAGCAGCATAGGGGTCTTTCTCTGCAACTGTGATCCATTCATCTTGAAATAGCTTGGCGTTGATCATGCAAGGGCTAACTCTGAACAGGCTCACGTACAATTCATAAACAAGAGGAGTCGGCTAAATTCCGGCTATTGCTGTGAAGAACTGTCGCTTGGGGGGCAGGGAAAAAATCGGGACGCTGGCTCTATTTTAGATCTTTCAACTTAGAAATCGGTGTTGCTGAGCCCCGGTTTGGTGACAGGTGCAAAACATTAATTATGTTGCATTTCGGACCGCTGGATGCATCCCCGAAAGCGGCAACAGCTAAAATCTGCAGCGCCTGGCTAGAGTAAGCGCACACTATCAGATTCTAGCTTCATCATTCGAGAACAGGACATTAGCCATATTGTGTATTAATTTATTTAGCTATGGTAAATCCCGGAATTAGATTCCCAGGTTATTTATGGATGAACCTCAGACTAATCTTCAGCAAAATGGAAAGATTGCGATCGCACTAGCATTTTTGGGCGCTTTTCAGCCTACACCGATTCCGTTTGCTGGAATCCACAAGTTTTATCTGGGGCAGCACGGCTGGGGCATCATTTATATATTGTTAGGTGCCACCCAGGCCCCGCGTATTGCCTGTGCCGCTGAGGGGCTATGGCGTTTGCTCGGGCCTCAGCTACCTAGATTGACGACGTTTTGGCCTAGCCTTATGGGATCTCCTGGAGCGCCGTTTTTTACTGCAAACGCCCTGCACGCAAAAAACAGCGACGAAAGCACCCGCGTTGGTGAGACGGTGGATGCGGTTGCTAGCAGCCTGCGTGAGATTGAGCGGCTCCGGTGTGAAGGACTGCTATCGGAGTATGAGTTTGAGCAAAAGCGACGTAGTTTGTTGGAGCAGATACCCTAATGGCGTCCAACAGACTGCACCTATGGCGACGACGATTTGTCCAGCAGGCGCTGCGCGGCTTAGATGCCCTAGAGGGCAGCTTCAATCCACTCAAAAAAAAGCTGGCCCAAGACATCTACTATCGGTTTCGCTCCGTCGATGAGGTGCGCTTAGGCGAAAAAGCCGGAGTGCGAATTGATGCCAATCGGGCCACGGTAGATGACTGGCTGAGACTGCCGGGACTTTCGATCCATCAGGCTAGGACGCTAGTAGAGCTGAGTCGGTCGGGTACGCTGCTGACGGACTGGGACGATGTGGCAGCTGTGACGGGAATTGATGTGGGTCGGCTGCAGACGTTTGGAAATGTTGTGCAGTTTTACTATTACGACCCAGCGCATGAGACCACACCGTGCCAGCTGAACGTCAATCGGGCTAGCCTGGCGGAGCTGTGCATGATTCCGGCGGTAGACGTCGCTCTAGCAAACCGGTTGATTTACTCTCGTCAGCGCTGGGGGCCCTATAAAGACTGGCTAGACCTGAAGCATCGCCTACAGCTGTCACCCCAGGTGATTACGGCTTTATTGCACTACCTGCGCTTTTGATGGAGGTCTAAGACAGAATCTGTCTCTAAGGGTTCAGAGTGACGACTATGGTCCATTTCTAGTGACAGCACTCACACCAATCTTGCAAAAGGCGAAGTTTACTTAACTTATCTGCAAAGTCTGTGGGGATCGTCGGGATTTGCCTGTGGAGTTGAGTAGCTTGAGATAAGTACAGAGTTGGGACCATGCAGGGAACAAAAAACAGCGAGACTATCAGCCGGGGCGTTACTGCCATTGCCATGACAATTGCGATCGCAACTCTCTATTCCGCGATGGTGCCCAAAGCTCAGATCACTCACGGCGACGTGCTGCGACAGCAGATACAGACAGCGCTTAAACGCGCGCCCCAGTACCGCAGTCCGCAAACGCCCCAAGAGAGTTTAGCCACCCTGCTGCTCAGTTCTAACCGCAGTACTTACAGCCACCGGCAAACAGATTGAGTTAACATTTGTTGCAGTCAATTCGGCGGGCTCTGATTTGAGCCGGTTTAACCCGTCTTGTCCCGTACTATGGGGCCATGACTCATTCCCTACTTACAGAGGCCAGTCGTCGTCTGGATCGGGCCCTCCAATACGTCACGATTTCCGAGGACGCGGCAGAGCGGCTAAAGGCACCCAAGGCCAGTCTTAAGGTTTCTATTCCTGTGCGGATGGATGATGGCTCCTTGCGGGTGTTTGAAGGCTATCGGGTTCATTTTGATGACACTCGCGGTCCCACAAAGGGGGGGATTCGCTTTCATCCCCAGGTCAGTCTAGATGAGGTGCAGTCCCTGGCCTTTTGGATGACATTTAAATGTGCGGCGCTAAATTTGCCGTTTGGGGGTGCTAAAGGCGGCATTACCCTCAATCCAAAAGAGCTGTCTAAGGCAGAGCTAGAGCGACTGAGTCGAGGCTATATTGATGCGATCGCCAGTTTTATTGGGCCAGATGTCGATATTCCTGCCCCCGATGTTTATACCAATCCCATGATTATGGGCTGGATGATGGACCAGTACTCCATTATCCAGCAGCGACGCAGCCCCGCTGTCATTACGGGTAAACCGGTGCCTCTAGGAGGGAGTCTAGGCCGCTCTGTCGCTACGGGGACGGGAGCATTCTATGTGTTAGAAGCTATGCTGACCCAGCTAGCGATGGCCCAGCTGTCAAAAGGGATTAAGGCTACGTCTAAAACTGTGGCTGTCCAGGGTTTTGGTAATGCGGGCAGCGTAGTGGCCCGACATTTATTTGATGCGGGCTACAAGGTTGTTGCCGTCAGTGATTCTCGTGGTGGCATTTACACTCCCAAGGGGTTGGATATTCCCAGCATCCAAAAATTTAAGGCCGATACGCGGGCAGTGCAGGCGGTCTACTGTGATGGAACCGTATGCAGTCTAGTCGAGCATGAGGTGATTACCAATGAACAGCTGCTGAGTCTAGATGTCGATATTTTGATTCCGGCGGCTCTAGAAAACCAAATCACCCAGGCCAACGCCGATAAAATCCAGGCCCAATACATTTTTGAAGTGGCCAACGGCCCCATCAGCGCTGACGCCGACGATATTTTAGAGGCCAAGGGGATCATGGTCTTTCCCGATATTTTGGTCAATGCCGGTGGGGTGACGGTGAGCTACTTTGAATGGGTGCAAAATCGCAGCGGTCTTTATTGGTCGGTAGACGAAGTCAACCGGCGACTAAAGCAACAAATGGTGACAGCGGCTGAGGCGATTTGGCAGGTGGCTCAAACCTATCAAACCTCTATGCGCACGGCGGCCTATATTCAAGCGCTAACTAGCTTGGGGGCTGCGATGGACGCGAGAGGCACCCAGGCGGACTATCGCAGCAAGACCTGACAGCGCCAGGGTAAAATTGCAGGGCACTGTAGCTGGATATGGGATGACCCCTAAAAAATCTGCTGGAGCGTCCATTCGAGAGATTGTCACATCCAATGCCAAACTGGTGGCAATTGCGATCGCAATTGCCGTCATCATTCGCGTACTGATTGCCGAGCCTCGGTTTATTCCCTCCAATTCGATGGACCCGACGCTGCATATTGGCGACCGTCTGCTGATTGAAAAAGTCTCCTACCGATTTCACGCTCCTCACCATGGCGATATTGTGGTGTTTGAACCGCCGCCTCAGCTACAGGCCATTGGCTACAGGCCAGAGCAGGCGTTTATTAAACGGATCGTTGGCCTCGCCGGAGACACTGTGGCCGTTTACCAAGGGCAGGTCTATCGCAACCAGCAGCCCCTGGCCGAGCCTTACATTTTGGCTGCCCCCAACTATGAAATGGATCCGGTAACGGTGCCAGACGGAGCGTTATTTGTAATGGGCGACAATCGTAACGACAGCAACGACAGTCATATTTGGGGTTTTTTACCAGAAAAGAATGTGATTGGTCATGCCACGCTACGGTTCTGGCCCCTGGACAGCCTGGGTACGGTGTAGGTGGGCGTCCCTTAAAGTGGGTCTCAAATTTGGGGTCTTTAACGGTGGAATACCGAACCTCTTTCGCCCAGAAGCTTTGCTAGGCTAACTAAGAGGATATTTGCGATCGCAACAAGGAGCTTGACTATGGCAGCAACTGACTTCAAAGATTATTACCAAATTCTCGGGGTCAGCAAATCTGCTAGTACAGACGACATTAAACGTGCGTTTCGTAAGCTTGCCCGCAAGTACCATCCCGACGTTAACCCCGGTGACAAGGTCGCCGAGGCCAAATTTAAAGAAATTAACGAAGCCAACGAGATTCTGTCAGACCCCGAGAAGCGGCGTAAGTACGACCAGTTTGGTCGCTACTGGCAGCAGGGCGGTCAAACGGGGGCGGCCCCTGGTGACTTTGGCGGTTTTGACTTTAGCAACTACGGCAGCTTTAATGAGTTGCTCAGCGAGCTACTAGGCGGCTTGGGCGGCGGTTTTCCTGGAGGTGCCCGCACCAGCTATCGTCAGCCCACCGGTTCCCCTGGCTTTGGCTTTGACACGACTGGCGGTCCTACCAACAGCGCCCAGTTTGACCAAGAAGCCAGTATCACCCTGGCCTTAGCCGATGCCTTTAACGGCTCTCAAAAGAAGTTTCGCATCGGCGGTGATGCGCTGACGGTCAAAATTCCAGCCGGCGTCAAGCCCGGTAGCAAAATTCGTCTGCGCGGTAAGGGCCAAATGAATCCCTACACCCAGCAGCGGGGAGACATCTATTTAACCGTGGATATCCAGCCCCATCCGTTCTTCCAGTTTGATAGCGACACCAACCTGGTCTGTGAGGTGCCTATCTCTCCCGATGAGGCCGTACTGGGAGCCAAAATTGAGGTGCCCACCCCCGACGGGAACGTCACCGTCAATATCCCTGCTGGAATTCGTTCAGGACAAACCCTGCGGCTGCGGGGTAAAGGCTGGCCCAAGCCCAAAGGCAGCCGTACAGACCAGCTCGTGCGAGTCATTATTAAAGCTCCCAAGACCGTCACAGACAAGGAGCGCGCCCTATACGAACAGCTGCAGGACCTGCGCAGCTATAATCCACGCCAGACGCTGCAAAATGTTCGACTTTAATGCTTAGTCGTCGGTGGCCGTCACGGCTATATCTGTGACGTAGCGCTCGCCGTTGTATCTAAGGGCCGGTGGGGCGGCTGGGATTTCAGCCGCTGGCTGAGGAAGAAGGGTTTCTTCGCTACCTTCATAGGGCTTAGCCGCGTTGTCTAGTTCTGCGGTGAGCTGCTGCACGCTGAGCTGCCCAGCCAGCTCTGTTTGGGTTTCTAAGGTTCCTGTTGATGACACCAAATCAGAGAGCCCATTCAGCAAATCGCGCACGTTCCCCCGTAGGGCCGGGTCGCCCGTTATGGTGTCCACATCAGCCATAATTTTTTGCGCGCTCTGAAAAACATCACGGGCGGACTCAATGGTCTGCTGCAGCAGGACCAAATTCTCGGCGCTGTTTAGCGTAGACGAGATGTCCCGCAGGTCCTGAGACGCCACGGCGGCATTGGTGGCCAGCAGCTCAATGTCGTTGACTAAGGTGCCCTCTTGAACCACCGGAGATAGGGTATCTAAGGCCAGCCGCAGCTGCCCCGTACTGGCCTGGATATTATCTAGAGTAACGGTGATGCTGTCTTGATTAGAGGCCAGGAGGGCGTTGACTTGATCTAGGGCGACATCTAGCTGCTCAGATGTACGAGTGGTTGTGGCCTCTAGCTGTTCAGCAGCGCCAGATACCGACACCAGTGTCTGACGGGCGGACGCCGACAGGGGACGCACTTCGGTTCGCAGGTCCCTGGCCATCAGGGTGACTTCATCGGTCAAGCCCACCACGTTGCCTGAAATGTCTCGGGTGTTGGCTAGAATTTCTCGAACGTTTTCTAAGGTTTGGGGATCGGCTAGGGCCTCAGACAGGGCCTCAGAAATTTGTTGGGAGGATTCTAAGAGATCCTCGTAGTTGACACCGACAATACCGTCAAGCCGATCTCCGTTACATAAAATCAGGCTGCTGTCACAGTTTTTATCGATGGGGCCAGGAATGGATTCGTCGCTGACGCTAGACGCTGGCGGTGGCTGGATGGCAATGGTGGTTTCTCCAATCAGTCCAGACTGGGTGGTTTTAATGGCCGAGTCGGCTGGGATCCGTAATTCTCCTTTATTGATTTCGATGCGGACGGTGACCGTATTAGACCCTGGAGAAATATCGGCAATTTGGCCAACGGGCACACCGCGATAGCTGACCGATGAGCCTTCTTGGATACCGCTAGCGCTTTCAAAATCGACCAAAAGCCGATAGCTACGTTGTCCATAGCCAAATCCGCGCAGCCACATGGCGATGCCGCCAAATAGGGCTACTCCCGCCAGGATCAGTAGTCCCACAGAGCCTTCACGAATGGTTCTTGCACGCATGGTTTTCTATGGATTAACAGCAGATGGTACAGCCAAGCCGAGATGCCCTGGGAGAAATTATACGGGGGGATACTGTTTATTGATAGTGATTGACAGTGGCAGTATCGAATTGGCCTAGCCTAGGCGACTAGTGGGTAACTCGAATCGGTCCTGCGGTAGCAGCACTAAAAAACTGCCGCACGTAGGGATTGGGCGTGTGGTCAATATCGTCTACGGGTCCCATCCACTGCACATTCCCTTGGTGCAGCATGACCACTCGGTCAGCCGTCCGGCGAATGGTGCTGTCCTGGTGAGTCACAATTAAGTAAGTGCTGCAACCCCGATTGCTGTGAATACCACGGATAAGGTCTTCAATCACCGTTGAGGCAATGGGGTCTAATCCGGCGGTGGGTTCGTCATAGAGGAGGACGGTAGGTTTTTCTTCGGCCTCACGGGGATTGGCAATGACGGCTCTAGCAAAGCTAACGCGCTTACGCATACCGCCTGAGAGTTCGGCCGGGTAGCGATCGCACACATCCGGCAGCCCCACCATGGCCAGGGCCTTTTTAGTTAATGTGCTAATTTCACGCTCCGATAGGTCTGAATTTTGATAGAGAGAAAACCCTACGTTTTCCTGCACCGTCAGGGAATCAAACAGGGCCGCCTGCTGAAATACCATGCCAATATTGACCGGGTCGTTGGCGTCTTCGATCAGACCGTGGCGCTGTTCGCCAGCGATAAAGATATCGCCCTGGTCCGCCGCTAGCAGACCGGCCACAATACGTAGAATGGTGGATTTACCGGTACCTGAAGGACCGATGAGCGCAACAGCTTCACCGGGAACTACGGAGAGGTCAATATTGTCAAGGACCTGATTACTGCCAAAGCGTTTGGAAATGCCTTAAAGTTCAACAATGTGCGTGTCTCCATCACAGGTGGACATAGTCGGTGTAGGCTCAGACATAGTGAGAGTGGCGGCAGCGGACAGCTTATGACAAGATAACTCATTACCTTATGGGTTGGATGAGTAGGCAATTGGCAATGCCGCTTGAGCCGGAACGAGACTATAAAGCTGGGTAGTCCGTATAGCCTTTCTCTAAATCCTGATCGCCCACACCATAGAAGGTCCTGACATCGGGCGTATTGAGTTTAGCATCGGCTGCCAGTCGTGTTGGCAAATCGGGATTGGCAATAAAGGGCTTACCAAAAGAAACAATCTGGGCTTCACCGGTTGCTAGGATTTGATTTCCTTTGGGTTTGTCGTAGCCGCCGTTGGTGATAATGGTGCCGTCATAAAGAGAGTGAAATGCGCCAATGACTGGATTAATCACATCGCGGGTAGCCATATCTTTCTCATTGGGCTCCATCAGGTGGATGTAGGCTAGCGGATAGTTGTTGAGTTTTTGGATCACATAGCCGAAGGTTGTTTGTGGATCGGAATCTTGAATTCCGTAAAATGTGTTGCTAGGCGATAGTTTAATACCCACACGACTGTCACCCCATACATCGCAGACAGCCGCCACCACCTCGAGTAGAAAGCGAGCGCGATTTTCTACAGAGCCGCCGTACTGGTCCGATCGCTGGTTGGCACCATCCTGTAAAAACTGATCGATGAGATACCCAAAAGCGCCATGCAGCTCTACACCGTCAAAGCCTGCTGCCATGGCGTTAATGGCCCCCTGGCGAAACTGTTCAACAATGGTGGGAATTTCGTTAGTTTCTAGGGCCCGTGGAGTTTCTAACGCGACCTTACCCGTGGGGGTATGTAGGTCACCCACACCTGCGATCGCGCTGGGGGCCACCGGCAGCTCTCCACCTAGTAGAGCCGGGTGGGCGACACGACCACAGTGCCACAGCTGCAAAAAGAGTTTGCCTCCGCCATCGTGAACGGCCTGGGTGACCTGCTGCCATCTGGCCACGTGCTCTGGCGAGTAAATGCCAGGACAGTTCATGTAGCCATTGCTCATGGGCGAGACCATTGTGCATTCGGTCACAATCAGTCCGGCTGAGGCTCGTTGGGCATAGTACTCGGCCATCAGTGGGGTGGGCATCGAGCCCACGGCCCGCAGTCGAGTCATCGGTGCCATGACGATGCGATTGGGCAAGGTGTAGGGACCCAGTTGAACAGACGAGAATAAATTTGGGGCAGGACTCATCGGGCTGATTAACCTAGGGCGAACGACCCTCAGGGTAAGATAGCCACTGCAGAAAAACAATAAGGCACCATTTGGTGCGTGCCTACACCATGATTAGCAATTTTCCAGAGCCGGATGTATTTACCCTTAACTGCCCGACCCAACAGATTTTGGATGTGGTTGCCAACAAGTGGACGGTGATTGTGATGTACTGTTTGGCCTATGGCCCCCGTCGGTATAGTGAGATCCAACGACGAATTGAGGGAATTTCGCAAAAGGTGCTAACGCAAACGCTGCGACGATTGGAGCGTCATGGACTGGTGAAGCGGCGGGTGCTCTCAGTCCAGCCGACAACTGTGGAATATTCACTGAGTGAGCTGGGGGAGGGGCTGTTGGACCCTTTGTTTGCGATCGCAAATTGGTCTCGACAGTATTTTCCCAATATTGTTGAAGCCCGCAATCAATATGACCAGAAACTTTGAGCTAACAGAGCATCTCCCAAATCAGTCATTCCACAACATCTAAGCAATCTTTTTTTCTTTGATCCAGGTTTGTTGTGCCCAGCTGCCGTCGGCCTGATACTCACGCGTTAGCCGTAGGCGAGTGTCCGGCCCAATTAGCCAGCCCAGCTCACACCGAAAGGCTGTCTGTCGCTGAATCGTTTGTGGACACAGGGAAGACCCCCCATTGGGTAAAAACAACAGCTGGTAGCCTGTCTGTTCAAAAATCAGTCGGGAGCCGTCTACTTTTGCCTGGGACTGCCCGGTGGCCGGTCCAGCCTGCCATTTTTGCATCACCGTATGGGCTGCCGGTTGCGAAATGCTGAGTTCGGTTGCCATAGGTGATGACACTGACCAGTCAGGCCGATAGGTAATCGCCTGTCCTTGCCATGTGCCCAGCAGCTGGTCTATCGAGAGCGGTGGGCAGGCAACGCCTGAGGTACCGTCACGGGCTTCACGAATCAGCACCAGGGTAGACAGCTGGCCGCCGCGTTCAAATAGCTGTACTAACCGCAGGCGAGCATTGGGCAGCGTCAGACCAAATTCGGTACCAAATGGGGAAATAGGACTCCACTGGACGGACCCTTTGGTAAAGGAGCCATCCTCACAGAACAGACTGCTTTGATTGATGCTGGCGAATTCTGTTTTGGTTTCCTGGGGCGGCTGACCGGCAGGATAGCGGTTGACTTGAAACCGGGCACTGGCCTTACTGGTGCGCTCTAGCGTCAGACAGGAGGGCACATCGCTAACCTCAGTGCCATCAGGCGTCAGCTTGGTAAAACTTCCGTTCCAAATTCCTTCATTTTTAAACAGATTGTCCCATTGATTTGGCATAGTGTATGGCAAGCACAGCTCTTCTATTTTGACGCAGTTGCTGCTTGAGAACAGTCGCTGGCTCATCGTCAGGGTATGTGTCAGCCCTCGTCGCTTATCCTGGAAAATTTTTAAGACAGGTAGAGAGTATGCAGCTGGAACTGGTCATTGCCATCGTATCAGGTCTAATTACGCTGCTAGCCTCGTCAGCGATCGCGGTCTATCAATCCCGTACCGAATTTCGCAAGTTGACAAGACAGTTAGAGCAAACCTATACGACATCACTGTTTGATAAACGTTTGAATGTCTATCCAATTCTGTTCCAGGCTCTGCATGACCTCAACCATAAAATCGAATATAGCTCTCCGAATAAACAACAGCTGATTGAGTTTCGACACCAGTATGATGACTGGCTTTCTACTTATGGAATCTTGCTAACGCCAGCGACGGCCCAAGTAGTATGGGGCTATCACAGCTATTTGATCGATCTGCTAGAGCAGTATCACGACAGGCCGCTACCCCTGGATTGTTGGATAGACATCAGAAATATTCAGATTGTTATTGGTAAATGTCTGCGTGCAGAAATTGGGGTATTTGACACCACTGCTGCTGGTATTCCTGAATTGGAGAACCCCTATGTCAAAGCCTTAATTAGTAAGCTGCTCCATAGCGCGCAAACGATCCGTAGCCGATTTGGATACTGAGCTAAGGGTCGGAGCTGCGACTTCTCTGCTTACAGAATACTGAGGTGAACTCATTGAGATAGCCTAGGTTCAGCACCGTTTCAGAGCTGCCCTTAAAATCAGTTGACGTGTAGTCTTTAAGAGATGGAACCTATCATTGTTATTACTGGCGGCAGCCGGGGTATCGGAGCTGCAACGGCCTATTTAGCGGCAGAGCGTGGCTACGGGGTGTGTGTCAACTATCGCCGCAATCATCAGGCGGCCAATGCTGTCGTCGAAAAAATTCGGCAGAACGGGGGGCAGGGGGTTGCGATCGCAGCCGATATCGCGATCGAATCTGAGGTTACTAGCCTTTTTCATAAAGTCGATCGGCAGCTGGGTCCGGTTACCGCCCTAGTTAACAATGCCGGTATTTTAGAGCAGCAAATGAGAGTAGAAAATCTCGATGCGACCCGGCTCAATCGAGTATTTACAACAAATATTACCGGCTCTTTTCTCTGTGCCCGAGAAGCCATCAAACGAATGTCCACTAAGTATGGAGGAGTTGGAGGAGCCATTGTCAATGTCTCTTCGGTCGCAGCTCGTCTGGGGGCACCAGGAGAATATGTTGACTATGCCGCATCCAAGGCTGCTGTTGATGCCATGACCATCGGCCTAGCTAAGGAAGTTGCTGCAGAAGGAATTCGTGTAAACGCGGTACGCCCCGGCTTTATCTATACAGATATTCATGCTGATGGCGGCGAACCCCAGCGGGTGGATCGCGTTAAAGTGTCGCTTCCTATGCAACGAGGCGGGCAGCCGATAGAAGTCGCCCAGGCGATTCTATGGCTGTTGTCTAATGAGGCCTCTTACACAACAGGTGCATTTATTGAGGTCGCTGGCGGCAGGTAGTTGTCTGGTTTCCCAAATCTTTGGTCTGTAGGAGGCGTCTGCTACCGCTATCATCTGAGCATCAATTCTCTGTGGGGGTGAGACTGCAATGGCAAATTATGTTTACATCGCGGCTAGCTTAGATGGGTTCATTGCCACGGCTGATGGAGGACTCGATTGGTTAGATGAGATTCCCAACCCTGAACAAAGTGACTTTGGCTATGGTGATTTTGTCACTACTATCGATGCGATTGTCATGGGTCGTAATAGCTTTGAAAAAGTCCTGACCTTTGATACCTGGCCCTACGATAAGCCGGTTTTTGTCCTGAGCAAGCGGCTAACCCAGGTTCCTAAAAACTTAGCAAGCCCTGTCGAGATTGTTCAAGGCGATCTCAAGGCGCTGGTCCATCGCTTGAACCAGCAGGGATATAAAAACCTATATATCGACGGTGGTGGCACGATCCAAAGCTTTTTAGCTGAGGATATGATTGACGAGATGACGATTACAAGAATTCCCATCCTGCTCGGCAGCGGTATTCCCCTGTTTGGCACCTTAGTAAAAGAACTACGGTTTCACCATCAAAAAACTGAGCTGTTTAATAATGCACTGGTTAAGAGTACCTACATCCGATTAAGGGAATAGATGGCGCTCTGAGCGATCGCCTCCATGAGGGCAAGCGTTCACTCGCACATGCTTGGGTTTAGTCACACTGAGCCATCTAGGGCCCGATCCTCAGACTGAACTAGAAGAAACCGTAGCAAACAATATACGTTTTGAGATGTTTTGTGATTAACCGAGTTGAGTCGTAACAAATATCGAGATAACGGTTATCGCACATGCCTACCTAAGCTAGAATTTCAAAATTGTTTATCGCGGAGAGGGTTTTCTATGAGTGCAGAGTACGGCTTGGGAACACGGTGTTTACATGCAGGTCAAGAACCCGACCCCACGACGATGGCCCGCGCTGTCCCTGTTTATCGCACCACCGCTTATGCCTTTCGAGATACTGAGCACGCGGCTAATCTATTTGCGCTCAAAGAGCTGGGTAACATCTATACGCGATTGATGAATCCCACCCAGGATGTTTTAGAAAAGCGGGTGGCGGCCCTTGAAGGTGGAGCGGCGGCCCTGGCGGTAGCCTCCGGCACCAGCGCTATTTTCTATAGCATTATCAATATCTGTCAGGCGGGGGATGAAATTGTCTCTGCGAATACGCTGTATGGTGGCACCTACACCATGTTCAAGGATATTCTGCCCCAGTTTGGTATCAAAGTAAATTTTGTTGATCCCCGCAATCCTGAGAACTTTCGGTCGGCGATTACTGAGCAAACTAAGCTGGTATTTTCTGAGACAGTCAGCAACCCTGGGTTGGAGGTCTCCGATTTAGATGCGATCGCAGCCATTGCCCACGACCATGGTCTCCCTCTAATTGTTGACAGCACCTTTACCACCCCCTATCTGATTCGGCCCCTAGAGCATGGGGCCGATATCGTTGTGCACTCACTCACCAAGTGGCTGGGCGGTCACGGCACTGGTATCGGTGGCATCATGGTGGACTCCGGCAAGTTTGATTGGACCTCCGGTAAGTTTCCCCTCATGAGCGAGCCGGATTCTAGCTATCACGGTTTGCGCTTTGCTCACGACCTGGGTCCTCTGGCGCCTATCGCCTACACGCTGCGGATGCGACTGGTGCCTTTACGGAATTTAGGAGCCTGTATTGCCCCTGACAATGCGTGGATCTTTCTCCAGGGGATTGAAACCCTGCATCTGCGGATGCAGCGCCACTGTGAGAATGCCATGGCCGTGGCCGAATTTTTACAGCAGCATCCGGCGGTAGAGTGGGTGCGCTATCCGGGGCTAGAAAACGACAAAGCCCACACCGTTGCCAAGCGCTATCTAAAGGATGGTTTTGGAGCCATGGTTGTCTTTGGTATCAAAGGCGGTGCGCCAGCCGGTAAAACGTTTATTGAACAGCTAACGTTGTTTTCGCACTTGGCCAATGTCGGTGATGCCAAAAGTCTGGCCATTCATCCGTCGTCTACCACCCACTCGCAGCTGTCAGAGGGCGACCTGCAAAGTGCCGGTATTGCCCCCGAACTGATTCGCTTAGCCATTGGTATTGAAGATATCGATGACATCATCGGCGATCTCAAACAGGCATTGGCTGCTGCGTAGGCAAATAGCCGTTGCTGATCTAGGGAGATAATTGAGCTAGCGAAACTGCCATGAATCCAAATTCTTGAGATGCGATCGCTGAGAAAAAAGGGCCGCTTGCTTATATCTGACGGCCCTTTAACACTAAAGCCATCCCGAGGATCAGCGGTGCATCAAAATATCCCGAGGATCCGCAACGCGCATGAGTATAGGTCCAATCCAGACCCAATTTTTTCAGACCAATGACCCCTTTTTTCTAGAGTCAGGAGAGTCTTTTGATACCCTCACCCTGGCCTATGAGACCTATGGCACGCTCAATAGCGATGCTAGTAACGCTATTCTGGTGCTGCATGCCCTGACCGGTAGCCAGCATGCTGCTGGCATTAATACTTCAGTTCCTGGTGTAGAGCCCCTATGGACCGATGACTGCATTGTTGGCTGGTGGGATACATTTATTGGTCCTGGTAAGGCGCTGGATACGGAACGTTATTTTATTATCTGTGCTAACTATCTGGGCAGCTGCTATGGGTCAACCGGTCCTCGCTCCACCAATCCGCTTACAGGAAAACCCTACGGGAGTCAGTTTCCCCAGGTGAGCGCTTGGGACGTTGTTCGCAGTCAGCTGCGTTTATTGGACCATTTAGGAATTCAATGTTTGCACGCGGTGATTGGTGGCTCTATGGGGGGGATGCTATCCATCTTGTTGGCTACGCGCTGTCCCAATCGAGTCAAGACTGTGCTGCCGATGGCCACCGGGTTAGAAACAACGGTGCTCCACCGCGTACATAATTTTGAGCAGATTCTTGCTATTCGCAACGACCCAAAATTTCAAGGCGGTGACTATTATGACCAAGAGCCGCCTAAAGAAGGACTGTTATTAGCCCGAATTATTTCCCACAAAACGTTTGTCTCACTGGCGGTGATGGCCAAACGTGCTAAGCAGGAAATTACGGTAAAGCAGCCTATTGGTCACTTTTATGAGCTGTCTAACCCGATTGAGTCTTATATGTTCTATCAGGGCAAGAAATTTGCAGAGCGCTTTGACGCCAACAGCTATCTACGTATTATGGATATGTGGCAGCGGTTTAGCCTCAACGCCCAGCAGCCTGAGTTATTTGAAAACTGTGGCCATCAGCGATATCTAATTTTTAGTGTCGATTCTGATGTTTGCTTTTACCCAGAAGAACAAAAGATCATTGTTAAAGCCTTGGAAGCTGCTCAGATGAATGTAAAACATATTACCGTTCACTCTGATAAAGGCCATGATTCTTTTTTGCTAGAGCCAGATCTCTATGCTCCCTATATTCACTTCATTTTGGAAGAAGGATCGTCACAATAGCGGGCAGTAGAGGGGGGCAATGTCACTTAGTCATCTTTTGACGCTGTTTGACACCATGGCAGATTGCGAGGTCTTAGAATCCCACAGGTAGACCGCAGTGCCGGCGGAGAGCTGCAGTCCTCAAGCTTTAAAAATCAAAAAGAGCTACCGGTAGCCTAATCACCGACAGCTCTTTTTCTAGGGGATGCTCTGTTAGTAAGTGAACACGTTAGCGAGAGCTAACGGCTTTCTTAGACATGCTGTAGGTACCGCCTCGACCACGATACCAGTCGCTATCCCGTGCTCCTGCAGACAGAATGTTCGAAATGCGACTACGAGCTTTTAGAAACTGAGTCTTGGGCATATCGTCTTCAAAAATGGCTGACATAACATCAGTAATTTTGAAGGTATCGTTTGATTTAGCTTTCAACACATTGGCGACCACATCCTGAAGTCGTTGCTGACTGTGCTCATCAAGCACATAGCGCTGCCACCGAGCTGTTCTGCCATCTTTCTTTTCTGCTTTGGCAGCAGACTTTTTGATGGTTTTGGCTTTGGTTACTCTAGCCAGTTGGGCGGCTACCGTATCTTCGGCAGGCTCAGCATCCTCGGCTTCTGTAACGACGGGTGCAGCGGCAGCGGACCGACCGTTGCTATTGGTTGAGCCGTCAAACATTGCAATGACGGTCTGTAGACCCTTGCGCTTGTCCTGAATTTCAGTCAGCTGTTGCATCAAAGCGGCTTCTTGCTCAGATAAAAGGGACTCAGCTTCTACAAGCTGAGGAAGCACAGTAGTTGACATGGTTCGTTTCCTTCAAGTGGATCTAAGGTTAAAAGTGAAATAAATCTGTTCGCTAATGTATTGCGTGAATTTAAATCAGAGATTATAAAGCATACATTAATCCTAGCATTTCAGAACATAAATTCTGAGATTGCTAGTAGGACAAGTGTTCCCAGATCTCTCTTTTTTCTAAATAAACTTTGTACACATTAGGTCGAAACTTTTGATACAGGGAAAACGGCAGGTCAAAGCTTAGACAAAGTATATATTAAATATCAAATCTCGACATTGCTGGCTTTTGGGAGAATAATGATGGTGAGAGACTGTCAGATAGTAGCCACGATAGATCGATTCATCGTCTAGATCAGCAATCGTTAGATCTCCAGGTAGTCTATAAGTTAGATACTAATAGCCCAATAGTCTTCTATCTATTTGTAGATTGTTTGACATTTTGCCTTATGCACCAGCCAGTACCAGACTGTACGATCGCTGATTTGGAGAAGGACCGATCGATAGCCATGGTCATTTAACAGTCCTTATCTTCCCAACTGATAAATTCTCTAAGATTTAAACCATTGTACTGATACAGCAGGGCAGGAATACCGATAAACAAAGTCAAAAATATAGCCATCATACTGGTTATGGCCCAGCTGCTTGGCTGTAAACTATCGCCTAGATAGGTGAGTAATAGGGTGGAGGGCACCATTCCAAACAGGGTTGCACTGGCATAGACCGGTAGCGGTAGTCTAGCGATACCGGCTCCATAGCTAATGAGATCAAAGGAAAATATGGGTAATAGCCGTGTAACAAAAATCATCCAGCCCAGATAGTGCCGATCGACAGAAAGATGTATTGTTTTGCCGGTGAGTGATTTGACGATGGCAGGCCCGATTGTTTTACCTAGGCCGTAGGCAATTAGGGCACCGCTAAACCCACCAATAACGGTATAAATACCTGCCCAGAGAGGATGCCATATAGTGCCAGCAGCTACAGCCAGGGGCGCACCGGGAATCTGGCTAATGACCACGGAGAGTGTAATGATGACTATGTAAATCAGTGGTCCCCCAACTCCTAGCTGTTCTATGGTGGCAGGTAAAGATTGAGGATTGAGCCACTGTAAAATCTGAGACGGCTGCCATGACATATAAACCACTGCCAGGGTGACTATGGTAATAGACAGACCCATGGACCAGGGAATGCTTGGGGCGGCTGCTTTACTCTGAACCATGCTGTATAGCTCCTCTCTGCTTCATCATTGAGCATGACAGTGCTGACTAAAAAGAGGCTAAATGCTATCTGAGTCCAGACTAAGAAAGCCCTGGGTAAAACTCAGTATCGTGAAACCGGAAATTTGTTGCGAACGGCTCTATTGACAGATTTTGAGAACCTGAATACTGATCCGCGCTAAAAACCAATGTATGAGAAATAGAAAGAGTGTTACCGATCTTTGAGATGGTGTTGTCAGTGAGACAATGGCAGTGCCTATAGATTGATTTCCTAAATTAGCGATCGCAAAAAAGACTTGCCGCTGCTGATTTAGAAGAGGATCAGCAGCGGCAATACCACAGTATTTATACTGAAAATATCTGTCGAGCAGCCCAGTGGGCCGGCTGTACATCGACAATCAAGTCTTAAGTCTGCTCCCACAGCACCTGAACACCTTCTGGGAGATAGCCTGAAATCTCTTTTACGATATCTTCAGGTAGATCCTGTCGTATGGTTGAAAAGACAGCGATCACAACGCTTTGGGGAGTCATATCCTTAGCAACGCTGCCTTCTTGGGCAATGCGTCGCATAAAGACCTCAGAGTCAATATCGAGGGGAGGACGCACTCGACTGATGGCTCGTACAATGAGATTGTCGTCTTTCCATAGCTTGGCAATCTCTCGATTGTTAAATGCGGCCTCAATCCGGTCCGATGCTTCGGTGGGCATTAGGTCGCGCATAGTTCGAAACACTACGACGGTCGTATCGCGCGCATCATAGATATCGGGAAAATTGGCCTTTTGCATGACCTGCTCTAGGAAGCGTTTTTGTGAGTCATTCATTGATGCACTCGCCATCGTAGTCTCCTGATTTATTATCGACTCTAAGCAAACGGATTTAGCAAATTTGATATACTCTATGGCTGGATAATATCAAACTCTTTGTTAATGAAACCTAACGTTATGTTGCATTAGATAGCTACATAGGTATCAGGAGAAACCATCTAGGGCATTTGAACTGTCAGACTAAGAGAGTATTTTCGACAAATTACAGGTTGTTTGCCCATTTGCCAGCATTTAGCAAATAAATTCCGCAATATCACTGTGGTCTCACGGTAATATTGATGCATTCTGGCGTTGCTGACATAGGCTATGGGTACACCTGGATCAATTTTTATTTCCTATCGACGCAGCGATAGTATTGCTGAGGCTGGTCGTATTTACGACAAACTAGTAGATGCCTTTGGCTCAGAGCGCATCTTTAAGGATGTCGATAATATTCCCTACGGAGCTGACTTTGTCGAACAATTAGATCAGGCCGTTGCCCAATGTGACGTGCTGATTCCGCTGATTGGACACAGCTGGCTAACGGTGGCAGATTCCCACGGTAACCGTCGGCTGGATGACCCCAATGACTTTGTTCGCATTGAAATTGCCTCGGCACTTAAGCGCGACATTTTGGTGCTGCCGGTTTTAGTGGGTGGGGCAGCTATGCCAGAACCTAGCGACCTACCTGAAGATTTGCGATCGCTGGCGCGTCGTAATGCGGCTCAGGTCCGCTACGATCCCGACTTTCAGAGCGACATGAGACGTGTTGTTGCCAAGCTAGAAGAGTATTTAGCAACCTGGTGTATTGCCGCTAAACCAGCTCAGGCGGATCCTAGTCCTCTTTCTCAGAGTCACCACCCAGCTCAAAACAACTCTACAGTACCGCCCTCTAAGGTCCTTTTGACATCGGCTATCCTCAGCGGCATTGGTGGCGCACTTGCCATCTATGACGGGTTTTATGGTGGGGAGGAAGTGAACTGGGCGATTGGATTTTTGCTACTGGGGGCAGCAGCGATTCTAATGACTCGTCAGTTTTGGGCCTGGGCTGCTGCGCTTTCAATTCAGGTACTGGCTGTTATTGTTTTTAGTACAGAGTTTATGGATGTTTTAGCCGACCAGCTTGAATATGGTGATGGCCTATCCTACGGTCTCATCGTTCTGTTGCCGGTCGTTTTGCTAGCTTTGATCAACGGTGTTCTTTTATTGTTGCCTTACACTAGACGCAGCTTTCGGTAGCGTTAGGCTTTGGCAGAGCGATTAGTCCGCTCATTACCCAACAGTTTAGGGACGATTAGACCAGAATTTGTTTTGTAGGTCGCAAACTCTGGATAGCGAGAAAGAGACTTATCTTTTTTTAGCATATTGGGTACAAATATCCCAGCTATAAATCCTCCTAAAATAACAAACGGTAGCCAGTGCATGGCCAGTATGGCAAACGATAAATAGATCAAGATTTCACCCAGATAGTTGGTATTACGACAGCGCGCAAAGAATCCTTCTGTGATCAGTCCCGATGTGTACTTGAGGGTATAGTACTTCTGTGCGTCGCTGACATAGTGCAAAAATATCCCTAAAATATTGAGGGCAATCGCGACAGAAGCCAGGGGCAGCGGCGGCTCAACACCGCTGCTAATTAAAAGAAATGGCGCTACCCAATAGAGACAGACTGTCGCAAATCCAACAATTCCCATGGGCAAAGATACTTCTTGTTCCCACTGCTTGTCGGGATACAGTTTGTCTTTGAGCAGCCACAAACCGCCATAGGTACCGTGCAGCGCCAGGTAAACCCAAGGCCCCAGGGAAAAATTCTGATAGACCAGCATCAGCGCCAAAACAACAAAAACGGTCGCGCCCTTGTGCAAATTGATAAAGTATTTGATCTTCATAGTACTTATCCCCGGTTACAGCTTTACCATAGCGTAGGGACCGCGATCGCCTATCCTGCTCCCAGGGTTTCTTCTACAAATGCTTTAACCACTGAGGTGTCATTTTCTAGCACCGTAAACTGCTCTTTGCGCTCAAACAAATCATCTAAAAAGTCAGGCAGCTCGGGTAAAACGCCAACAGCGCCATTGACCGCATTGGGAAACTTGGCCGGGTGAGCGCAGGCTAGCGACACATGGGCTGTATCCTCAGGCAGCGCCTGTAATAAATGGGGGGCGCAGGCGATGGCCGTATGGGGGTCGATCAGCTGGCCGGTACGCGTATAGGTGTCTCGAATCACTTGGGTAATGCCGTCATCATCGAGCCGTCCGCCAATAAAGGTTTGACGCATTGTCTCTAAAATGTCAGGCGATACCTTAAAGACACCGGTTGTTTGAAACGTGGTCATCGTTTTTATCACTCGGGTGGCGTCACAGCCATAGGTATCAAACAGCAGCCGCTCAAAGTTGCTAGATATTTGAATATCCATACTGGGGGCAATTGATGGAGAGACCGCATCGGTGCGCATTTCACCGGATTCAAAAAAGCGAGTGAGGATATCGTTTTTATTGGTACCAACCGCCAGTGTGCTGATGGGCAGCCCAATCCGCTTGGCCACATAGGCGGCAAACACATTGCCAAAATTACCGGTGGGGACAACGAATGACACTGACCGCTCCGGTGCGCCTAAATTTAACGCCGCATAGACGTAATAAACCACCTGGGCCAAAATCCGGGCCCAGTTAATGGAGTTGACAGCAGAAAGCTGATACTGGTCGCGAAACTCCAGGTCACCAAACAGCTGTTTGACAATGGTCTGACAGTCGTCGAACGGACCCTGCAGGGCAATATTATGAACATTGCTAGACATCACCGTGGTCATCTGCTTCCGCTGGATCTCGGAGGTACGATTGTGGGGATGCAAAATAAAGATATCGATGGTGTCTTTGTCGCGGCAGGCTTCGATCGCCGCAGACCCGGTGTCTCCTGAGGTGGCTCCTAAAATGGTTAGGCGTTCGCCACGTTCTTGGAGCAGGTGATCAAACAGCTTTCCTAGCAGCTGTAGCGCATAGTCTTTAAACGCCAGGGTAGGTCCGTGGAATAGCTCCAGTAGAAAGTGATTGGTATCGAGCTGGGTGAGGGGTGCGATCGCACTGTGGTGAAACCCGGCATAGGCTTCATCAATCAGCGTCTTTAGCACATCGGGCTTAATCGTATCGCCAACAAAGGGCATCATTACGGCCAGCACCACGTCCTGATAGGATTTGCCCCGCAGCTGTCGCCACTGTTCTACCGAAAACTGGGGATAGCTTTCTGGCACATACAGACCGCCGTCTCTAGCTAGACCGGTCAGGACGACATCGGCAAAATCAAGAATGGGAGCATTGCCGCGGGTGGAGTGGTACTTCATCTAATCTCCTGAGAAATGATACGTTATGTGCCTCGCATATTTTATATGGTGATAGCGGCCATCAGTCGTTTGGCCGCAAACGGTTTGCGCTTAGATAAACCGTCCTAACATCGTGACATTTGATGCCAGCCAACCCTCCATTCAAAATACATGAAGGCCCAAAAAACTGATCGGCTCAGATCCGACGATGCCGCATGTTTAGTTTTCGATACGTTGTTGAGGAGACCGTATGAGACTTTTTCGAGACCACAAAAATCAATAGTATCGACAGCTGCTGAGCGTATTGATTATTACCTTTGTGGCATCGCCCTTTTTAAAGGCTGGGATTGGCAACGTGCTGTCTATCTCGCTATTGCTGTGCGCCATTCTGGTGGTGCTCCATAGCTTCGCGTTACCCAGACGCTGGCTGGTGGTATACAGTGGGATTGCGATCGCGGCTTTTGGGTTAGAAGTCATCGCCACCTTCAACGCAGGCTCTTATATCAATCAAACATTTAGCCTCATATCTCAGCTGATCTTTGCCATTTATCTCGGAGGGGCCGCCTACTGGATTGGACGAGATATTTTTACAGCCCCTAACGTCACTGTAGATACCGTACGGGGAGGAGTCAGCGTTTATTTCTTGATCGGTTTTCTCTGGGCGTTGCTTTACGGTATTGTTCACACATTGAACCCCAGTGCCTTTTCACAGCCGCTGATTCAACAGCGATCTTATTTGCGAACAATTCATTTTAGTTTTACAACATTGACCACACTGGGCTATGGCGATATTGTTCCCTTGAGTGAAGTGGCCCAAGTACTCACCAACTTAGAAGCCATTGTTGGGCAAATGTACTCTTCAGTACTCATTGCAATCTTAATCGGCAGCTATCTCGCCCAGCGAGACAATCAACGGCGATAGAGCAACTCAAAGGAATTCTATATTTTCCAGGTTTGTTGATTCGATCAACAATAACGCAAAGTCTTTTTTCAGCATCACCAACAGCGACGGCCCCCCAGGATACCCCCTCTGGTTAAACAGTCTTGAACGAGTACCGGAACCAACCTTGAGAACGCAGACGTCAACTTTGTGACAACGGCTACTATTGAAACTGTAGATATACGCTAGAGTTTTATCTATTCAGTAAACTAGCTACCACTGTGCCCAATCTCACATCCCACGATCTGGATGTTTCGCGGCTTTTGTTTGATCTTAAGCGGTGTGGAGCGCTGGTGAGCCGATTTACCGGATGGCTCGATCCAGATGCGATCGCAGCCTGTGTAACCAACGGTTTAATTGAGCAGTTTGGCTGTGCGTTTGCCCGCATTTGGCTGGTTGAGTCAGACCGCACCCAGCTCCGGTTAGTATCCTCATCGGGGTTATACACTCGGCTTGATGGCGACTTTGCTCGGGTTCCTATGGGAGCGTTTAAGGTGGGTAAAATCGCCCAGCACTGTATTCCCTTTCTCAGCAACTGTCTCCCCGATGAAACCTGGGTCAAGGATCGAGAGTGGGCCATTGCCAACAATATCCAAGGATTTGCGGGGCTACCTCTGATGGCAGAAGAGCAGGCCATCGGCGTTTTGGCTGTTTTTAGCCATCGGCCCATGGCACCTGAATTTTTAGAAGTGTTGCAAATTCTTAGCCTGTCGGTGGCCGGGGCCCTGGCTAGTGCGGTCAATCACCAAACCCGACTACGCACGCCGGATACGGCGCACCTGTCGGAACAGATGGCGGCACTTTTAGGCGGACAGCGGCTTAGTCTATTGGGGACAGAACAGCCGCTGGCGCTGCCGGTAACCCAGCTGCTGTTGCAGATGGCGCACTGTTTAGTCAACCTGTCGTGTCAATATTGTCGTCTGGTGTATGACAACGATACGGTGGTGCTAGAAGCGATGCTGGCTGCAGACTCAGCCCAGCCAATGAACAAGACAGCTCTAGTACAGCGTTTTCAAAATATATTAGACGTCGGACAGACGCTGGGCGGTGACCTAAAGATTCAAACGGATGCGGGTGTTGCCCAGGTTCGTTTGCAGCTGCCACAGCATATGATTCAAGCACCTCAGCCTAAGTCTCCTCTCTCTGAACGGGAGTTGGAAGTGATGCAGCTGCTGGCCCAGGGCTGCCGCGATCGCGACATTGCCGAACAGCTCTACATCAGCGAGAGAACCGTTAAATTTCACGCCAAGAATATGCTGGAAAAGCTAAACGTACGCACCCGTATTCAGGCCGTGTTTGAAGCTTCTCAACAGGGCTGGCTGGGCTAGTCTCTTTATATCGGAGACATGCCAACGTGGAGACGTTTCATGGAACGTCTCCACGTCGATATTGATTAGGTCTGATGCCAGAGCCGTTATTAAAATGAAATATTTGGACTAAATCTATATAGTACAATAGTACTTAAATTGAACTAGCGGCTTTCCATAGGGTACAAGCCCCACAGGTTTTTCCCTGTGTCGATTGCTGCTGTTTTTGCCTTCTTTAAGGAGCCCCTATGACATTAGCAAAACCTAACAATCCCGATAGCTTTGATCTCTCCACAGCCGATGCGGTCACCCAGTATCGCACAGTTTTAAAGAACAAACTTGGCCCGTTGACCACCCGCGTCATGGACGGTAGTCTCGACCTTTGGAAACGATATCAGCCGGTTACCTATGAAAAACTTCTGGCCGTCTGGCAGCTTCTGCGTCATACCCAGCCGGTGCAGCTGTTGCTAAGTGCTGCTTTGGCCATACTTGCGATCGCGCTAGTGACGCTGGTAAATACGTTTAATGGAGTCATTATTCTAGGTCTCAAAATGACTGCCCTGACGCTGGCAACCGTTGCCGTCGGTCAGTGGGTTGTCCGCGGTTTGGCATGGGCCGACCAAAAGCTGCCTTCAGACACTCACCCGTAGCGGGCAAATGTGGCGTTTGGTTCCAAACGCCACGCGTCGTTTAAACAAGAAAATAGCACTCCTAGTCCAGGTAGAAGTGCTATACCAATGAGGTGGGAGTCAATCTGTAAGACGCAGTTAGCCAAGAATGACGGATGGTACAGAGAAGATATTAGGGGCCGATCGCCCCGAACATTAACCTACCACTTCTTGTAAGGCAGGAATTTGCCACACATAATAACTTTCACCCGATCTCCTTTAGGATCTTCTTCTCTTTCCACATCAATCGAAAAGTCAATCGCACTCATGATGCCGTCGCCAAATTTTTCATGCACCACAGCTTTGACTGGCACGCCATAGACCTGCATGATTTCGTAAAAGCGATAAATTAGCGGATCGGTTGGCACTAGAGGATCTAAACCGCCTTTCATCGGGCATTCAGTCAGGGGCTCAACAAACTCTGGTCCCATGCCCAGGGCTTCTACAATTTTAGCGGCTTCGTCTTCAGAGGCGCTGGCCTGACCGTACAGCACCGATGCAATCCAAACCTCGTCGTAGCCGAGCTTGGCTTCTAAATCAGCAAATGACAATCCTTTAGCTTTTTTGGCAGCCAGAAATTTTGCAGAGATTTCAGAAATTGCCATAGTAAAATCACCTCTTGATTTCAATAATTAAAAAGGAACAACGCCTGGAAATACATCCAGCTATTTAACGCCGAATGCGAGACTCTTCCACGGCACGGGTTTCACGAAATAGATGGTGCTCCATCTCGGCCTTTAAGTCGTGGTAGGCCGGATGCTGATCGATGGTTTCGCGATCCCTAGGTCGTGGAAATGGAACCTCTAGAATCTCATCAACACGAGCGGCCGGACCGCGAGTCATCATCACGATTCGATCTGACAGCAGCAGCGCTTCTTCGATGCTGTGGGTAATCATAATCACCGTTTTACGCTGCTGTTCCCAAATCCGCTCAACTTCGCTTTGTAAAAAGCCACGAGTTAGGGCGTCTAGGGCTCCAAAGGGTTCATCCATCAGTAAAATCTGAGGATCAATCGCTAGAGCGCGAGCAATGCCTACCCGCTGTCGCATGCCTCCCGATAGCTCGTGGGGATGCTTGGTCTCAGCACCTTCAAGACCTACTAGCTGAATCTGTTCTTTGATATTACGAGTCAGCTGCTTGGGCGACAGTTTTGGATAGACTGTCTCGACCGCAAATCGAATATTTTCTTCAACGGTCATCCAGGGCATCAGGGCATAGTTTTGAAATACCATGCCGCGATCGGGGCCTGGCCCCTGAATTGGTAAGCCGTTCAAGAGAATATCACCCTGAGTGACATCCGACAGTCCGGCCACCATATTTAGCAACGTTGACTTGCCACAGCCCGATGGGCCGATGATAGAGACAAACGTATTGGGCTCAATATCTAGACTAATGTCTTCAATGGCGACAAAGTCTCGGGTAGTTCTACGAGACAGTTTGCTAAACAAGTCTCTTTTTCCTGGGAATACCTTGGTGACATTCCGTATGGAAAGCTGGGCTGACGGGAATTCGGGTTCAGGAGCCACGGCGTTAGACGAATATTTGACTGAAGCAATGCTCACGCTTTACGACCAAATGCGACAAATTTTTCTAGGGCACCGAAAATGTTGTCTAAGATAAGCCCTACCAAACCAATGATAAAAATGGCCACTAGGATATTGGGAATATAGAGATTATTCCACTCATTCCAGATAAAGTAGCCTAGCCCTGTTCCCAAAAGCATTTCAGCCGCTACAATGACCAGCCATGAGATCCCCATACTGATTCGTAAGCCCGAAACAATATTGGGTAAAGCGGCTGGAATAATCACCTTAAAAATGGTGCGTAGCCGGGATGCTCCCAACGTCTTGGACACATCTAGATACTCAGGATTGACATTGGCTACACCAAACGCCGTATTGATTAGCGTTGGCCAGATACTGGAGATCAAGATAATAAATATACCCGTCTGCTCAGAATCGCGGAAGATATACAGACCCAAAGGCAGCCACGCCAGAGGAGAAACCGGTTTTAACAGCTGCACGTAGGGATTAAAAGCCTTGTAGGCAATCGGAGAGATCCCGATCATAATCCCCAGGGGAACGGCAATGATTGAAGCTAGAAAATAACCAATGGCCACCCGGCGCAGGCTAATCAGCAGGTTCCAACCGATACCTAAATCGTTAGGACCGTTGTCAAAGAAGGGGTGAGTGCTCCACCACCAAAGCTCTTGCAGGGTTTTAGACGCTGTTGGCATTCCCTTGGCAAACAGCTTTAAGTTAGCGCCAATCTCCCAAAAAGCCAGGAATAAAACTAGCGAAATGATAAACAGTCCCAATGCTTTAGTATTCTCGTTTAGCCATGGGGGACTTGTGGCGCTACTGCCAGCTTTAGTCTTTTCTAAAGCTGGCTTAGGCTCAGTTAAGGTCATATAAATTACACCTCCAAGGTCAGACTGCTAGTGGGTTCAAACGCCATTTTTGTCAATCTGCTCTTTAATATAAGCTGCCGGGTCGGCAGGGTCAAAGGTGTCAAATTCAAGCGTTTCAGTCCGATAGATGTCGTCTGGCGGGTTTAAGCCGACCTCTTGAGCTAATTCTCTAGCCAGATCGGTTAGGAAAATATCTTTGCCGACCTCGTCATAGGTATCGCCAGTAATTACCTGAGCTGCCTTACCATCGCCTTGGAGATCCCATCGCACTAACTGGGACGAAATCCAGTTGGCAAAGCTCTGCCATGGATACGGGTCAAAGCCAATCCGGTCTGGCACGTCAAGAGTGTTGCCCTGACCGTCATCAAAATTACCGGTAAGAACAGCTTCGACCACTTCCACCGGCTGATTGAGAAAAGCTCTCTCAGAAATTGCTTTGGCGATCTCGGGGCGGTTAGCTGGGTCTTGGGCGTAGCCAGCTGCGTCAATAATGGACTTGTTGAGCGCCCTAAAGGTATTGGGATTGGCATCAATCCACTGGTCGCTGGCGGCAAACGCGCAGCAGGGATGACCTGGCCACAAATCTTTGGTGAGCTTAAAGATAAATCCTGCCCCTTCATAGACAGCTCGCTGGTTAAAGGGATCGGGCATTAGATAGGCGTCGATATCACCGGCTACTAGCTGAGCGATACTGTCCGGTGGGGGAACCGGGCGAATCTTGACATCCACATCTGGGTCGATACCGCCTGTGGCTAGGTAGTAGCGCAACAGCAGGTTGTGCATAGAGTAAGGAAACGGTACACCGATAGTGAATCCGTTAAAGTCCGCTGGCCCGTTAATCTGGCCTTTGTACTTCTCGGCCACCGTAATGGCCTGACCGTTAATATTTTCGATGCTGGCTAGCTTGACACCAAAGGCGGCCGATCCTAGCCCCAGGGTCATGGCAATGGGCATGGGGGCGAGCATATGGTAAGCGTCTAGCTCTCCAGCAATAGCCGAGTCGCGTACGGCTCCCCAGCTAGGCATCTTCACCACTTCTGCATTGAATCCATACTTAGAGTAGAAACCCAGAGGCTCGGCCATGATAATGGGAGTGGCGCAGGTAATGGGAATAAACCCAATCTTGAGGTTTGTTTTCTCTAAGTCAGAGGTGTCCACCGGAGCTGCATCATCAACGGCGGCGGGTTCTTCCGGCGCACCACCACAGTTGCTAAGGGTGACTAAGGCCGCACCAATAGCCAGATTTTTTAGAAACTCTCGACGAGTAAAGCTGCTGATGCGAATAGCGTCGTTAAAGAACAGGCCAGCCTGGGGACCAAAGGCAGCGGCAAATGCGTTCTCGATGCCCCCCGCTTGTTCTGCTAAGGCGAGAACTAACCGCTCACGCTTCGGGTCGCCCCGCCCTGCGGTCTTTAACAGCAGCGTTTTGCGCAGTTCGTAGGCATTGACACTGTCAGCGGCCCGCAGCTGCTCGTCTTTGTACAGACCCATCTTGACGATGTCTCCCACCATATCCACCGGGTCCTGGGGCATGGTTTGGAGAAACTCCCAGTGGGACATGGTCAGGTGGGCGCCTCCACAGATGCTGCAGGCCATCTGAAAGTCGGTGAGATTACCGCGATCGCAGTTTAGTTTGTCCCATTTTGGACTGGTTTTGGAGGCTGTATAGACCATGATTACGCACCTTAGCTAGCGTTGACGGGTTAACTGAAAACCTGGCTGAAAACCTGAAAATTGAATACGTATAGACTGCTGATGTAGGATGTCCAACTAGTTATTTCTTTGGTAAAAAGAATTCCGACTTTGGATCTCAGCAAAGAACAATTACGAAGGTCGTTAGCATAATTTATACCAACCTCACTCCGAGAATACATTGGACTATCTTTTGAAAAACTAGGACTTTTTAAGTCTCTTTGTTGTTGAGCGCACTGTTTTGTTGCGGTTGTTACGAATTGGGCTGACTTCGCCACACTTGAGGTGTAGCCCCATGGAGTTTACGAAACTGTCGCGTAAAATAACCAGCGTCGCCATAGCCGATGGATTCTGCAATGTGTTTGATGGAGTCCGCTGTATTGGTGAGCAGATCGCGGGCTTGAGCCATACGCCGCTCAATAATCCAGGCTTTGACCGTTCGCCCCGTATGGCTTTGAGACAAATTAGTTAAGTAGGCGGGCGAATAGCCAACGGCTTGAGCCACATCGGTGAGATTGATGGGCTGTTGATAGTGGGCTTCAATAAAGTCGAAAACCGCCGTCAGCCGCGGACAGTCGGGAAAAATAGTGTCGGTAGAGTCCTTCTGAGTCTCAAGCGGAGCTGCCTGCCGACCTCGCTGAAGCTCGGTCTGGCGCTGGAGTCGAGATGCGATCGCATCTAAAAAGTCCTCAACCGTGCAGGGTTTGGTCAAATAGTCATCGGCCCCCGACGTCATCCCCTGACGTAAATCTGACATTGTTACCTTGGCGGTTAAAAAAATAAACGGAATCGAAGCGGTCACATCGTTTTGCCGCAGCGATGACAAAACATCGTAGCCGTTCATATCCGGCATCATAATATCGCAAACCACCAGGTCGGGCCGATGCTGAGTTGCTAGCCTGACACCGGTTGAGCCATTCTCAGCTCCAATCCCTTTAAACTTCTCAAACTTTAAGCATCGCAGAAAAATCTCTCTTGTTTGGGCCTCATCTTCAATTACTAGAACTGTTTTTACCATGGCCCTACTGTGTACAATCAAAAAGCGCTTAGTAATAGATTTAAAGGGCAGTTATCTATAGCTTTAACTATAGATGTAAAGGTTTTACTGCCCTGTCGTGGTGTAATTCACTACAGTTTTTACGATTGCTGATTTGGACGATTTCTGACAACACTACACATTAGCAATGTCCAATTTTCAACAAACGGTATGAAAGCGCAGGATTCCACCAATCCCTTAGACCGCCGTTCCCAGCTGCAGGAACTCAAGGCGCTGCGTCGTCGGCATCAGCTCATTCTCAACGCGGTGGGAGAAGGCGTCTATGGTCTGGATATGCAGGGCAATGTTACCTTTGTCAATCCGGCGGCGGCGGCCATGATTGATTGGGAAATAGAGGACCTCATCGGTCAGTCGATGCATCGGGTGCTGCACCATTCCCACGCCGACGGCAGCCCATATCCTAGAGAATGCTGTCCCATATATGACGTCTTTCAAAGGGGGCATGTGCAACGCGTCACCGATGAAGTGTTTTGGCGTAAGGATGGCACCTGTTTTCCCGTGGAATATATCAGCACGCCGATGTGCGATGAGCGCGGCGAGCTAGTTGGAGCTGTCGTCACCTTTCGCGATGTTAGCCAGCGTAAGTGGGCCGAGGCCGTTTTACACCAGACCAACGAAGATTTAGAGCTCAAGGTTAAACAGCGCACAGCTGAACTCTATGCTGCCAATGAACAGCTGCGGGAATTAAGCAATCTCAAGTCTAGATTTGTGTCCATGGTCTGTCATGAGTTTCGCAATCCGATGAACAATATTGCGCTGTCGGTGTCGTCCTTAGCTCGATACGAGGAAAAATTATCTCAGCAGCAAAAAAAACAATACTTATTAGATGTCAAAGAGAATGTCGAGCGCATGACCCAGATGATCGACGACATTTTAGTGCTGGGTAAGTTGGATGCTAAACAGCTGCGTCTGAATCCAGAGCCTTTAAATCTGGTGGACTTTTGTCGCAACCTGCTAACAGAATTTCCATCAGACCAGGGAAAGCTCGCGTTTACAGGCCGCTACAAGCCCCTTGTTGCCAAGCTTGACCAAACGCTTCTGCGCTCGATTTTGACCAATATCTTAGCCAATGCTCTGCGCTACACCCCTGATGGCCAGCCTGTGTGTCTATCGCTATTACGTCATAAGGATCAGGCTGTATTTATGGTGCGCGATACCGGTCTAGGTATTCCTCCAGAGGACTATCCTCATCTGTTTGAACCGTTTCATCGGGGTCGGAATGTGAGCAATATTCCAGGGACGGGATTGGGTTTAAGTATTGTTAAGCAGTTTGTTGATTTTCAGCAGGGTGATATCCAGGTCAAAAGCCGATTAGGAGAAGGAACGACGTTTAAGATATCGTTACCGCTCTCTATGGAGTAGTCGCTAGCCGGACTGCTCCATAAGTCAGAAGACCCCGACATTAGAGATAATAAAGCGTATCAGGGGACACTGATTATCCCATGAATTACTGATAAAAATTGAGTAAATCAGCGCTAGTTAGCTCTTTTGCATATGAGAGTTCTAATTAGGGCTGTAAACATAATATTTTGCGCATCTAGGGTTCCAGCTTTACCGAGCGTTCGGTCCGAGAGATGCAGCCGGTAGCCTTAAAGCCGGTTCACGGAGGGATAAAAGCCCGGGAGAATTCTGTTTGCCGTCTGGTCAACAGCTTCTCTCGGGTTTTGTTTTTATTCTAGCGGTTAGTGTGATGTTTAGATTTGGAGAGAGATAAATGGAGCATAGTGTTTTCTCCTGGGGAATTATCACATTTCTCTTAGGAACCTTAGGTGTGGGAGTTTGGGCCTCTCAACAGATTAAAGGAGACAGTGTTAATTTCTTGGTAGCCGGACGCGGATTAACACTGCCGCTGGCCGCTGCCACCCTGATGGCGCAGTCGGTGGATTCCAATGCCACCCTGGGGAATACCGATCTATCGGCAGAATTTGGATTTTGGGCCGGGGCCGCACTCCCCATTGGCCTATCGCTGTGTTTATTTTTAACCGGCACTTTTTTGGCCAAGCCCATGAATCGTATGGGGTTGATCACCATACCTGACTTTTATCGAGTCAAGTACGGGCGTCTGGTGGAGCTGATTGCTGCCTGTATTATGTGTGTCAGCTTTTCATTCCTGCTGGCTGGCAACCTAGTGGCCGGAGGCTTTATGTTTCAGACGTTTTTGGGCACTGGCTACGTGGGGGGGATTACCCTGCTAGCTACCCTTGTCTTTGCCTATACGGTTGCTGGCGGACTCTTTGCGGTCGCCTATACGGATGCTATCCAGGTTTTGATTGCGCTGATCGGCACGGTGGGGCTATTTGGCTATTTGCTAGGCAACTTTGGTCTGGATATTGCCCCTGGTATGGGGCCTTTGGCATTGGAGCAGCTAACATCGGTGGGGGCTGGGGCCGCTATCAACTGGGCTAGCCTGTTGGCGCTGGGATTTGGCAACATGGTGGCGATTGATTTTATGGCTCGAATTTTTGCGGCCGAAAGTCCCGAATCGGCTCAAAAAGCCTGCTACATTGCCTCAGTCGGTACCTTGATCATTGGTATTCCCTTCTCGATCATGGCGCTATCAGCCGGCGGCATTCTTGACCAGGTTGGAGTGACGGCCGATGGTCCGATCTTATTTGCCCTATTGCAAAATGTTGTTCCTCCGGTGTTGGGGCTGTTTGTACTAGCGGCTATCCTATCGGCATCTCTCTCTACCGCAGACGGTGCGATTTTAGGGACGTCTTCGGTGATGGCCCACAATGTCTTTGGTATTCGTCATGGAGCAGCAGCTCACGGTGCTGGGGGCGATCGGCTACTGCTAGTGACCCGTGTCTTTGCGATTGTGATTACCCTATTGGGGGTATTTCTGGGGTTACGGGTCCCTCAGACAGGAGTGTTACTGCTGCTGGCATTTGATCTGAGTTTTGCCGGGCTGGTAGTGCCTCTCATCGGCGGTCTGTTTTGGGCAAAGGCTACTCGTCAGGGAGCATTGGCCTGCATCATCGCTGGTTCGATTACCCGACTGATTCTCTTTGCTCTGATGCCAACGATGTTTGGTATTGATAATACGCTTTTGTATATTCCTAATGGTCTCTTCACCATAGATTTTGATGGGTTTCCTACTATGATTAGTCCCTTAGTGGGTTTAGTCGCGTTTATTATCGTGTCGAAACTTACCTACAAGCCTGTCGATGTTGACAAGCAGCGAGCCAGACTGGAGGAAAAGCTACACGCGCTGTAGAACTGGGTCCGAGGGAGATTGGGCCCCAACAGTTAATTATCCA
The DNA here is from genome assembly GCA_050043465.1 of Leptolyngbyaceae cyanobacterium. Lineage (GTDB taxonomy): Bacteria > Cyanobacteriota > Cyanobacteriia > Phormidesmidales > Phormidesmidaceae > Leptothoe. The sequence continues at coordinate 121,073 of JBHJIL010000023.1, forward strand.
TAAAAAATCGAGGGCCACTGTCTAACAACAGCCCTCGATTTTTTGTATGAGAGAGTCAGAGAAAACAGATAGCGGCTGCGGCCTCTGCTTAGTCCTCTACGCTAAACCCCAAACTTATCAATTTGGTTTTTCAAGTAATCTTCGGCATTGTTGGGATCAAAGTCGCCAAACTTCATGGTCTCAATGCGAGTGATTTCTTCGGGTGCGTCTACGCCCAGCTCCTTAGACAGCTCTCTGGCGAGGTCTGTTAGGAAGAACTCTCGACCGCCGTCGGCGATCTTGTCATTAGAGGTGTAGTCCCAGCGCACTAGCTGAGTGGTAATCCAGCTGGCAAAGCTCTTCCAGGGATAGGGGTCAAAGTAAATGCGATCGGGAATGTCAAAGGAGTTGCCCTGACCGTCTTCAAATTTACCGGTCATCACTGCTTCTAGCACCGGCAGCGGCTGATTGAGATATTCGCGCGGTGCGATCGCAGCAGCAATTTCCTTGCGGTTGGCGGGGTTGTTGGCATAGGTCGCCCCGTCAATAATGGCCTTGTTGAGGGCGCGGAAGGTGTTAGGGTTCTCGTCAATCCAGTTCTGAGCAGCCACAAAGGCGCAGCAGGGGTGTCCGGCCCACAGGTCCTTAGTGAGCAGATGGATAAAGCCGATATCGTCTTGAACCACCCGCTGGGTAAAGTTGTCGGGCAGGATAAAGGCATCGATCTGACCGGTGGACATTTTTGCGATCGCATCCGGCGGCGGCATAAGCTGCAGCTTCACATCGTTGTCTGGGTCCAGACCGCCTGTGGCCAGGTAGTAGCGCAGCAGCAGATTGTGGTTGGAATAGTCGTAGGGAATACCAATGGTCATCCCCTTAAAGTCGGCGGGACCGTTAATGGCACCCAAATGCTTCTTGGCAACGGCAATGCCCTGACCGTTGTTGTTTTCAATGCTGGCCAGCTTCACTGAGAACGGCGTAGAACCCAGACCCAGGGACATGGCAATGGGCATGGGGGCCAGCATGTGGTAGGCATCGAGTTCACCTGCGATCGCAGCGTCTCTCACCACCGACCAGCTGGCGTACTTCATCAGCTCCACATCCAAACCGTGCTTCTCATAGAAACCCAACGGCTTCGACATGATGATAGGTGTCGCACAGGTGATGGGAAGAAACGCCACCTTGAGATTTGTTTTCTCTAATGCTCCAGTCGCCGCTGAACCCGAAGCAGCTTCTTTGGCAACCTCGGATACATCGGCGTCATCGGCGCAGTTGGCCAGCGTTACCAGCGCGGCCCCAACCGCAATATTTTGCAAAAACTTACGCCGCGTTACCTGACTGATACGCTTGGCATCGGTAAAGAACTCTCCCGCCTTGGGTCCAAAGGCCGCGCTAAATGCCTGATCGAGGCCACCGGCCAGCTGAATTAAATCGCGTACCAGCCGCTCTCGGTTGGGCTTGCCCCGACCTACCATGCTGACAAATAAAGCCGTCCTTAGCTCTGCCTGACTAATAGCATCGGCAGTTTCTACAGCGGCTGGCTGATAGAGCCGCATCTTTACGAGATCATCAATTAAATCAGCCGGACTCTGAGGCATCCCCGCCTCAGCCATCAGGCGCCAATGGTCTTGAGTAGAGTGAAAACTTCCACAAATAACGCAGCGTGTCGGGATAGTGCTCGCCTCTCCTTGCTGGCAAGAAAGGTTATCCCATTGGCGGGTCTGACCGGTGACCGATTTCATATTGATTTTCCAGTAGCGCCTGATCTTTTACATTACAACCGTTAATCTACTGCAATTTTGTTGGAAATAACAGCATTCCTAAAGACTTTAATTTCTGTCACGTATCAATGTTCCTGCGGCGGCTGTAAAAACATCAAATCTTTAAATTGGCAAGCGCCATAATGCTTTTTTAGCTACGCCGTTCAACATATCAATTTATGTTGTTTGATGTGTCAATAAAAGACCTCCTTTACAAAGGGAACGGGTCTATATTTCTGTGAGACTAAAGAGTAGGAAAGGGCTAGCCCCGCGCCGCTATAGGCTCCAGACTTTGTATTGGCACCTAGTCAAACCCCCTCTCCCAACATTTGGGAGAGGGGGTTTAAAACGGGAGACGTATCTTTTGTTACAAGTAGCTATAACAGTGGGCCAAGATACAAGAAATTCGCGCCTGTTTACCCGATTCTCAGGCTGCTGACAGTGCCGTTTGCTTCATGTCAGCCAGCATCTTTTTCAGATGCTTTAGCGCCGGAGTAACAATCGCTACAAAGTAAGCTTCACGCAGCTTACGTTCTGCTGGGCTGCCGTGGACATAGGCTCTAGCGCCCGCATGGAGCATAGCTGCCTGGGATGAGCGTAGTGAAAGCTCTGCCCCTGTGACTCGGGCTTGAATAATTTCCCGAGTTAGCTCGGGGTCAGCGACTCCGGTGCAGGTATTGAGCTGGTCGGCCAAACGGTAGGTGCGCTGGCGAGCCGTCTCCAGGTCAGCGCTGAGATTTTCCACCTGATCGTCTAAGTAGCAGTTCACATGGCCCAGACGCTTATTCGACCGTCGCATTAGCTCAATGCAGCTGTCGGTCAGTCCTAAGCCCATGCCCACCTGGGTCAAAATAAATCCGGGACGAATGTGGGCGACATAGTCCTCACAGGGAGCCGCTAATACCCACTCATCGGGGACAAACGCATCGCGAAATACGCAGCTGTAGGTCCCTGTGCCCTCCAACGCAATAAAGTGGGCGTTGAGCCGTAGCGACATGCCTTCTAACTCATCGGAAACGATGGCCATCATGTACTCGTCTGAGTCGGCCATTTTGGCAGCGATGCCAAAATAGTGGCCAGGACCCAGGTTGGAAACCCAGGGCAGCATGCCGTTAATCATGTAGCCGCCGTCTACTCGCGTTGCAGTTAGGGCAATTTTTTCAATGTCAGCAAAGTGCTTCATTGGGTTGGACAGGCCGGTGCCGGCCAGGACCTGTCCGGTAGCGACCTTGGGCAGCATTTCTGCTTTGAGGGCGGTGTTGTCAGTATTTTCTAGGTACCAGGTGCAGGCGACCTGACACCAGGCGATAAATCCGGTAGATAGACAGTCTTTAGAGATTTCTTCGATACTTTGCACTGCCGCTCTTAGACCTTTTCCAGACCCCTGATGGGTCGGTGATACGGCATGGGCAAAGGCATCGGCTTCACCCAGTTGATGCATGATCTGTTCAGGAAATTCTCCTTTGAGGTCAATGTCTTGGACTTTGGGCGTCAGCACCTGATTGATGACCGTGCGCAGTGTTGCGATCGCAGGATCTGGACCCACAGTTTCCGCAGGGGTTGTCGGTGATTTTGAAATGGTTTGCATGGTGATGCTGTTTTATAGGGGGCTGATGTATAGATGAGCTGCGGTGTGTGATGATCGCCAGATTGCTGAAAAAACGAATGAATTTAGAAAACTAACGAAGAATGGGCCGTTAATAGGCCGTTATAGTTTAGTATCCGCTAGCTGGAATCCAGCTGCGCAGATAGCACTCTAAGCTTAGAAGAACAGTATTGGAAAAGCGTTCCCGGAGTCTCCTTAGTCAGAAACTCCGGTTTTGTTAACCCTAAGACAAGTTTAAGCTGAAAATCTACTCTAAACCGTCGAAACCGATACCGGCATAGGATTGCTTAAAGTGGCAGATACCGGTGACCAGGTATTAGCATGGGCCACCATCTCTTCTAGCACGGCCCGCTCGGCGTCGCCATCAATGTCTACTTTGACCCGCACGTCGGTAAAGCCAATCTGAGGCTTTTCTAATTCTCCTGTACCCCAGGTGCTGACAATATTGATGTCTCCCTCTAGGGCAATTTCTAGCTTAGTCAGCGTCACGCCTTTAGCGGCCGCGTTAGCCTGGATACCCACCACTAAACAAGACCCCAGTGCACCCAGCACAATCTCAGAGGGGTTAGGAGCGGTGTTGTCACCCAGCAAGACCGGCGGCTCATCAATGACAAAGGCATCTAAGTCACGCGCATAGTTTAGACTGCGAAACTTACCAGTACAGACAGTTTTGACTTTGAGCGTTTTATCAGCAGGGTTGGCTTTGTTTTTAGCTGCGAGTTCCGTCAGGCCATCCTGAGGAATGGGCGTAAGCGGTGCTTTAACCTCAGCGGTCGTGGTAGTTGCTTCGGCCATAGGTCTATCCAAATAGAGTGATCACTCTATTTAAGATACAAGAAACTCCCAAGGGGTGAAAGGTCAATGTAACCATCTGTGCCCAAAGTGCCCGCTGCTGCCCAAAGCGCTTGACAGCAGCTACGTTTGTGACGAGAGCGGGTGATGCGGTAGGTAAAGAGTCCAAAGAAAATCCCAGCTTTCCAAAAAAATGTCCCACCTATTTGGTCCATATCGATGTCAATATCAACAAATAAACTCTGTTTATTCTGAGACCTTTAATTTTCTCTAAAGAAAACGTGAGTTCTTGAGAAAGATCGGGTTTATCTAAAGAGCATCATCCTTTTGATAGATATTCAGGACTCTTACCCATGTCAGCTCCAAAGTTAGTCCCCCCGTTTACCCGTGAGATTGCTGCTAAGAAAGTTCGTATGGCTGAAGATGCCTGGAACAGCCGAGATCCGCAGCGAGTCTCCATGGCTTATTCAGAAAATAGCCACTGGCGAAACCGGGCTGAAATCTTTGAAGGACGAGAAGCGATTCGAGAGTTTTTATCTCGTAAGTGGGATAAAGAACTGGCCTATCGACTTACCAAAGAAATGTGGGCCTTTGGCGAAAACCGGATTGCGGTGCGGTTTCAGTATGAGTGGCACGATGATGCCGGGCAGTGGTATCGCGCCTATGGCAACGAGAACTGGGAATTTGACGATGACGGGCTAATGCGACGACGAGAAGCGAGCATTAATGATAAGCCAATTGCTGAAGACGAACGTCGGTTTTTCTGGCCAGCTCCGGGACCACGACCAGAGGACCATCCGGGGCTGATCGATTCTCCAGAGTAGCGACCGCCTTTTCGGAATAGGAAGGCAATCGAATTTGCGTCGGCCACATTTGGTCGCTTTGGAGTTTTTCGGCGCTGCTGATCCTCGGGATGGTTTTATCTGAAGAATGCTGACATGTGGCATTTCTAATAGATTGGTGCATCCCTTAGATCAGCAACGGCACTTTTTCTACCTAAGCGGCCATCATCGCACTCCTCAAAGTCTGGCGCGCTAGGTCAAAGCCTCGTTTTAGTCGAGTCTGGTTTTGATGTAGCTTTCCCATTAGCATTGCACCTTCGATAGCGGTAATGAGCTGTTCTGCTAACTGTTGTGGCGCAACATTGTCTTTTAGCTGAGGCCTAGCCTGGTGTAGCATCTGAGCTATGGTCGCTTCCCACTGACTAAATACTTGCAGCAGATGGTCACGAAAAGAGTCATCCTGCTCTACTAGATCAACAATTAAATTACCTAACAAACAGCCGCCACATTTGGGTTCTTTGAGCTGTTTTTCTTCTAATCGGTCAAGCATCCAGAGCAGCTGATCGATGGGATTCTCGCTTTGAGCGATGGCGGGCTCTAATACATGTGCTTTTAGCTGTGACCATTCATAGTCGATTAGCGCATGGCCCAGCTCATGTTTTGAACGAAAGTAGTTATAAAAGCTGCCTGACGATGCGCCGCTGACCTCACATAGTTGGCTCAGACCCGTGGCGGTTAGCCCCTGACGATGAACCGTCTCAACGACAGAATTTAGAATGTCCTCACGGTTGCGTTTGAGGTTGGCCAGGGAAGCGTTAGGATGGAGCGATTATTGCCGTTGCTGATTTAAGGGATGCACCGATCTATTAGAAATGCCATGTGTCAGCATTCTTCAGATAAAACCATCCCGAGGATCAGCAACGCCCGATTATTTAGTATATCTCTCTGTTCCGTCATTTTGGAATGCTGGCTTCCTCGGCGTTTATGGCAACATCAAAGCAGACAGACGTGCTCTGGGACTAGAGCATGTCACCCATCACTCATTGAAAGCCCTGCCCCTGAGTCTTTGGTTTCCAAATCAGCAGTTCTCCTCGATCGCTGCCTGCTGCTAGGTACGTTCCCTGGTGATGCCAAGCGACTGCCGAGAAACCGGAGGTCACACCTTTTAGAGTCTGTTGCAAGGTTTTGGCATTTTTCCAGAGGCTGAGCTGACCGTCTTGGGCAGCCGAGGCTAGGAGTCGAGTGGTGGGGTGAAATGCGATCGCAACCACCGTCTCCTGATGTTTTTCTAAGACCCGACTCTCCCAGCCATTTCCCTGTCGCTGCCACACGGTTACCCCTTCCAAACAGGCCGCTGCCACTAGCGACGGTTGATTTTCTACAGGTACAGCCCAGTTCACCTGTCTCACCTTGCCAGGAAACCCCTGCATCAGCCACGGCGGCGGATTGCCCCAGGATGTGACCGTTAGCGTGCGGTCCAGATTGCCTGAGGCCAAAAACCGACCGTCTACCGACCAGGCCACCGAAATACTTGCTCCCGGCACTTCAATAAATTCAGGCTTCTTATCCCAATCATCACCGTGCCAAACCTTAACACCGGTATGACCGCTGACGGCCAGCAGACTCTCCTCAGGATGCCAGGCCAGACTCAGTACCGAAGATTCACCAAAATCGAGCTGAGCTACGATGTCAGCCTGGGCCGCATCCCACACCTGCACCTGACTACCGTTGCCAAACGCTAGCCAGGGCTGGGCCGAATGCCACGTCAGCTGGTCGATCCAGGCATTAGGGTGAGATAAAACAACAGGCGGCCGGTCCAACTGCTGTGTATCCCAAACAAACACCTCTCCCCGCTGTCCCGCTGCGGCTAAATACTGTCCGTCTGCCGAGAAATCCAAGCAGTCAATGGCTGCATCAGATTTAGCCGATAGCAGAGAGACCAGCTCAGCCTCTGTCCAAACAACAACTTCGCCGCTAGACGAACTGACTGCCAGACAGTCGCCGACAGGAGACCAGGTCAGGGCCGTTATATAGTCGCTGACTGTTCCCCGCCAGTGAACCTTAAACTTGTCCGACCGGCTTTGACGCGCTTTAGCCGTCATACTAAACAAGCCCGAAAGCCGTCTCTTAGCTCGGCTTCATTAAGATTACGCCCAATAAAGACCAGCTCGCTCTTACGGGTTTCTTCTGGCTTCCAGGGTCGCTCGGTCTTGCCGTCAAAGATCATATGCACTCCCTGAAATACAAAGCGCTTATCCTCTCCTTTAATATTCAAAATCCCTTTCATCCGAAAAATGTCAGGTCCTTTTGTCTGCAGCAGCTCTGACATCCAGGTATTGAGCTTCTCTTTATCTAACTCTCCGCTTTCTACAAAGGCCAGCGAGTAAACCGACTCATCATGCTCGTGGGCGTCTTCACTTAAAAATTCAGGATCCACCTCCAGCGCCCGGTCTAGGTCAAACGCGCGCACTCCTAAAATCGAGTCCATCTGCAGCTCAGAATTCTGAGTGCGATAGATCTTGACCAGGGCATTCATGTCACGAATTTTGCTTTCCAGGTCGTCCAGCTCTTCAGGCGAGACTAGATCGACCTTATTTAACAAAATCACATCAGCAAAGGCAATCTGTTCCTGGGCTTCATCGCTGTCCCAATGCTGGTGAATATGCTTGGCATCGACCACCGTCACCACCGCATCCAACAACAGCTGCGATTGAATGTCCTCGTCCACAAAAAATGTTTGAATTACAGGGGCCGGGTCGGCTAGACCCGTTGTTTCAATCACCAGATGGTCAAACTTATCCCGCCGCCGCATCAGGTTACCAATAATGCGAATCAGATCGCCCCTAACGGTGCAGCAGATGCAGCCGTTGTTCATCTCAAAGATTTCTTCATCAGCGTCGATGACCAGCTGATTGTCGATGCCCACTTCTCCAAACTCGTTGACAATCACAGCAACTTTTTTGCCATGCTCGTGGGTAAGAATATTGTTGAGCAGCGTTGTCTTACCCGCTCCTAAATATCCAGTCAGGACCGTAACCGGAACAGTCTTTACGGTTTCAGCAGGCGTGGTTGCAGTGACCATCGGGCAAGTATCCCTTTCTCAGAATGCGTCGTTTACGATTATGTACGATTATTGGGAAACCATTTCCGGTAAAAATGTTAAAGACATCCAAAATTAGCTACGTGTAACGGTTGATACTAGCTGTTGTGAACCCTCTGTAGAAAGCGAAGTTCCGTTTCTTCGCTTAGCCTTCGTGCTCGCCAGCCAGCGCTTTTGCTATATCAGCCTGTTCGATATCCGCTGCGGGCTGGTGAATTTTATAGGTCTTTGGCGGCTGCGTCATTACAGCAATCACCGTCTCCAGCGGCGGGCAGCAGGGCTCGCTGCAGGCAAGCTGACTGATAGATACGGGTACAGACTCATCTAAACCTAGAGCCTGATACACCCAGGCCTTTAGCTGTTGTAGCTGGGCAGGCGATATCTTATTAGCGGGGGACGCATCGAAAAGACCCATGGCAGCAATTGGTAAGTTACGACCCTAATGCTACTTCATTCACACTGCGGTTTAGCTGTCGCGGTAGGACCCTATTTTTAAGGGCAATACAGTCTGCTAGGTAGTTAGCATCGCGGGCAATGCCAGAAAAGCGACCCGAGCCCCAGGTATAGAGCCAGGGCAGTCCTAGAAAATATAGCCCTTGAATCGGAGTCACGCCCCGCTCGTGGCCGGGATAGCCCCTGCCATCAAAGACCGGAATATCAATCCAGCTAAAGTCCGCGTGATATCCCGTTGACCAGATCACCGCTGAGATATTAGCAGCGGCCAAATCTAGGGACAGTGCAGGGGTTTCCGGCTGCCAGGCAGGTTGGTAGGGTGGTTCAGTCGGTGCATCTAGCTGGTCTCTTGCAATGTAGTCATCAATCGTCCGTTTGATACTTTCAGCGACCGCATCGGCCTGATCGAGGTTGTGTTTGAGATCGTCTTTGAAATCTAGGTGCTCCGGGCAAATATCCTTAAGTCTGCCGTAGAGACGCATGCCTTCTAGGGCAAACTGCCGCAGGTCAATCTCTCGTCCGCCGCCGCGTCCGGTGACGTAGTGATTGGTTTTTGTACGAACGGATTCCTTTTGAGGATGGTCATCAATGGACATATCGTAGTAGCCCAGCTGGTCGAGCCAGTCCACCACGTCTTTACCCCGGTAGGTCCGGGGCGATCTGGGCGCGCCTCCTACACACAGATGGACCTGTCTCCCTGCCAGGTGCAAATCTTCTGCAATCTGACAGCCTGACTGCCCGGTGCCGACGACTAATACAGCGCCATCGGGTAGCGATTCTGGGTTCTTATACTCCGAGGAATGCAGCTGAGTGATGCTAGCTGGCAGCCGCTCAGCCATCCTAGGCACTTTGGGGGTGTGGTACCCACCCGTTGCAACGACTACCTGATCGGCGATGTAGTGACCAATGGACGTATCGATTTTGAATACGTTTTCAGGTTTGCTGATCTTGGAAACCGTGACCCCTTCTTTGATTAGTGGCTTGAACGTTCCGGCATAGTTTTCAATATATTGCACAATCTCATCGCGCTGCATAAAGCCATCCGGATCGTTGCCAGGATAGGGATAGCCGGGTAGCATACACTGCCAGTTGGGGGTGACCAGACAAAACGAATCCCATCGTTTCGAGCGCCAGGAATGGGCAATTTTATTTTTTTCAAAAATGATGTGATCGACACCCCGCTGCTTTAAACAGTAGCTAATGGAGAGTCCTGCCTGTCCTCCACCGATGATGGCAACGGGAAAATGAGAATTTGTCAGCACGTCCATGGATGCGATATCTGGAAACAACCGGGTACAGTTCAACCATAGAAATCAGAATCGCAAAAGCCTGTAGCGATGGTTACCAAAGCCTGATATCTCGGCTTATGGACAGTGGGTAAATTTGGACAGCTGCTTAAAAAAACAGGGGTTTGTGGGGACAGAGTTGGGAATTTGATTAGGACGGGGAATGGGGAATGGGAAAGGGATTTCTGGTTAGAGCTGGATCTATATTGAGGAGGTGGGGTAAATCTCTTTGATGTGTTCTTTGCACAGCCACAGGACGTCTCCCTCAGGCGTGGTGATGCGGGTTAGGCCACCCCAAACTTGCTCAGGGTCCTTTTTCTTGAGAAATTCGTGTAGCGTCCTCAAAGCACCCCCGCTAACTCGATGAGTACCCCGCTCGTCATCCATAAAGCTGCGATCGTCATCATCAAATTTGATCTCTGGTAGTTTATCAATCAAGGATTTAGTTAAGGCCAAATCGTTTTTGATTAGCTCGCTATAAATCGGAGCCGATAGGTTTATCCAGGGACCGATGACAGGAGTGACGTATTTGAGAATGCCAAAAATGCGATTTATATGGGGCGTCATTACCGCTAGCCATTTTGCCGGATGGTCTATGGAATAAATACCACCATCTTTGACAGGGTGAAGACAGCCAGGATGCTCGCAGTAGAGTTGTAGGCTGATGCGTTGAGAGCCAATATCTCTTTGCCAAAATTTGCGGTTGTCAGGGCGCAGGACAAATACACTTGGACAAGGAGACTCAATTTGTTTTTGAACGCCTCGAATTTCTCTGATAACGTCACGCTGAACGAGTTCGCGGAGTTCCGTGAATCCCTGAGACATTGATTCTTGAAGGGAATCGATTTTTTCGATGACGGCGTCTTGGGTGGTGTAGTGAAGACCAAAGAGTAACCGTGTAACAGAAATGGTTTCTAAGCACTGCTCACAATCGATTGATTCCTTTGGAGGTGTGCGCTCCAAACGTTTAGTAAGATTAGCGTAGTCAAATTCATGTCTACAGTCTTCATGAAGTGGATCAGGGCAGGGGATAAGTCGTGTGATCTGTAACCCTGGATAACGTTTGAGAGTAAGTTCAAAGCCGTGACGTAGTACACCGAAGAAACTGTAGGGCATTGGACCACGGACAGTGAGCGTAACGTGATCCGCGTTTGTGCGTGTGTCGCGACTAACTCGTAACAGTCCTAAATGGCTAGGATTAGTTCTATTATCTCCAAAGAGTACCCCAGTACGCCAGTGAAGGTTTTGGGTGAAACGGTGCTGACGAGCAATGAACCAAGTGGGTATTCCTGCCAAGATTTCACTAAGCTGAAATTTCATAGAAATCTCTTTGCAATTAGATTCTTGCTTCTTTAAGTTCCACAACGTTTGAAAATCAGGTGGCTCATAGTCTAAACGTTCTACTACCAGACTTTTATTCTCTGGATCGTCAGGAATTTTGTAAGAGAGATCAAATTGTTCCATAAGTTCAAGGAAATACTTCCGTAACCCGAGTGGAAGTTCTCTCCATAATTCATTCATACATTGACGAGTAAAGATGCCAAAGTTACTAATAACAGCTTCAGTTGATAGTACCTTACTAATGTATTCTGTAACCCATTGAGGCTTGAGTATAACTAGGTCATTGAGATCAGGATTATCTTGAAAGAATAAAATTTCACCAAGTTCATGCATCCATGTCGCAAGAACAAGTTTACCTTCATCAGACACTTTGCACTTGCCCATGGCTGACCAGAATTGTTCAGTTGTTGCCTGTTTAGCTTTGGTTTGACGAACTTTGGCGGCAAATTGTAGCCATGTAGTGGGCCAGATCTCTCCCATAAGGGGTAGTTTAGATGCAGTGTTGATAATGGTTTGTTTTAGAACATCAATACCTTGACCAGTTTTGTTGCTGACTTCGTAGAGCTCAACAATTTGAGGAAACTCGTGTTTTAAGTCTGACAAGGGCAAGTCGGCATCTCGTTCGTCTGCCCAAGTAGAAACTAAGATAATGGGAGATTCGGGCGCATTAGCGCGAATGGTTTTTAGCCAGTAAACTAGCTTGCCTTGCTCAAAACCGAGACGGGCATTGAAAGCTAGAAGAAACAATGAACGATTAGTAAGAAAGAACTGATGGGTAGCATGATAAATTTCCTGTCCGCCAAAGTCCCACGTATTGAGGGTCATAGTAACATCGGCCTCAGACGACGGGTGTTCTAATCTTAATGCTTTGATCTCGATGCCGTGAGTAGAAGACTGTTGTACTTCAAAGGTTTCACTACGTAGGGCGCGCAGAAGAGATGTTTTCCCGACACCACCTTCCCCAACAACTAAGAGCTTAGAAATCCATTGACGTTCACCCTCATCTTTTTGCTCTTGCAGATATGCTAAGACAGCGCGAGTTCCTTGCTTAACTACTTCAGGTGGTGGAGATGTGAGGTTGCGATTCGATTTGAGGTTAAGCCGAATCAGACTAGTAAGTTGACCGAATTCCTTGGGTATTGCAGTTAGATTGTTTTTGTTGAGATAAATCTCTTTCAGATTAGTGAGTTGACCAAGTTCTTTAGGAATTGTGGTCAGCTCATTTTCGCGGAGATCAAGCCAAATCAAATTAGTGAGTTGTCCGAGCTCTCTGTGGACTGTCATTAATTTATTTTTTCGGAGGCCAAGCCAATTCAGATTAGTAAGTTGACCGAGTTCTTTAGGAATTTTCGTTAATTTATTTGTGCGAAGATAAAGCCAAGTTAGATTGGTGAGCTGACCGAGTTCTCTGGGGATCGTCGTTAGCTTGTTTCTACTGAGAGAAAGTCGAGCCAGGTTAGTAAGTTGACCAAGTTCTTTAGGAATTATCGTTAGCTTATTTTCGCTAAGATCAAGACGATCTAGGTTGGTGAGTTGACCAATCGACTCTGGTAAAGCATTTAGGTCCAAGCACGATAAATCTAAAGTTGTTGCTTGTGTGATCAATGCATTAGCAATTCTTCTCTCTGCTTCCGTGATTCTCTCTGATAGCATGGTTGTCAGCGATGGATGATTAAAGCCTAAAGGAAAAGACAAATTGAAAATACGATTAAGGGGCAATAAGGGATTTTTAAGTCTGAGAAATGTTTAGAAAAGTGAGTATTTCACTATAAAAATCCTTTCCTCTATGTTGACTTTCTGCCGCTGTTACAACTACGCGCAATAGTTCCACTAATGACTTCTGCACCGCCTCTAATATCAGCTTCTGAAACAACTCTAAACTCTCCCGTTGCCGTGCTTCCATCAATGCCTCAACATATGCCCCTCGCCGTTCATTACTGATCACCACCACCGGATATCCCAACCGTAGCAGCAACAAATTCATCAGCAACCGCCCTGTCCATCCATTCCCATCTCGAAATGGATGAATCTCCACAAACCGACAGTGAGCCTCCGCGGCATAGTCAATCGGATGCATTTGCTGAGCCGTTTCTGAATTCAACCACTTAACAAACTCCGCCATTAGCTCTGGCACTAAATAATGGGGCGGATAGGTATACTCCGTCCCAGCTGCTTTTACATCTAGCTGCCTATAGCGCCCTGCTTCTGCCCGGTCAATTACCATAAACAGCAAACTATGAATCTGCCGAATCTCCCACTCGCTGAGCCTGAGCGTTTTCTCAAAAAGGCTATAGCGGTCGAAGGCCCCCCTAGCCCCCCGATTCTGGGGGGGACAAGATTCAAAGCCCCCAAAATTGGGGGTTTGGGGGCCTGGATAACTGATGACTTCTTTTCCAGAAAAGTCCTTGGTATCCTTTTGTGCCAGCGACTCCACATGGTCAATCGCATCCCGATGCCCGACTACCTCTAAATGCTCAACTAGCGTCTTAGGCGATTGCGTTTAAATAGACTACCTATAGATTACAGTATACAGAGCCCCCTTACAGAATGCTCTGTCCCATGCTGAGTGACCAAATCAAAGCAACTTTCAAGGATGCTGCGCGCAAATTGACCGGCCAAAAGAAACG
>JBHJIL010000024.1:0-45731 GCA_050043465.1 Leptolyngbyaceae cyanobacterium
AGGCTGTTTGTGTCCATTTGAGAAACTCAATGGCTTCCGATATCATCACGACTGGATGCGTAATTTGTTAATTGCCTCTTCTCTCAATGGACGGAGACCATTGATTAAATCCTCACACACAAACTGAGGTGGAATCAGAACCAAACTCGTTTTCAAAGATTAGATCGCATCCTACCCACAACTCAAAGCCCTTATTTTTTGGGGCTTTGGGGGTCTGAATACCCAATGCTCTACGTTAATATCTCGTTCTTTGCAACAATCTAAACCGTGACTTCTACCGAAGGTTTAACCGCGAGTGCCTGAGCGGCTTCGAACCGGGATTTGACGGTGGCTTCGGTAGCTATCTGGGGTGCTGCGATCGCAACCACCTGCACCGCACAGGCTTTCAGCTCGGGCTCCAACGAAATCGGACAGACCTCTGGATGGGTGAGCGCATTGACCTCAGTGTTGTCGCCCCAGAGAAAGCCCCAGTGCATCGGCATAAAGACCGTGCCGCGAGTAATATTTTGAGTAACAAGAACTTTTAGCTGAGCAGAGCCGCGCTGCGATCGCACTTCCACCCATTCATCCGACTGGACTTCTAGCAGCTGCGCGTCGCGCGGATTTACCTCCAGCAGCGGCTCCGGATAGCGTTTGGTAATACGCTCAATCCGTCCCGTCCGGCTTTGAGTATGCCAGTGACCATAGAGACGACCGGTCGTCAGCACAAAGGGATAGTTCTCATTGGGCGGCTCGGCAAGACCTTTGATATGAAACGCACAGAATTTAGCTTTTTTATTGGGTGTTGCAAATCTGTAGTCTGTGTACAGCCGCTTATCGTGCTTGCCATGGGCAGTCTCATCCGACTCTCCGGCTGGGCAGGGCCACTGGATCGGACCTGCAGCCAGTCGTTTGTGGCTCAGTCCGGTAGATTCACACAGCCGTCCTGCCGTTAAAGAGACAAATTCGTCATACACTTCTGCCGATGTTCGCTGAGTAAACTGTTTTTCAAATCCCAAACGGCGACCCACTTCTGCAAAAATCTCCCAGTCAGCTCGGGCCTCACCCACTGCATGACGAAAGGCTGGGCAGTAGGTAACAACGCGCTCAGAATTGGTCATCACACCTGCTTTCTCTCCCCATTGGGTAGCTGGCAGAACAACATGGGCAAATGCGGCAGTTTCGGTTGGGTAGTACGCGTCCTGACAAATGGTAAAAGGAGACTTTCGTAGAGCAGTCTGAGTGCGTTTAATATCGGGCATACTCACTGCCGGATTAGTCGCCGCTACCCAAAACACATCAAGGTCGCCGCGCTCTAGTGCCAGCATCATATCCCAGGCCGCCAGCCCCGGCACCGGAGAGATACTCCCTTCTGGCAGCTGCCACACGCTTTCTACCGCCTGACGATGTTCTGCATTTTTTACCAGCCGATAGCCGGGGAGAATATGGGCCAGTCCGCCAGCCTCACGTCCTCCCATAGCATTGGGCTGTCCGGTCAGAGAAAAGGGTCCGGTTCCAGGTTTACCCACATTGCCCGTCATCAGATGCAGGTTAATGATAGTGCGACACTTGGCAGTCCCCTCGCTGGACTGGTTCACCCCCATGGACCACAGCGATAAAACTCGCTGAGATTTCCCCCACCACTCTGCGGCTTTGGCCAGCTCACCCAGAGTAATCCCGCAAATCTCAGTCACCCGTTCGGGAGGATAGCCTTTAACCACCTGGGCATAGTCGCTAAAGCCATCGGTACAAGATTCTATAAACCCTGGATCGATCCAACCGTTTTTAAGCAACAGATGGGCGATGCCATTCAGCAACGCAATGTCGGTTCCGGGTTTAATCGCCAGGTGCAGATCGGCGGCTTTAGCCGTATCGGTGTAGCGTGGGTCCACCACGATCATTTTTACCTTGCGATTCTTTTTGTGATACTTTTTCAGCCGGTTAAATACAATGGGATGACAGTCTGCAGTGTTGGTCCCAATTAGAAAAGCACAGTCTGTTTGTTCTAAATCGTCATAACAGCAGGGAGGCCCATCGGAGCCAAAGCTTTGGATATATCCGGCCCCCGCCGATGACATCCACAGACGCGAGTTGGCATCAAAGTTGTTGGTCCCCAGACAGCCCTTTAACAATTTTTGAGCCGTGTAATAGTCTTCGGTTTGAAACTGTCCTGAGCCGTACATGGCGATCCCTTCTGGACCTTTATTAGCCAGGGTCTTACGGATCTCGCTAACAATTCGCTCAAGAGCCTGATCCCAGGAAACCTGCCGTAGCGGCTGGTCAAGCGAATCTCTCATCATGGGATGTAGCAGTCTTCCCTTGTCAAGCGAGTCGCCAATGGTGCCGCCCTTAATACAGACCTGGCCTTTGCTGGATGGATGGTTGCGATCGCCCCTAGCCTGCCACACTGGATTGCCCTGCTCGTCACGGTTTACTGCACGACCGGGCTGCGCTGGAGGGAGCACCTCAAGACCGCATCCTACACCACAGTAAGGGCAAAGTGTTTTCGCTGCATTGGCCATAGATCGCATCCTCCATCCACAAAAAATCTGTCTTAGATCGATTTAGAAAATCAGATTGTCGAAATAGTCTAATCAGAATATGGCTAACTAAAACAATGACACTCTAAAGCTATGAAGGGCCGTAGAACCGACTACACCTTAATATTACAAACACATCCGTAGAAATTTTCAACATTAGCCGTCGCCTGCTCTTTAATATGACGTCAGCTGCTGCTGCCGAACCAGCTCTCCGGAATTCAGATGATCTTATTCTATAAATCAAAGGTTCTAAACTGTGTCACACCTAGGTTTTCTTAATAGGATACTTCTGTTGTGGCTGTGGGTCTGATACAGAAAAGGGGAGCGCTAAACGCCCCCCAATCTGTTGAGTTGACATTGCTGTCGCTGCTAGCTGATTAACACGCTGCTTGATATGTGTTCTTATACCAATGCTATTGGGTCAACCACTAACGATGACATCTTTGTATCTGCCCAAGGGAACCAGCTAGCTAGCGTAGGTACCATCGGGTACAGAAGGAGAAGCGATCTCTTCTTCACCTTCATGGGCTTCAGCAAAGGAACCCTGAGGTTCTTCTAGGATAAAGAAGCAAAGGAACGCAACGATAAGCGATGCAATACCCAACGTCTGGAAGAAACGAATGTTGCCAATATCGCCCTCGGGTAAGAGGCTATATAGGGTCAAGTAGGCCACAGCACCAACGTTACCAAAAGCACCGACGTTACCTGCAATCTGACCGGTCACTCGCCGCTTGACTAGAGGAACAATCGCAAAGGTAGAGCCTTCACCAGCTTGCACAAAGAAGGAACAGCACATGGTCATGATGACCGCTAGACCGACCATAAGGCCACCGCCGCCGCCCAAAGAATCGCGAATCCCTGGAATAGTACTCATAACCAGGTAGCCAATACCCATACAGAGAGTAAGTATACCCATAGTCAACTTACGGCTGCCCAGCTTGTCGGAAATTAAACCGCCACCAGGACGAGCGACCAGGTTCATAAAGGCGTAGCTAGCACCCAACATTCCAGCTAGGGCTTTGCTCAAACCAAAGGTGCCTTCAAAGAAAGTAGGCAGCATGGAAACCACAGCCAGCTCAGAACCAAAGTTCACAATGTAAGTCAGCTCAAGAATCGCAACTTGCTTAAACTTGTAGCGGTCTTCAGCCGGGTAGCGCTTGGCACCAGATAGCAGGTCTTTGTTCACAGCCCAGCAGTTATATGCCTGGAAGAGATACAGACCAATCAAGAAGACAATGGCGATACCAAATGTACTTGGATTCAAGAAACCAACTTTCTTAAGACGCCAAGCCAAGACGATTAAAATACCGGTCAACGGCAGGTTCATTAGCATCAGTCCCCAGAAGTCTCTTACGGTCGTGACTTCCATACCGCGAGTGCTAGGAGGACGCTGGTAAACCTTACCAGGAGGCGTATCTTCTACGTTGAAGTAATACAGACAGCCGTAGAGAGCAGCAATAATGCCGGTGGCAGCGATGACAATACGCCAGTTTAGCAACGGACCATCGGCCACTTGCAAAGAACCTGGGAAAAAGTTGAGGACAGTCGCAAAGCTAACCAGGGTAAAGGCAGAAAAGGCAGACCCAAAGTTCCCCCAGCCGCCGTAAATACCTTCAGCAAGACCGATTTCTTTAGGAGGAAACCACTCGGCAGTCATGCGAATACCGATAACAAAGCCAGCACCTACGATCCCCATCAGCAGACGGCCAATAACTAGCTGATTAAAGCTCTGAGCCGAGGCGAAAATAATGCAGGGGATAGACGCGTAAATCAGCAACAATGAATAGGTTAAGCGGGGGCCATATTTATCCAGCAGCATACCGATAATGACACGAGCTGGAACTGTAAGGGCCACATTACAGATGGCGATAGTACGAATTTGACCTACCTCCAGACCAAAGTCCTCTCTGATCGCTGTCGCAAACGGGGCAAGGTTAAACCAAACCACAAACGACAGGAAAAAAGCGAACCAAGTCATATGGAGGATTTTGTAACGTCCTCGGAAGGACAACAATTCTCCGAGCATCAGTGATATTCTCCTGGACAGATAAACATTTCACTTTTTTCTCAGACATTCTCCAAGAGAAGTCTGAAACTGCTGCAGTCAAAGACAAAGCCATCGTTATTGACTGGGCAATGTAGCGCAACAGACGAGAGATTAAGACCTGATTTTTCGAACCGCTAGCAAAATAACTCAGCTCGTAAAAACACTTACAAAAGTTGTTTTGCTGATATTAGCCGCGCGATATCAATCGGACAAAATCACCATAGCGTTAGATTATCGATGCGCACCAATGAAAAGTGTGCTTTACGCTACCGTTAGCTCAAAGTGATTCTTTTTTTACATGCTCTTGTTTGTTTTTTGCATAAAAGCCGCTCAAAATCATGGAGGGCGGTTGCTAGAGCAAGCACCAATAACAAAGGCCCAGTTTCTCGCATGTGAGAAACTGGGCCCTTAATAAGATTCTGTTAGCCGCTGAAGAGGCTCTAACAGAGCTTTAAGTATAGAGAACTCGGCAGATTACCGACCGAGACCGTCAGACCACATTGCTGCTTGGTGAGGTGTCACGGTGGTCACTGGTGCATTAGCAGCAGGCTGGGCCAGAAAAACTCGAACAGCGGTGTAACCAACTACAAACATCGAGAACGCTGCTAAAGAAGCTGCTAGGGTTCTATCTAGGTTAGAAACCTGAGTAGACACCGTGCGGGTTTGGGAAGCCATAAACGTACCCTTGTAAGACACATCAGTCTAAGCATCCCATAGTTATTCTGTAGCAAACACTACTGTTTATGAAAATTTAGTCTTTGAAGGAATAGCTAACGGTTTCATGGCTGGTAAAGGGGCTCACCAGCTGCTCGGTAAGAGACATGGGGAGATTAGCCTGATGGGAGATGATGCCGTGGGCAACACCCGCCGTTAAACCTATAAAAGCGGGCAAAATTAGGGACTTCAGGTTATACATTTACCAGGCGTTTTGTTGAATTGACTCAATAATGCCCAGGGTATTTGAGGCAATTCTGTAACATTTCTCACTATTTCTTGAAAGCAATCACTTTTGTGCATGTTTCTTATGCGCTATCTACATATTGACAGCCGAGCGCCGCCCTAGATCTCGCAAAAACTCCTCGATGGTACGACCATCAAGGAGTTTTAAGTAGACTCGTCAGGTTTGCTAGGCAGTTGCGCTCTAGACGTCAATCACCAAACGGCCTTCTGGATGAGCAATGCAGGTTAGGACGGCATTATCGCCAGCTTCCAAGGCCGCCGGGTCGCCTTCGTAGCGCACCTTGCCCTCCACTAGGGACAGTTTGCAGGTGCCACAGGTGCCGGACTGACAGCTGCTTTCTATCTCTAGTCCGGCGTCTTCTGCGATCGCTAAAATCGACTGACTGTCGTCACACTTAATTTCCTTGCCAGACTTAGAAAAGACAACAACAGCTGGCTTTTTCACCTTAGGTGCTTCAGGGATCTCTGCGGTCTCGCTAGCCGCATCCTCAATCACAACACCGGGTTTAAGCGTGGCTCCAAAGTTCTCGACCAGCAGCTGACGGACAACGCTGGGGAGTTCATCACAGGGCACCTTTTGCATCACCCGCTCGCCCAGGTGAGCGTCTTTACCCACGGTACCTCCCATGTAAATATCGACCGCTGGCACCATTTTGCCGTTTTTGCGGGCCTTGGTACCCATCATGCCAATTTGCGCAACCTGGGGCTGACCGCAGGAGTTAGGACAGCCGGTCCAGTGCATGCGCACAGATTCAGGCATATCCAGCTCTGAATCTAACCGGCGAGCCAGCGCCAGGGACTGCATCTTTGTTTCCACCAGGGCAAAGTTACAAAACTGGGCCCCGGTACAGGACACTAAAGAGCGCACTAAAGAGGAGGGCTGAATCGGAAATGTTTGAACAATCGGCTCTGATAAAAAAGCGGCCAGTCGGTTGTCAGGCACGTTGGCAACAATTACATTTTGTTCCACCGTCAGACGCAGATCGCTGCTGCCATACACTTCTGCAAGCTGGGCCAGATCGTACATTTGGTTGGCTTGCAACCGGCCAACAGGAACGTGTAAACCCACATAGTTAAGACCGTCTTGCTTTTGGGGAAAGACACCCACATGATCGCGTTTGTCAGAATCAAGGGCGTCTTCAGCGGCAGCTGTAGCCAGGGGTTTACCGACGCTCTTTTCAACTTCAGCGCGAAATGTCTCAACGCCCCACTCGTCAATCAGCCACATAAGACGAGTTTTTTGGCGATTGCCTCGGGAACCATGGTCACGATAGACCGTTAAAATGGCGCGACACAGCTCCACCACGTCTTCGTTAGGCGGCACCCAGACATCTAAGGGAATCGCCGCCGCACAGCGAGTTGACGAAAAGAATCCGCCAACTAAGGTATTAAAGCCCAGCTCTCCATCTTTATAAGCAGGAACAAAGGCAATATCGTTAATCTCGGCGTGAATTGAATTGTCGGTACTACCTTCAAGGGCAATGTTGAATTTTCTCGGCAGATTCGTAAAGTCATAATTACCTTCACCGCCGTTAGTAATCATGTCTTGAACGGCCTGCACCAGCTCTCGGGTGTCAATCAGTTCATTGGCATCGAGTCCGGCCACTGGCGAACCGGTAATGTTGCGCACGTTATCCATTCCCGACTGCACCGAGGTAAGACCCACCGCATGCATACGAGAGAAAATATCGGGGATATCTTCTAGGTGAATACCCCGTAGCTGAAGATTTTGACGCGTCGTAATATCGGCGCTGCCGTCATCGCCATAGCGTTGAACAATTTCTGCCAATACCCGCATCTGCTCAGAGGTGAGCAGACCGTGGGGCATGCGCAGACGCAGCATAAATTTACCGGGAGTAACCGGTCGGAAGAAAATGCCTAGCCACTTGAGACGCTGGGTCAAATCGGTCTCATCAACGGCTTCCCAGCCCATTTTGGCAAACTTCTCTAATTCATCCTTGACTGCTAAACCGTCCTTGGCGGCTTTGTACTTTTCAAACTTATTGAGTTTTACCTTTTTCTCAGTAGTGGATGCAGTTACCACAGCAGCACTCCCAACCTGGTTAATACAAAATATGCTATCGCTGATGCAGCCGATGGGCCGATGTGTCGCAACCGCCATTTACCGGTTCCTTACAGCTAAAACCATCTTAAAGATCAGCAATGCCCAAAATACCTAGGGCATCATTGCCACTAGTGCCATCCTTGGCGGTCTGTCTAATTTAAGCAAAAAAAACGGGAGCAAAGACCCAGGATTCACTAAGACCCTATGGCTCTGCCCCGCTAGACACACTTATAAGGAACCGCTTCAGGAGTTCATTTAGCTCGCTTGCTATCGAGTTAAAACTAGAGTATTGAGAAAATATCTATCTTTTTGTATCAGCAATCACCTTTCCAAAAGATCTGTTGCGTTTTCCGCATAGCATCTATGCACAAATTTTGTAACGCTCATCGGGCACCTATGGAAACCTGACGGACAAATGATGGGGCAGGATAATGCACTTATCGCATTATGATTGCTGTTTTATGCATGCTGTTGGGTGTGGGCAATCGCTTTCACGGAATAATATGGGCATAGAACGTCCACGGAGAGCGTAGATGCCATCATCAACGGGTCGTAGTGCAAAGGGTGGAGTAGACGCCTCAGACTTAAGACGAACGGATCCCTGGCAAGGTTTTAGAACAGGCGACTTTGGACAGAAATGGAACAGTTCAAAGCTGATTCTTAAACAGGGTAAAGATGCGATCGCACCGCTGCTCACACTTCTAAGCGACCCGACCGCCGATGCTGAAACTCACTGGTTTACCATTCGCGCCCTGGGTAGCTTTCCTGAACCTGAGGTGATTACGGCCATCGCCGCTCAGATTGACGACAACCCCCGCTACCATCGCACCAGCGAGCAAACCGCTGAGATTAGCGCCTTTGCCATAGAAACACTGGCAGCGATGGGGCCTTTAGCCATTGACGCCTTAAGCCAGCTATTGCAAAATCCCCAGCAGCGGTTGCTAGCGGCCAAAGCCCTCAATCAGGTACGGACGACCGGCGTTATCCCTGTGCTGGCGGGCGTCGCTAACGACCCAGATGCTAGGGTGCGCTACTATGCCATCGACGCTCTGGGCAGTTTTCATAACGCGGCCGTAACGCCCGTGCTGCTAGCGGCCATCGGCGATCCATCAGCGGCGGTTCGTAAAGCAGCTGTGATGGCCCTAGGACGCCGCAGTGATTTGCAAGCGCAGCATCGGCTAAACCGTCAGCTTGAGCCCTTACTTTGGGATATGGATTTGGGCGTCAGCTGTCAGACAGCCCTGGCGCTGGGACGTTTGGGACACCGAGACTCGCTGGCGGCGCTGCAGCAGGTGCTGCTTTCGGCCCATACCCCGATGGTTTTGCAGGTTGACATTATTCGAGCCCTGGCCTGGTATTGCGATCGCGCAGACAGAGACGCCGCACTGACGCTGCTGATCAAAGCTCTACAGCAGTTTGACCCAACGGTAACTCAGACCACGGCGGCCCCTGCTAACCGGATCGCTCGGTCTAGCCAGGATAGTTCCCAAGTACAGATTGCTATTATTCGAGTCCTGGGCGATTTGCAAGATGGCGACATCGCCCCAGATGTGACCACCGTCTTACTTGATCACATCAACAATCATCCAGCCGTCAGCGTTATCCAAGCTGGCATCATGGCATTGGCCAAACTGGGTCAGCCTCAAACGTTTGAGGCCCTGCTGCCTTTACTCAACCATCCCGTTGATGCCGTCACGATCCATACCATTGCTGCCTTGAAGCGATTGGACCCCGACCAAAGTTTAAACCGCGTTACGGGTTATATCAGCCAGCTGCCACAGCGGCCAACGGCGGTTCTCGATCTTTGGTAAACCTGACGGGTGCAGGCCCCCTTAAAGACAGCTACTGACAAAAATCTTTGACAATATCATCCAATATGTTGTCAAATTGTCCCGCAGCTGGTAGCCACGGGTACTAAACATGTCGTCGAGGCTGCCTAGAGTGGTTATAGCCACTGGCGGTCCCCCCTTGTCCTCAGCCAACCTATGCGCATAGAGCAGCTACAAGCATTTTTAGCCATTGCTGAAACCGGCAGTTTTCAAGCCGCCGCCCGTCGATGTAGTGTGACTCAATCCACCGTCAGCCGACAGATTCGCGGTCTAGAAGACGATTTAGGGATGCCGTTATTTCATCGGACAGCGCAGGCCATACTCTCCATTGGCGGAGAGCGGCTGCTGCCTAGGGCCCGGCGTATTTGTCAGGAGTGGAAACAGGCCACCAGTGAAATTTCCGACCTATTAGAAGGGCGCCAGCCAGAGCTTTGCGTCGCCGGGATTCAGTCGGTGTGCTCTCATTTTCTACCCCCGATTATTACCCAGTTTTGTCAAAGCTATCCCCAGGTTCAGCTACGGGTAACGGCCCTGGGTAGCGATCGATCGCTCAAGGTACTGCGAGACGGGCTGGTGGATATTGCCATTGTTATGCACAATCCTATGCTCACCAGCTCCCAGGAAATGTCCGTAACCCCCCTCTACGAAGACCATGTAGAAGTGCTCATGGCAGCTGACCATCCTCTAGCTAGCTACAGTCCGGCCCCCTGGTCAGAAATCGCTCGCTATCCCCATGTGGTGTTTAAAGATGGCTATGGGATGCAGCGGCTGGTGCAGTCTCAGGTGCCAGAAACAGAATTAAAAATGGTTTTAGAACTCAACACGTTAGATGCGTTTCGCGGCGTTGTCCGTCAGGGCAAAATGATTGCGCTACTGCCTCAGTCGGCCCTAGCGGAAAGCCGTCGTGACCCAGGTTTAGCGGTTCGCAGCACCGCCGATCCGATTCTGACTCGCCAAGTTGTTATGGTAACGACCCAAGATCGGCTGCGGCTGCCCCCGGTGCGACAGTTCTGCGACCTAGTCCAGCGGCTGGCGGAAGACAGTTTTAGTAAGTTTAATGATTTACCTAGTTTGATTACCCTAAATTAGTCTTTTACGACTCCCTAGTTCGATAGCTGTCTAAACCTGTCCAATTTTAAGCGACCTCTTTTAAGTGACCTCAATACTTTATTCTCGTATCTCACCCCATCCCTGAGTCTCACCATGAGCAACATTTTTCGAGACCTCTTGAAAAAAGTCGGTAGCGGCACCCATACCTCTAAGGATCTGAGTCGAGAAGAATCTGCTCTCGCTACTCAAATGATGCTTGAGCAAACGGCAACACCGGCTCAAATTGGGGCTTTTATGATTGCTCAACGGATCAAGCGGCCAACCATTCCAGAGCTGGCGGGCATGCTCGATTGCTACGACCAGATGGGGGGCCGTTTACGGGTACCTGACACCAACTACCGCGCTATGGTGCTCAACGCGCCTTACGACGGTCGTCAGCGGCATGCGCCGGTAACCCCAATCACAGCGCTGATTTTGGCAGCGGCAGGGGTGCCGGTGCTGTTACATGGGGGTGAGCGAATGCCCACCAAGATGGGGCTACCGCTGGTGGATGTTTGGCAATATTTAAACCTGGACTGGCGATCGCTAAACCTAAGTCAAACACAGCAGATATTTGACCAAACTCGGGTTGGATTTGTTTTTATTCCCCAGCATTTTCCGGAAGCTCATGGGCTAGTGCCTTATCGCGATCAAATTGGTAAACGGCCTACCCTAGCGACAGTCGAACTGATGTGGGCTCCCTGTGAGGGGCCCTACCATGTGATTAGTAGCTTTGTTCATCCCCCCACCGAAGATCGCACCCGAGAAACATATGAGCTGCGACACACCGATGCATTTACCACCATCAAGGGCATAGAAGGCAGCTGTGACCTGGCCCGCAGCCGTACGGCCATTGTGGGCATAGGCCGTATTGAAAACGGTAAACCTACTTTTGAACGACTGCTGCTACAGCCAAGAGAGTATGGCTTTGAAGGCGTAGACCCGGCGTTAGATAGCGATTTTGCCTCAGTACTAGAGAAAACGCTGGACGCAGAGACCACAGAGCTAACTCCATCGGTTATTTGGAATGGCGGATTTTACTTGTGGCGAGCAGGCGCCGCTAGCACCTTGGATGAGGGACTGCAGTATGCGAAAACGCTACTGCACACCGGTCAGGTCCGCTCAAAGCGAGAACAGATCAAGAGCGCGATCGCAGCCGTAGACCATCGACTCTCGACCGTCTGAAAGCCCAGTCATAGCTACAGAGCCGACAGCTCTTCCTGCAGCATGTCAGCATAAATCTCAGGCAGCTGGCTAGACATGGAATTCGTCTCAATACCGTAGCCAAGACTGGTCCAGGTGCCAGACAGCAGCTCCAATACCTGAGTAATGTTTCCATCCTTGAGCTGCTGATTGATATCTGTCCCCCAAGCAGCCGGATCCGATAGCCAACGGTAGACAACAATATCCTGGGCCTCCGGGGAGAAGTCATACACTTGCCAAAACTCAAGCCAGCTGGGTGGATCCGGGTGGTACTGCTGAGCCTGTATCTGCCAGGTAGTGGTCAAAAACTGATAGCGTCCGGCAGCCGTGGTACAGTCGCCCACATTCGGTCCCACCTCAATGGGAATACAGGTATCCGGATGCTGGTTGAGTTCGTGAAGAGTTTGGCCGCCATAAAGTAAATGATACGGCCGATCCATATTGGATTCACTAGCCGAGATGGTGCGCATCAACGCCCGAATATGGGGGTCACCGCCCGTCATCGCCAGCGGCAAGGGTGAGCTTACCCAGTTCGCTTCCCCCAGTCGTAAGAGGCGAGACGGATTAAGCCGCGGCAAATAAGCGGGCCAGCGTAGCTGGTGGGGCGAGCCATAGAATAAGACACCAATCACCCCCAAAAACATCAAAATTGTGATCAGCAGCGGACCATAATCTGAGCCTGGCGGAGAGGGCGGTTCCTTATCGAGAGAGTCAGCAGGGGGGCGAGAAGACAACTTTCAGGGTCCTGGTCAATACGCTAGCAAGATACGAGGCGATAGCATGCAATTTCTGATATCTCGACAGGTTAGACCTCAAGCCAACCTGATGGAGGGAATATCGGTAGGCATTCAGTATATCGAAACTATTAAAAAATGGGGCATTGCCGATCTTGGGAATGGCAGCGGCCACAGAGCAGGCTATTCCCTAAATCCGCGATCGCAAGCAGCTCTTTACGGACGTGGCGGCTCCAGAGCCATGTAGCGTCTAAAAAACACCGCTGCTGATTTAGGGGATGCACCGATCTGTTAGCAATGCGCTATAGCAGCACCTTGCAGATGAAATCATCCCGAAGATCAGCAGCGCCTAAAAAAAAAGGAACTGCCACTACGGGCAGTCCCCCCTTAAAACATTCGTCGAGACTCTCAGCCTTACGGCTGGTCAACACCTTTCTAAAGCAGCAAATAACTTAGAGCGTGCAATTCTCGGTGCGAGAGCCTAGGACGTGACAGGTCTAAGCTGCAACGGCCAAAGACGGCTGAGCGACCGCTGGTTTAGCTGCTTCTACAGGCTGATACTTGGTGTACCAGGTATCGCTACCAGGTGCAGGCAACAGCTGCAGCTGCTTGAGGACCTGATCAACCTGATGGGTGTAATATTCCTGTTCCAAAGAAACAGACGTCTGGTCAGCAGCCGCGGCCAGATCGCCTGACTGGAGTAGTGAGAACAACCAGCTATGCACCTTACGGACGTTGGTTTTAGCATCCGTGATACCGCTCATAAAAGGGGTAAACGTAGGCGCGCCAATGATCTGGTCGTCACTGAGCCACTCGGCCTTTTCCAGATTGGGCAGAGTTAGCAACAGCTGATGCAGCTCCCTTAGCTCTCTTAGGTAGTTGTTCCAGGCTGCAATTTCCTGAGTAGAGCGGCGCTGAGTGTACTCCAGATCGTACACGTAGGATTTGACCGACGCTAGACCATCGCTAACAGCGTAACGAACTGCTCGGTCAAGGGTTAATTTCCAGGAGGATGCCGCCATGATAAAAGCCTCTAAATAGTGTTGTTATTTGCTGCGTTTCCATAAAACAGACCATCCCAGTCACAATGCCAGGGTAGCCTCAAGGAATAAAGTTTTTTTCAAACCTAGATACGCCAGACTAGACCCACAAACCATGAGTCAAAATCTGGACTGTTCTGACAGTAGTCACTCACCTTATTTTCAGAGTGCCCACCGCAAAGCAGCCTTTTCACCCTAAGAACGTAAAGAAACTCAGTAGCGAACGTAGCGTTGTACTTATTGTATCCATTAGATGTCCTCCGAAGAAAGGAAAATCCTGAGAAAATATTAAGAAATAACGATATTATCCATTGATTTTTTTAAGGGTTATTAAGCTGGCGCAGACGCTGTACTACTTGTCCTCAGATCCGCTGTCTAGATAGCCACGGGATACAAACGGAATCTCTACAGCACGGGCTGTTGTGTCTTCTACGTCCAAGGTTAATCCTGCACCACCGGCTTTAGTACGCAAATATCCCAACCCCCAAACCCCGTCATCATCGACGGCAACACTCGTGAGCTTGCCAACTTGACTACCGTCTAACTGCAGCGAGGCACCAGCCAGGACAGGTTTTTCTAACTGAAATCCCCAAAGTTGTTTCTTTACACCCTGATAGGTATTGAGTCGAGCAATGGTCTCCTGGCCAATGTAGCAGCCTTTTTCAAAGGAAATGGTCTGCCACAGCCCGGCCTCCAGGGGATTTTCCTGGTCGGTTAGCTCATGACCAGGCATGGGGCGTCCCTGACGAATACGGTGTATTTCCCACTGCTCGGCTGACATCTGGGCAACCTGATGCTGCTTTAGCCACTGCAGTATGGCAGCGTGGTGTTCTTTAGGGCCGATTAGGGTGTATCCCGGTGTTGCTAGCCCGGTCCCCCTAGCAACTTGAATGGTCACACTGTCGAGGACGGTCGCGTGGACATGGCTGCCCGGGACGTTATCAGGACTATCGACTCCCATTTGAGCCAATAGCTGGTCGACCTTGGCCCCTAAAAGGGTGATGGCAAAGGTGGCATCAGTTTTGTCGGTGAGGGTCACTTTGTCTGCAAAAAAGATATAGCGGTCCATCCAGGATATTAGTTCTGCAGACATCCCGGGGGAGACCAGCAATAAAACACCTTCGTCGTCGATATAGGCGCTGGCTAGATCTAGAGTACGGGCAGTGGAACTGACAAAAACCGTGTCACAGCCCTGGCCAGGCAAACGCTGTTGAAAATCGTTGGTGCTTTGGTTGTGGAGAAAACGCAGTCGGTCGTCTCCAGTGACATAAATTCGGCCCCAGTGGGAGCGATCAAAAAAGGTGGGGGCGGTAACTTCGACCATAGCAGCGGCTCAGAGATGCTTGACAAGTTTTCTACTTTAGATCGATCTGATGCTAGTAAATCGATTCGAAGCGAATTTTTCGATCTTAGCGGGTGTTGGCAGGATCACGACGCGGGCTAATCGCCTGGATAAAAAACTCTTCTAAGGAAATTCGCCTGAGGTCTAAAGTAATGAGCTGACCGTTCATGAGCCGTACACTCGCCATAAAGTCATGGGGGTTGCCCTCTAAATATCCTTGCCAGTAGCCACCTTCAAAGGTGAGGTTGTGCAGCCACTTTTTGAGAACATCCAGGCTTCCTCCCTGACCTTTGACAAAGTAGGCATCAGGCGTGCCCAGTAGCTCATAAAGACTGCCCTGAGCGATCAGCTGGCCCTGGTCGAGAATGGCGATGCGATCGCAAATCACTTCCACATCGGACAGCACATGACTGTTAAAAAAGATCGTCTTACCCTGGTCTTTAAGTGACAAAATTACCTCGCGCACCTGGTAGCGACCGGTCGGGTCTAACCCCGACATGGGTTCATCTAAAAAGATAATGGCCGGGTCGTTAATCAGCGCCTGGGCCATTCCCACCCGCTGCAGCATTCCTTTAGAGTACTGACGCAGCTGTTTTTTAATCGCCGTCTGCCGCGACAGCCCCACCATATCTAACAGCTCAGGAATCCGCTCCTTATATATAGAGGCTGGAATATTAAACAGCCCTGCCGAGTAAGTCAGAAATTCCCAGCCGGTTAGATAGTCATAGAAGTAAGGATTTTCTGGCAGATAGCCCACCTGCTGCTTAATGGTGCGATCGCCCGCAGGCTGGTTGAGCAGCTGGGCCGTTCCTGCCGATGGACGAATAATCCCCAGCAGCAGCTTTAGCAACGTTGTTTTACCGGCACCGTTGGGACCGAGCAGCCCAAACGTTTCACCCTGATACACCTCCAGAGAACAGCTCTGGAGCGACGTCACCCGCTGGTTAAGCCAAAACCCGATGCGATACGTTTTGCTCAGATTCTCGGTTTTGACAATGACTGGGCGATGCACAATGGCGGATGAGTTGGCATCCGTGGGAGAAACAGTGTTCATGGGCTCGCGAGAGGGCAAGGCTAATCGGTATAGTAAAACAAGCGGCAGCCGCTGACACTACCTGTCAAAACGTTAGACTACCTCTTTTCCTATGGATCGTTCAAAAATTGTTGCGATTATTACTGGAGCCATTTCCCTGGTGCTGGCCGTCGCCTATTTGCTATTGGTGCAGCTGCTCGACTTTCGCGGTGAAATGGTACCCGCTCCCCTGGGCCTGCTCTTTGAGTCCTATCTCTTTTAAGCACCTAGCCTTGACTTAGCCAGCTAGACAGATCGCGCTGCAGCAGATCCTGAAGCCGCAGCAAATCCTCACGATAGTACTGCTGCAGCAGAATAGTATCTTCCTGGGTAAATTTTGCTTCCTGTTTGTCTTGGGAGTTGAGGGCAATTAGTCGATCGCGCAGCTGATGTCTCAGGGGGGCTGGAATCAGTTTCATCACGCCAGTAGCCGCCGTACGAATAGGATTTTGGGTTTTGAGCAACCGATTAACCGTCTGATTCTTGGGCTCTTTGGCAGTTTGAGCTTTTTTTGCGGTGTCTGCAACGAAGGCAGAATCTACGCCAATGGAGCGGTACAGGTTTTGCATAAACCCTTGGGAGTCGCGTTTTAGATCGTCGTACAAAAACACATCTACCCGATCGCGACCAAATACGTCGATAAAATGCTTCAGCTGCGCGTAGTATTTTCCTTTCAGTAGTACATAGGATGAG
Organism: Leptolyngbyaceae cyanobacterium; assembly: GCA_050043465.1. Taxonomy (GTDB): domain Bacteria; phylum Cyanobacteriota; class Cyanobacteriia; order Phormidesmidales; family Phormidesmidaceae; genus Leptothoe. The sequence continues at coordinate 16,594 of JBHJIL010000024.1, forward strand.
TCTCCCCGGCTGCGTACCTGTTCTGCCAGGGGAGTTTGTTTGCCCACCGCGTCGCGCAGATTCATCAAATAATCCGAGCAGGCGCGCTGTACCGGATTCCGCAAGACCGCAATCAGCTTAGCTTCAGGCAGACGACGATGGATCGCCTCTGCGGCAAACTGATGGTGAAACATATAGTTAGGCGAAGCCTCGCCCAGGGCTAGGTGGGTATCGGTGGCCCCAGTAAACAGCTGCTGATACTGATTCCAGGTGAGGATGCCGTTTTTTTTGCGTCGCTGCCGCTCCACCGGAGCCTGCTGCCAGTCTCGTTCAAAAAAGTTGGTCTCTTTGACCGGACTCATATAAACCTGGGGATGCTGCTGCAGATAGTTATAAATAGAGGTAGTCCCGGCTTTTTGCACACCGATAATCAAAAAGGTAGGGGTGCGAGTTGCGATCGCAGATGTCTGCCGGTCACTCTGCCAGTCACTCTGTCGCTCACTCTGCCGGTCATTATTAACAGTCATAAAAATAGGATCGGGGGGCTATGCACATGACCGGAGCGGCCACGTCTCTATCTAAGCAAGTATTTTCACTAGAGACCACCCGTCGCTACGATTTACGCTGACCCACGTCATGAGCTAAAACCTGTTGAATAAACTGCTGCACAATTTGCTCACGACGATTGAGCTGATAGTGTTTTTCCACCACCGCCTGCATGCCACCGTCGCCCCAGTCTTGCTGATTGGCAAAGTAGTCCACAAAGCTTTTACCGGCGATGCGAGTCAGGTAGGCGGCGCTGACTCCCTGAATGAGTTTTCCAGCAACGGCGGTGGCTAGATTGGCCTGTAAGCCCACCGTTAAAAGTTTAAGCGCCCCTTTAACCAGCCCCAAACTGCCCATGGTTTTAGCTAAAGACAGAGCCAGGGTGCGAGCGTCTTCAATGCTGACGGCAACACCGTACACCTGCCCCAGTTCCACCACCATTTGGGCATTGATTGCAGCGGTTGCCAGCATATCGACCACAGGCAGCGGTGTGGCCGCTAAAACCCCCGCCCCAATCCACTGATAGCGGTCAATAATGGCATCGGCCTGCTGCTGCCGCTGCTGGATCAGAACCTGCTGCACTTCAAGGCTCAGACGCTGGGACTGTAGCAAAATGTTGTTGGCGATTAAATCGCGACCTTCAACGCGCAGGATGGCAATAATGCGGTCGATCAGGGGCTGGATGTCGGGGGCGGGGTCCGGACGCGCTGCGATCGCAACAACATCTCTCGGGTCCACCTGCGGTGCGACTCGTTGTCTGAGTCTTTCTAGCAGCTGCTGCACTTCATCATCGGCATAGAGATCGATCTTATTGAGCACCACCAGCGTACGCTTTCCCACCGCCAGCAGCTGCATCAAAATCTCATATTGGGCTCGATGCAGGTCATTATCCACCACATACAGCAGTAAATCTGCCGCCGTTGCCAGCTCCCGGCTGGGCCGGTCTGCCGCCCCCACATCCAGTAGGCCAGGGCTATCGCTGAGAATAATTTCTCCATCAATCGCTGGAATCGCCACTCGATAGTCCTGGCGCTGGGCGGTTGTTCCTTTAATCACCCCCGTCTCACCCGCGATTTCTCCCATCAGGGCATTGGCTAACGAGGTTTTACCCACCGACCCGCTGCCCACAATCACTAAATGCAGCCGCTGTTGCTCAAACGCATGGGTCACAGTTTTAGCCTGCTGTACCAGCGCCCGTCTGGCCACCTCATCTTCAATTTGGCTCAGCTGCTGGTCAAGGCTTTGTAGATGAGCCATGGCAGCTTCGTCAGTGGTTTTTGGCAGCGGCGGCGGGGCAGAGCGGCGAGGTCGCAGAAACAGCCAACCATAGTAAGCAATGACGCCAACGGCGGCCAGCATTAGCAGCATTACCAATACAGTGATCGTCTGGGCTAACCATGGATTCAGCGTGGATAACCCCGCGTACAGCGTACCGAGGGTGCTTATTAGCCACAGCAGCAACCCTAGGAAAATTAGAACTGCGATCGCAATAAACAGAGGGCGCTTCATAGGAATTCGTTTGCATTCGACCTAGCCTAGCGTCTTACTATACTTAAGGTATTAGGTTTGCTGTCGAATCAATTTTGGATGAGAGCACTGCTCAATCTGCGATCGCAGCTAACCCAGTACCTGTTTAATTGTTGCTCACCAAGGACACCTTAAATTCCTATGGGAATATTTGATCAAGTAATGGGAGCCATGCAGGACCCCAATCGTGAAGCCAGCATGGGTCAGCTTGGCCAAGTTGGATCGATGGCGCAGCAGGTTGCTCAGGCCAACAACGCCAACAGCTCAGCCACACAGCAGGCGGCCTCAGTAGTTGGTGGCTATGTCCAATCGGCCCTGCGGGAAAAACAACAAAACCAGGGAATGGACGCCGTACTTGACCTCGTCAACCAGGGAACCACTGACGGAGCGGGCGTCCTACCCAAACTATTCAGCCCTACTCAGCAAAATGAGATTGCCTCAGTCGTGGCTCAAAAAACAGGTCTCGATGCCAATCAGGTCATGGCAATGCTGCCTATGGTTATTCCTATTGTGATGAAGTTTCTCAACCAGGGTGCCGCCAAAACCGGTACCCAAGCCCAGGGCAATCCATTGGTCAATGCCTTTCTAGATACCGACGGCGATGGCGATGTGGATATGGGCGACATGCTCAAGATGGCTGGTCGGTTTATGTAAAACCGCTAGCTAACAAGCGTCCTTATGTACGAGGACGCTTGCGCGATCAGACGAGCCCGGCACTTGCTTAGCGCATCCCTTAAATCAGCAACGGCATTCGCTCTAACTCAGATATCCAGACGTTTTGAGAATAGCGCTTCAAACCATCGAGGCTCGCCACCATCTTCCGGCTCACCTGTATAGTTTTTCTAAGGGAGCTGTGTATGGAGAACGGATATGAGTCGCGATAAAAATAGCAAGCGATGGGACTGGTTGAGTTCCGAAGGGTTTCTGCACAACATTAGTGGCATAGAAACCCTTGTCTCAAAGCTGCTATCTATTGCCATGCTTGTCGTGATCTTTGTGGTCATGGTCGACCTAGCGCGATTTCTAGCCGTGGCTTTATTGGAGCCCAGTCCCGCCGGTTTTTTTAAAAATACCCTCAGTGAGATTTTTGGTCTGTTTCTCAGCGTCCTGATCGCGTTAGAGATTTTAGAGAATATCACCGCCTATCTGAGAAAACATGTTGTTCAAGTTGAGCTAGTGATTGTCACTTCTCTCACAGCAGTGGCTCGAAAGATTATTATCTTGGACTTAGAAAAAGTAACAGGCGTTAGCCTGATTGGCTTAGCCGTCGCAATCCTGGCACTATCTATCAGCTATTGGATCGTACGCAATATTCACAAATAGAAGATAATCACGAAATCTTTACTAAGAGAGGTCAGTATAGTTTAAATAAATCAACAAAAGTTCTTTAAAATCACTTCCTTTACACCTCCTTATCTATAGCTTCTAATACACAATTAGGTATCACACTCTTTATAGGAAAGCGGTACTCCGTTTTGATCAAGTGGTACAAAGTCAAATCCATTAGTCGAACCAGATCTTGATTTTCGACTTGAAATATCTTCAGTGTCCTTTATCTGTACAAGCTGTACAGGTATGTTCGAGGCACCAGTACTTTTATCGAAACTAAAAGTGCCATTCCCGGCATATTCCACCTTAATACCTGACCCAAGTGATGCGTGAATTGAAGAACGACTGGGAGAATTGAAAAATGGAAAGAGAGGAAAGTTAGATTCATTCATAGCTTCAACTACAGCTTTCAGAGCGTAGTAAGACATAGCGGTTGCGTAATTTATGTTCCCTCCATCCCAGTATGAGCGTGCTGCACAAGCCAAATCAGAATCGATATCAAAGTGCCAAGAGACAGCAAGAACCATATCAAGAGCAGAGCTTGTCTTCAGAACATCTCCAGTATAGAGATTTGCCATATCCCCAATGACTGAAATATTCTCTGCCAGACTTGCAGCTTCTATATATTCCAACAGCCTGATAGCCTTTCTAGTGGATCGAATGGATGGAAATAGAACTAAGGCCCTATCTTCCTCACTAACATTCTGCAAGATGGGATCAGCTATATTCTCCTCAATTAAGAGTTCGTCCGTCACCAAAGAATCAAAAGGGATAGGTTGCTGTACCAGTTCGCCACTTTTCTCGAACTCAGTCTTGAAATTTGTAGCTAGTTCTTGAGCATATGCATTCTCTGATGCGTATATGATTGAGGCTCTCTTATAATTGTTGTCTACGAGATATTGCGACAATGCTTCTGCTCCTCTTTGACTAGTAGGATTCATCAGAAAGACATAGCTGTAGTCTTCTGTTAACAGATCGTCAAATATACTGATTGGTGTGACGAGCACTAACTTGTCTTTGTATACTTCAGCTGCCTTTAAGCTAACATTGCTTGTCCAGTGCCCTACTACAGCCAAAACATTTTTGAGTTCAAGAATTTTCTCACTGACAGTTTTTGTAACATCAGGATCATCAGCATCATCAACGATTAGTAATCTCAAGCCTTTTCCTCTAATTCCACACTTATTATTGACCTCACTTTGAGCTTGAGCAAATCCACGAAGCATTTCTGCAGGCTTATTAGGATCTTCCCCACTAGCAGGTACTGGAACAGCAACAGTGTAGCTTTTACCTCCACACAAGTCGCCGCTATCAAGTCTTTCGTTTTCATTGCGAATTCTTTTTTCAGGTTCAAAGTTAGAATCGCCGCTATTCTCTAAAAGATAATTTTCTCCATAACTTATATTCTTAAGAAGATCTGATGAAATCTTAGCTTCAAGTTCTTTAGAAAAGCTTTCTTCTTTTTGAGAATTCAGCCATGCGAAGGTACCACAGGTAACTAATAGTGCTCCGCAAAAAGCAGTTGCAGCAGCTTTTCTTTTCAACTTAATAGATGAAACTGACCAAGTTTTATTATTTCTTTGAGCTGCTACAGGCTGCTGATCAAGAACTTCAGTAGAAAGCTTAGACTCGGATCGAACCGTTACGGGCTGTTTGTCAGGATCTTCAGTATCAAAAGAGCGTCCAGGTTCGGATGAAAATTCATGCTTTACAACATCAGATTTAAGTTCTTGTTCAACCTCAATAGGTTTAATACCAAATTCTCTAAGAACCTTAATTTCAGCTTTTCTTGCATCTAGAGGTTTAATTCCTCTGTCATGCTGTCGGCCTTGTAAACTATTTCTAATCGCCTCATTGAAAGGATAATCCTCTCCATCATGAAGAATATCGCGTAGAGTATCTTCATAACGAGCAACATTCTCATTGTATTCTTCTATAGGTAGGAAAGCCTCATTCTCAATTTCTTTAGCTTCTTCAGAAGTCAAATTGAGTTCATTTTGAAGTTCATTGAGGGTACGTCGCTCAATAATTCCTATTTTTCCTTCTCGTAATAGTAGCTCTTTTACTTTTTCTTTATATAAAGCTTTATTCAGCTCTTTTTGCTTAATAGTTACTTGGCGTTTTTTATGTAACTCCTTCACTACTTTCCTAATGCCTACAGCTATATTCTTAAACGCTGCATCTCGATTAGACCATGTAGTAACAGGTTTAGCATCTTTTGGGAATGACTGAAGCCTACCAAAGGACATATCAGTCCAATCTGTTGGTCTTAGGATAATGGGAATAACTATCGCTTCTCCTTTGTTGTGTCTGTTCATGGCCTCTGCAAGTTCTACCTCACAACAATATTCTGAGCCTATAAAGTCAGGACTAATTAAGAGCAGGATAATATCTGCCTTTTTCAGATTCCTATCTATATCACCGCTCCATTCACTGCCAGCTGGTATCTGGCGATCGTGCCAAGTGCTGATGATGCCCTTTACTTTTAAGGTAGAAAGATGGGTGTCAAGTTCGTCCCGAAGCCCTTCATCTCTATGTGAGTAAGAAATAAATAACTCGATCTTGTCGTTCATTCCAAATGTTTCGATAGCTACAGAAAACCAAACAGTTGTAAGTGGCGACTCAGGATTTGATACCTACAACTTATAATACATACAATAATGTATGGTTTTACCGATTTCGATATGCAAGTAGTCTGTATACATTCAATAGCTTGGGAGCGATTGAATGCTTGAGAATACAGACAAAGAAGACAGAAGGCTCCACCGACCTTGAGCGATGGAGCCTTCTATTAAAATAAAACTAACTCGTCTGACTAGCTACCTAAATCGTAAGTAGAGACCTAGACTGCTGCCGTTTCTTTGGTCCATTCGGTATGGAACGTCCCTTCTTTATCCAGACGCTGGTAGGTGTGAGCACCAAAATAATCGCGCTGGGCCTGGGTGAGATTCTGAGGCAGCTGGGCACGTCGATAGCTATCAAAATAGTCTAACGATGCACTAAAGGCCGGGACAGGTACACCGTACTGAGCGGCCATGGCCACTACATCTCGCCAAGCGGACTGTCGATCTAGAATTGTTTGCTTAAATTCTGGAGCCAACAGCAGGTTAGGCAGTTCAGGATTCTCACTAAAGGCCTGTTTGATCTTGTTGAGGAATCTGGCTCGGATAATACATCCACCTTTCCAAATACGAGCACATTCACCCAGGTCTAGATCGTAGCCAAAGTTGTCTGATGCCTTGCGCAACAACGCCATCCCCTGGGCATAGGAACAGATTTTTGAACAATACAGCGCATCGCGAATCTTGTTGATCCACAGAGTAGTATTCTCAGTAATCTTGCCATCGGGACCGCTAATTTGTGTAGATGCCGCTACTCGCTCTTCTTTGATTGAAGACATAATTCGGGCATTGACGGCGGCAGTAATGGTAGGAATGCCGACACCCATTTCCAGCGCATTCATCACAGTCCAGCGACCGGTTCCCTTTTGACCAGCTGCATCTAAAATTTTCTCAACTAGAGCCGTATCGCCCTCTGTCTTGGTGAAAATATCAGCGGTGATTTCAATCAAGAAAGAGTCTAGCTCTTCAGTAGTATTCCACTGAGCAAAGACTTCGTGCAGCTGCTCATGGCTGAGACCTAAGATATTCTTCATCAGGTCATAGGCTTCGGCAATCAGCTGCATGTCGCCATACTCAATGCCGTTGTGCACCATCTTGACATAGTGACCAGCACCACCGGGACCGATATAGGTAACGCAGGGGCCATCATCCACCTGGGCCGCAATTTTCTTAACAATGGGCTCAATGGACTCATAGGCGGCGCGAGTACCACCAGGCATCAGACTAGGACCATTTAAGGCTCCTTCTTCGCCGCCGCTCACACCCATACCAATAAAGCGGAAGCCAGCACCTTCTAGGGTCTTAACACGACGCTCGGTATCTTCATAGAGCGAGTTGCCACCGTCAATGATCATATCGTCAGGATCGAGTAGCGGCATTAGCTGTTCAATCACTGCGTCAACCGGCTTACCGGCCTTGACCATCAGCAAAATCTGTCGGGGACGTTCTAACGAGGCCACAAACTCCTCTAAGGAATAGGCCGCCACAACATTTTTGCCTTCCGCTCGATTAGTCATGAAAGCCTGAGTTTTTTCAGACGAGCGATTGTAAACAGAAATCGGAAAACCGTTACGTTCGACGTTGAGGGCTAAATTTTCCCCCATGACCGCCAAACCAATTACTCCAAAACTTTGTGCCATAACCTGTTTCCTAATATCTTCCTAATACCTACTTTGTGAACACATCCAGAACTCAAATCTTTGGTAGACGGTGTGTCAACGTTCGGACGCAGTTAGGTGCTGTCTTGGCTACCAGCCTAGACACTATTTTCCAAAACATGGACGGACTCATAGGTTTTCTTCAAACTCCACAGGATGCCCCGCCATGTAAGGTTTCATTTGCTACCAAAAATGTAGCTGTTGAAGAATAGATACGCGTGCTTTTGGTTTTATAGTACTATTGAACTATAGTGAGTTTAGATATTTCTTAATTAACCACAATGGCAGCTTTGTCACCAAGACGACTCTTGGGAAACCAAGGTTACGGCATGATGTATCAAAACGTAAGCAGCTGCCTTTGTATTTGTCTTGACGGTAGAGAGTTTAGGGTTTAGCGACTCTATGTCTCCATCGTTAGTATTTGTTTGAGTTGCTTGTTTTGTTGTCAAAAGTTTGTAATTCCCCACGTGCGTTATGCCTACTTCTAAAATGAAGCTCCTTAGCATTGACCTGGGTCGTACAGCCACAAAAACCTGTGTCAAGCGCAGTCAAAATGATGTTGTGCTCGTTCCGTCAAACGTGGCCCATTTGACGGTAGAGCAAGCCAGGCGAGGTGGGTTTGAGTCCCAGCCTAGCGATCCCCTATTAGATATGTGGTTGGAATATCAGGGTAAAGGGTACGCGGTGGGGCATTTGGCCGCTGACTTTGGGGCTGATTTGGGGGTAGGTCAGTCAAAGGTGGATGATGCCCTAGTCAAAACCCTAGCCTGCGTCGGCTACTTTGGTCTGAAGGGCAATTTAGGTATTGTGCTGGGTTTGCCCTATCACTCCCAAGAGCAGTTTGACAGCGAAAAGTCTGAGATTATTAGCTTGCTGACGTCTCCCCATGTCATGGTCTATCGAGGTCAGTCCATGGGGATCAACGTGGAGAAGGTTTGGGTAATGCCGGAAGGATACGGCAGTCTGATTTGGAGCGAGGCTCAAAATAAAAAATCATCCAGTCCTGACTTTCCCAATCTGTCGGTAGCCATTGTAGATATCGGTCACCAAACAACGGACTTTTTGGCCATCGACCGTTTTCGGTTTGCTCGGGGTGCCTCCCAAAGCGAATCCTTTGGCATGGCTCAGTTTTACGAGCGGGTGGCCGCCCAAATTGACGGTGCAGACAGTCAGTCTCTTTCGCTGATTGCAGCCGTTCATAAGCCAGAGGGAGAGCGCTTTTACCGACCCAAGGGAGCCTCACGCCCTACCGACTTGGATGAGATTTTACCTAGCTTGCGCAAGAGCTTTGCCCGTGAGCTATCCCAGCGTTTTCTAGGCTGGCTACCAGAGCGGGCCACGGATGTCATTGTCACAGGCGGCGGCGGCGAATTTTTCTGGAGCGAACTGCGACCTTTGTTAAAGGAGGCTAGACTCAAGGGCCATCTGGCCAAGCCGTCACGTCAGGCCAATGCGCTGGGTCAGTATATTTATGGCGAAGCTCAGCTGGCAAATCTAAAAGCGGCAAAAGCAGCAGCGGTTGCCAGGTAGATTGACGGGCAACCCCCGGCTATGCGTTATTGGGGGCAGTGTTATTGCTCCTGATTAGATATGGCTGCTAGATCCATCCGTAAGAGCGTTTCCTTTGATGAAAGCGAGGGAGACAGAATCTTGTTGGATGCGATCGCAACCCACCAGGGCGAACATGAGCAAAGCTTTAGCGATCTTTGCAAACAGGCTCTGCACCAATATTTGCTAAGCCGAGAACCCACCCAGTCTGTGCTGCTGTTTATGGAGCTACAGCAGCAGCTGAGCCAGCTAGGGGTTAGAGTTGCCGCTCTAGAGCAGGCTAGCCCCGAACCTCTTGAACCCCCGCTTTCGGTCCCAGAGGATCCTGATGTTGAGAGCGAGGTCAGCGATCCCACAGCGGACGATCCGGTCTTAGATCGCCTAGGGCCACTATTAGATGATTTCTAATAGCTTTCGATTTCAGGCTACACAGAACCGTTGTCTCGTCCGTAAAAAGACGGTCTATCCGTGTAGCTAGGAATAGCTAGACAACACAATCTTCAAAAAAGGGATGAACTAACGTCCCACACTTCATCAAATCTTGCTGACCTTTGAGAATAGGGCCGGTAGCATAGCATTAAGGGTGTATTAAGAACTTTATATTTCGGGGGAGTGGTCTCACCATACTGACGGCTTAGCCAAATCTTGAGAGAACAGACAGGCTCTAGCAGTTCTGTAGAGATTTTTCTAGTGAGCTGAGATCATTGCACAGTGGTCATTACATTATTTAGCTGGTTCGCATCCGACTGCAATGGAAAAATTGAACGTAGCGGCGACAGGTCGCTGGTTATCCCTGGTTTGCGCATCTTTAGGGATGTTGTTATCCATGCCCAGGTCCGCCAGTGCCCAGTCGGCTCTCACTTGGGCCAGAGTAGAGCTCACACGTAATCAAGTACAGCTATTTACCAACGGTCGGTCCCGGCGGGCCAGGGTCTCTGACGTGCTGGGTCTAAATGACGCCCTCAGTACGGCCCGCAGCGCGCGAGCAGAGCTGCGCTTTAACGATGGTTCTCTAGCTCGTATCGGTGAAAGTGCAGTCTTTCGCTTTACCCCCAATACCCGCAACTTTCGTCTTTCCAACGGTACCGTTCTGCTGCTGATTCCCCCGGGTCAGGGTCGCACCACGATTCAGACACCCAATGCCACCACTGGCATCCACGGGTCGGCCCTGTTTGTACGCTATGTGCCTGAGACCGAAACAACGATTATTGGCGCACTGACTAATAATCCCGAAGGTCCCATGATGGCCTTTAACGAAGACGGCTCGCTACAGCAACCCCTCTATGCCGGAGAGATGGCCGTACTGCGAAAGGGTGAGCTAGAGCACCTTTCATTTGATTTACCGTACTTTATTGAAACCAGCGATCTGCTGGCCGATATGGATTTAGACGATCCAGAGGCCGCCACAGGGGATGCGGGTATTGACGCAGTTAGACAGGAAATTCAGGACGCGCTCGATCAGCAACAAAGCTTTGACAACGGGGACGATTTTATCGAGAACCCGGACTTTTTATCGGCTGGCCCTAATACGCCGATTGCGTCAGCCCCGCCCATTCAGGACTTTTCTAGATCGCCTGCGGCTGACTTCTTATTACAACAGGACGGTATTGTGGCTAGCGGTACGGTTAACCCGCTGCCGGGAAGCGTGCCGCGCAATCCTCCGCCCACGGCGGCACCGGACCAGCCGGTCACTGAGCCCCAGCCGCCAGTAGTTAAGCCCGTCGATCCGCAGCTTCCTGGCCCAGTAGCTGGACCGGTTGAGGAGCAACCCACTCAGCCGGTGACACCTCCAACTGTGCCTGAACCCACCACACCCGTGGACCCCATTGAAAAACCGCCGCTCAATGAGCCCACCCTCATCGAACAGCCTGCTCCTGCCCCCGTCGAGCCTCCCGAGGTCGGGGTGACTCCAGAAACACCGGTAACTACTCCGATAGAGCAACCCATTATCAAACCGACAGAGCTACCGGTCGTCCCTGAGGAAGCCGCTGTTTTACCACCAGAAACTATTATTCCTCCCGTCGATACGGTGGTGGAGCTAGAAACTGAGGCCCAGGTGGAGCGGCTGACGGATAGCGAGACATTACTCCCAGAGGCAACCACCGGACCTGCTGAGGAAGCTCCTTTGACAGAAACAACTCCCTTGGAAAATTAGCTAGCTGCGAGGAGCTAACCCCCGCTAGAACGCTGAGAGACGGCCCCGTCGTTAATCGTCCACCTGGGGGGCAGGGACCGCTACTGGAAATAGCTGACGCAAACTGTGCTGACGCTGTTCTAAGGTTTCGGTATCAGACCACCACAGCGACTCATAGAAGAAAAAGGAAACGCCCGCATAGCTGCGATCGCGCACGGCCCGCACCTGTTGCTGAATTCGCTCCATCGGGACGGGACGTCCCCGCAGACCGCTGAGTACCCCTACCGCTGTGGGAATATGCTGGCGAGCCGTCTGAGCCGGCTCACGGTTCATCTCCCAGACAAATCGACCCAGGTCGCTGCGATAGAGCTGGACAATCAGCTCCTCAACGTAGCCTCGATTTACCCAGGTGTCCCAATCCTGCAAAAAGTACTTGTAGGCAAACTCATGGGGATTAGGAGATACCGACACAATGGCGGTGGGCTGTCGGGCTTTAATCACCGCAAACGTCCGACCCATAACGTCGGTAATTTTGTCTGCCCGCCAGCGGGTCCACTCGGGATCAAAATGATCGGCAGGGGGGGCCTGACCACCATGCTCCTGACGATATAAACTGACGGTGTAAGGGTCATAGCCATAGGCTGCCGGTAGACCAAAATGATCGTCTACTTGAATCCCATCGATGGCATAGTTTGCCACCAGCTCACTCACCATCTCTAGCATAAACTGCTGGACTTCAGGATGAAACGGATTGAGCCATACCCGGTCGTGGGTACCTTCGGCCTTTACAGTACTGCCATCAGCCTTTTGGGTCAGCCATTCTGGATGACGGCGAGCCAGAGCTGAATCAGCCGGAGCCATAAACCCAAACTCAAACCAGGGAATCACCCGCAGCCCCAGCGGATGGGCCATGTCAATCAGCTCTTGGAGCATGTCGCGATCGCCCTGGGCGGCTTCTAAGGTCTCATTGCGCTCACCCGTATTGTCTAAATCGGGATACAGACCCTGTTTATAGCCCAGGGTGCGCTGGGCCACGGCGCTCGGGTACAGCGTATAGCCCCAGTTCCAAACCGTTGGGTACACCGTATTAAAGTTGAGCTGAGCCAGACGCTGCAGCCCTGTGGCTAGCGCCTGTCGAGAGAATAAAACCTGGCTGTCGATATTGGTTAGCCAGGCTCCGCGTAGCTCCTGGTCGGGGATAGGCTGATCGGATATGACCGCAGGCTGAATTCGCTGGGCCACTAGAGCTGCCACGGCAGGGTCAGGACTGGCGGCACAGAGCAGGTTTGCCGCCATTTGATAGGTCTCACTGCGGTTAGGATTCAGCCATAGCGCCCCATCGGCTTTGACCGCATCTTTCTCGGCTGGAATCAGTTCTAGGGCCAGAGCAGCGGCCACACCTTCGCGCTGGTCAATGGCAATCAGCGAGCTATCGCGAAAGGTAGTCTCAAGCAGCTGAGCGGCACGGGGCTGATAGGGTAGCGCCGCGCCAGTGGTTAGGACAGAGAGAGCCTGCGATCGCGCAATGGGTCTGCCTGCTACCGCCTCATCTAGCGCGGCGGCTAGCAGCTGTTCTGTCTCAGTATCTCCGTCAAAGGTAAGCCCCAATGTCTCATTCGCCCTGGCAAATCGACCGGGAAACGCCTGCAAAACCGCCATAGCAAACTGCTGTTGAGAAATCGGCTGAGCCCCATAGCGCACCTGCTCTACTGACAAAATTTTCTCCTGAGCCAGGGTTTCGACACAGGGCTGCTGCCGCCAGTCGTCAATGGCCCCTGCCGGATAGGCCCAGCTAATGCACAGACAGACGAACAGACCCAGCAAGCCGTAGCCGCCAAGCCGTTTAGAAAAAAACACCGATATTAGCCTCCGCTCCGCTTAGCGCGATAGCCCTTAGCTATCAGCAGCTCCACCAGCTTGGGAGCATGTTCTCCTTGAATTTCGATGGTGTCGTCCTTGACGGTACCGCCAGATCCACACTGAGCTTTTAGAGCTTTCGCCAGCTTTGTCAATGTTTCAGGCGTATGTTGAAATCCGCTAATAACCGTTACTTTCTTACCTTTACGACCTTTGCCACTCACCTGCACTCGCAAATCTTGTTCCGCCGGTAGTCGGTCTGGCACGGCTCTTTCAGTAGCCGGATTTTGCCCAAATTCTGAATACACGACCCGATCCGTTGGTCGCCCCGTTTTCTTACCCTTTTGCTTTGCCATCAGCGGCTCCTCTCACAGCGTCCACACACCAAAAATTAGAGCATACTGCCTAGACAGTATGACTCTGCGCTCATCCACTTAAAAATTTGGATGACGGTTTTCTAAAGGGGTCTATCTCAAAAACACCCTAAATATGGCCCGTTTACGAAACCGGTTTGTCTATCCACCCCTAGTCCCAGAAACGTTCCCACCCGTTACGAGGCTCGTTTTGATTGACCTGGGGAGCATTGTTAAACGCAGGGGTGTCCAGGGGAGCTGTGCCCTCTACCTCAGTCGGAGGTAGCGCCTGAGAACGATTGGGCAGCGCCGGTGTGGTCCCAGAAAAGTCGACAGATGGCTGTGTACCAAAGGGACTAGGCTGCTGCTGGTTTAACCGGTTAAAGTCCGACAGCGACGCTGGGGGCACGTAGCCAGTTGTCCCCGGTGGTGGAGACATATCGGGCGTAGTGCGAATAAATGACCGATTGAGCCCCTGTAAACTCCCAGGGATAACGCCAGACTGGGGCTGGTCAAAGGAAAACTGGCTAGGGGAGTTTTCTGCAGGTGCTTCATCAGCGGCTGCGCCCGTTGGGTCAGTCGCCTGAGCCGGACCATCAGCGGTCGCTGACGAAGTATTTTGCTGCTGGGCGAGCGCCGCTGCTAGAGCATGGGTCGTGGCCAGCTCGTCGGTATTGGGCTGTAGACTCAGTACTGAATCGGTCTGGGCCGACTGAGGCTGCTCAGAACCAACGTTAGCGCCTCTAGCGCCTGTCCCCAGAAAGCTGTATTCGTCCACATAGCGATTGAGCCGCTCAACGTTGGATTCGCCCTGCTCGGCCAAATCCTCAGCACCGGACGCGTTGAGAGAAGCGGCAGCACTGGTATCTCCCCCCGTAGTCAAAGCAGACACATCGGAATCTAGCTGCTCCAGCAGCAGTTCAACATTGTCTAGTTCGGCAGCAACAGCCTGCTCTTCAGGTGTGAGCGACTCTAGCAGAACATCTGTAGAGGTGGAGTCGCCTGACTCACCCAATTCTGTTGAGCCGATTTGCCAGGGTAGCTGTCCTGGGTTTTGACGATATTCCCAGGCATACAGACCGACAATTCCCGTCAGCAAAATACCCAACCAAAGCCAGGGGTTGAGCGCAAACTGCAAACGAGACGGTAGATATCGAACAGATGGAGGTAACCGCATAAGTACAGCTCCTAGGTAACGATGGGTATCGTGCCGGGATAGGGGATTAGAAAACTGAGAACTAATTGAAACCAGAACAGCTAATAGGCTACCTCTATGCTGCCATGTATCAAAAAAAGTTGCCTTAAAGTTGCCTTAAAGCCGCGCAATCTCTAACGTACCGATGCTTCCACGGGTGATTATGGGCTACGCTTAAGCACTCTCACCCTATCCCGAAAGGTTTGTTTAGAACCGGGTGACGCTGCCAAAAACCCGAAGTATACTGTTGACTTACCCGCTGGCTTACAACAGCTTGTTATAGACCCTGATTATTCAAAGATTGTATTAAGCGCTCTGACTTTTGATCGAGTCAGCTTCAGTTGTTTTACTATCATTAACGACTATTAGCGACTACAGCATCAGGGCTATTACAGATTTAACGTATTTAACTGGCGGTTTGGTAGCACATGTAATGTCTGCTTTTGAAGTCCCCCAACTTCCTCCCAGCGATGATAGCGAAGTCAGTAGCCTTCGCTATGAGGTGAATCCGGCTATTGCTCTTAATCGGTTGAGCGAACTTTATCAGCAGATTCAGCAATATCAAGGACGGCTGCGGAAGCTGGCCCACAGCATCCGTCAAGTGTATGCAGAAGGCCCAGTGGTATCGGGCTGGCTAGCGTCTGAAGCTAGCCTAAATGCTGCCGTCAGACAGTCTGCGACGGCTCGACCGGCGGCCCTGGGTACGACACCGCCATCAGCCTGTGATGATGCAGCTCTTTTTCGCCACGGAGATGCCAATGACTTGATGGACTATCTGTCAGCGTTGGAAAGCTCCATGCTACAGCAGGCTCCGTCAAAGAGTGAAACCGCTGAACCCTGTCGGTCCAACAGCCCCAGTCAGTACTATCTGTGTCAGCTAGACAGCAGTGGGCAAATCCAGGCAGAGCCATGCCCGCCCGCCCAGGTACCGGTCTTGAGTATGGCCATTGCCCGCTATCGTCGGCTCAATCAGCTCAATCAGCAAAAGCAGGTGATTGAAACTAAGCTGCAGGCGGTCGTAGACATCTTGGGAGATGCCCAGCGAGTGCTGACGGATTAGCGCTATTGCTACCAGCCCCAAGTGCCTGACGCTCCCTTAAACGGCCCAACGATATCTGCCGTGATCCAGCCCCCATAGAAGTCTCCCGCCTGGGCCTGGATCTGCTCACCATCTACATAGCAGGCATCCATCGCACTGGGGTAAACGGCAACATAGTTCGCAATGGATTCAAACCGCTCAGTAGGGGTGGGATAGTACCAGGCGACTCGGTCCGCTACCCGGTCACCGACGCTGAGGGTGTAGTAGCGGGCTCGCCCTTTCCATTCACAAAACGAGGTGCCCGGAGCCTCAGTAAAATACTCCATGGCAATATCTGCAGGTGGAATGTAGTAGACCGGCGGATGGCTAGTTTCTAAGACACGTTTGGTTTGCTGACTATCGGCAATGGTCTGACCGTTAAAAACAACCTGAATGCGTTTGGGACTATCCTCTAGAGCGGGCGGACGAGGGTAGTCCCAGACAGATTCTTGACCGGGACCGGGGGGGATACGTCGAGATTGCATGGGGAGCTTTTTGATGGGCTACTGGTTCTGCCAGCGTTCGATTTCGCTTTGGGCCTGGTCGTAGTTGGGCGTATTTCGAGGAATCAACGCAGCGGCTTCAATAGCGTTACTGTAGCGTCCCTGGGCAGCGCGGGCACGGGCGATGGACAGCATTTTGCCGGTCCATTCACCAATGAGTCGCTGGGCGTCGGCATACTCTACCGGCTGGTCCTCAGGCACCTCCTGTAGCTTTAAGATGCCGTTTTGATAGGTGCTGGCCTGCCCGGTACGCGGAATCGCCTGGGCCTCACGGATGAGACTGCGGGTTTGACGACGTGCTTCCCAGAGACCAATACGCTCTTGAGCCTGTTGATAGACGTCAGCGGGCTCCTGGGGAATCAGTCTGGCGGCATTGATGGCGGCCTCTAGCTCGGTTTCTGCAGCGCGACCTTCAGCCAGATCGAGAATGACCTGGCTCCAGCGTTGGATGTCGGCCTGGGCCTGGCTGTAGTTGGGGTCACCGGGGGGAATTTGGCGGGCAGTTGCGATCGCACTGGCAAATCGAGACGCCTGACTTGGCCGCAACGTCCGTCTGGCCTCCTCCAGCAGAGCAGCAGTGTCTGCTGAGGTAGTATTACCCGGTACCGTATTGGGAGCCGCCGGTACATTGGCCGGGTTAGCGCCAGCGGCCTCAGTTTCCTCCGTTGTGTCGGTATTGGCCGTCTCGGTGGTCCCAGCATCCGGATTATCCACTGCACCGGTATCCTCATCCGGGGCAGTATCCCCGTCTGGCGCTGCTGCGTCTACGCCGTCGGCGGTCTCAGCATCCGGAGCTTCGGCATCAGGAGCAGCATCAGCGTCTGGATCGTCCAAAGTTTCGGTGGGGGCCTCGGCGGCCTCGGACAGGGCCTCACTTACCGTTGGATCCGCATCCAGGTCATCCGTTGCCGGGTCGCCAGCTGGGGCTAGCCCCAACCGCGTCAGCCATTCTGGTGGTACCCGGCCTAGCGCTGTCTGCACCTCAGGGCGATCGCGAAATACCACAACTCCCAAAATCAAGAGGACCAACAGGGCCCCCAGCAGCCCCAGACATCCGCCAATACCGCCTTTCTTATTAGCGCTAGAGTCCACATCCGGCAGATCTTCGCTCAGGGTTGTCCCATAGGCGTCTTCATCCTCATCGGGTTCTATCGGCTCGAGCGAGAACGGTTCGCGAGCGGGCTCTTCTGGCAGCTCATCCTCCAACACAAGCTCTGATATAGAGTCTGGAATCAGCGCAGCCTCATCTATTGGCGCAGCATCTGGATCATCAGGGATCAGATCGGCTTCTTCAAAGGTAAATTCATCCACCCCCGGCTCTGGGATGAGCATTCCATCTGGGCTATCGGGCGTAACGCCCGCGCCCAAGGGAACTGTCTCGGTATCGCTGTCAGCGATCGCATCTGGGGCAGCCATATCCCGCTGATGCCACAGCAGCCGAAATTTTTGTTCTTCGGGCAGCTCTACCACCGGATTTTGAATCGGCCGCCAGTGATGCTCGCACAGCTCAGGCAGCCGCTCCACCAGATAGCGCTCCAAATGACTGAGGGTGGCACAGCCGTCATAGCGAAGTCCTTCTAACAGCGCTGCTGTAAACAGCCCATGACGAACGGCCAGGGTCTCATGGGAAAACTCATTGGGCTGACAGGATAAAATCAGCGGAATCCGAGCCTTTCGTGCCAGCTTGGTCACCTGCTCCCCAATAGCCTGACCCGCCAGCGAACTCTGGCTGCGGTTCATATCCAGCACCATCATCGTATTCTTAGTAGGTGCTTGTTGAAGATACTTAACCACCTCTTGCAGCGCAATTCCTGTCTGCTTTACCTGAGCCGGGTCGCCGTCTACCGGCATCAGATAGTCCTTATTGTCTGCTTGAGCGCCATAGCCGCTGAAATAAAACCAGAGCGTATCGTCGCTTTGCACCCGGCCCTGGCAGATAGTCTCCAACCAGTCGTTAATAGCCAGACGGTCGGGATAAACCGCTTCCTGCTCGGTCGATGTGGACAAATCACTCAACAAAATGCAGTTTTCCGGTGCAAATCCGGCATCATCGATGAGATATCGTCGGATACCTACCGCATCGTTTTGAGCCTGCATCAGCGGCTGGAAACCCTGATACTGATTGATTCCGATAATAATTGCCCAGCAAGTCGACATCAGAGGTCACCAAATACGGATTGGACGTTGGGGGAACATACCATTCAGCGCCATATGGTACTGCAAGTTGAGCAATTTGCGCCGATATCCAGTATCAACTTATAGATCACGCCATGGTCAATTGCCCACTGCCCTGCGCTCTATTGCCAACTAGGATCATGATTTGATCTTCAAAAAGCAGCATCCTTGGGCGATCCAATCAAAATTGTGGCCCTAGTAGCCTTCTGCCCATTGATCATTCACGATATAAAAGTGGGAAAGTTTGACGATAGTTGATTGATCAAACCCTAATCTATGCGGGTTCTGCCAAACTGGGTTCGAATTTGTACTAAAGTTCTATCCGTACGGCGTTAATCTTTAGCATCTGTTGATTTACATGGCTACGACTTTTCCCTACCGTTCCTACTCCAGACGGCGGCGGCCCCTAGCGCGACGTCTTAGTGCTTCCTTTGCACCTGTGGGGTTAGCCGTATTGCTCGGAACGTCCGGTGCCCTCTGGCTAGCCGAGGCGCTAATTATGCCAAAAGCCTCCTATGCCTATACATCACGGCTCAATTTATTTTTGACCATGGAGCAAGGTGAACCTTACGACAGTCTGGTACGTCGAGCTAACATGGCCGCTCGGGCTGGGGCACAGCGCAGCTTCGACCAAGATTTGCTGATCACAGAAGTCGTGATTAACGTAACCGGAGAAAACAGCGACGGCATTGCCGTACCGGTGCTCAATCTGCGAGTCAGCCGTCAGGAATGGAGCCAGCAGCCTGTAACCGAATACTGGGCTACCTATTTTCGAGGAGCGGCAGCACTATTAGAATCGTCGGGCTCCTCATTTTAGAAAGCTGAGATTTGTTGACCAAAGCTGTACTAAACGCACAGCTTTGGTCTATTATCGGTAGGTTGTCTAAGATTTTCCAGCAGGTCCATGGCGGTTCCTAAGAAGAAGCGATCCAAATCTAAGCGCAATATGCACCGCGCTGTTTGGAAGAAAAAAGCAGAACTACAGGCTCAGCGCGCGTTGAGCTTGGGTAAGTCAGTATTAACCAATCGGTCCAACAGCTTTGAATATCCTCAGGATGATGAGGACGAGGACGACGACGAGTAATTAAGATTGCGACAATTGTTTTTGCGAAAACAGCGGGTAGAGTTCTTAGCGACCTTCACCCGCTGTTTTTATTTGTGTAACAATAACTTACAAATCTCTTTTTTGGAAGAGAAACATCAAAACTCATACAAGGATTTTCTACAATCTCTTGGATTTAAGATCTTTGCAAGAACTATAGATAGAACCCGTATAGCTTATAGAATTCAAAATCTAGAAAAAGTCAATTTATCTGCAGCAGTGCTTTATACAGAGTATAAGAAGAAAAAAGTACCCAAGAAACAATCACAAGAGCGGGCATTTACTTTGCACCTAGCATCTCAAAGTAGGTGAAAATTTTAGACTATCTACCTTTCTGCTAACTACTTCAAGCCATGCCCCAGTTTGAACTCTTTCCTTTTCTACCTAGCTATATGCCTACAGTTGCAGATGGAGTAAATGTGAATGAAAGCCCTGTACCAGGCATTACTCTAAAGCGTGTTCTACGAGGTTATGAAGGTTGGAGTGGTCGAATTGCCTGGTCACCTAATGGTCGTTTTCTTGCAGTACCATGCGCAGAGAAAAAAATCCTTATCTGGGATATTTCTTTGAGTAAGTGTGTGAGTTTACTTAGGGGACATACTGGGCCTGTCATAAGTGTAGCTTGGTCCCCCGATGGAAGGTATGTTGCTTCAGCTTCCAGTGATGACACTATTCGTTTATGGAAAACGAGGAATGGGAAACAGATCCAAACGCTGCGAGAGCATATAAATAATGTCTATGATGTTAGCTGGTCTCCAAATGGACGATATCTTGCATCGGCCGATGGTAATGGCTGCATATGCTTATGGAATGCTATCAACGGCAAGAGGCTCAAAACCCTAATACAGCATAGTGATAGGGCATATAGCGTAGCTTGGTCTCCAAATGGCAAGTATTTTGCTTCAGCTTCCGGTGACAGAACAATTTGTCTGTGGAGTACAAGAAGTGGTGAACAGTTAAAAGTTCTACAAGGGCATTCAGGTGATATCTATAGTGTAGCTTGGTCTCCCGACGGCAAACAACTTGCTTCTTCTTCTGCAGATGGCACCGTTTATATATGGAATGTAAACAACTTTCAAGCATCACAAGTTCTCGAAGGGCATTCAGGTGAAGTCAATTGTGCCATATTTTCCTGTAATGGTCGTTGGTTAGTCTCTAAAGGAAGTAGTGCAATCCGATTATGGCGCTGCGATACGTGGGATAGCGTAGCAGTAATCTCAGAGACTATTAGTGATTCTATTGCTCCTAGTTGTGCCATTCATCCTAAGTTATCTGTGCTAGCGACATTTTGTGAAGAAGATACTGGGATTCGCATATGGCACATCAATGAGGATGAACTTTTACATTTCAGCACTACTGATTCTGTTCGATATACAACTGCTAAAATCGTACTAGTTGGTGATTCTGGTGTAGGTAAAACAGGTCTAGGATGGCGACTAGCTCATAATCATTTCAAAGAGCACTCCTCCACCCACGGTCAACAGTTCTGGGTTGTTGAAGCTCTCTGTGAGACTCGTGATGATGGAACTGAATGTGAGGCCGTATTATGGGATTTGGCAGGACAGCATGTTTATCGTCCAATTCATTCTATATTTCTCGACAATGTAGATGCGTCACTTCTACTGTTTGATCCTACTAATCGCCAAGATCTTATGAAAGGAGCGAAGTTTTGGCTAGAGCAATTGAAGGGAACAAAACAACTACCTCCGAGTATTTTAGTTGGAGCACGTATGGATCGAGGTGGCTCAACTGTTTCACAAGAATACTTAAAGCAATTTTGTCAACAGTATGACATTAGTGGTGGTTATATTGGAACAAGTGCTAAGACTGGAGAAGGTCTAGAAAACCTTGTTGAGCAACTTAAAGTACAAATCCCGTGGGATGGAATGACTACAACAGTTACGACTGTCACCTTCAAGCATATTAAAGATTATGTATTAGCTCTAAAGGAAAGAACCGACCGCAAAAATATTCTTGTTCAACCAACACAATTACGTCAACAGCTGCAAGGAATTGACTTAGATTTAAATTTTACTGATGATGAGATGATGACAGCCGTGGGGCATCTAGAAACACACGGCTATGTCACTATACTCAAAAGTTCTGCTGGTCATACACATATTCTCCTCACTCCTGACCTATTGGTAGATTTGGCATCATCTATCGTTTTACTAGCAGATAAGCATCCTAGGGAACTTGGAGCAGTCAATGAGCATGAGCTTCTAGAAGGAGAATATTTCTTTGAAGAATTAGCAGGATTAGAAATGTCTGAGCAGCAAATTGTCCTGGATGCAGCAATTCTCCGCTTCCTGGAACATAATGTCTGCTTTCGTGAAACTCTCAACGACGATACTTTACTAATTTTCCCTGGCTTAATCAAACAAAAACGCCCTCTAGAAGACAATTTTTCTGCGATCGATAATGTTTCCTATGTTGTAAGGGGGCGAGTAGAAAACCTTTATGCTACTTTGGTTGTTCTTCTCGGCTATACACCTTCTTTTCTCCGCATTAATCACTGGCAAAAACAAGCTCAGTATGCTACTGGCAAAAATGAAATTTGTGGTTTTCGGATGATTGAAGATCGTGAAGGTGAAATAGAGCTAGTTCTATATTACAGTGACCAAATGCTGAATCAAGGGCAAGAACAGTTTCAAGAGTTATTTGAACGCTTTCTATATCAGCGTGATGTAGAAGTAACCCGTTTTCCTCCTGTCGCTTGTGACAACGGTCATTTGTTAGAACGAACTACTGTCGTAGCACGTCTTCGAGACAATAAAAAAATTACGTTTTGTTCAGAGTGTGGGATCAAAGTCAGTTTGCCTGATTTCGATCAGATCAGTATTGGTACGCATGCATCGGATTGGCTCAAACGAGAGGAAGCTACTGCGAAGTTACGGAGTACATACGAGCAATATTTATCCCGCGTAAAAAGTTATCGACGCGGCTGGGCGACTCCTCGTTGCTATCTCAGTTATGCTTCCGCACAAAAAGCTTATGCTCAAAAACTAGTCTCTGATTTACAAGATGCAGGAGTGTATTTGATTACAGACGTCTCAGATGTACAGTCAGATGATTATGTTGTCCTACTAGATACAACTGTTTATCAGCAATTATGGGCACAACCAACACCAGCTTTCATAGTAGATAAAAATATTATCCAGACTCGATTAAATACTAAGAAACTGATTTCTCTCAAGCTGAAAGCTTCTAACATTGAAACAACACCTCATGACCTCAAAGGTTGTACAACTGGGAGTTTTTACGATGCAACACATTATCCAGTTAGCCTCTTCAACTTAATTTTAGATTTATATGCTATACCTTTGATCCACGCTAGCTTCGAACCGTTGCGCGAATCTCTTCACAAACAGTGGGAACAAACCTTAAGTCACTTACCTAAGGAAGAGATGACATCTAAAAAGTCTCCTCTGAAAGTCTTTATTAGCTATGCCCATGAAGATGAAGCAAGATTCAAGGATAAATTTGTCAATATGCTGGGTGGTCTACGGCGACGTGGTATTATCAGTGCCTGGGAAGATCGTGAAATTAGACCGGGTGATAATTGGTATCAAGAAATTCAAAGCGCGATGAATACCTGTGATATGGCTGTCTTGCTAATCAGCGCAGATTTTATCAATTCACGTTTCATCACCGAGCAAGAGGTACCTAAATTAGTAGCACGTCGTCAAGAAGAAGGCATGCGTGTTGTTCCTATCATTATTCGGCCTTGTCTATGGGACAGTGAACCGATGTTTAATGAATTACAGGCTCTACCAAAAGATGGTAGACCGATAATTACGTTTCCGAATACTAATGGTGAACGCGAGCAAGCTTGGACAGATATTGCGAAGGAGTTAGAGAAGTTTGCAGTGGAGCTGCAGGAATCTTAGAAGAGCTAAAAATGAAAGGAAATTTTTATGCGTTTTCTGCAACTCTCCATTCGCATCGTGAATTCTTAATATTTAAAGAGCCTTGGATCAAGCACTATTCAGGCAAAATAGCTAAGGCAGTGGGCGTTGCTCACTCCATTCTGCTACTCGTTTTTCCCCTGAAACCATCCTATGGTCTTAGCTGCCGTGGACCATGGTGCGTCCCTATCGCTCCACAGCCCGTTTATATCCTTGACCATTTTGTTACTAGTGGTCTTGACCCTACCCAGCCTGTTTGAGCGGCTCAAGCTACCGGGTCTAGTAGGACTACTATTTGCGGGTATCGCGTTAGGAAAAAGCGGTCTAGGTGTTTTGGATGCAGACACTGAAACGATGAGTCTGCTGGCTGAGATCGGAAAGATTTACCTGATGTTTGTGATCGCTCTAGAGATCGATCTAGCCAGGTTTCATAAAACGCGTAACCGCTCTCTGAGCTTTGGTCTGTTGATTTTTGTATCGTCTTTAGCTGCCGGGCTTTTGGTAGGGCGACTGCTGGGATTTAACTGGAATACGGCGCTGTTACTTGGCGCTGTGTTTGCCCCCCATACGCTGCTGGGATACCCCATTGTCAATCGGCTGGGTGTCCTGGGTAATGAGGCCATTACCGTTACCATTGGCGCAACTATTTTTACCGATATTTTAGGTCTTTTACTGCTGGCGATTTCTGTTTCAATTCATGCAGGAGAGTTTTCTGTTTTTAGTTTAGTGGCTCAGGTCCTAGCCCTAGCTATCTATGCGGCAACCGTTCTCTTTGGCTTGGACTGGGCCGGAAAACTTTATTTTCGCCGTACGGGGGATGAACAGGGTAACCAGTTTGTCTTTGTGCTGTTAGCCGTATTTTTAGCCGCCGCTGGGGCTCAGCTGGTCAACGTGGAGCGGATTGTTGGCGCATTTTTAGCCGGTCTGGCGGTGAATGACGTTTTAGGAGAAGGACCGGTTAAAGAGAAAGTCGAATTTGTAGGCAGTGTTTTATTTATTCCGTTCTTTTTTGTTCATGTTGGGCTGCTGGTGGATCTGCCTATATTTGTCTCTTCGCTGACGTCTTCGCTGGGGATTACTCTGGCAATTTTGACCGGTGTGGTTCTAAGCAAGTTCTTTGGCACCTACCTGGCCAAGCGGCTATACAAATATAGCTGGAACGAAGCGCTGACCATGTGGTCGCTGTGTTTGCCCCATGTGGCAGCACCCCTAGCCGCCGCCATTGTTGCCCGTGAGGTGGGGCTGGTGGATGAGACAATTTTTAATGCGGTGATTGTGCTGATG
The DNA here is from genome assembly GCA_050043465.1 of Leptolyngbyaceae cyanobacterium. GTDB lineage: Bacteria > Cyanobacteriota > Cyanobacteriia > Phormidesmidales > Phormidesmidaceae > Leptothoe. Next base: position 41,391 of record JBHJIL010000024.1, read on the forward strand.
CTGGTAAGTGCGATCGCAGGTCCCATTGCCACTCGCAGCTTTGCGAGCCAGCTCGCCGTCTCCGCAGAGTCCTCTCCTTTAGACGATACCGTCGACCCGCTACATCCCGAAGTCTGGGGTCAGCAGGACAAGCGCCCGCTCTGCCCCATTCCCCACGAATTTACCATTGTTGTACCGGTCTCCGACCCACGTTACGACCAGCACCTGGTGGAAACAGCGGTACTCCTGGCCCACCACGAAGCTGGACAGATTGTGCCTTTGGCAATTTCGCGCGCCTATGCCCATATGGACGACCCGATTTTAGTAGACGATTTAGAGAGCCGACAGCTGATGGTGCAAGAGGCCAGCGACATTAGCCAAACCCTGAGCGTCAAAGCAACTCCCATCGTACGCATTGCCGATGATGAAGCTACCGGTATTAGCCACACCGCCCGGGAACAAAACGCCAATCTGGTGGTAATGGGCTGGAATGAAGACGCGACCGGAGTCCGGGCCAGACTCTTTGGTATCACATTGGAAAGTGTTTTTTGGTCATCTCACTGTCCTGTTGCCGTGATGCGATTAAAGTCCGACCCCACCGATATTCATCGGATATTGGTACCCGTACGAGATTTGATGCCCAAAACCATCAACACGGTTCGGTTTGCTCAGCTGTTTGCTGACGCTCACCATGCATCGGTCACCCTGGTGCATGTATACAGTCGCCGGACACCAAAAGCTCGCATGGTTAAATTCAAAGCAGATCTAGAGAAAATTATTGCCCACGACCGGCTACAAACGGTGGAACGAATTAAAACCATTGCCCATGATGATGTAACCCAGGCTCTGCTGCGACTGGCAGACAGTTTTGACCTGGTTATCCTCCGTTCTATGCGACGACGGACGGCTGGGGGACTGATGGTCAGCGATGTGACAACCAAACTGATCCGGGAGCTGGCCTGCGCTAGCGTCCTGTTTGGCGAGCCCCATATGTAAAGAACTGGGTGGCCGCTGATATTCTATTGGAGGTTTAGTAATTTTTGCAAAAGGCAGCTATGACTACTCGGATGCTTCTTTCTCACAACTGCGATCTGCCTGAAGGACAAGTATCCGCCTTGAGTCGTGGCGACTTTGCCAATATTTTTATTGAAGGGCTATAAGACTGTGCTGATATTCAGTGCAGTCAGATTGAAAACCCCCACTGGATCGTAGAAGTTATTTTTGCTAACCAGTCTCCGACAGAGGCGGCTCAGCGGTGTGCTCAAAGTTTGGCCGCCTATCGTTTAGCAGATGCTAACCGCCAGGTAAACAGCTATACCGTCATGCTGCTAGGCGGGGTTAAAACACCCCCAGCGGCTGGCACGTCTCCCACATCGCTACAGCCTGGCGAATGGGGCGTGGATGTGGTGGAGACCATCTCTCCTGAGGAGTTTTTAGCAGGACTTAACTGGGATGGCGTCACGGCCAGTAAACCGTCTGAGCAAATTTTTAAGGTGACTCAGGTGGTCAGCTAGATGAGAGGGGATCTCTTGTTGCGATCGCACATGCTGCTACGGCTCTCTGGCACCCAAATTAACATTGACTATCCAGAGAGAATTCCGGCTGCCGATGCCCTGTTGGTCGTTAGTAACCACCGGGGTCTGCTGGATGTTCCCGTATTGATAACCGCGATGAATCGTCCGCTCAGAGTAGTCTGTCACCATTTTATGGGGCAAACACCAGGACTCAGGCAGGCTGTTGACGCGCTCGGATGTTTGCCGCTCGATCCACCGGGTCAATATCCCCGAATATTGTTTCAGCAGGCCGCTCAGCTATTACAAACGGGGCAGCCCGTCGGCATTTTTCCCGAAGGAGCCCAGCCGATGATTCAGCCAGTACCGAGCGATCGGGTGGGCGCGTTTCAAAGCGGGTTTGCCCACCTGGCGCTGCGAGTACCGGTGAAAAAGCTAGCCGTTTTGCCGGTGGCCATTGCCACGATTCGAGCAACAACCATACCGGTGGCTCCATTCAAGCTGTTTCAATGGCTCGCTCCGACAGAGCCCTTATTTGCTCGCCCAGGCTGGCATCCGGCGGTGTTCTATCGCCAGGTCCAGGTGCGTATCGGCCAGCCGCGCTGGATTACCGAGTCCCAAAGAGCCCAGTATCGCAGCAACCAGGCCGCCGCATTGGTGAGCAGTCTGACCCAAACCTGCCGTACCGATATTCTCAGACTGCTACAGAAAAGAGATTAGCGCCGCCTCACTCTTCCTCATCGCCACCCAGCTCAATGGCTAGCTCAGCCGAGAATTTAGCAAAGGCCACCAGCGCCTCTAGCGCATTGTCATGGGGACCGTCCTGACATTCACCCCAGGCCCACTCCCAAAACCAGCTGCCAGGTTCGTCACTGTCTTCAAAGATATCTAAACCAGGCACAGCATCAGCGGCCTTAGCCGGTATTTGCTCATAGACGGCGTTGAGCAGGATACTACCGACCGCGTCGTTAACGTTGATTTGACTCTCATTTTGATCGGTCTTGATGGCTGAAAATGACTGCAGCAGCTCATCGATATTTAACTGGCCTGCGTCTGCGCTTTGATTAGAGTTCATTCCGACAAAAGATTGGAGCCGCTTTATTCTACCCCTCCGTATTAATCAAGCCACTCCCCCCCTAGAAGCAGAACGGCCCCGTCTGGGGCCATATCCATCATATAAACCCAGGCATCCTGTAAGAACCGACCGGTGAGGTCGTAAATGGGCACTTGTATCCGCCTATAGGCGTCTTCAGCATCAGGACAGGTTGGCTGTGGGCTGGAGTCTAAGGGAGAATACCCCTCTAGATCATCGAGTCCTGACAGTGCGGTCTTTTCTAGGCTAAACAAATAGCCCTTAACCCAGCTATCCCCTGGGGTCATCACTGGATAGCCCCAATCGGGCAGATCGTAGAGCAGTCCTCGTACCTGGGCTAGCTGGGACGTTTGTAAGTAAGCTGCACAGTAGTGCTGATGATATCTGCCCCCAGGTTTTAGGGTGCCGTAGACAAAAACATCAATGGTTTCCATAAGTCGCGTTTGGCGTTATTTAATTTTCAGGGTATAAGTGACTGGCTCTAAAACTTAGTTAGGTTATTTGGTTGGGCTCAGCACCGTTCCCAATCGTGTAGATTTTGGTTTCTATGGTTTCTACTCAATCCTCTGCAACGCGATCGCTCATGGGAAAAGTCGCTCTGGTCACTGGGGCGACTCGCGGTCTGGGCAAAGGTATTGCCCTCGGTCTGGGGGAAGCCGGAGCCACTGTCTACATTACGGGGCGCAGCGTTCGAGAGGATGACAATAGTTTGGGGGGCAGTCTAAAGCTCACTCAGACAGCGATCAAAGAAGCGGGTGGCCGCTGTATTGCTATACAGACAGACCACAGAAATGACGACCAGGTCAGAGCGCTATTTGAGCGGATTCGAGCGGAGCAAAATGGCCAGCTTGATGTGCTAGTTAATAATGTTTATGGCGGTGTGGAGTCGCTGCGATCGGTCTTTGGTAAACCGTTTTGGCAAACGGGGCCGCAGCTGTGGGACGCCTGCAATCAGGTAGGGCTGCGCAGTCACTATGTGGCCAGCGTATACGCAGCGCAGATGATGGTGCCTCGGGAGCAGGGACTGATTTGCACCATTTCATCCTGGGGTGGGCTGATGCCGATTTTTGGAGTGGCTTACGGTAGTGGCAAAGCGGCGTGCGATCGCATGGCCGCAGATATGGCCTTAGACCTTAGACCGCACCAGGTAACATCGCTATCGCTGTGGCCTGGTATTGTGGCCACCGAGCACATGTCCCAGCTGGTAGAAGACATGCCGAGCCAGCAGACTCCCTTTGCCAACCGGTACAACTGGGAAACACCGCTGCTAACGGGTCGAGTAATTGCCGCGTTGGCCGCTGACTCCCAGGTCATCAAACGTACCGGTCGGGTTCAGATTGTCGCCGAGCTAGCCAGACACTACGGTCTAGCTGACAAAGATGGTCAGCAGCCAGCTTCGCTGCGATCGCTCAAGTTTTTGCTCCCCAACAGCGTCCCGGCACTGCAGTCAAAATCCTGGTTAATTCCCGATATCCGAGTGCCCTGGTGGATGCTCGTACTAGGCCGCTTAAGAGCCCCTAAAATTTAGCGTCTGCAGCCGAGAATTCACAGGCAGAGTAAAAGCCAGCTTCGGTTTGGCCAACTCTCTCAATCGGATGATTCTCACTCTTTTTGACTCGTAACTACTTAGGCTGAGGAACGAGAGCAACAGGCTGACCAGAGAATAGTCCAATCAACGCATCCAAAATAGTCCGGTCTTGTTTGCGTAGGGTGGATAAGTATCCCCGAATCCGGCAGAACATACGCGCCCCGCTCACA
>JBHJIL010000025.1:0-39922 GCA_050043465.1 Leptolyngbyaceae cyanobacterium
CCCCCCCCCCCCCCCCCCCTCATTTTTTTTTTATTTACACTTCGACCACCTTTTTCATCATTATTTCCTAACACGACGCTCTTCCGATCTCGTCGGTGGCGGTGTTTAAGAACTAAGTTCCTACCTGCTAACTTTCAGCCAATGGGGGGGCGCCAACAGCTTTAGGCCGCTTTCCTCTGCCAGCCCAGTTCTCCTGATTCAGAGTCGTTCTATAATAAAGGCTAGAACAACTCTGCAGATAAACGCGGCTATACACATAATTACTGAGAGGTTTGTCTGATGGCAAAAGTTATACCCGCAGTTCTAGTGACAGCGGCTTTAGTATCCGGGCTGGCAACTCTGACTGCAGCTGAGCAGCGATCTATTCAGAGTAATGATACGGCCCCAGTAATTAGTCAATTAGCTTTTCGCGATCGCACGGTCACCATCACCTCTCACCCTAGCGGTTACCGATATTCAGTGGCTGATGCGTCTGGAACTATCTTGAGCGCGGCGCTGAGCGAACAAGAGATTGCTGACCAGTATCCTGATTTATTTGAGCTGCTCCAGCCTGCCGTGGCCGGAGATGACGACGCTGACCTGATGATGCTTGCTCCTCTTACAGAGTAGGCTTATGGGAGCGGTGTCTAAGCCTCTGGGAAATGCAGGTTTTTGCGAGGCTGCAGGCGTTTTGGGGCTAGTGCATCGTCAAAACTTAATTTTGGGATAGACAGACGCTAACTTGTAGCGTGCATCGTCAATCTTCATCTGCCAATCGACATCTCTCTGAGTGTTGTTGATGTCACTAGCCCAAGCCGCTGTTTCAGCCCGTAGCGTTTCGATGTCACCGAAGCGTCTGCCGTTGACACACTGCCGTGTCATGGCACTCAGCTCATTCTCCGCGATGTTGAGCCAACTCCCATGCTTCGGGGTGTAACAAAAGTCGATACGACGCACCAGTTGTCGTGCCTGTTCAGGCTCAAAGGCTTCGTAAAACGCACCGATATGGGTGTTGAGATTGTCGCAGACGAGTTGTACTCGCTCACCTTGCCCGTAGCGTTCTGCTATCACCTGAGCCACTTCATGTGCCCAATCAGTCTTGGTTCGACGTTCCCGCACGCTAACCTGACGCCATCCCACCAAGGGCTCTGTGAACATGAAAATACTCGCTGTCCCCGCTCGCTCATACTCGTAATCCACGCGCTCACCATGGTGAGAGGTTGCCGGTTGCGATGGGCGGGTTTCTTTTTGTAGCTGTACCGGTTGTTCGTCCATGCACAAGACTGGGCGAGCGGGATCGTACGGCTGGGCGTAGAGGTCAAGCACAGCCTCCATGTGAGCCGCAAACTCGGCATCTGCCTCAGGCGGAATCACCCAGTACTCCAGTTTGCTCGCTCGATGTCGGCTTTGAGCAATATCTGGGTTCGTCGTACTTTCTGGCTGCTGCCACTAAAGGTTTTGACGATCTCTTCAAGGTGCTGACGTTCGGATTCGCTTAATCGGACAATATATTTCTTCTGCATGGGACGTTGACTCGCTCCATACAGACTATATCAACACTCTCGATAATCCCAAGTCTTAGCTTTGACGCTCCACTAGTCTGAAACAGATGCTTAGGAAAGGTTGGTCTGTCTTGATGGCATCGCTCCACACTATGGGCAAAAGCGACCGGTCTGCGCCGGGGCTAGTCGGTTGGCAGTTATGGCGTTAGCCTCACCTTAAAGAGGTTCATATAGTCTTCTTGGCGGTAGAAAGCTTCGTTGACAAACTGCCAGTGCCCTTCGATTTCTCCATACTCTCCTAGAATAGTTTGAAACTTGTCGGGTTCAAACTCTCTACCGCATAACAGCCATGTTTGCTGCAGCGGCGCTGATACCTGTTGGAAGGTGAGTACAGCCTCGGGTTGGGTAACGCTGTCATGCTCACACAGCTGTCGGATGAGAACCATGGGCGCATCGCCCTTGTGATAATACCTGAGGGCATTAGTAAACTTTTCTGGATTGGCTAGCTCCCGGGAATAGATGATCGTGTCACCGGGCTGTTCCTGCTGATTGATAAATTCAAACAGCGCCCGCCAATCTTGACGATCTTGAACGCCGTAGTATCGTCCTAAACCCATGGTGACGATAAGGGCATATGCGATCGCAATTCCTGCTGCGATCGCACGATTCATGTGCCAAATTCTCACTAAACCGGCGGCCACCAAAATAATTAAATACGGCGCAGTGTAAAAAACGTATCGATCAAACAACATTTGCTTAGCAACTGCCGCGTGGATCAGCCAAGGGAGAAAGGCCCAACCGGCAATCGCTAAAAGCCAGCCTGTATAACGACTTTTGTAAAAACCGACGGCAGTCAAGCTGAGCAACACTAGCGTGAATCCTCGCATGGCTCGGCTCATCGTCGCCGAGGTAGACGGGAATGGAAAAACTGTAAATTTTTTTATTTTCCGAAATAGGTCAAGGGGCAAATTAAATGTCGAGGTTTGCTTAGCTGTTTCAACACTCTCCTTTAAACCCACTGCTTTTTGCAGAAACGGCAGTGACTTAGCTATCAAAGAATAAGCAGATGGAAGACATAAAATTCCGAGCAGCAGCAGCCATTTCCAAAGCCCCTTTAAAGTCTGGGGCTGTTTTCGAAAGGTAGCCCCTAGCAAAATCAGATCTGGCAGCAGCAGCGTTAAATTGAGCGGCGTTGCCAAAAACATCAGGCTACGGCTAATGGCCCAACCAGCAAAATACTTCGTTTTAGGAGCCTCTAATACCAAAATCAAAAAATAGCTTCCCAAAAGCCCCAAGAGAAGTCCAAGGGCATACATACGAACCATTTGGGAAAAATGAACAAACATCGGTGACAGCGCCAGCATCAGTGAGGCCAAAATGCCCACCGATTGGCCTGCAACTTTGCGACCGAGACGATATGTAAGAAAGACGCCACCAACTCCAAAAATGACCGATAGGCTCCGCAACCAAACCTCATTCTCTCCAAAGACCATCCAGATCCTGAGGAGAACATAGTAAAGAGGTCGGATTTGGGTAAATCGAGCCAGCAGCTCCACAGGATTTAGATTGACCTTGGTCGCATCATAAATACTGTAGAGTTCGTCAATCCATAGGCTCTCGGTGCCAAGGTTATACAGACCTAAGCCTAAAGACAGCACTAGGATAGGTAAGACCAAGGTCAGCGGCTGAGTTAGTTTTGAAAGCCATAAATTTGGCTGGTTTATACTAGTTTTGATACCCATGCTCTAACTTAGTAAAGAGTATTTAGGATAGAGAAATTAATAAAATCTATATTCCTCGATGTTGTTAGTAGAGAGCGGAGTCGTATATGCCTGTGGGTATGTGCAATCATAACGCGCAGCCTCATTGTAAAATTAGCCTGATGTTGCTAAGAATGCTTTTTGTCTCATTAGCATTGCGATACTCAAGAGACTAACTAAAATCAGAACAGCTCCAGCTAGCGGGGGTAGCCCTACTCTGATTAGCGAGGGGATAGATGCAGCTAATAAACTCAAGCAAGCAATTTTCTGAAGCCGCCATCCAATGTCTTGATAGCCGAGGCGAGCGATTAGAAAAAGCCCAACTAGAGCCAGAATGATCTCACTCAATACGGTTGCGATCGCAGCGCCCACAGCGCCTAAATAAGGAATCAAAATGATATTGGTAACGATATTAACAATGACGGTGCCCAGCAGTAAAGGGGGTAGGAGCCTTTCTCGTCCTGTAGATTCGAGGAAACGCTGAACCAAGCTACCAAACAATTTGATACCTAAACTGGGTATGAGAATACTTAGAGAATTAACCGCTAGCTCGAAAGATTCACCGTATAGAATGCTGACCAGGGGGTCAACGCACAAACCAGCAATAATAATGATGGGCAGGACTCCTGCTATCAGCAAACGAGTCGACTTATAAATTTCTCCAGGCAATTTTTCTGGTTGCGTCGCGTGATAACTAGCAAACTTTGTAAACGTTACATAGAAAATGACTCGAGGTAAGGCCGAGAATATCTCGATAATCCGGTAGGATGCACCATAAAGACCTGTTTCTATTGACGGAGCTAGCCATTGTAGCGTCAGCATGTCTAATTGATAGTATAAAATCCAAAGGACGCCGGAGACAGCAAAGGGATAGGCGATGCGCCAAGATTGCCAGCAGTCTTGCCAATTGAGTGAAGAGAAAATCTGCGTTTTGCGGCTGATGTAATAGATTAAGCCTAAAACATCGATAAGGCGGACCAGAATGATCGTGACAATTACCCAAACGATGCTTTGGGTCCAAAAGAGAACGGCCCCTGCCAAGCCATAAGTACAAACCCGTTCTAAGGAAACTGAAAGCGTTTCAGTACTAAATTCATTAATGCCGCGTAAAACTCGCTTTAGGGTTAATTTGGCACTGCGGCACACCTCGCTCAAAACTACCAAATAACAAACTAGTACACCAGTTCCTTCAAATCCCAGTATCTGGGTGATGGGAAACAGAAATAGAAGGACAGCTAGAGAGTTGACAATCTCAAGCAGCAAAAAGGTAAGGGTTGATTTAGCCCCGGTCAGCGGGTTGGCAGCTACATTCCTTCCTAGTAAGGCAGGAAAGCCGAACTGAATAAACAACGACAGAACACCGGCCAATGCAATCGCCGCTGCAAAGATGCCGTACTGTTCAGGGCCAAGAACACGGGCAAGCGCTATGTAGAAAATAAAGGTTAGCGCTAGCGTTGCTTCGCCTAGAAATGCATAAATATAAGACATATCTAGACGAGCAAAAAAGAGATTCATAACCGGCTTGTGCGGAGGGGGAAAGACTGTCAGCTGTCTGACTCTTTTAGGGGTACAGATGCCGCATCCTCGGTTCTGAGGCGAGCAACTTTGGCCGGAACGCCCATTGCGATCGCATAAGGCTGTATATCTTTGGTGACTACAGCACCGGTTGCAATGATGGCATCAGACCCTACCGTAATCCCATCCAATACAGAGGTTCTAGCCCCTAACCAGGTATGCTTCCCAACTCGAATGCCGCCACGCGGTTTAACTCCCTGCACTGCAATTGGCACATCAGTGCGATCAAACCTATAACAGGTGCCGCCAATATAGGTGTAGGGGCCAATCAAAACATGATCGCCGATGTCTACCGCATTACCAGCTACGGCATAGATACTGCTATGGGCGCCAACATCAACCTGATTACCCAGCCTCAGCCAGCCGTTTTTACACGTTAGGCTCACATTTTGCCCGATAATGGTGTTCTCTCCGATTGTAATTCCGCTGTCTTTATCCCCTCGAGCGTCCAACACGCATCTATCGGCAATGACAACACCCTGCCCCAATTCGATTTTTTGAGGATGGCGGATGGTGACACCCCTACCGAAAACGACGCCTTTGCCTACAGATTTAAAGAGAAACTTATACAGCTTTTGGCGTAGAAATAACCCTAGAGCCCCTGGCAAATTATCTAACAAACCGAGGATAATTTCATATTTTATAGTAAATACAAGACTTTCAGAACCCACTACCAATTTCTGGTAGAGCTGAAGAGCAGACTGGGACTTATCAGTCATTTGTGTCCGCAGTTTTTCATGATGCGTATTCATATCAGAAACCTAACGTTCTTCTGGTGGCGGTCCACATAATTGTCTAAATAATATTTTGTTCTCGATACCATTTCGCTGTTCTCGCCAAGCCTTCATCCAACCCTATACGAGGCTGATAGCCGATTTCTCTCTCAGCTTTAGAGATATCAAATGCCCGATTCTGCCGAAACCAATCGACCCGACGGCGGAAAAGGGGTGGATCAATTCCAATCAAAGGCTTGTAAGCAATCTCTGTTAAGAGGGCTACAGTCCATAACGGCAAAAAGGGAAGATGAATAATGTTGACATCAATGCCCATTGCTTTACCAACCGCTGTTACTAGGTCATTGAGAGAGTAGTAATGCTTGTCAGCAATCAGGTAGGCTTCCCCACGGCCTTTATCAGAAGCGGCCGCTAGTTCAAAGGCATCCACTAAGTTTTCGATATAGAGCGGATGATAAAACGTATTGCCATCACCAAACATTAGGAAGCGGCCATTTTTTGATCGTTTAAAGATAATGGAAAACCGCTCTGGATCTCCAGGGCCGTAAATGGCGGCGGGGCGAAGCGTGACAACGTTGAGACCCTGTTCTACAAATTCTGGAATGATCTGTTCGCCTTCCCACTTTGTGTACTGATAGTAATCAGCCGGATTGATTAGAGTATCTTCTCCTGCAGGAACTGTTTTGACATTGCCATGGACTCCACAGGTACTACAGTAGACAAACTTTTCTACGCCGTATTTGAGAGCGGCTTCTAGCAGATAGCGGGTGCCTTCAACATTGACATCCCAATAGACCTTTTGGGGCAAATTGATTTTGCGAAAAGCAGCGGCTAAGTGATGAACAATAGTGCAGCCATAGGTGACTTTATCGACAATTTCTCGGTCGGCAACGCTGCCGATATGAATGTCAGCCCCCATCTCTTTGAGTTCGTCATGAAATAAGCCGGGCTTATTGTCTAGAACGACAACATCATGACCTTTTTGTAACAAACGACGGGTGAGATGACTTCCTGTAAACCCAGTGCCGCCAGTGACTAAAATTTTCATAGGATGCTTCCAATTCTATATGAGGTAGCTAAATAGTGAGCGCTAGTAAGTTAAGACCGGGAGACCTTTAAAATGACCGGCGATCCCAACCAGTGGGTAATGCCTGTTAGTCGTATACAGCGTTCTAGTAAAGACGAGATTTTAGGCCGCTTTAGAGCTCGATGTATCACCATGGGTAAAGCAAACTGCGCGTAGCGATCGGTTTGAGTAAAGTCTAATGATTGAAACTGTTCTGTGATAGCGGTTTCCTGATAGCAGGTGTAGGGTCGCGTGTTGCCTTCTAATCCTTTCTTGAGTTTAAATAACAGCGGCGTCGCGTAATTAATACTCCGCACAGTTGGATAGTCAACAAGAACAGCCTGCTTAGCCACGCGGGTGAGTTCAGCGAGAAACTTTTTCCACTGGGTGACATGGGCTAGAAATCGATAGCTAATCACTACGTCAAACGCTCTGTCTGAATAGGGCATATCTAAGACATTTCCCACCTCAAAAAAGCACTGCTGTCGATCCAAATACGGCTGAATTCTGGTTTTACACGCCTCAGCGCTCCCTAGAACAGTGACCTGATAGCCCCGCTCAATCAATGCTTGCGTCAATTGACCGTGACCACCGCCCACGTCCAGCACTTTGGCATTGGGATAGGGCTCTAGCATTTTTAGCGTGGCCGTTTCCTGTACCTGTAATAGCCATGCCCCAATGGCATCTGCAAATCGCGTAGCGTAGTCTTCTGAAGACGTCTCAATATCGGCAGTTTCAGGGAATTCGCCAGGGGCCGGGCTGTTCTCCATGGGGGATGACAAAGCAGGTGGGGGACTGAGTTTTAGGGCCGTTTGGTTTCGTACAAACTGCCAGGGATTTTCCAGGTGTCCGTAGGGCTGCCAACGAACTGCCGGATTGAGCAGGTGAGCCCTCAGGGTGCTACCCGGTGCATTCTCGTTTAATTTTTCCATTAGCATCAGCCCAAATCTGCCGGGGCGATGAGCCTCCGCTGTCAAGGGGAGGGGATCGGTTCCTAGAAGTATGGGATGCTCTGCTTGCGCAAAATAGGAAGGCTTTGCCCAAAACCTGGGCCGACCACTGTTATCGCCGAGAAATAAAGGAGATAAATGCTTTTGATGTAACAGGTGAGTCACTAGCTGGCCTCGGTGGCCAACCCATTTGCCTACACCCCAGGGCAGCACGGCAATACCTCCCGCAGTTTGAATGGCTTTGATGGTGGTTTCAGTAGCCAGACCATTGGGGAAGGTGCGATCGCAAATTAGAGCCAAAACCTCCAGCTTTTCAGCCGTCACTATCTGGCGACCGGCCATCAGATAGATCGTTCTGCCCTGATTATCCATAGCCTTTAAAGAATACGGTTCTGCGGTAGCAAAGACTGTCCAGGGACTAGCCGGTGACAGGGGCTCGCCGACGTTATCCGAGAGTGTTTGAAACCAATTATGCTGGTGGCTTTCTGTTAATAGCAGCACTCCTGTAAAGGTATCTTGAGCCCCAGCCTGGCTGGCCTGAGTGGAAAAATTTTGCCAGGCTGACGCTAAAAGTGTGTCGATATTAAAGCAGTCATAAATATGAACATGAGCGTCAATGAGAATATGGTGATTGTTTGGGATAGCCCGGCTCGGGACAGAGCTTTTTAAGGATTTCATAGAATCTAATCAATACGTGTAAAAAATAAATTTATAAATTGCAAGAGCTGACTTTACTTACATCATCGCTCAATGCCAGACGTCTGTTTCTGCCGTTGATGTTGGTAAGTGCTCCACTGGGATAGTCCCCATAACAAAATGACAGTATAGATAAGCTCAAAGCTCAAAAAGCGGAAATGAATAGAATTAAACAGCCCACGGGAATGATGAACCGCTGGAAATAGAGCAATCGAAGATTGAAAATGACTCTCGCTGATGGGCCAGAGTAGCGGGATGCCGGTCCCGCCTTGGGTCAAGAAATCGAGCAGTAAATGGGATCCGTAGATTGTCAGGGTGAGGAAAAAAGTTGGTAAGGATTTGAAGGTGGTTCGGCGGGTGACAATGGCGCTCAACATCCAGCTAAACAGCAGGGCAAAGCTTAAACTGTGGGTAAGCCCGCGGTGGGTATCAATGTTCGCAACCAGTTGGGGAACAAAGTCGATATCTGCTGCGATCGCAACAAAAACAGCATATAAAGCAAAAGGCCACAGTCGAGACACTTTTATAGGATTAAATCCTTTAGCAATGGCGTAGCCAGAAACGGCATGGGCAATGGGGGACGGCATTGGATAAACAAAGTATTAATAAATAACAGATAAATAATGATATTGCAGATAGCCCCTTATCTCGTGATAGTCTCCGAACTAGTTTTTACCCCAAAGGGCCTTAGTTCCGATTGAGTGCGAGTCCGGCTCCAACCCAGTTCCTGGGCCATCACCTGCGCACATAGACGAATACTCGTTTTGTCAGGCTGTCCCGCCGATCCTAGGTCAGTGCGGCGCAAGATGACGTCCTGCAACGTCTGGGCCATTTCTGACCTGATGGCGTAACGCACTTGGGCTGCCAGCACCTGATCTAGATCTGTGATGTCATCTTCAAAAACCTCCCCATAGTCACTGCCATAGTTGTAAACCAAACTTCGAGTCGTCGCGGGATCAAGCTGACTGTGGTGGATGGCCTGCTCAACCCATCGTTCAATATTATCGATGGCCCCGCCCGCTAGGGGTGTAGTTGCCGAACAAGACGCAGGAGCTGTCTGCGCCCAGGATTTAAAGAGATAATCCACCACTTTTTGAGCCACATCCCTGGAGGTGGTATATTTCACGCCGGTGACGGACAGCAGTCCTGGGTAACCCTCACGTCGGTGATCTTGAATGGAATAGCGTTTGGCCAGTATCGGCTCGCCGCTGCGATCAACCCCTGTTTGTGGTAAGAGTCCACCATGAACAAACGCCACATCATCTCTGGTGAGCTGAGCTGGGGGATAGGCTTGATTGATCTGCTCTAGTAGCGTGTGAATTTCTGTTTCATGCACCTGCCAGCTGTCGAGATGCCGCTCGCAAACGCTGTAGAGCGTTCCCACCATAGAGGTCCCTCGCCAGGGCACGACAAATAGCAGGCGGGGCTTGTCGGCTGCCTTGGGAGAACTTTTGAAGGCAACAGCATAGGGACTGTTCAATAGCGGCTGACGCAATATCACATTGACGGCTTTGGCAAACGGCTGATGGGCCGGTGATTCAGGCAGCTGTTCTAACACCTGATTGAGCCAGGGACCGCTGGTGTTGATCACAGTGTTGGCCTGAATGTCAAACCGATCGCCCGTCAGGCTATCTTTAGCGCTCACTCCTTTAATCTGATTGCCTGTCCTTAAGAAGCCAGTGGCTTCTACATAGTTAGCGACCGTTGCTCCAGCTTGAGTAGCCGATTTGATGAAGGAGAGAGTGAGCCGCTCGGAATTGTAGACCTGGGCATCGTGAAAGGTTGCCGCCCCGGTTAACCCCTGCTCATCGATCCCCGGCACCTGCTGCTGACACCGTTGGCGAGAAAGAATCTGACCGGGGGGAATCTGTTTCTGGGGATCGCTGAGATTGTGGTTGCGATCGCAGCTAATCAGATCATTCAGCTTGAGTGCAACAAACATAGCCTCTTTGCCCTTTAGCCCGTGACCATAGGTGGGTACCAAAATTGGCAGAGGATGAATCAAATGTGGCGCAATCCGCATGAGCACCTGACGCTCTCGAATAGATTGACGCATTCGCCTAACGTCAGCAGTTTGCAGATAGCGTAGCCCGCCGTGAATAATCTTTAAACTGTTAGCCGACGTGGCCGCACCAAAATCAGACTTATCAATTAACCCCACCGACAGTCCCCGTAGCGTTGCTTCCCAGGCCACACAAGCGCCCTGAATCCCTCCACCCAGGACCAAAAGATCAAAACCTTGATTGGATAATGCCTGTAGATCTCTTTGCACCGGACTCAGGCCTATTCAAACGAAAGATTAGAAGGCTGTATATCTCCTAACAGCTGCCCCTGAAGCCAGTCATACAGACCGACTAACTTAGCAGAAAATGCCTCATACGTATGCTGTTTAGCAACTAGCGCTTGGGCTTCAGTACCCAGACGTTCTCTTAGAGTCGGGTCTTGAATTAAATCCACCATTCCCTGGGAAAACTCCTGTGCGGTCGGAAGAGCCAACCAGGCAACCTGATGATTCAGTACCTGAGTATGAGTGGGTAGGTCAGTTGCCAATAGAGCTTTACCACTATCTAGATAGGAATACAGCTTCATCGGTGTATTGTTGCCCTGCACCCGTGGAGATACCAAAATATCGGCCTGGGCCAGGTAGTAAGCTAGATCCTCAACCGGACGCTTACCCACAAAATGAACACACGTATCAATACCCAACTGCTGAGAGCGTCGCTGGTATTGGGCAATATGCTCAGGCGCGCCTCCAATAATCACCAAGCGTGCGTCACGGGTCTTGGCCAAAGCCAGCTTAAAACTGTCTATAAGTAAATCAATCCCCTGATATCGCTCTAAATTACCCACATACATCAGTAGGGGACCTGTGATGTGATAAGCGCTTCTCAACTGATTTAACTGCATTGGTAAAAGCCCCTTTCAAGGAATTTAAGGTAGATAGAACAAGATAATCTAACGAGATTGACTCAGCAGCGAGATATCAGGAATAACAACGATTTTCTTGCCAGGACTGTAGCGTTGTACCTCAGTTGCTAAAGCCCGACAGACTGGGATGACAGCTTTAGCATTCTTTACGGCGGCACCTTCAAATATCTCTAGAACAGCCTTAAAAAACTGTAGGCCAGGATACTTATCAATGAGCTGTCCTACCAAGGATGAATCCATGTCATAGACATAGGGAATACCAAAGACCTTTTTAATAAACAGTGCGATAAACACAGATTCTTCTCCAGCGTGTACCAAATCGTAGCAACCGGTTCTCACTAGCTGAATAGCCTTGATAAAAACAAACAGGTCGCAGATTAGCTTTTTGCCAGAAAATCCCGGTCTAATATTCCGAGTGAACTTAAATGACGGAGTGCGATAAATCTTAACATTTGTGTAGTATATGTCCTCGCCTTCAGCAAACGTGACAACATCTACCACCTCACCACGACTTGAGAGGACCCGTAATACTAAATCAACAGCAATGGGAGTACCTCTAGCCTGATAAAAAGGATGAGGTGCAAGCATTAAGATGTTCATCGAAACTCTTCTATGCTCGGGTTGCTAAGTTAAATCAAGCTGAGAGGAAGAAGTAAAAGAGTCTTAACAGAGTCGCTAACGGTCAAAAGTAAAAGATACTCTACCGTTATCGATTTGCCTTGGTAAACATGTATACAGACAAAGAACAGAAACTGGCTCTGATCTTAGCTAAATTCATACTTCAGAACGGTAATCGAGCCAGCGTCTATCTGGCCAACACAACTCAGTATAATCCCAGCTTCATCAGCACTAGAAAACCTATGATACCAAGGTTTCTAGTAGCCTTCTCGGCAAGTTAGGTCTGAATATATCGGTATCTACTTAAGAGATCAATATTTGGGCAGCCTACATTATGCAATGTCTATATTTAGAAAGCTTTGGTAAAGATTATGTGAGCTTGGCTTGGTCATCTGCATATGAATAGGCTTTTGTCTGTGTTTCAATCTATTATGCTTGTTGCCTCAGTAGCTCAAGTAGATGTAGTATTAGGGCTAAGTTGTTTCGCAAAATTTACGGCGGCGTCTTTGATTTTTGAAGCCCGCTGCAACATCTACACGTCATCTGTGACCCAAGGCATATTGATAGAGAACGTAGTACCTACACCTACCTGACTTTCAACCTCAATTTTGCCGCCGTGGAGTTCCAAGCATTTTTTGACAACGGCTAACCCTAGACCGGTACCTGAAAATGATTTTACATTTTCACCTCTATGAAATGATTCAAACAGATGCTGCTGGTCGGCGGCGGGCACCCCGATGCCTTGGTCACTGACTTGAAAACGAGTCTGACCTTGCTCTCCCCAAATGGTTAGCTGAATCTTGCTTTCCTGGGGTGAGTATTTGATCGCATTGGTCAGCAAGCTCATTAGCATTGCCCGTAGCAGTCGTTCATCCAAACAGGCGTGGTCGCAGCTGCCCTGCTGCTGAACCAAAATGTGGTGCTGCGACTGGGTGTTGAATTTGACCTCGTCTACCAGGCTCTCGCAAAAAGACTGCAGATTAATAGTCTGTGGATTAAATTCTAGTTTGCCCGCCTCAGCTCGAGTCAATAGCAAAATATCAGACAGCAGCTGGGCCATAGTTTTGGCCGCCGATTGAATGCGTCTGAGATTCCGGGATCGTTTTTCTTCAGACCAGGCGACATTGCGATTGTCTAACAGCTGGGCCGAGACTAAAATAGCGCTCAACGGCGTTCTGAGTTCGTGGGAGGCCAGAGAGAAGAAATTGAGTTTGAGATCGGTGATTTCCTTGGCTTGTTCAATTGCTTTGTAGGTGGTTTCCATTTCCTGGCTACGGTCTAGCTCAGCTGTGAGAATCTCTTCTGTACTTTGTAGTGCGTCTGTCTTGGCCTGCAGCTGCTGACTCAGAGACTCTGCCTCAATTTGCTGTGCCAGCAGTGTCTTTTGGTGCTGCTGGAGAGACTGTATCAGCCATCCGTATAAAATCCCTAAGCTTAAAACCCCCAAACCTGCGACCAGACCGGTTAACCAAAGATTGTTATTGATGCTGACGCTGGTGTCGGCCATGTCCCACTGTCGTTCGACACTGCCCTCGTCTAATAGGGCCTGCAGGGCTAGATAGGCATCTACTCGAGCTTCGCTGCTTTGTTGAGTAATCTCTAGCTGATCGGCAAGATCCAGCTGACCCCTGTCATGTTGTTCGATACTCTCTTCTAGAATTTTAAGATGGGTTTTGGTGGCTACCTGTAGACGTTCTAATGTTTCGCGGTAGACTAAATCCTCTTCTAGTGTGGCGGCCTGTTCGTCTTCTAAACTTTGATGGACTGTGTCAATTTCTTGGATGTAGCTGCTGATTAACTCCACTTTGGTCTGGTATCGATCTAAAATTTCGGTATCTCCTGTACTTAGATATGATCGATGGCTGGCTTCTGCTTCTGCGATCGCAACCAGTAATCCATTCAAATAGGCATAGGCATTGCCCTCCAGTTCGACCCACTCAGACGGATACACCCGATTGACGATGGCATTGCGGGCGAGCAGCGCCGTACCCAGGAGTGTGGCGATCGCAATGCCAAACCCCGCCGTTAGCCATTGCTGATTGCGTGAAAAGGTCATCGAACGTTCGCCTACGGTAATAGGCATCTACACTAAATCATCAGCTTGCAGGATCCACCATAGTCTAGACAGCTCGATTTAACCGTCGCTATAGTCGGAAGAAGCAACCTTAAACGTTTTCCCATGCGCATTCTCTTAGTCGA
The DNA here is from genome assembly GCA_050043465.1 of Leptolyngbyaceae cyanobacterium. Taxonomy (GTDB): domain Bacteria; phylum Cyanobacteriota; class Cyanobacteriia; order Phormidesmidales; family Phormidesmidaceae; genus Leptothoe. The sequence continues at coordinate 14,008 of JBHJIL010000025.1, forward strand.
AGATGATCTGCAGCTAGGTGAAGGATTAACTGAAGCGCTAACCGATGAAGGCCATATCGTAGACTGGGTAACCGATGGTGAAATGGGCTGGGTCCAGGCAACGGATTTAACCTACGACCTGATGATACTGGATGTCATGCTGCCTAAGATCAATGGTATCCATCTCTGCAGGCGGCTGCGGGAGGCCGGTCGCCGGTTGCCCATTCTGATGCTAACGGCCCGTGATACCAATACAGATAAAGTAGCGGGTCTAGATGCAGGCGCCGATGACTATGTGGTCAAACCCTTTGACCTACTAGAGCTACTGGCTCGACTGCGGGCTCTCCTACGGCGCGGCAGCTTAAATGATACGGGTATGCTGGTTTGGGAACAGGCCCAGCTGGATGCGGCTACCCACGAGGTCTTTTACGACGGTACTCCCCTCCAGCTAACTCCCAAGGAGTTTAGCCTGTTAGAGCTGTTTCTGCGCAGCGGTCGTCGGGTGCTCAGCCGCTCAGTCTTGATCGATCAGTGCTGGGCCACCCAGGCGCTTCCCGATGAGGAAACGGTCAAATCCCATCTCAAGAGTCTGCGTCAAAAATTAAGAAAGGCTGGGGCCCCTTCAGATTTTATTGAAACAGTCCATGGTGTCGGCTATCGACTTAAACAGCCCTAGCCTGCGATTGTGATGGGAAGCTCAATCACAAATTCGGTGCCTTCGCCTAGCTTTGAAGAACAATAGAACTGCCCTCGATGGTCGCCGGTAACAATCTTGTAGCTAATGGATAGGCCCATCCCTGTGCCAATCCCCACAGGTTTAGTTGTAAAGAAGGGATTAAAGATTCTATCTTGGGTGGCTGGAGTCATGCCAATGCCATTATCGCGAAATTTGATCGCAATCTTTTCAGGGGATATCACTGTTGTGGTAATCGTAAGGCAGCCCCGGTGACCAGGAGACGTTTGCTGCTGTTCTTCAATGGCGTCAATGCCATTCACTAACAGGTTCATAAACACCTGGTTGAGTAACCCGCTATAGCATTCCACCAACGGTAGATCGCCATAGGCTTTGACCACCTCAACGGGGAGCTTTCCGGCTCGACCATTGAGACGGTTTTGCAAAATTACCAACGTGTTGTCGATGCTGTTATGGATATTGAATGCTTTAGCGCCTTCTTGTTGCGCATAGGAAAATGTCCGCAGTGATTGCACAATCGTTTGAATGCGAGTTGCCCCTGTTTGCATAGAGTTAATCAGATGGGGAAAGTCTTCGAGCGTATACTGAACATCCGCTGTTTTAATAAACTCTAAAATTTCTGGATGGGGAGCGGGATAATATTTTTGATAGAGCGCAATTAACCGAGACATGTCCTCTATGTACTCTTGGCACGGTCTTAAATTGCCATAGATAAAGCTGACCGGATTGTTGATTTCGTGAGCAACTCCGGCCACTAGCTGTCCCAGGCTAGACATTTTTTCCGATTGAATCAGCTGTAGCTGGGCATCTTTAAGCTGCTGATACGAGGCTTGAAGGTCGGCAGTACGAGCGGCTACTTTAGCTTCCAGCTCTTGATTAAGCAGTTCTAGCGCATCGATTGCTTTTTGCCGTTCTAGTTCAGCCGTGGCCCGAGCTGCAAACGAACGGATGAGTTTCTCAGCTCGATCTGAGCGCTCTAGGGGCTTTCGGTCCAGAATACACAGATGGCCGACAACGTCTCCTGTGGAGTCTTGCATGGCAAAGCCAAGATAGCTTTCGGCTCCCAAACTGACTAAATCTGAATCTTTGGGGAATAGATCCTGGATAGACTGGCCACAGTGAAAGCCACCTGTCTGTAGCACTTGCTCACAAGGGGTGCCCACAATTGGATATTCATGGGTAGGCTGTAGTACCTGGTCGACCACAAACGCCAATGTCCGCAGTCTGTCGCCATGGCGCTCGGCTAGGATGGCATGGGCCACTCCCAGGGATTCGGTTAGCTGCATCACAGATATGGGAAAAAAATCAGCCCCTGTTTTGGTTGCGGTGACGTCCAGTAGTTTTTGCAGCTGCTGCTCAGCCTTGCGGCGTTCTTCTAGTTCGGACTGGGCTCGTTCATGGGCCTGGGCCTGCTGCACTGCGATCGCAACCTGCACCCCAAGCCGACGCACAAGTTCAATTTCTTCAGACTGCCACTGTCGAGGTCCATCCCGCTCACTGGTCAGCAGCAGCCCCCAAATTTCGCCTTCAGCCACAATGGGCACCATCATCTTGGAGCGAATATCAAACCCGTTGAGCATTTCCTGATGACATACGGTCATCTCCGTCTCGTAGATGTCATTGACAATGCGTACTTTGCCCTGGCGATAGGGTTCAAGCCATTCGGGCGTGACACAAGGATCGCGCACTTCGTTGTGGAGTACCGACCGCGACGGCTCCTCAATCGATTCGGCAATGACCTTGCCGGTGAGATCTGAGCGTAGACGATAGGTAATAACGCGATCGCACTTCAGTACCGATCGCAATTCAGCCACCGTTGTATCTAAAACCGTCTGCACATCAAGCGACGAGTGCACCTGAGCAATAATTTTGGTGATCACTTGCTCTCGCTGCATTAGATGGCTCGGATTCGAAGGCGGGCGTGTCTCGGTAGCCGAGATGCTAGGGCGCACAGGCTTTACGGATTGCACCTGGCTAGCTAAAGCAACGGCGTGTACTTCTTCGTAGGTCAGCAACCCCGCGAGCTGATTGTGGTCATCTACGATCACAATTGGGCGCAGCTGGTGCTGTCTTAGTAAATTCAGAGGCGTGTAAAGCTCCGTCAGTACTGATTCTTTTAGGGTGGCAAAGGACTGAGTCATGCACTCAGCGATGGTGGGCGCTGTACCGTTGGCGGGGGGGCTGCGGGTTAAGAGGTCCTGGATCGTCAGCAGGCCGGTGATTTTCTGATGCTCTATCACCACTAAATATCGCGATCGCAGCTCGTCGTGACATTCTCGCGTGACAAAATCAACCCGATAGGTCTTCAGCTTTTCTTGGGGAACTCGATAGGGGGTATGGGGATTCTTTAGATACGCAATCGCCTCCTTTAGCGGTGTTTGTGGCGTAACGACTGTTGGATTACGTGTAATTACAGATTTGAGATCAATAACGACGGAAGACATCGTACGAAAAAATACTAGGGTGGATGGGTGTTGTCAGTATTCGATTCAATCTGTCTTAGAAAATTTGACCTCGTCTGTGCTGATAGATTTTTGCCATAATTCACTATTACTCACCACAACCACTCATAACCTGGAAAATCTGGAAAGGTTCCAAATATAAGAGGCCTCTCATAATCGGATGAGGGACTGTTAAGGTCTTAGCATCGGAAGATTCTTAGATTGTACTGACTTACCAACAGCCCATAAGGTTGCAGAAGACCACAGTTAAAAAAGTACAGCGTACCAACTTTAGTATGAGTTCATCGGTGCACTCCTGTCTGGTAGCGAAGCTTACTAAGCCGTTCATCAAGCCACTGTGCAAGCTACCGGTGTTCAATGTTCTGACCTAACCGATATCTCCCCGAATTATTCCTCAGTTTTTCCCAAATCGCTTTCTACCGTAGAGAAGTCGCATCAAGGAAATGTTGATTTCTAAAAGAGTATGAAACTTAAACTTTTGTCTACGTTACTAGGCGCGATCTCACTGCTGGCAATGCCCCTAACCCGTCACGTTCAAGCCGAGGAGGCAGCCTGTCCGACCAAGTATGAGGGGATCGAGCTGAGCGAGGGCCAAAGAGCAGACCTACTGGTTTTGCAAGAAGAACTAGACAATCAAATCACTGAAATTGTAGCGACCGCTGCTGAGTCAGATTCTCCTGAATCAGATGAAAAGCTAGCTCAACTCGAAGAAGAGTTTGACAGCCAGGTTGCTGCTCTTCTATCGCCTGAACAAGAAGAACAAGTTGGCCAGCTAGATGCCTGGGCCGAAGAGCAGGTGGCTACCATTGCCCCTGAATTGCTCACCGAAGAGGAAGCACCGACATTAACCCCCGAACAAGAAGCGGCCTTGAATTCTCTCAACGAACAGTACGATCAGTACTTTCAAAGCCTGTTAACCCCCGAACAGCAGCAGCAGGTAGGAGCTATCGAAGAAGAGTTCGATGCAGAAGTAGGGGCAGCCGGCTTGGGCCCCAGTGCTGAGCAAGAAGCCAACATCGAGATGGCTGAAGCGGCCTTTGAACAAGACGTCATGGAGATTTTGACCGATGAACAACGTCAGCAAATTGACGATAACCTAGCCGCTTGCGCTGGGTCGGCCCTTGAGCCCGAAATTGCGCCTGAGCCTGCCGCGCCTGAATCTGAAGTTGCGCCTGAATCTGAAGTCGCGCCTGAATCTGAAGTCGCGCCTGGAACGATCTCTGAACCAGCAGAAAAGTTCTAGATCAGCAGCGCTACATTTGGGATGGAGCGTTCCCAGCGGAGTTATAACATGGCCTTTTCACAGGCAACAGGGAGCGCTTGGGAAGATCATATGATGGGCATAGACATATCATCTATGCCCACATGAGTTCACCCCGTATCCATCCCGATACCATCGACGATGTCCGTCAGCGCGCGGATATCGTCGATGTGGTGTCTGAGCATGTGGTGCTCAAAAAGCAGGGCAAGGACTTTACCGGGCTGTGTCCGTTTCATGATGACAAGTCCCCTAGCTTTAGTGTCAGTCCGTCTAAGCAGTTTTATTACTGCTTTAGCTGTGGGGCGGGGGGGAACGCCTTTTAGTTTTTGATGGGACTGGGGCAGCGGTCATTTGCTGACGTGGTGCTGAACCTGGCCCGACGATATCAGGTCCCGGTTAAAACCCTAGAACCGGCCAAGCAGCAGGAATATCAGCGTAAGGTGACGCTGCGGGAGCAGCTGTGTGAAATTCTTACGGTTACGGCTAAGTTTTACGAGCATGCGCTGTATCAAAGTGCCGGACAGGAGGCGCTAGAGTACTTGCGATCGCAGCGGCAGTTTAGCGACGATATTCTTAAGCGCTTTACCTTTGGCTATGCGCCTGACGGCTGGCAGCCCCTCTATGGCTACCTGGTAGAGCAAAAGCATTACTCCGTCAAGCTAGTCGAACAGGCGGGGCTGGTGGTCCCCAACAAAAATGGCACCAGCTATTACGACCGCTTTCGCGATCGCGTCATGGTGCCCATCTACGACCCCAACGGGCGCATCATTGGCTTTGGCGGTCGCGCCCTCGGAGATGCCAAGCCTAAGTATCTCAACTCGCCAGAAACAGAGCTATTTGATAAAAGTAAAACGCTGTATGGCTTAGATAAAGCGAAGGGTGCGATCGCAAAGCAAGACCGCGCCATTGTTGTTGAAGGCTATTTTGATGTGGTCGCCCTGCACGCGGCCGGTATCACCAACGCCGTCGCTTCTCTGGGGACTGCGCTCAATGCGGGGCAGGTACGTCTGCTGCTGCGCTATACCGAGTCCAAGCAAATCGTATTTAACTTTGATGCCGATGCAGCGGGGGTGAAAGCGGCCCAGCGAGCCATCGGAGAAGTGGCCGAAATGGCCCATAGAGGTGACGTCCAGCTGCGGATTCTCAATATCCCCGATGGCAAAGATCCAGACGACTACCTCAAGACCCATGTCTCCGATGAATACAACGCCCTGGTTGAAGCTGCTCCATTGTGGCTTGACTGGCAAATTCAGCAAACCTTACAGCCTTTAGACCTCAAACAGGCCGATCAGTTTCAAACAGCGTCCCAGGATATTGTCAAACTGCTAGCAGATATTGCCAATGCCGATACCCGCACCCACTACATTCGCCACTGTGCCGAGATCTTTAGCCAGGGCGATGCCCGACTAGTACCTCTCCTGGCCGAAAATTTTCTAGCCCAGGTGCGTCGTCAGCGTCGTTCGCCCGAGGATGCTCCCAAAAAGTTTCAGGTTGCAATCAAAAAGAGTGCCTTAGAAGAAGCAGAAGGCTGGCTATTGCGAGTTTATATTCATATTCCCAACAATCGTCAAGCCGTTAGAGATGCTCTAGAGGAACGAGACCTGCAGCTTAGTTTCTCTCACCATCGAGCGCTCTGGCGTATGATGCTGCAGTGGCAGACCGCTGATGAAGCCCAGCCTGAATCTTCTCCCGTCAGTCTTCTAGAACAGCTGCGAAATCTCGCTTCAGAATCTACCGGCCCTCTCTCCCAGGTCCATCATTTACTGTACTTAGATGAAAAGACTCAGCGAGATATTCTCCGAGCGCCGCTAATCATTCGTGCCTCTGTTGCCTGTATGGAAAAGACACTGTGCGAAAAACGCTATCGCTACTTTCTTAAACTGTGGGAAGAAACCGACCTAGAAACCCATGCTGCAGAATGCGCCTACTATCAAAAACAAAGCTACGCCGAGAAAAAGCGCATTGCTGAATTAGACCAAGAGCGCCAGGTTGCCTTTGAAGATTTGGCCAGCCTCCCCTGGGTCGGTGAGTTTTACGGACAGTTAGAAAAGTAGTAACAAAATAAGACTACTTACGACTGCCTTTGAAGAGCCGTCCCCAGCCTGTGCCAGGGCCATCGACCTCAAATCGAGCCCCTAGATTCTTATGGCTGTAGTGGCGAAAAGAACCGTCTGTGGAGCCCGGATACCCCCCGTTGACCAAATCCATATCTCCGTAAGGATCATGGATAAACATACCGGTGGCATCATACCCAACGGCCAAAATCATATGCCCGCCACCGCGAGGAGCACTGGCGGGTCCTTTGTGTAGCACTCCCATGACAACAGGACGACCGGCATTAAGTTCTTTTTTGACATCATTCATGGTGAGCGTTGTGTGCCATGCGGACTTCACGCCGATGCTCTCTAGTGCCTTGGTTTGAGCATTATGATCGGTCGTGTCACCATAGGTTTCTACCTTGGGTAGGTAGAAATTGAGGTCTGCATTTTGGTCCTCGCCACACTCTTGCCACAGGGCGGTTCTCATATACAGCGCTCCCATCCAGCAGCTGGCGGTATTACAGGTTCTATGGGCCTGGACTGAGTTGTCCCGCTGGGAAAAATACATCACGGGCAGTTTTCTAGTGCCGCTCTGAGCCGGTTTCTTTTTGGCCACAGCGGCCTTAGGTTTGGTGCTTTTGGGAGTACTCTTGGCCAGCGCGGTCGTATCTACGAGTCCCTGGCTCTGGAGATGCTTGAGAATTGCTGCCGCTCCCATTTGCTGAGCCTGCTTGCCTAAGACACTCGTGCTGCCCCACACCCAGGTAGATTCGTCGCCCTCGCCATCGCGAAACCCATTCCAGAGGTCAAAGCCCCAGAGATAGGCGGCCAGCGTGCGGGTCTGAGCCTGGTGATACTTTTTGGCGATCAGCGCCTCGGTCATCTGGGTTTCAAACAGGCCGGGCTCGCGAAAATTCCATTCTTTGTAATGCAGGATGCCCGCAAACCACCAGGGCACATTGGTGGCTTTTTCAATGGCGCTGTAGTGCGATCGCAAGTCCACTATTCGTTTGGCTACACCTTGTGCTAAGCCCAGAGCGTCTGGCTGTACTTTGCATCGGTCAAATGCTTGCTTGTACTCGACTCCAAGAGCTTCAAGTGTACGACCCATTTTTCACTCCATCTGTTTTGCTTTAGCACATCCAGGTTACCCAGGCGCGGCCTGATTTTGTGCTGGCTGCCTAGGGGAAATCTAAAGCTGGATCCACTATTGCTAACTATGTCAAATCAAGATTTGGGTATCTATGGTGAGCAGCTGGTAGAAACCTGGCTGACTCAGCAGGGCTGGTCTATTCTCTATCGACGATGGCACTGCCGCTGGGGGGAGCTGGACTTAGTCGCCCAGGGCTACAACGCCCAGGGAGGAAAACTGAGCAGTCAGCTACTGGCCTTTGTTGAAGTCAAAACCCGCAGTCGAGGCAATTGGGACCTGGATGGGCTTTTGTCCATTACCCCGGCCAAACAACGCAAACTTTGGAAAACCGCTCGCCTTTTCTTGACCCGCCATCCCCATCTGGCCCAGCTTCCTTGCCGATTAGATGTGGCCTTAGTCAGCTGTCACACTCAGCCAGTTTCAGGTGCTAAGACATACCGCAAGCTATCGGACGGTCAGCGATATCTGGCCCTGCAGGACTATTTAGTTAACGCGATTGAAATGTAGGTGTCTGTTGACTAAGCTAGGGTTTCAGGACAGTAGCCCAGTCCCTGGACAAACTGCTTACGAAACTCTTCGATTTCGTAGCGGTCAGGTTTACCATGGGACACCACAGCCACCTGATATCGGCGCATTACATCCACCGGAGTCTGTCCTGTTTCTAAGCCCCAAAGTGCCATCCGAATGCGATAGCCGGGGTTAATGCGCCCACCAACTTCATCTAAAAAGGCTTGAAAATTGGACGCAGTGCTAGGGGAAACGCTTTCGTGTAATCTAATCCGAACGACCCAACCGTCAATCTGATGGATCACGCTAACGAACTCTAACGGTAGCTGAGTTAGGCGATGTAGCCGTTCAACCACCCGTAGAACAAGACTCGCATTGGATAGATAGTAAACGTAATTCATAGGTAAAAGGCGGTGCTACAGTCGAAATCGTCTAATCGTGTAGGCAGCCGGTCCACAGGACTTCTAATTGTATAGTCTGGCATTAAATCCATGCGCGGAGTCAGACTGATCATATGCCTTTATCAAAAAATCAACGGTATCTTACCCACTGATTCCTTGCGTCATGTCTCTAACCAATAGCCGCTCACCCTATCATTCTGACGACTCTAACGATCCAGACCATACGAACGTCGATTATTCTCTGACGGCTTATCAGTATGAGTTACCTACACATTTGATCGCTCAAGAACCTGTCACTCCTCGAGATCGGTCCCGGCTGATGGCCGTGTCGTCCCCAACGGAGTGCCAGCACGTTTATTTTAAAGACATCCCTGGGTTTATGGAGCCTGGTGACTTACTTGTCATCAATAATACGCGAGTGATACCGGCTCGAATGTATGGATATAAGCCCAGCGGAGCCAAGGTTGAAGTTTTGTTACTAGAACCACGTCCTCCTCAGTGGCTGGCCTTGGTTAAACCAGGACGGCGCTTAAAACCAGGTAGCTGGATTCACTTTGGCCCCGACATCGATCGACCCTTACTAAGAGCCTATATAGAGGATAGCGATCGCACCACGAATGGGCGACTCCTAACCTTTGAATCGATGACAGATACTCCGGTAGACCAGCTAATGGAATCCTTAGGAGAAGTGCCGCTGCCTCCCTACATTACCCAATCCCAGGCGGAACCTAATCAATATCAAACGATCTACGCCCAGCATCCCGGAGCAGTGGCGGCGCCAACGGCAGGACTGCATTTTACCTCAGACGTTTTTCAAGCCCTAGACGATAAAGGAATCCAGCGAGCGGAGGTCACCCTACACGTCGGGTTAGGCACCTTTCGTCCGGTCGAGTCTGAAACCATCACCGAGCACCAAATGCATGCCGAATGGGTGGACCTACCTCAGGCGACCGTGGACCTGATCCAAGCCACCAAAGCGAGAGGCAATCACGTTTTTGCGGTAGGAACAACTACTGTACGCACGTTGGAAGGTGTGGCGACCCAGGAAGGCCAGCTTAGGGCCTATCAGGGACCTGTAAATTTGTTTATCTATCCTGGCTATCAGTGGAAAGTCGTTGATGGATTGATTACTAACTTTCACTTACCGGGCTCTAGTCTGCTGATGCTTGTCAGCGGTCTCATCGGTCGAGAACGGCTCATGGAGCTTTACCAAGAAGCGATTGATCAAGCCTATCGTTTTTATTCATTTGGCGATGCGATGGTGATTTTGCCAACTGCCTATCAGCCGATTTAGGGAACTCAACCCTAGTCTATGCGTCATTTTCCATGTCCCCCATGGAGAACGTGCCGTCGTGCATGCTTCTTTAGAGGCATCGTCGCGAGGCCGTTCTCCCTTTCTTGCCAAAGCTTGTAACCCTTTTCAGGATACGGTTACAGACATTGAAGCAAGGTGGTCGCAGACTCCTTAGCGATAAATACCAAGCGGTTAAGGGCATTTTTCAGCAATACAGGTTTACTATGGTGGAGATGTTAACTGGCGAGCATCCAGCCCTGACGCTACCACCCCGCTATGACTTCACTGGTTCCTGTCGATTCAGAAAATCCAGTTATTGGTACGGTTAAAGGCCCCGGTGAAGATGGCAATCAATATGTCTTTATCACAGCCGACAATCATCAGGTCAAGATCGGTGAGTTTGTCTTTTATGAAATCGATGCTCCAGACAATCCGTCAGCATCATGGGAAATCCTAGGTAAAATCTCCGACCGGCGGCTGATTGATCATCTGCCCGACCGGATTTTTGCAGATACCCAGATTAGTCCAGACACTATTGCCTCTCTCATTGGGTTTGCCTTTCCCAACCCAGAACTCTACGAAGTTACGGTGGATGTGATCGGCTATTTCCACCCGGCCTTAGGCTTTATCAATCCTCGGATTACTCCCGATCCGGGGGCCAAAGTGCGGATTGCAGCCGATAGTCGACTCCAGCAGGTTGTTAATAAAAAACAGCCGGGTGAGGTGGGTTCAGCTCAAATTGGCTCACTGCTGCTACGCCCCGGTGGAGCTGTGCCCGTTGCCCTGGATGTTAAAGAAATTGTCAGTACCCACATGGCTATTTTGGCCGGTACCGGTTCGGGTAAAAGCTATACCGCAGGCGTTCTAATTGAAGAATTTCTACAGCCCTACAACCGGGCCGCTGTTCTGATTTTTGACCCCCACGGGGAATACAACACGCTTTCAGAAATGCGAGGGCATCCGTCCTTTCAGACCCGTGATGGCTATGCACCCAAGGTTCAAATTCTGACACCAGACGACATCCAGATTCGCATGTCGTCCTTAGACTACTACGACATTCTTACGCTGCTGCCCGAGATGAGCGATCGGCAGCAGTCTATTCTCAATAAAGCGTTTGCCATTTTGGGTAAACACAAACAGGGAGACTATCGGTGGAATGTCAACGACCTGATCGCAGCAGTTTACGAGGCAGATACCACGGCTGATGACGAAGGCAACGACAAAGTGGGTTCGTCTGCCCCGGCCCTGGAGTGGAAGCTAGACCGTCTGGCCCGGTCTCCTTATTTTCATCAGATGAACCACATGGCTCCTCGCGATCTATTTGAGCCAGGGCAGGTAACCGTACTGCAGATGAACGAAATCAGTCAAGAAGAGCAGCAGGTGATCTGTGCAGCAGTGCTGCGTCAGGGCTACCATGCCCGAGTTAATACCGCCCGCGACAAAATTGAAGAGAACGATGAGAACTATCTGCCGTTTCCGGTGTTTGTGCTAATCGAAGAAGCTCACCGCTTTGCCCCAGCCAAGGAACCCTCTCGTTGCAAGGCCGTTCTCAGGACCATTTTGAGTGAAGGTCGAAAATTTGGACTAGGTGTCGGGCTGATCACCCAGCGACCGGGCAAGCTCGATTCTGACGTACTCTCCCAGTGTATGAGCCAGTTTCTCATGCGGATTGTTAATCCGGTAGATCAGGAGAGTCTTAAGTATGGCGTCGAAGCGGCTGGGCGAGACCTACTCAAGGAGCTGCCGGCCCTTACTAAAGGCCAGGTAATTATCTCCGGGGCCTGTGTGAATACTCCCGTGCTCTGTCAGGTGAGAAAACGTCTGACTCAGCATGGTGGCGAGACTCTCAACGCGCCTGAGGAATGGCAAGGGTATTTTCAGAAGCATCGGCTGCGTACTCAGCAAATTAAGGATGCGCCAGTAGCAGCTAAGCCCAAGGCCACCACTTTTAAAGGGGTCAGTATTGAGTGAGTTTTGTTATGGAACGTTCCCGTTGTAGGGCGGGTATCTTCGAGTACCTGCACTCAAGGAAAACTCGTATCGGTTGTCACAGACTTAGATCGGTTAAGAGAATAGGTTGAGGTAGCTATTTACACATTGAGAATCTAAAGCTGATGAGCATTTTGGCTCTGCTGCAGTCAGGTTCACCCCAGGCAGACTCATCGCAGTCTGATGCGAGATAGCTGTTTTAGCATATTCAGCGAGGCTAGGAAGTTTCAACTATGTCAGAAGGCTTAGATAGGCGCGAACCCTCTGTTCTCTTGTGCTTGATTCCCATCGGGGTTTTGATTGCGCTAATGGTTTTTAACGTTCTCTTGTTTAAGGACAATGCTACGTATGGCCCGAATCAAATCGCTTTGAGTCTCTCGGCTCTGCTAGCAGGATTGCTCGGTGTGTTTGTGTTGAAACTTCCCTACAGTGCGTTAGAAGGGCAGATTATCAAGTCTATCAGCATGGCCCTGCAGGCTGTTTTGATCTTGTTTGTGGTGGGTGCGCTAATTTCTATTTGGATCGCCAGTGGCATTGTGCCGCTAATGATTTACTACGGTCTAGAAATTATTAACCCTAAGGTTTTTCTGTTTGTCTCCTGCCTTGTGAGCTGCATTGTGGCGCTATGTACGGGCAGTAGCTGGTCTACGAGCGGCACCATCGGCATTGCCTTGATTGCTATTGGCCAAACCTTTAACGTTCCGGTCGGCATGGTGGCCGGGGCTGTGATATCAGGTGCTTATTTTGGTGACAAGATGTCGCCCTTGTCGGATACGACGAATTTAGCGCCGGCCATGGCCGGTACTGACCTATTTACCCATATTCGTCATATGGTTTACTCGTCAGGGCCAGCGATTGTGCTGTCTTTGATTGGGTTTTTGCTGCTGGGTTTTTTCTATCAGGGCGATAGCTTGAGTGGCAATGCGATCGCAGATGTGCAAAACGTGATTCAAAGCAACTTCAACCTAAATTTGCTGTTACTGGCTGTACCGCTGCTGGTTGTTACCATGGTGGCGCTGCGAGTGCCTGCATTACCTGCTCTGGTTTTTGGCGTGTTGTTGGGCTGTGGGGCAGCGCTGATTTTTCAGGGCGAACTTCTGACTACGATGTTGGATGGCAACTATACCCTGGGCGGAGCCTACGGTTTGCTAGTGGGTGTCGCGGCCGATGGTTTTAGCATTGAAACGGGCAACGAAGTGATTGACGGTCTGTTCTCAAGGGGAGGCATGAGCAGCATGCTCAACACGATCTGGCTGATTGTGACAGCTATGTTGTTTGGCGGCATGTTGGAAGCCTGCGGCATGCTACAAAAATTGGCCAACACAATTCTGGCAGGAGCCAACGGGGCCGGTACCCTGGTGGGGGCAACCGTCGCCACCTGCGTTTTTATGAATGCCACGGCGTCTGACCAATACATCGCCATTGTTGTGCCAGCGCGCATGTTTCGTTCCGCCTATGTCAACTATGGCCTACACCCCAAAAATCTTTCTCGGGCGGTCGAGGATGCTGGCACCGTTACCTCAGTATTAATTCCTTGGAATTCTGGCGGCGCATTTCACTCCGGTGTCCTGGGGGTGCCCACCCTGAGCTATCTACCCTTCTGCTTTTTCAATATTCTTAGCCCGATTGTGTCTGTTTTCTTAGGGGCCATGAACTTGACCATTACCCGGATCAATCTGGATGCTTTGGAAAATCCAGAACTGGGGGCACCGGTGGCAGCGACTGTTGAGTAAGGTTGCTGGCGATTTTTATCTCAATTGATAGTTTCCGCTAGCCCTGAGACCGCATCCCATAGCCTGTATTCGGAGTCAATCGCGATGTTTAAAGCTTTACTGCCCATCGATATCAATCAGCTAGATGCTAAGCTCACCTGCCTAGACCGGGCCATTGCCTACATCAAGGCATTAGACGGTCAGCTGGTGATTATGACCGTAATGGCCGACTACGGTTCTTATTTCGTTAGCCCGCTCCTGCCGGAGGATTTTGTAGAAAAAGCTAAGGCTAAAGCTATGGATGCTTTAGAGACGTTTACAAGTCGTCAAATACCACTGGAGCTGGTGGCTGGTCTGAGCGTTCGCTATGGTTCAACCCATACTGAGATTGTGAAAGTGGCCAAAGAAGAAAACGTAGACCTGATTCTTCTCTATGCTGAGCGCCCAGAACCGGTAGACTATCTGCTAGGCACGATGGAAGGACGAGTGATTCGCCATGCACCTTGTGATGTTTTGTTTTTTCACAACAGCTAGGTTGCGGACTTGGGTCTGTTCTACCGCGTCCTTCGTTTGGTGATCGTTTGCAATCAAGGCTATAGCGACAGTGACTCAATCCAATCGCCGATGCCGTTGAGGATGAGCTGTACGCTAATGGCCATGACAAACAGCCCTAGTAGCCGACTGAGGGCGTGGATGCCGCTGGGGCCAAACCATTTGAGCAATAGGCTAGAGGAGCGCAGGGCGATAGCGGCAGCAGGCAACTGACAAACAAGGGCTCTCGTTTGTCCGCTGCAAGGGGCTGGTTATGTCTAGGTTATTCTTCAAGATCTTGGCCAATCATAATGCGATGCCCATCGATAGTTCTAACACCAAATTCTCGCATTCCCCATTTTTCAGTCCTGAGAGGCTTAATTACCTCTGCACCTTTTGATGTGACCATGCCGTAGTAATCATCTACATCATCGACAACAAAGTATCCGAAATAAGAATGATCACCTAGTTCACTAGGGGGAATAGCATCAGGACAATGTCCAGCCATTATTCGACAATTATCTCTTACGAACATGCGCCATCCTTGATCGCCAATTTCGTGAAGAGTGAAACCTAATACATCGCGAAAGAATTCAGCAGATTTTTCAAGATCTGGTGCTGCTAAAACATAGATGGTTCGTTGAATTACCATGCCTGATTAAATGAGCTAGAACTTTTTTATAAAGACTCACAGAATACATCCCAATTATGCAAACTCACGAGGTTAGAGTGCTGCCATCCCACTGGTGATTAGGATCTGGATAAATGTTACCCCACCATCTTTACCAATGTAGTGTGGAGTTGCTGGCATTCACGGTGAATTTAGGCAACTTTAAGTCGTTTTTCAATCGCATCACATGCTACAGTTACTCCATTTTCTGCTCGAATAGCTGCTCCAACTTCCACAGCTCTATCTGCATAATTAGGATTTTCTAATAATTCATTTAATTGCTTGGCAACTCGTTTTGCTATGTATTGTTTTCGAGAAACTGTTCATGAAGTGCCCAGGCGTTCAACTCTGGCTGCATTGTCTGGTTGATCGACGCTGTAAGGTGTCACAAGCGTCGGGCGACCCGCTCGTAATGCCTGAGCCGTTGTGCCAACGCCGCCTTGGTGGACAATAGCGCAGGCCCGCGAAAAGAGTTGAGAGTATGGCGTATAGTTCACTGCGATTATATTCTTGGGAAGATCGGCTGGCAGCGCATTTTTACCCATCAGAAGTACAGCACGACGGTCTAAACGGCTGACCGCGTTGATGCTTTCCTCATAGAACTGTCCTGGAGACACCACTGCGGCTGACCCTAGCGTAAATACAATCGGTGGCTCACCTGCATCCAGAAATTGGTCTAATTCAGTGGGAAGTTGTCTACCGCCCTCACTGCCGTCGTAAAAGGTAAACCCTGTGAGTACTGTATTAGTCGGCCAATCTGGCTGGGGTGCAGCAAAGACTGGTGAAAACATCGCTAGGACTAAACCTGGAGAATATTTATCATCAATCAATGGGTTGCCTTTAAGGGAAGGTAGGCCGATCTCCCGTCGGAGTTGGTAAACAGGTTCTGCCCAGGCTTTTGATAAAAATTTTGAGAGGGGTCTAATTCCACGTTGGGCAATGACATTTAATCCGGGTAGTTGAAAGATAGCGGGGAGTGCAGGCAGAACGGACGGGTCGTAGGCAGAGAGAAAGGCTAGGGGTTGCAGAACCGTCAGTACCCACGGAATTTCTAGTTTTTCTGCAACCAATCGGGCTGCCAGTACGCCTTCACCATTGATAATGAGATCGGCATTTTGAGCTGTATTTATCAAGTCCGTGTAGGTTTCACGCAAGCTGGCACAAACCCAATTTCTAACCACGTACTCTGTGCCTGTCCTCAGATCCATCATTCGTGACATCTCTTGGGGATCTGTGAGTGCGGTGTTGTCAGGTCGCATTCGGTGAAATTCAAATCCTAGAGATTCTATTTTGTACTGATATTCTTGATGGGTTACAAACACAACATGGTGACCTCGACGACGCAACTCAAGTGCGATCGCAATCTTTGGATGCAAATCACCAAAAGACCCAATTGTGGTCAAAACGATTCGGCTCACTCCTTGGCCTCTCGATTAGCTACACCGTAGAGATATGATAAGTCGATCCTAATGTTTTGCTACGCTGCTGGAAAAAAAAAATACTGTCCTTACCAAGATTAAAGCTGCCCAACCGTGCGCTTGAGCGGCTGCAAATAACTTGTGCAATGAACCAAGAGCTTTCGGCAGTCCGCTCCAGGCGAATTGTCAGATTGCGCTACATTATCACTGGTCTCTGCCTTCCCAAGGCGGTAATTTTAGTAGGCTTTCGATTTGTAGAAAACGCTCCTCTGTGGAACCTCTTGCCTCCAAGATAATAGGGTGACAGAAGCTGAATATGTTGAGATCATTGCCGCGAAAAATATCGACGAGCCAGTCATCTACTGCAATCCTCAGTTCTTGCTCCTCCGCATCGGACATCACATCGCTATCCATCCCATCGAGCGGTAAAAACACAATCAAATCCAGAAGCTCGATTCCATCCTTCACGATATCGAGCGATCGCTCCACAAGGAGTGATGCCTGCTTATCTGTGCGGAGGTCGCTGAGAGCAAGTAGGTATGCAATAAAATCAATAGGGCATCGCTCGTAGATTACCTTTTCACCGGGCTGGTAACGGCGTAACCGGTCAATGTTGAATTTGAGCTGTTGATAGAAGTCGTCGGCAGAAGGTTCCGCTGCAAAGACTTCGCCGTAATCCTCCTGGAGGACAGTGTAAGGTTCAAGCTCGTGGCTAAAATCAGGATGAGCAATTAAGAAGTGATCTATAAGCGTGGACTTGCCAGAGCAATGCGTTCCTGAAACTGCAACTCTCATGGGCAAAACCTCTGAGTATCTTTTCGATGATAATCACGGGTACCTGTCCCGTCGGTCTAACGATCACGTTCAGCCGCGCGTGTTGATTGCGACGAAGGGTTAGGCCGCAGTGCAGGGTGCCGTATATTCAAATATTTGAGTGTGGCAGCCATCGTCCTCGGCGCGGAGTTCTCCTCGGCTCATGCCAGCTTTTTCAAGCACCCGATGCGAGGCAGTGTTTTCTGGAGCCGTGGTTGCCATCATATAGCGGATGCCATGCTCTTGAACACCATACCGAATGAGTCCCACAAGTGCTTCCGTAGCAATGCCCTGTCCCCAAATGCAGCGTAAGTAGGCGTACTTGACTTCTGCTTCCTTCTGGTCGCCCGGATGAACAATGCCGCAGAAACCAATAACACCGGGCTCCGACTTCAACTCAACGGCAAACATGCCATACCCACGCTTCTCGTAGTTCAAGTTGGTAACCTCCAGCCACCGAAGGCACTCGTCTTCCGTGATGGGCTCACCGCCGTCAACCCATTTCATCGCATCCGCGTCTCCGTAGACTGCCATCAGATCCAAGAGATCCGAGTCTTGCCAGCGGCGAACCAAGAGTCTTTCGGTTTCAAAAACGAGATCGACCAATCTAGCGCTTTCCTCTATGCGGTCTAACGTTTCTGTTAGGCGACAACAAACTGAGGCATGAATGGAATGTCTGTGCTCCCAATATCTAACCCCATTTGTGAGAGCAAAGTAGTCACTTGCCCCCTGTGGTGTGTTTGATGATTGAACATATGCGTCACCAAAACCCAGCGGGGAACTGTGCGAATTTTACCGTCAACCTTACTTTGATATGTTTGCTCTTCGTCCAACCAAATGGGATCTAGCGCCGAAACCCAATCTATGATCCGAATATCCAACGCTTCTCTTCCAACCCTAAGAGCCGGAAATGAAGAAGCCAACTCTTGATCTAGCTCAGGAACCTGCACTGGATTGCCTGTGAACCGAGATAAAAATGCCAAATCCCCGTACATAATATGGTTAAGCGTCATGTAAATGGAATCAAAAAAGGCTTTTCGATCTAGTCGAAGCTCCTCTTCAGACAATCTCGAACACACATCATAGAGCTTGATATTCATCCACTGGTTATATTCAGCCAATAGCTGAAAGCGTTCGTATTCAGACATCACTACTCCAGATCAGAAATTTGACAGCCTTTATGAATCGTAACGGAACACTCTTTCAGGATAAGCGATCACTCTTAATCCAGGTCCGGTGCATTGACTGGTTATGTCAGCTGAGAAGTAGGATAAACTTTGCCCTTAAGCCGAGCGTCTACCAACACTTCATACCCATCATCCGATCACTGGGGTCTATCAAGACTGCTTAAACGACGGTCTTGAATCGAAGCGATGTAACGGTTCTTATGACCTGCTGGGAAAGCCGGATGGGGAAAGCCGTTATTTGTCCATGCGCTTGTTATGTGGTGATTTCCCATTTCATCAACAAACAACCGTCTTCATGTCTAATAATCTCATTTTCTCGCAAGTCAATCTTCTGTACAATTTTGAATCCAGTACGTTCATAAACAGGTATTGCCAATGTGTTATCCGCGAAGACTATCAGACTCAATGTATTGTATCCATTTTCAATAGCCTTTTCTTTGGTGAGTGAAATCAGCTTTTCACCAATGCCACGCCTTCGATGACTTTCAACAACACACAACGCATCAAGAAACCATGTATTCTCAACACGAGATGAATAGAATTCACTAAAATACTCTAATCTGTCCGCAGGGAAAAAGCTTCTCATCTCATCAGTGATTTTGTGATAAGAGGACGGATAGGAAAGAGCCATTCCGACTATGTCATTATTATCTGTTGCGACAATTGCACTTTTATAAGAGTGAGGGTAATTGTCGTTTTCATAGTTGTGAGCTATCACTTGAATCGGTGTCATTTCAGGGATCAAACCGTGAAATAAGTATTCCACAACGCCGTCTGAAGCGATGTTTGTCAGCTCCGCTAGTTTTGCACAGTCTTTCTTTTCGCTAGGTCTGTATTTGAGCTTCATGCCTGATCCTCCCATGTCTTTGATACATAACTTGTAATTCAGTGTCAGCTCTGCTGGATAAGATCTGAAAGGTTGGATCTTATCCAGCAGATTTGCGTGATAACAC
This sequence comes from Leptolyngbyaceae cyanobacterium, assembly GCA_050043465.1. Taxonomy (GTDB): domain Bacteria; phylum Cyanobacteriota; class Cyanobacteriia; order Phormidesmidales; family Phormidesmidaceae; genus Leptothoe. Next base: position 33,071 of record JBHJIL010000025.1, read on the forward strand.
CCCTATTCATAGAACTTATATTTCTGTATCGTCAGGTTCTAAATATAGAGCTACCGTACATAGACGATATTGAACGAGCTAGACGACCTCAGCGCCTACCAGTCGTATTTACCCGCTCAGAAGTCAAACGAATCTTAGTCAATTTGGTCCATTACAACAACAGTTGTAAAAAGCTAAAAGCTTTATTTTTGGAGTGATCTTTTTCATAGGTCGTTCTGGGGTCTTCAGCTCCAAAACTCATCCAAATTAACTTCGGCGATTTCCTCCTGGACTTCTTGAAAGTAGCTGCTGGTGGTTAGGGTAGCGACTTCTTCTTGTCGCTGCTGCTGATCGATTTCTATTTTTAGCTCAGCCAGCTGACGCTTTAGCTCATCTTCGTGCCGTTTGCGTTCGGTAATGTCTTGGACGATGCCCTCGTAGTACAGCACGTCACCTTGGGAGTTACGAACAGCGCGAGCATGGATTTGGGTCCAGATAATACTGCCGTCTTTGCAGTAACACTGATATTGAAATCCGGTGATGCTGTCTTGCTGGTCGATTTTGTCCTGAAAGTCTGCTCGTCTTTCTGGGTCAACATACAGCTGTGAGCCAATGTCAGTAATGCTGTCGATCATCTCCTGGGGAGAGTTATAGCCATAGAGTTTGGCTAGAGCCGGATTGACATTGATAAATCGTCCTTTGGGGCTCGATTGAAAGATACCTTCCAGGGCGTTTTCAAAAATACTGCGATAGTTTTCTTCGGCAATGCGCAGGGCCTCGAAGGACTGCTGCAGCTGCCGAGTCATCTTGTTAAACGAGTTGGCCAGGATATCAATTTCAGCAATAAAGCTGGACTTTACCTGCTGGTCTAGCTGGCCTTGGGCGAGACGATCGGAAGCTTGGGACAGCCTGAGGAGAGAGCGGGTGATCCGTCGGGCGGTGAGCACACTTAGGGCAATGGCCAGCAGCAGCGCTAGCCCACACAGCAGGATGGTGTTGCGAGTATTGGCATTAATCTGGCCCATAAAATCAGCCTCGGGCACCACGACAACGATCAGCCAGTCGAGACCAAACCCATCCTGGAATGGCAGCACTTCTAAAAACTGGCGTTTTCCGTTGAGCTGTACCTGTAGCTGCTGGGCGTCGGTAAATCGGTTAAATCCATCAAATCGCTGAGAGAGATAGCGAGCTGTTTCTTGAACCAGCTGGTCGCTGCTGTTGATGGCAAGCAGCGGTGTTGCCGTATTGCCATTGTTCACCATCAGGGGCTCATCGGTAGAGTTGGAGATTAGCTGACCCTGACGATCGATGACAAACGCTTGCCCCGTCTGACCGATTTGTAGACTCTGTAAAAAGGTTCTAAATTCTTCTGGCAGAACCACATCCGCTGCACACACCCCCAGAACTTTCTTCCCGGAGCGGTCATACACAGGGAGGCTGGCAGTAATGTTGGGTAGCCCGGTGGTAAACGCAATGTAGATATCGGTCCACTGAGGCCGTTCGGCTTGGACAGCGGCTCTATACCAGGGACGCTGCCGAGAATCGTAGGGGGTGTCGGCCTGCCACAAAAAGCTGGTGCGCTGTCCCCGTACATCTAATCCGTAGTACTGACGCAGATTCTGGGTGGAGGGGTTGCTGTAGGTAAGCTGCAGCGCGCCATTCTCAGGCGATCGCAACACGCCAAAAAATTCGCCATTGCGGGCGCTACCGCAGTAGGCCAGGGCCAGGGTGGGCGCAATGCGCAGCTGCTGATAGAGCTGGGTTTCTCCGAATTCTGCTCCGTCTACATCGAGCATGCCTCTGGCAAAGGCGCTGGCGTTGAGCCGATTGATCTCGTGGGGAGTTTCAAAATAGCTTTGTAGTTCTTGCTCAATTCGGGCGGTGACCTCATGGCGCAGCTGAGTTGCCAGCTTATTGACGGCCTTTTGACCATTACGAAAAGATAGATAGCCCACTAAGCCAACAGCCCCGACAATTTGGCTGACAAACAGCACAATCAAGACTACTCGCAGGGGTAGATTGTCGGGCGACTGTAAACGGGCTGGTAGTTTCATCGGGCCTCTACCAGCTATCCGTATCGTTGCCATCAATCCAGGCCTGCAGCTCGCGCTCAGGCTTGGCCGCGTTAAATAGATGCAGCCCAAAATCTGTAGCCAGGGCTTCACAAACTTTGATGCCTCGGACGCTGTTGCCCTTGGCATCGAGCGGTGGAGAAAAAGTTCCTATGCCTAGCTGCTTGGGCACAACGGCTAAAATGCCGCCGCCCACACCGCTCTTGGCGGGCATTCCCACGCGATAGGCCCATTCGCCAGAGGCATCGTACATGCCGCAGGTGAGCATCACGCTAATGACGTCTTGCACATAGCGCTCATCAATGGCGCGCTCCTGAGTGACGGGGTTGATGCCACCATTGGCCAAGGTGGCGGACATCATGGCCAGATCACGGGCATTGACCATGATCGAGCACTGCTGAAAGTACAGATCCAGGGTTTCGTCGATTTTGTCGCCCACCATGCCAAAGTTGAGCATCAGATAGGACATGGCGCGGTTACGGTAGCCGGTGGCTTTTTCGGATAAAAAGACGGGGACATTGATGTCGTGCTCGCGACCGGTGTAGCGCCTAAACATATCCAGCATGCGCTTGAGTCGTTCGGTGCTGCTGCTGCCTTTGATCAGATCTGTGGTTGCGATCGCACCCGCATTCACCATCGGGTTATAGGGCCGATTGGTCACCTCATCCAGCACAATGGCATTAAAGGCTTCTCCAGTGGGCTCCACACTCACCTTGCTATTCACATACTCACGCCCGTGATCTTCTAAGGCCAAGCCAAATACAAAGGCCTTAGAAATCGACTGAATCGTAAACAGCTGGTCACAGTCTCCCACATCAAACACCTGACCATCTTTAGTGACCACACAAATGCCAAACCACTCCGGTTTGGCCAGAGCCAGCTCAGGAATATAGTCAGCGACGGCACCGTCATTAATCGCTTGAAACGTTCCGTGCAGCTCAGTTAAATAATTACGAAACGGAGAGGTAACCGCCGTAATTGAACTGGCTAGGGACTGCAAATCTCCGATGTCTGACATCCTGGCTAATCCCCTACAATTTGCTGGGCGACTTTACGAAATTCTTGACTGACTGGATGGTCCGGGTAGTTCACACAAAACACCCCTTCACTCGCCAGCTGGACGATGTCCTCAGACAAAGGAAACAGACCCGCTACGGTTTCGCCGTAGGTTTCCTCTACTTTTTGCTTCAGGGCGTCTACATTTAAGCTGCTATAGACCTTATTGATGGCCAAGAGCATTTTGCGAACCTTGAGCTGTCGGGCCACATCTACCGTCACCGCCGTGCCCTGATAGTCCTGTTTATCCGGACGCAGAATCAAGACCAGCACATGGGAAATAGCAATGGATAAAAAGGTTTCCTTGGATAAACCTGGGTGGGTGTCGATAAATAGATAGTCAAGCTTTAGTGACTTAACCAGGCTACGAAACCCATCGTTCATTAGCCTAACGTCGTAACCCTCATTGAGGATGCGGGCAATGTCATCGGCTTTGACACTAGACGGCACTAAATAGAGTTTGCCATCGCCAGCCACACCCAGCTTTTCACCCACGTCATAGGCAGCATCTTCAATCGGGGTTTCCCCCCAAAGATAGTTATTCAGAGTTTTATTGGTGTGCTCAGGCTCTAGGCTAAACAGGTTATGAATGCCAGGGGACGGCACATCAGTATCTACAACACCGACGCGATTACCCTGCAGGGCGATAGTGGTGGCTAAATTAGCAGTAAAGTTGGATTTACCAGTACCGCCTCGATAGGAATGTATCGAAACAACTTTAGGCATACCTGGAAAAATTATGGTGAAGGCTTCTCAAGAAAATACCAGATATAAATCTGCTAGCAAAGGAAATGCCAAATTCCTTAAGTAAAAAAACGGCGGTGCCGATCCTCTGGCTAGCGCCTGTATCTTGAGAACCATTACAAAGTCGGAAAAGTCGGCTCATATTTCGAGCCTCAATTCTTCCATAGGTTTTTCATAGGTTTTTCATAGACTACGCTGGAGGAATTTCTGAGAAAACTAGGTGAGACTCTTGACCGAGGCCGCTTAATTGTTAGCTCTAAGTAGGTTGACCCAATTAGCTATCAGATGTCGAGGCCCCCTCCCGTCCCCCAATTCTGGGGGAGGCTAGACTCAAAGCCCCCAGAATTGGGGGGGTTGGGGGCTAAAATCTGCGAAATCAAACTGCTTGTTCATGTCTTATAAAAGATTGAGTTCACCCACTTATTTTCATAGGTGCATCACCACCTGGTTAGTTGTTCTAAGGTCGGAAAAGTCGGGCCATTGGTCAGGCCTTAAAAATCTCTTCAGCTGTACCAGGCAAAACGTCTGGGGATCTTTTATAATCTTTCGCAAAGTGGCCCATAATAATGTGGCTATCCCGCTTAAGTCTGGTGTTTGATAACAGTTTTGGATTTGTTCCCAATGGCCTTCCAACAAACCTAGTTTAGGGATTTGAAGCTAAATCATGTACCCGAGCAACTCGGCTTCGACTTAGACGAACGGACGGCTGGAGAAGATTAAATTGATAACTAATAACCCCCTTCACTCCCCACGCTCTCGCAGTCTCCGACTCCGGACAACGCTGGTATTACCTTTTGTGTTGCAAATTGTTGCCGCTGTCGGGCTGGTGGGATATGTTTCCTTCTTGAACGGGCAAAAAGCTGTCCAAAGTTTAGCGAATAAGCTAGTCGAGGAAATCGAGGATCAAGTAGCCCAATATCTGGACAACTATACGTCTGTCCCCCATCAAATTAATCAGGTCAACCTGGATGCCATTGATCTAGGAATTTTGAACCCAGAGGACTTTGATGCCATGGGCGAATATTTTTGGCGTTAGCTCCAGGTTTTTGATGTCGGCTACATCAACTTTGGCAATGAACAGGAGGCCTTTATCGGGGCAGAACGGCTAGATGACGGCAGCCTGATGATCCACGAAGCGCCAATTGCCGATGTCAACCAATTCTACTCTTACACGACTGATGCTGAGGGCAACCGCCTGAGTTCAACCGTCGAACCTGCCTTTGGCACCCTTGATGATGAAGAGTGGTATGCCGCTGCTGTCGAGGCCGAGACGGCTGTCTGGAGCGAGATTTATCAGTGGGAAGACCAGCCCGAGGTGCTTTCGATTTCGTCCAGCTACCCTGTGTATGACACCAATCAAACTCTGCTTGGGGTGATCGGGTCCGATTTGATTTTGACCCAAATCAGCACGTTCTTAAGCAATCTGAACGTAGAGCCAGCGGCCACCATCTTTATTGTGGAACCGTCTGGCTTGTTGGTGGCCAGTTCTAATGAAGTCCCGCTTTATGAAGTTGAAGCAGAAGAGGTCAGTCGGCTATCGGCTTTGGATAGCCCTGATGTTGTTATTTCGGCCACAGCGGATCGCTTGTTAAAAGAATTTCAGTCTTTTCAGCAAATTGACGCGCCTCAAGCATTGAGTTTTGCGCTGCAGGGTGAACGGCAGTACGTCCAAGCTTTTCCGTGGCAGGACAGCTTTGGGTTGGACTGGTTAGTGGTGGTCACCGTGCCAGAGGCGGCCTTTATGGGGCAAATTTATGCCAATACTCGCCTCACGATTCTGCTGTGTTTAGCCGCCTTGGGACTTGCGATCGCAGTCGGTATTCTGACATCACGCTGGATCACGCGCCCCATTCTACGAATATCTCAAGCCTCTGATCGCCTCGCTCAAGGAGACCTGGATCAACATGTGCTTCCTAGCGCGCTGATTGAAGTTGACACCCTAGCAAGCTCCTTCAATAAGATGTCCGGGCAGCTAAAAGACTCTTTCACCCATCTAGAACAGAAAAACGAAGCGCTGCGAATTGCTGAGGAGAATTTTCGCAGTATCTTCGAAAATGCTTTAGAAGGAATCTTTCAATCCTCTCCTCAAGGATGCTTCCTGAACGTTAACCCGGCACTGGCCAGGATTTATGGCTATGACTCTCCTCAGGAAATGATTGAGCAGATTACCGATATTAGCAAGCAGCTTTATGTTGACCCAGAGCGGCGAGCTGAATTTAGAAGCCTGCTTGAGCAGTACGGCGTGGCCAAAGATTTTGAGTACCGCTGCTATCGTAAAGATGGCGATATTATCTGGACTCAAATTGACGCGCGTTCTGTAAAAGATAAAAACGGCAATGTCATGTATTACGAAGGCATTGTGCAAGATATTACCGATCGCAAACGCCGTGAAAATGAACTCAAACGGCAATTAGAAGAATTACAAATCGAAATTGATCACAAAAAACGAGAAGAAGAAGTTAAAAGCCTGACGTCAAGCACCTACTTTCAGGAAGTCCAGGAGGAGATATCAGACGTCAACCTAGATGAATTTTGGGGCTAAGCAGCGGGGAGCGTCATTATTTTAATGGCTGAGACCGTCAACGAATGGCTATAGGATAATTGGCAAGGGGCTGAATACTCTTTATTTCTTGAGCTAACCGAATCGAGGTTTTGCGGTCTTCAATAAACTGGTTCATCTGATTGGCAAAGCGGGCGCTGCTGGCCATTAGAGTTGCGATCTCATCATGGTCAAACACCAACACGCTCAAATCTTGCTCGACTATTCCCGTCACCAGGCTGGCTTCCCCCACCAGTAGAGCAGTTTCACCAAAGAAGTCACTTTTGGCTAGATGGGCAATATCATCGGCATCCAAAAAGGCTAAGGGGAATGCACCTAAAAAAGCACCCGTTATCCAATAGTAATTGCCCATTTGGGTAAGGTGGGTGATGGATGCCAATCAACTCTGTAGGGTGCCAAGGTCTGTGCATCCACAGTGATGCCTTTCTCATAGACTTGAGT
>JBHJIL010000026.1:0-87419 GCA_050043465.1 Leptolyngbyaceae cyanobacterium
GATTGATGTGCTGGATATTGGCTGTGGTCGAGGCTATGTCTTGAATAAGCTGGCACAGCCTTTTCCCAATAGCCAATTTACAGGCTATGCCCTGAATGAGGATGCGATCGCAACCGCCATCCATCGCGCCCAATCCCAACAGTTGCATAACGTTCACTTTCAGGTCAGAGATACGGCCCGTTTAGAAGAGATTGAAACCTATAATCTCATTACCAGCTTTGATGCTATGCAGGATCAGGCCGCGCCTGCTCAATTGCTTAGGAACATTTACAATGCCCTGCGTCCAGACGGTGTTTATCTGATGCAAGAAATCCATGCGGCTTCTGACGTGAGTGGCAATCTCAATCATCCCCTGGCCCCATTGCTCTACACCGTCTCCTGTATGCACTGTATGACTGTATCGCCAGCAGCGACCGCAGCAGCGACCACATCGCCAACAGCAGACGACCTAGAGTTAGTAACCGGCCGAGAGAAAGCTTCTGAGTTACTTCGAGAGGCTGGCTTTACTGACATCGAGATTAAACAATTGCCCCATGACGTTGTAAATGATTATTACATCGTTTGCAAGTAATCAAAGTACCGGCCCTATGATTCCAAACGGTATGTTAAAAAACTGATTGTTTAATTACGCTAATAGCAGATAGGCAACAGCATAAAACAAAGGTAAACAACTATGTCTATATGCGTGGCTCTGATCGCCCACGACAGTAAAAAAGACGATATCGTCGCCCTGGCCCAAAAATATCGTTCTATCCTCGCTCGCTATCACCTGATCGCCACCGATGACACTGGGCAGCGTATTGAAGCAGCCACTGGACTAACCATCGAACGGCTGGCTTCCGGTGCCCAGGGGGGTGAACTGCAAATTGCTGCTCGGGTTGTCTCCGGTGAAGTTGCGGGTGTTATTTTCCTAATGGATTCCCTCAGCCCCCAACTCCACGACCCGGATCACCAGGCGTTGCTGCGGGTTTGTAACCTTTACGAGGTTCCCCTCGCCACCAATGTTGCCATCGCTGAGCTAGCCATTCAGGGTGTCGCCAAGCGCCGCGAGGCTTACCTAATCTTTAATCCAGTGGCGGGCCAGGGCGACCCCGATCGCGCTCTAGCCGTGATTCGTCAAATCCTGGAACCCCAGGTTAATCTCCACACCATTTTTACCCAGCCTGATATTGATCCGGTTGATCAGGCTAAAGAAGCTGTTGCTGCCCTCCAAAATGACGATGAGCCAGGCTGTATTATTGCCTCGGGGGGAGATGGCACGGTGTCTGCGATCGCAGGTGTCACCATAGAAACCGGTATTCCCTTAGGCATCATTCCCCGAGGAACCGCCAATGCTTTTGCTGTCGCCCTAGGCTTACCGACCGACCTCAAACAAGCGTGTGAAACTATTGTCGCTGGGAATACACGCATGGTGGATGCTGCCTATTGCAACGGTACTCCCATGGCGCTGTTGGCCGGTGTGGGATTTGAAGCTGGGATGGTGAGTAACGCCAATCGAGAATTTAAAAACCGCTTTGGCACCCTTGCCTATATTTTCTCCGCCGCACAACAGTTTTTTACCCAGGAGGATTTCAATGCCAAAATTGAGCTGGATGATCAGGTGTTAGAATTTAAGACGGGAGCCGTAACCGTGGCTAATGCCGCCCCACCTACATCGATCATGGCCCAGGGTTTTGGTGCAGTCATTCCCAATGATGGTTTGCTAGACGTTACGATTCCTATTTCTAATACCCTGCTAGAGGACATCAATACATCGGCAAACCTGTTGGTTTCTGCTTTGTCAAAATCTCAAATTGAAGGAAATAATCTAGTCTGTCTGCGGACCAATCGCCTTACCCTAACCACCGATCCGCCCCAGACACTAGTAGTGGATGGTGAAATTCTAGAAGCCAATCCGATTGAATTTACCTGCATTCCCAATGGGTTAACAATTTTCTCTCCGCTATCCACGATTTAGCCTATCAGTAAGAAAACTTGGATCTAGTTAACGACCTAGTGACCAGGCACTATCAGTTTGAAGATAAGCCAGCCGCCCGAGATTATTTTACCCACCTGACCGGACTGTGTAAGAATCTCAACTATACTCCGAAAAAATCCCCTGAGTATGCCGACTATTTGCAGCAAATTCATCATCTCGCCGACGCCGTTACCCTCAGTGAGCTTTCACAATTAGAGTGATCTGCTTGAACCTGATGCTTGACAGAGACTCCTTTTGAACAAATGTGTCGTCTAGAGGATAATTGGTCAACGTTTCAAAGAAGCCTGAGATGATTCCTGGGTTTTGCTAAGCTCGTGATTATGTCTTGCCTCACTGCCACGCATGGGGAAACCTGTGAATAAACTCACCCGCAGAATCATCGGCGTTGTCATCCTTATAGCCCTGATCGCGCTGCCTCTGGTCTGCCTAAATCGATTGGGTTTAGACGAAGAAACGATTCGGGTCTATGTAGAGCAGATGGGGATCTGGGCACCGCATGGGCTGTTTACGCTGCGCTTTACGAGTGTGGTAATTCCGGCACTGCCGTCAGAGGTCTATTCGGTCTTGACCGGAGGGCTACTGGGTTTTAGACATGGGCTCGTGGTGGTATGTTTGTCGGATCTGCTCTCCTGCACGCTAAGTTTTTGGCTAGCTTCCACCTATGGTCGTGGAGGGGTGCGGCGATTGGTGGGCGATCGTTTTATGTATCGGGTGGATCGCTTTACCCAAAAGCATCTGGAGCAAAATTTTTTCCTGATGACAGCGTTTTTGATGACCGGTTTTTTCGATTTTGTGGCTTATGGTGTCGGTCTTGCCCGCGCCCCTTGGCGTAAGTTTCTCCCAGCTCTCGTGCTTAGCATTGCTATCTCCAATCCCCCTGTTGTAGCGCTAGGAGCAGGGATTTTGGCGGGGCAAGGGCAAGTGTTTCTGGTTGTGTTTGCTGTGCTGGGTGTTTTTGGTTTGGCTCTATTAACAGGATGGCTACAGCGACGTACACAAACGCCTAAGGGCTGATCCATAAACAATCACAAGAGGAGCGCTTAAACTAGTGACTGAATCACCCGTCAACAAAGGAGATCGGATGGATTTATTTTGTGGGCGACAATGAGGAAAAAATCACGATTGCAGAACTACAGACAACAGGTCATACCGTGGGGATGAAACGTATAACGGTGCAGTTCGACGGCAGCAGTAAATTTCTCTTTTCAAGACTACTCAGGCTCCGCCATTGCAACGCCGTGTTAGCCAGTGCGAGCAGAAATCATTACTCAGCCAGCGAGCGACTCATCCGCTCTTTTAAGGCTGGAGACACCGTTTTCTTGAAATGCTCAGCCCAACTTACTCAAGGTTCTTTGTATCGGAAATAAGCATAAAAACTCAATGTGACTGCTGTCGCTGAAATGATGGTCATCACTGTGCCAGGCACAAATTTGTTGTAGCCACCCAGGTCGATAAAAATAAAATATCCGATATCAAGTAGGCCACCAACTAGGGCCGAAATAAATATAGCAGCAACACTCTTACGCCATATAAATACGCCACCAATGATCGTCACGATACCAACCCAAAGCAGATTGAAGCCATGTTGATTGATAATGGCACCAGCAGCATCAGGGTAATCTATAGCTAGCAGAACGGGGTCTACATCATCGGCAATTCCAGAGACTGCGGTCGCCGTATTACCGGAGATAGTCAGAAACCCAGCTAAAGTATGGACAAGTCCCCAAATCATCCAGAGGATTGCAGCTATTTTCAGTAGTATGGATGATTTTTGGCGATTAAGTTTCATAGTTATAGATATTTCTGTTCTGATTCTTGATTTGAGAGGCCCATCCCTGAGATAGCAACTATCTCAGGGATGGGTTCAGGCTACATAGAAACGTGCTCAATCATTTACGAGAGTTCAACGGGAGGGTTGGGAGTGCTCATTGTTTCGAAAACCTCTTCATCTGGCATTTCTATAATCTGCTTGAGTAGCTCATCCTCAAAAAGTGCATGGTTTTTGATCGGATCTACAGGGGGTTGAGGAACTGTTCCGCCCTTACCTTGATAGGGGTCAGGTGCTTTGTATCGTGCCAATTCCTCTGGGGAAATTCCTAATGCTTCCACAATCTGTGGATCGATCCAAGCTTCGGGATTAATCGAGTTTGTGTAAGTGGCAATCTCTAAAGACAAATGATCCGGGCCATTAAAATAAATTGACTGCATCACCCCGTGGTCTAATGGTCCAAAGACATGGATACCCTTGGACCGGAGACGATCGCGCATATCGAGAAGTTCTTCTATACTATCTACGTTGAAAGCTACATGCTGTAACGTTCCGGGGGCTGATGCTCCCATCTGGGTGTAGGTGACACCTGCGATCGGCTCGATATCTTTGTTTTGGGGAAACTCAACAAAACTGAGACAGCACTTATCGCTTAGCTTCAGAAAGGTGTGGTGCGCGCCACTAACATTGTGCATTGGGAATAGAGCCACAAGCTCTGCACCCAAAACACTAGTAAAAAAATCGATCTGCGTCTTCGTGTCAGCCGTGGAAATGGGCAGATGGTTGATGCCGTTTGCTTTAATCATGGTTTTCCTATGTCTGTCTGAATCTAGAGATGCTTCTGGATGTAGGTTTCTAGAATGTCCGAGAAATCTTCAGTGTGGTAAATCATCATCTGATGTGTAGCATTGGGCATAATGACGCATTCCACTGGACCTGCGATCGCATCCGCAGTGGCCTTGATTAAATCAGGTGGAAAGCTCGGATCCTTCTCACCGCCCACCAGCAAAATGGGCTTTGTGTTGTTCTCAATAGCGACAACTGGATCGTGGGCAAACACTGATGTCCAAGAGGCCAGATCGTAACTCCATGTATTCCAGGGGTCAGAGTGCTTCATCTCTCCTGCGCCATCGATGCCATAATCTTCATCAAAGTCGAACGCAAGATCGACATCGATCCTTGCACTACGCCCGATCATTTTGACAATTGTCTGAAACGTGTCTGATTTTAAGGGATCTCTTAACTCTTTGAGAAAAGGACCACCAGGCACAACCGCCGATCCCATGATGATGGTACCAGTGACGGCTTCAGCGTAGGTGGAAGAATATGCAGCAGCAGCACCAAAACTTGACCCGAGTAAAAAGATAGGAAGTCCGGTTTCTTGCTCAACGTGAGTCGCAAAATCCACACCTGCTTGTGCCCACTCAGCAAATTCAAACTGGCCGCGTGGCCGAGTGCTACGGGTTGACTTTCCATGACCAGGAGCATCGTAACTCCAAATGTCCGCACCTTTGTTTTCAGCGTAATAGGTGCAAAACGAATCGTAAATTCCTCCATGTCCAGCAAAGCCATGGGAAATTACAAGGGCATATTTTGGATCTTTCCCACGATAGCGGGTAGCGTAAAGCTCTCCCAACACATGAGTCTCTATGAGCATTTTAGTTGTCTCCTCCAAGGTCTCAAAAAAATTGGGGAATGATGTTTCTGTCGCTACTATGAGAGCGCTAACGTTGCAGTTTGCTTCCCGTCGCCTTTAAGCGCCTATATAATCTTTGCAGTAAGGCCATGAAGCTAGGAGGCCAATGAACGCCAAAAAAGGAATTATTTATGCCAATTTTGTTAAGCCCGAGGCACTGGGCAGCCTAGCAACGACGACGATTGCCTATGCTGTATCGCAAGGGATAACATTCGACGAAATCGCTCAAGCCATAGATATATCAGAACTTGACTATGCCAATCAGGATGCTCGACTCCCTGATCCTGTCGTTGGGGAGCTGATGAGTATGCTTGTAGAGAAGCTTCCAGCTCGGGCAATCTCTATGGAAATTGCCCACTGTGCGCCGTTTTCAATGCTTGGTGGGCTAGTTCAAGGTGCTATGTTCGCCACTAACTTTGAGTCGGCACTCACCTGGTTTGTCGAAAATTCGTCAATCATTGCTGACCAGGCGGTTGTCCATCTTGAGACGATAGACTCAGAGGTTGCACTTGTGGTGGCCCATCCTTCCGAGGCCATTGACCAGGGTCATACCCTTGAAGCAACGACGGGGCTAATTTGGCGATTGCTAAACACAATCACTGTTCCCGGGGCACCTTTGCAGGCAGCAGAGTTTGCCTACCAAAAATCAGTTCCCCTACATTCCTATGAAGAGTTCTTTCAAGCGCCCGTTTTGTTCCATACTGGCCGAAATGCGCTCATTTTTTCAACAGACATTCTTGGGCTGCCTATCCGTTCTTCAAATGCCCAAATGTTTGAATTCATCAAACAGCATTTTGCTAATCTTCGGCAAAAGCTAAATGAAGATCGCTACCCACCCGCTCTTTTACCACTTCGCCGGAGCATTATGGACAATGCTGCCCACGGAAAATATGAAGTGACAGCAGCAGCAGCAGCGGCAAACCTCAGTCTTCGTACGGCGCAACGATTAGCTAACCAGCACGGGACGTCTATACAGCAACTGATTGATGATACTCGCTTAGTGAATGCTAAAACTTTCTTGAACAATACTGAGATCACCATCGAAACTGTAGCTCAGCTTGTTGGATACGCTGATGTTCGAGCATTTCGACGGGCGTTCAAACGTTGGACGGGAATGTCACCCAAAGAGTACCGCAACAAAATCTTTAAAGAGTGATGTTCTGCTCAACACACATCATTACAATCCTGGTCTAATCAACATATGGGCTGATCAAAAATGAACAGATAAGCGACTGGCTAACGGTTCTGGTCAGCAGTTGCTAAACATTGTATGTCTACTCCAGGCAACTTCAGTAAATCTGCTGTACCAGAGTGTTAGGCTACAGCTACTTAGGGTTTGTTGAATAACTCACCGAAATCTAGGATGTTATCCGATAACCCAGCTATGGTAAGTATTGCGTTGTGCATCGTCAAAGGTCTGCAGCCAGCCATTGTTTAACGTCCCCACCCAGGAGATGATATCTAGCTGATAGCCACGTAGTAAGCGTACTAACACCATCAACAACTAAATTTGTCGGTATGCACTGAGGCGGGATAGTGTCCGGTCCGGGTTCGAAACCGTTCTATCTGAGGTATCAAGTCTTCAGATTCATTAAAATTATCCCAACTGAGACGGTCGAGAAACTCATAGCCTGCCGCACAACTAATGGTGAATTTGGCACCAAACTCGACGAGATTCCCCGCTTTACCCCGCACAATAGGACGCACATGGGGCTGTGAAATACTCACAATGCGGTCATTAATCCGCCGCTGCTTGTGGTGGTACATATGCTGTTGTTGGCGAAACACTTCATGACTCACCAACAGGGTCTTGTACTCCTGTGGATGCAGCAACAGCAAACCCTAATTAGAAAACAACCAGCCCTTAAACCATCGAGTGAGTCGCGGCATAATCACATAAGACAGCAGGGCGACGGTAATTGCCACATTGACAGTGACCTTAAGCAGCCACGGCAAAAAGCCGAGGAGCGGAGCAATCAGAGGACTTACACCTACTGATACGATCATCACACCAACCCAGATCAATATGGCCTGCTTATATCGCCTTGGAACCTTATGTCCCAGTTGCTTAGGCAGCTGAAACCAGGATTCTAACCCCGATAAAATCTGAATGGTTTCCTGTTCCTGAATCAGAGGGTTGACCCACTCAATCCAGGCATTGCGGATATCTGATTTAAGCCAGGCCGTAAGATGGCTGCACGCATCAAACTGAAGCACAATCACATAGTCCAGCTGTGAATCAGGCTGTGGTCGAAGAATACTCACCCCCAGATGCCCCTCAAACTCACGGGCCGCCGCTGAAATTCCTTTAATCCATTCCTCATACCCTTCTTGCCGTCCAGCTTTGACCCGATGGGTAATGACAGCAGTGACATGCTGATCAGTGGCGTTGCTACGGTCAATATTACTCACGGATGTATTCATTTAAAAAACGTGGACAAAATAGTGTACCTGGCCCACATCGATTTTATTTTCTATCGGGGCGTTGCATGTAGCGCCCCAATAGAAAATCCGATTTATACGTGATTTCTTATTCCTTGGGCGCTCGTTCTGTTGCTGTAAATCCTACTTTGGCATGGGCTCCATCGCAAAAGGGTTTGTTACTCGATGCACCACAGCGACAAAGGGCAACTTGCTCCTGCTTAGGATAGGACTGCTTGTCTCCATCGACTACAGAAAACTCACCTTTGAGAATTAGTGGACCATTATCTAAAACAAAAATTTCAGTATCAGCCATGGTTTTTATCCGTTGATAGTTCAATAAACAAGAAGCAAATGATCTTGAAAGTGATAAGTCATTTGCCACCCATGGATATTATTGTGAACCGCCTACATAAAAAAGACAATAGCTTATTTAAGACACGCATTGTCGTTCAAAAGGCGACAATCGGATTTCGGCAATCGATGGGCGTTTCACCCGAAAAGTACGTTATTCAGCAGCGGGTGGAACGGGCTAAAAGACTATTCCGGCAACCGCAAAAAATGGCGATTGCTACGATCGCTCTAGAATGACTAAAAAGTGATAAACAACAATTCTAAATTTGATGTTTTTTTCACCCAGCCTTTGAGTTTTTCCAGAAACCCCAAGGCAGTTTTGCCAAAGTCAGTGATTTCGTAGGTGACTGCAATGGGGCGATCTCACACGACCTTGCGGGTCACTAAGCCTGCCTCTTCCATTTCATGGAGTTGCTGCGTCACCATCTTTTTGCTAGCACCCCCTAGCTAACGCATCGCTGCGCCAAAAGGGATAGTGGCCATAGGCAACATGAATATTGGCTCGTACCCACACATTTGCGTACCCCTTATAGGCGGTTTCGTCGGTTAAGAGTGCAGCCGGGAATAGGCCGTTGGGTAAAGCTGTAAAGCCAAACGTGCCCTGCTACTGCAAAACTGTGATCAGTGTCTGGATATCTGCTAGTGAGTATCGAGGTTTTATGGACTCAAGCAGCTCCGTATGAGCATCGCTAGCTCTAGTAGGGGTTGGACGCTTTGGAGACGCCTTAGAGACACCGGTCTCATTACAGTTAAACCATGAAATCAACTGTGGAGAGCAGGGCAATGGCTAATCCTAAACATATCCAACAGCTGAGACAGGGCGCTCTCGTCTGGAACCAGTGGCGACAAAAGACATCAACCCTACGTCCCGATTTTAATCGGGGCTATTGCCGAGGCTATCAGCTAGCCGGAGCGCACTTGGGTAACAGTGATTTCCATGGCAATGATTTACTTAGAGCCAACCTCAGTGGCGCTCGCCTGGAGCAGGCTAACTTGAGTAATGCTTCTTTACGAAAGACCGATCTCCATGGGGCCTATGCCCAACGCGCTAACCTGATGCAAACAGATTCACGGCAGGCGGATTTTAGCCGTGCTGATCTCACTCAGGCTGTGTTGATTATGGCAATTTTGACCCAGGCCCGTTTTATTGACACCAATCTCAGCCAGGCGGCCTTGATCAAATCAAATTTAACCCAGACAATTTTGATTAGAGCAAAACTTCACGGCACTGATTTTACCGGCGCTAACCTTAGCGGGGCTGATTTTAGTGAAGCCGACCTGCGAGGAACAAATTTCTCAGGAGCTAATTTAAGTGGAGCCAGCTTCATGGGGGCTCATCTTGACCAGGCCATATTTGACGATGCTAATTTGCAAGACACTGACTTTACAGGGGCTTATTTTGGTCCTCGGCTCGAAGCTGTCCGCCCGCTCCCCATAGGAGAGCAAGGCCATCAGCGTTTGTTACCCTACGTTTTTAGCGAAAATAACCAGTCTAAGACTCTTGTTATTAGCTAGAGGTTTTTGCGATCGCAAAAACCTCTAGCTGAGCGCAGCCCTTTACCTTCGAGGTATTCCCATTGAACAGCTTCTGGGCAGTGATAAATTGACAATCGTAAGAAAATACCACCACCACTGAAGTTGCATTGCTAGGGGGGTGACTGGAGCAAGCTTTTCTTTTTGGCCAGTAACATTGGTTACGTCTACCAAGCTGGAGTTCTGCAATTCAGTGTTGAAAACCGATATGCGTATTCAGTCAGGTAGCCTAAATTAAGGTAGATTTATTTACCTAGTGTTAACGGTGGCTAAAAATATCGAAATGAGCACTTCCAAACAACTTCGTGTCAATTTGTTGGGCCATTTTCGATTGACCTTAAATAGTCAGCCTATTGAAAAATTGCAGGCGGAGAGATACCAGTCCCTGTTTGCCTACCTCATTCTATATACAAAAACACCCAAACCAAGGGGGCATGTGGCCAGCACATTGTGGCCAGACACAACGGATCAAAAAGCCAAAACAAATTTGCGGAGGGAGCTACACCGATTTAGACAACTATTGCCGGACGCGGATCAGTATGTTTTTGTGACTGCCCAAACCCTTCAATGGCAGCCTCAGGCTTCGTTTTGGTCTGATGTGGATGAATTTGAGACGACGTTGGCCCAGGCCTCTAAGCAGCCCACCTCTGATCAAAAGGTCGAGACCTTAAAGCAAGCGTTAGAGCTTTATCAAGGAGACCTGCTGCCCAGCTGCTACGATGACTGGATTGAGCCGGAACGTGATCGTTTACATCAGTTATTTCTTAATGCATTAGCTGATTTGAGTCTGTGCCTGGTTGATCTCAGGGATTATCGAGGTGCGATCGCAACCACCCAACGTCTGATCCAGCTAGAACCTCTAAATGAATCGGCCTATTTAACATTAATGCAGTGCCATGCCCAGCAGGGAGAACGGGCAACGGCACTGCAGGTATACCACCAGTGCATGACGCTGCTGCGTGAGGAAATGGGCATTGACCCCAGTGCGGAAACGCGCCAATTTTATGAGCAACTGCTCTTAGATGAGACGCCATCACCGCAGTCTAGCCAGCCGCAGCTATCCAATCAGGTGACTGGAGCTGCGGCAGTTGCCCCTAAGGCCCAAATTGATTGGGGTGAATCCCCAGATATTAGTTTTTTCTACGGTCGCGCCCAGGAGTCACACAAACTGCGTCAGTGGATTGAGCAAGACCGATGCCGCCTGGTGAGCGTTTTGGGGATGGGGGGCATGGGCAAAACGTCCCTAGCGGCGAAGGTGATTCATGAGCTGCAGACAGACTTTGACTTTATTATTTGGAGAGCGCTGCGCAAAGCACCGTCATTAAATGCGTTGCTAGAAGATTTAGTCCCGTTTATCTCTAACCAGCAAGAAGAGACCTGTTCGCTCCCTCGGTTAGTCCATTGGCTGCGTCAGGCACGATGTCTAGTGATTTTAGACAATGTGGAAACCCTGTTTAAGGGGGGAGAACGGGCTGGTCAATATCGTGAGGGCTATGAGAATTATGGTGAGCTTTTATCCGTGGTAGGTCAGGCGAATCATCAAAGCTGCCTGCTGCTAACCAGTCGAGAAAAACCGGCTGAGGTGGCAACCCTATCAGAGGCGAATCCTGCAGTGCAGGTGCTGCAGCTAGAAGGCTCGCCTGAGGCGGCGCTAGCTCTGATTGAGGCAAAGCACCTGACGGGCAGCCAGGATGATAAGGAACGGCTTTGCGATCGCTACGACCACAGCCCCCTATCACTGCAGATTATCAGCAGTTCTATTCGCGATGTGTTTGATGGCGAGATATCGCTGTTTCTAAAAGAAGATGCGTTACTTTTCAACGGTGCAAGAAAATTATTAGATGTTCAGTTTGAGCGTCTCTCTGCTCTAGAACAAACAGTCATGACTTGGCTGGCGATCAATCGCGATTGGACAACTATTGCTGAACTTAAGGCCGATATTTATCCATCCTGTTATAAGACAAAACTAATTGAAGCCCTAGAGTCACTCTGTTGGCGTTCGCTGATCCAGCGTCGTGGCAATACCTACACCCAACAGCCAGTGATCATGGAATACGTCACTGATAGGCTAGTTGAACAGATTAGTGAGGAATTGACCGCTCCTGATTGTTTCAATAGCCAATCACCCAACTCTCTCTCAACAGTGACCTATGCACTGATGAAAACAACCGTTAAAGATTTTGTTCGAGAGAGCCAAGAAAGATTTGTCTTGCGGGCTGTTGCGGACCAGCTAAGGCAGTCCATTGGAACTCCAGCAGAAGCTATTTTAGCCCATCTTAAAGTACTGCAGTCACGACAGGCTACTGGCTACAGTGCAGGTAATCTGATAAATCTCGCCTGGGTACTGGATATAAACTTTAGCGAGTTAGATTTGTCTCGACTAACGATTTATCATGCCTATCTGCAGCATGTCATCCTACACGGGGTTAATTTTGCCCATTCCGCTTTCAAGGAGACTGCCTTTAATCAACCCTTAGATCCCATCTCTAAAATTGTTTATGCCCCTGATGGTTCGATGTTTGCAACGGGGGACGGTGCGGGCCGAGTTATTGTCTGGCGAGCAGCGGACCAACGACCCATTCTCGCTATAGACAACGCCTCAACCAGCTGGATTATGGCTCTAGATTTTATCCATGGTGGCAAACGATTAGTGGGTGAAGGGAATCCAGGAGAAATTAATGTTTGGGATGTGGCCACTGGTCAACTGGTCAAAGTGCTTAAGGGTCATTCGGGCATTGTTTGGACGATGAACACGAGTCCAAACGGTGACTTGCTGGTTAGCGCCAGTTTTGATACCGACCTCATCCTATGGGATTTAGTCACTTATGAACTGCGATATCGGTTAACGGGGCACACCCAACAGATAAATTCCGCTGTTTTTAGTCCCGATGGGCAACAGATTGCTAGCGTCAGCGTTGATCAAACCTTGCGTATCTGGGATGCCCAGACAGGTAAACTGCTGAATGTTTGGAACTGTGAAACTGAACCCCACTGTGTCAGTTTTAGCCCGGATGGTCAATCCCTTGCCACGGGGCATAACGATGGAAAAATTACAATTTGGAACCTGAAAACGGGAAAAATCACGTTAGTGTTCCAAGCCCACAAAAATTGGATTCCATCTATGGCGTTTAGCCCTTGTGGAAATTACCTCGCCAGTGGCAGTATGGATGCAACAACAAAGCTTTGGCATTCAAAGACGGGGCAGCTTCTGCGCACATCCACGGTATACAAAAGTTTAGTCTGGTCCCTTGCATTCAGTCCAGACGGTCAATATTTGGCAGTGGGTAATAACGACCATACTATTCGACTGTGGGAAATGCCCAAGAAACGTCTTTTTAAGACCTTACAGGGGTTTTCCTGTTGGGTTAACTCGGTTTGTTTTCATCCCACTGAATCTCTGATTTTCAGCGCCAGTAGCGATCATAAAGTGAGACTTTGGAACATAGAAACAGGTGCCATCATTAGCACCCTGGAAGGCCATAATGACGGCGTTTTTGGGGTAACCATTAGCCCTTGTGAAAAGAAAGTTGTTAGTTGTGGTCTCGATGGCACTATTAATGTGTGGGATATAGAAACAGGTCAGCTTTTGAAGTCTCTGCGTGGGCATAACTTTGCTGTACAGTCTGTAGAATTTAGTCCGGATGGTCAACTGCTGTTGAGTGGCAGCTTTGATCAAACTATCAAGCTGTGGGATGTGGCCTCCGGCAGGCTGATTAGAACCATTGAGGCCCATGATGGCTGGATATTTTCAGCTCGTTTTAGCCCGGATGGTCAATGGTTTGCCAGTACCGGTTTTGATGGGATGCTTAAACTGTGGAACACAGCAACAGGAGAATTAATGCTTTCCTGGGAAAGCCAACAGGTTTCAACATGGACTGTAGACTTTAGCCCCGATGGTCAACAGTTAGTTAGTGGTGGGGACGATGGCACCATAAAACTATGGCATGCTCAAACAGGTAAACTACTGAGAACGTTTGAGGCACACCAGGCAATTGTTTGGAGCACTAACTTTAGCCTCGAAGGCAGTATTTTAGCTAGCGGTAGTGATGATCAAACCGTTAAACTTTGGAATCCTAAAACAGGTGAATTGATCCGCACATTGGATGCACATCAGGGACGTGTCAACTCAGTATTCTTTAGTTCCGATGGTCAAACCTTGGCCAGTGGTAGCGCTGATGAAACAATTCGTCTTTGGAATGTGGCCACAGGTCAGTGTCTCAAGACACTGAGGGCACCCAGGCCCTATGAGGGGATGAATATTACCGATGTGCGAGGCTTAACAGAGGCTCAAAAAGAATCTTTGAAGACACTTGGAGCCGTTGAGGTTTTTTGAATATGTAAGCACGCCTCAGAGATATATGGGGTTGTGTGTGTAGGAGCAGGGACGCGTTGGAGACGAGTTAGAGACGTCTCCTTGATTACCTTTGGGGTAGTTAAAAACGTTATGTGTTTTTCAACTACCTCACGCCCCCATCATACTGACGCAAACCATGCTTTATCCATACTGGAGCCTTGCCAACGCGACTGAATTACCTAAGTGGATTCGAGCCGGACAACTTTGTTTATGTAGTGACAGTCCTGAGGTATCTAGTAGCCATGTCGCCATTGATTGCTGGCTAGGGAACCGCTGGGCTAGCAAACGCTCTTGGTCTTTGGTGATGCAAATTCCATCCTTGGATGATTCTGCATGGCATGGAGAGTGTCGTAGACCAGTCGATCCTCAACGTCCGATTATCTTGGCGGTTCAGGGCGCTCGCTATGGTGGATTTTATCTAGGGCGGCGGGCCCATCCTGAGCATCAATACTGGCATGTGTTTAGTGCGGGACGCTGGGCCACTGTGCCAAGTACGACTGTGGTGGGATGGTTGCCCATTCCCCATCGGCTATCCCATAGTTTTCCTTCATCGTTAGAGACATCTCGCCAAAGACTGTTGGCACAGTTCAAGTAAATCCACAGTAACTATACACATTAGAGACACATTAGAGAGGATTCGAAAAATGTTCCAAGTATTGCGCCCCTATCGCATTGCGTTTGAACGGATTGCGAACTGACAAGTCAGCGCTGGCGCTATCGCACTTATCTTCACCTTTATCGTGGCTGATTTATACCCCCACCCATCCCTGTCACCAGGGCTAATTATGTCAACCGTGTCATATATTCAGGCCGATGTAGCTGAGCTAGAGGGGCACACCAGTACAACGCCGAATGAATAGTCTAAAACATGGAATTTGATTCATTGTATTTGTAGGCATAGGTAGGACCCATGCTTGACATCGGGATCAAGCAGCAGGGGACCTCAAGACAGCCACACCCCCCGTTAATATGTAAAACTACAACTCGATGGTTCCAACGTCAGCCAGGAGAGAATCTTCCCTTTATCATTACCTATGCCATTTACACCCACACATATCGTAGCCGTTCTCCCGTTTTGGTCGTTGCGACGTGTCGCCCCTTTTTCTGCCTTCGCAATTGGGGCCATGATTCCTGACTTTCCTCTGTTCTTTCCAATTGTCAATTACGCCCAAGCTCATTCTCCTTTGGGCCTATTCTCCATCTGTTTACCCCTGGGTATAGGTGCATTCTTCCTATTTGAACTCGTGCTGCGCAAGCCAATAATTGCCCTCTTGCCAGGGTGGTTCGCATCGAGGCTGTCACCCAAGCCAAATGTTCCTATACGATCCTCCTTGGACACCCAGCTGCGCTACATTTTTGTCATTGCATTTGCCATTGTCGTGGGGGCAGGCACCCATCAGATTTGGGATGCATTTACCCATTCGGGCCGCTGGGGGACACAATTAATTCCCATGCTGAATTCCTCCATTGAAATAGGTGGGTTGCATGTGTCCGGCTACAAAGCCTTTCAGCATGGCAGTACCTTTATCGGATTACCTCTATTTGCATTACTTGCTGCCATCGAACTCAATCGCACGATGCCAAGGCTGCATCAGAGTACCTTAGCTGTTAAATGGAAGCTTTTGGCTGGGACATTAATCTTCATTGTCCCAATTTGCGTTGCAGTTCAGGCTTACATGATCTCGCCGAATTCCCACCAGGCATTATTTCTAACGATTACCCGTTCGGGAGCTATATTGATGGGGATGCTATTGGCATACTGTTCCCTATTCCATGTGCTTACGGATTGAAATTTGGTTATATCCGCCTCCGCCTTCAATATAAGCTGCCCAGATTATGAATAAACTCTTATTTGGTTCGTGTATATCTTTGCTTTGTCTCTACTAGAAGTAGGCGGAGTCTCATCTTAAACTCTGTATAGTTGAAAACGGATGTGCTTCAGCGGCATTAACACCTAAGTTATCCCATTCTCTGCTATGTCTCTTACCAAACTACTGCGAACCGTCATTCTTGGGCTACTTGGTTTGTTGGGGCTGCTTATCTGCATCGGGATTGCAGTTTGGTGGCACGAATTGTGGTACGGCATGCTCAATCCAGACAAGATAGAGCCAGCTAGGAGTTGGATGCTGGGGTTAGTTCTAGGCATGGTTTATATCCAGATAGCGGTTACTATAGAAACCTTGCTTGTCGGTCTCGTAACCCGGCTGCGATGGATAAAATATAAGCGAGGAAGAGCAATCGTTGGGCTATTTAGCCTGACGACGCTGTTATTTGCGCTACCTCTATTGACAGATATTGTTTTAGTTAGACCTGGCGATATTGTGTCGTTCTTACAGTTTTTGTTATTCCTGATTCTGCCTTTGGTACCTGCCTGGTGTCTGCTGTTGTTTCGGCGTGCTTAATTGCCTGTGGCTAAAACTGCGTTTTCGGTAATTGCCGATGGTGTAGTTTTACTGAGAAACTAATACGCATTATCACTATCCGCTCTGGTAGTGTAACGGTCGATCAAACCACCCTCATTGTTCAAACTTGGTGTTAACAGGTTTGTCTATATACCGACTCTGAATTTTTAATCTATCAGAGCCGGTATGACTTGAGGTGTGCTACCCAACGTTTGACTCAAGCTGTTTTGCCAGAGTATGTTATGGGGTTTAGATCGTTAGGCGCTCTTGTACTGTTGGGAGTTGTATTAACTAGCTGTGGGGGCGGTAGCGGTGGCAGCAGCGACAGCGAACCGGTGGCAGCAGCACTGCCGGTTAAAACAGCCTGCTCCACCGAGCTAAAGGCTATCTTTCAAAACTTGATTGATGAAACGAATCAGGTTCGCCATGCCCATGGGGTTGGCTTGCTAAAGTTTTCCTACAAACTGGGACAGGCTGCCCAAGGACATACTGAAGATATGGCCGCTAGAGACTATTTTGCTCACCATAGCCCAGATGGTCTATCGACGATTGCGAGCCGTATTAATGCGACAGGATACAAATTTAGCTTGGCTGCGGAGAACCTTGCGGCAGGATATTATTCGGCAACAGATGTGGTCACAGATTGGTTAAACAGTCCAGGACACCGAGAGAACTTACTAAACCCAGAGTTTACCGATGTTGGTTTTGGTCTGTTTTTTGATACAGTTCCTGGTGTAGCTCCCCAGGTTACCTTTGAAAACTACTGGGCGCAAGAGTTTGGCCGCCCCGCTGACGGCAATTCTGATAAGGAAGTCGCCTATATTCCTGAGCGCTGTAGCATTGGTGCTATCACTAGCAGCGATAGTGACGTTTTGAGCGGAGTTGTGATGTCGCAGACGTCAGGACATGAGATAGAGCAAATGTCCGCTGCGCCTATGAAGACACCGGAGCCAGCTATTGCCCTGGGGCTGTTGCCAGCGTTGCTAGGGCTCATATTCTTGCGGCAGGAATAGGGTGAACGCTGCGATCGCAGCACTACTCCCAAGGTGAACTAAACCGAGGATTGCTAAGAAAGTTCTCATCCGTCAGGCTTTGTAAAAAGTTCAGCAGGTCTTGCTTTTCAGTTTCCGTTAGCGAAAATCCTTGAATAAAAGAACTCTTTAGGGGATTCTCACGACCAATACCGGCATAGGGGCCGTCTTCTAGGGTGCGGCCCCCGGCTGCATAGTGCTCAATTGCCTCGGTTAGTGTGGCGACGCTGCCGTCATGCATGTAGGGTGCCGTCAGAGCAATATTACGCAGGGTGGGGGCTCTAAACTTGCCCATGTCATTGGCGCTGAGGGTGATTTCTTGAACGCCAATATTGTTGGGAGGATAGGCTCCATTACCGTCAAGGTTGTAGAGTCCGGTATTGTGAAAGGCGATTTCAGTAAATCCTGAGCGCTCGTGCCGGGTAGAATCGCTAAAGTTTAGCCCGCTGTGACAGTGAAAACATTCTAAACGCTCGCTGTTAAAGAGGGCTTCCCCTCGTTTGGCAGAGTCTGAAATCGCCGCCGCCTCGCCACCGTAGCGATAGCGGTCATAAGGAGATGCAAAGGAGTTGAGGGTGCGCTCGAATGCCGCGATCGCAAGGCTAATGTGGCGCACGCTAACTGGGTTCTCTCCACCAAAAACGGCTTCAAAGCGCTGCTGGTAGTCCGGGTCGCTTTTTAAGGTTTGCAATAGCTCATTCTCTCGACCCGCCATCCCCATCTCCACCGGCTCTTCACCAAATAGGGGCACCAGCATCTGCTGCTCCAGGTGCTGCATCAGTGGGTTAGCCCAGGTCTGCACCGAGTTATATCCCACATTGGTAAGACTCATGGAATTACGCGGGTGGACCTCCCCTGTTGCCCCGAGGCTTAAAGGTTTGCCATCGGTAAACGCCAGTTTCTGTAAATGACAGGTGGCACAGGAGAACTCTCCTGTTACCGACAGACGCGGCTCGTAAAACAGATGACGGCCCAGCTCCACCTTGGCCACTGTCATCGGGTTGTCTGCAGGGACTACGGGTTTAGGCACCCAGCTGGGGAGCTGCCAGTCAAACGCTGCTGTTGTATTCTGTGGAGCTTCGAAATCGTCTAATCCTCCTGGGGTATGACCCAAGACAGCTTCAGCGCCTATAGACAGACAGAATACTAAAAAGCAGGTCAGGAGCCAGCTAGTCCAGCGGCGAGGTAACATAGGTCGAAATTTTAAAACTTGCCGATCTATCCCCTCCTAGGAGGGGCGTAGGGGTGGGTTGGCCACTGACGCTAGTGATCGAAAACCCACCCCGCCCAAAGGGCACCCCTCCCAGGAGGGGAGAAGTTATCCCAAATTCTAGAAGCTAAAAATAGGAAACTGTTAAATTTTTATTCCATAACCGCTTAAGTAGGACACATACACAGTTGAGAACAGACCGAACCGTTGCTATTTGACAGTCCTTATCGTCAAAGCTATCTCAGCAGTGCTACATTATTTTACGCTGAAAAAAGTTTGTACGCTTTCGGGCCGATCGTTAAACGGCAGCCCCAGATTTTGCATGATTTCAGTGCAGTCACCGTCAGCGGGGGAGGACATACAGCCAAGCGCCGTATCTTCTTGATTTTCTGCCAGGTTGGTCCCAGACATCAGCGCTGCTAGGTCGGCAACAATCACATCTGCTGTTGGGTCAAAGTCAGCAAGAATGACCTCGGGACGATTGGGCATGCTGCAGACAACGGGGGCCTGAGTAGCATCCATTTGGCAGCCCACACTGCCCAGGTGGAAGGCAAAGCCGCTCAACGCTTCACTATGCTGCTTGGGACTGGCCTGGGCGGTGGTTGCCGGGGTCAGGTCAATGCGCGCAAACTTATAGCCAAAATTCCAGTTCCACCACAGCGAGGTGAGGTTAAGGGGCGAGGGTGCCAGGGTAGAGTCAACATGGTTTAGCCCAAAGGGCACACCCAGGGTGAATTTTACACCGCTGTAGTCGCCAGCCGGTACTGTGCCAACGACCTCGGAGCGCGTCTCGACGGTACCGTTGCTGCAGGCACCCGACTTGTCTTCAAAATCCACCAGGGCCACATTCTGATGTTGCCACAGGCCATCCTGCTGCAGAATCAGGGGTACTTCGTTCCCGTCGGTGTCTAGCAGGGCCACCTCTGAAACATAAAACCGAAAATCGAGGGGCGTCATGGCCGTTGCGGGTGTGCCTAGCTCATAGGCTTGCCCACAGGCAAAGGCATCGTCTGCGACCATCCCGGCAAACTGGATGGTGACGGTCTGGCTGTCGATTGCGATCGCATCCCGCTGTCCCCTCAGACCCACCCAGCCTGATAGCAGGACACCCGCGGCCAACGCCAGTCGGCCAAATCGTTTTTTACCTATCATGATCCCAACTTTTCTCCTGAGCTAGCTCAATGACATGCCGTTACTGATTGAGTGGATGCACCGGGCTGTGAGAAATTCCCCACACCAGTATCTTGCAAATAAAATCATCCCGAGGATCAGCAACGCCAACGAAAGTACATGGAGCCAGCTCACAAAGTCAAAAGACAGCCCGTCGTACTTAAGAGTCGCACTTAAGAGATTAAAAGCGTGTTCGATATTGAACGCCAAAGGAGGCCGGTGCTCCATAGGTGGCGGTGACTAATGTGCCACCAAAGAACGAGGCTTCCGTCGTTAGGGGTCTAAAGTCAAAGATATTGTTAGCAAAGAAATAGACACCCTGTCGGTCGAACTCATAGCCCAGACGAGCGTTGATCAATACATAAGGCCGCTGTCTAAGAGAATTATCATCATTAAAAAATGTGGTGCCAAATCCCTGGGCTTCTAGTCTGCCAAACAGACCGTCCGGTGAACGATACTGGGCTGCCAAGTTAAAGGTATATTCCGGGGAATAGGGGAGATTGTTACCGCTAAAGTCTCCTAAATTCGGATCTTCATAATCCGTATACTCAGCATCTAGCCAGCCAAATCCGGCTGTTAGATCGAGTCCCTCCATGGGTCTTGCCCTCAGCTCGGCTTCAATACCGTTGATGGTGACTTCAGCATTGTCGACAAAGCCAAACAGACCGGTGGCCGGATCAGAAGAGGGAACCTGATAGTCGTTGATCGGATTGTGGAACAGGGTCAGATTTGCCGTTAGCCGGTCGTCTAGCCAGGAGGTACGGATGCCAGCCTCATAGTTCCAGGATTTTTCTGCGTTAAACGGTATCTGTTCGGGGACCGTAGCACGAAAGTTTACGCCCTGGGCCCGGTAGCCGCGAGCCACGGAGCCGTAGACCATAATATCTGGATTGATGTCATACTCCACCGCAAACCGGGGAATCAGCTCTTCGCCGTTGTTACTGACATTATTAAAGCTGGCAGTCCCAAGAACAGACGAGGCTTCGGAGCTGTCGAGCTGGCTATCAAAGATTTCATACCGCAGTCCTGCCGTCAGCGTCAGCGGCTCAATGGGACGATAGCTGGCCTGACCAAATACCGCATAGGTCTGTTCGTCAATTTCAGCTTTGGTGATGCTTTCGATCGGCCCGCCAAAGTCGACTCCAAACCGAAAACCTTCTTGATTGACATTAAAATCGCGGTCTTCTAAATAGGTGCCCACCAGCCAGGAAAAGGGACCGTTGTTGTCAGTAGACTGTAGCCGCAGTTCCTGACTCAAGACAGTAGAGTCGATGTCTACAAATTGATTTAACGCGTCCAGCTGGGTACCGTCTGAATCATTCTCAAAGGCCTGGTCGGAAAACCGCCGAGCTGTAATCGATGTAAACCGAAGGCTGGAACTGTCGTAAGCCACCTTAAGCGACTGAGAATTGGTATCTAAATCGTTAAAGCCGATGGCATCAATATCTGTTTCTGACGGGGCCTGGTCCAGGTCAGGCCGACTGATGGGAGGTGTGCCGTCGCGATAGCTATCAACAGAGGCATTGAACAGAATCTCCCAATCGTCTGATGGGGTCCACAGCAGCTGAGCGCGACCGCCGCCGCCCGATTCAAAGTCGGTATCTTCACCTGTGGTGATGTTTGTAGCATAGCCATCGCGCTGCATAAAGTCCCCAGACAGTCGATAAAACAGCTTATCTGGAACGATGGGGCCGCTAGCACTTGCCCTGAGATCGGGGGTGCTAAAGTTGCCTAAGCTCGCACTAAAGCTATACTCCGGCGTGTTAGTCGGTTTGCGGGTAACAACATTGACCACACCCGCTTCGGCGTTACGACCATAGAGGGTGGCCTGGGGACCGCGCAGCACCTCCACCCGCTCTAAATCCGTTAGATCTAGATCGAGAAACCCAGTGTAGTCGTAGGGAACATCATCGACGTAAAACGCCACCGGGTCTCTAGAGAGAAAGTTAAAGTTACTCAGACCGCGAACGCTGTACAGCAGAAAGTTGCGCCCCGGTGTGTAGACCGTAAAGTTGGGAGTGGCCCCAGCAATATCTTCAAAGGAGGTGAGATCGGCGTCTTCAATATCTTCTGTTGTAAACGCTGTGATACTGATGGGGATATCCTGAACATCGTCAGGCCGTTTCTCAGCGGTCACAACGATCCGCAGCGCATCGGAGCTAGCCGTTTCGTCTGGATTAAAGCTGCTAAAGGTCAGCCCTTGATCGGTGCTGGCAAACTCGATCTCTGGAGAGAGATCGGTGCCAGTAATTTTTAGCCGCACTGTTTCTTTAGACAGCTGAACTACCTCTACTAAGGCGATGCCGGTGGCCGGATTCTCAGAACGGAACGCACTTTCTAAGAGGACCGCGTTGGCAATGTCGGCAATAAATGTGTTACCGCTAATAGAGGTGACTGGCTGCGACAGCTCACCTACCGATGTTTGCAAAACAATGTCAACACCGTCGTCAAACCGAACAACCTGGACATCAACGATCTCAATGGGCTCAGCCTGAGCGACAATCTGGCTAGTACGTCCAGTATCGGGATTTGTAGACCGCTCTGCTCCCCGGACCGGGTACGCAGTCAGCGGCAGTAGCCCCATGGCTATTAAGTAGACGAACACCTTCATTAATAAAGTCCCTTACCCGCAGCGTTTACCTGAATCTGGCCCTGCCTATCCTTGGGATGACGTCAATCGTGAGAGCCTGTCATAGGGTAGTGGCTACCCATCGTCCCATCCTCAAAATCAGCAATTGCCTCAAAATTTCTAGTGGTTGAGATGATTGGGCCACACATTATTGTCTGGGAATAGAAAATAAGTCAAAAGACACCCTGTCACACTTGTCGCGGGTGAGAGATGTCCATATCAGACCGATCGGCGCTGATTTAATTACTTGACATTTATTGTCATTAGTATAGTGTTTTATCAGACCGCCTTTAGATGTAGGCGCGGTGAGCTGTGAGGGGACAGAGTCGCTATGGGAGCCGGTTGGCCAGAGGTCAGTTTAACTCGCTCATCTAAACAGGTGTCGATCAGACGACAGCGCTACCGGCTGATGGCGATAGGTGTCTTGCTGTGCTTGGGTCTGTTGCTAGTTATTGCTATATCGTTAGCCTTTGGTTCGGTGGCGCTGAACCGTCAGGAGCTGTGGGCGGTTCTTTGGGGGCAGGGGAGTCGCATCCATCAAACGATTGTGTGGGACCTGCGGCTGCCGAGGGTGATTGCGGCCATGATTGTGGGCTCTGCTCTGGGCATGTCGGGGGCATTGCTGCAGGGGATGCTGCGCAACGGTCTAGCCAGTCCGTTTTTGCTGGGTATTTCTTCTGGGGCGGGGCTAGCGGCTGTGCTAATTGTGGGGCTTGGAGTTTGGGCTATTTGGCTGCCGCTGGGGGCCTGGATTGGTGCCGTTACTGCCATGGTGATTGTGTTTGTGTTGGCTAAAACTAAGGGTGAAATATCGGTAGAGCGTCTTATTCTGGGTGGTGTGGCGGTAAGCTCGCTATTTGCTGCGCTGCAGACCATGCTGCTGTTGATGTCACCGGACGGTCAGGTGCAGGCGGCCCTGACCTGGCTGACGGGCAGTCTTAACGGACGAGGTTGGGACGAGGTGAGGGTAGTGGGCCCCAGTGTGGTGATGGCGCTGGGACTAGGGTGTTTGCTGGCCCGTCAGGTGAATTTGTTAAATTTGGGAGATGATTTAGCGGTGGGATTGGGGAGTTCGCTGGTGCGATCGCGACTCTTGATTGGGGCCACTGCCACGCTGCTTACTGCCGGAGCCGTGAGTATTGCCGGTCTAGTGGGCTTTATCGGTCTGCTGGTTCCCCACGGGATCAGGCTTTTGGTGGGCAATGACTACCGGCTAGTGTTGCCCTTTTCCGCTATTGGGGGGGCTCTGGTGCTTTGTCTGGCTGATTTGGTTGCCCGTAGCGGCCCCATTGAGCTACCTGTGGGGATTGTTACGGCCATTCTGGGAGCGCCTGTCTTTATGGGACTGCTCTATCGTCGTAGTGGTGCAATCACAAGGGTGTAGCTATGGTCTTAGAAGCGTTCGATTTACAAGGCGGCTACGGCGACAAAACCATTGTTCAACAGGTCACCCTGGCGCTACATCAAGGAGAATGGCTCAGCATTCTTGGCGCTAACGGATCTGGTAAATCCACGCTGCTTAGGCTGTTTGGCCGCATTCTGCCGCTGCAGCAAGGGACCGTTTTACTCAACGGTCAAGATATCCATCGTCTGTCGCCCACCGCCGTGGCTCATAAATTAGCGCTTTTGCCCCAGCAGCAGGTTTTACCTAGCGGGCTCAGCGTATATCAGCTGGTTAGTCTGGGCCGTTCTCCCCATCAGCCCTGGTGGCAGTGGGACTTGAGCGCCAATGACCATGCCCAAATCGAGCAGGCCCTAACCTGGACCGACATGGTTTCGTATCGTGATGAGCCTGTATCGGCGCTGTCCGGCGGTCAGCGGCAGCGAGCTTTTTTAGCCCTGGCCCTGGCTCAGCAGCCTCAGATTTTGCTATTGGATGAACCCACCACCTATCTCGATATCCACTATCAGCTCCAGCTGCTGGAGCTACTTAAACAGCTCAATCGCCAGGAACAGCTAGCGATTGTCACCGTCCTGCACGACATTAATCTGGCGGCCCGCTATAGCGATCGGCTGGCCTTTATGCGAGAAGGCCAGCTTTGGGCCATTGGCGCTGTTGCCGACACGCTCACGCCTCAAATCGTTAACCAAGTATTTGACGTCGATGTGGCCATTTTAGATACCCCGGTCGGCCCACAGATCTGCCCCCTGGCAGCGGCTTCCCCACCCCCCGGCGACACCGCTGAGCTAACTCAAACAGCTCTTTAGGGCCAACGCTCAAACCGTGTCGCGCTTTTAATTCCGTGTTTGCCTGTAATTGATTTTCCCTGAGATGAACGCTATTTGCTTATTAAGAATTTTTCTTTTTAGTGGCCCATGGGTGCTCTTGCTCATGGTTCCCCGTGCGATCGCAGAGCCATGTTCACAGCAGCATCAAGCGGCCTGCGGTACCGACGCGATCGCGCAAGCAGCGCAGGCTGCTGACGACGACGGACCGCTGCGCATTACGGTAACCGGCACTCGCACCCCCCGCACGATCCAGACCGCACCAGCGACGGTGAGCGTCATCGACGCCGAGGATATTAACCGTTTACTCATCCGCGATATTTCTGACCTGACTCGCTATGAGCCAGGTGTTTCGGTTAGAAACAATCTTCAATTTGGCCTACAGGACTTTAATATTCGCGGCATTGAGGGCAATCGCATCCTGATACAGGTAGACGATATTCGACTGCCCTCTTCTTTTCAGTTTGGCGATGCGGTTACCCCAGGGCAGGGGTTTAATCTGGGCCGAGATTACTTTGATACGGAAATTTTGCGTACGGCTGAGATTCTTCGCGGTCCAGCCTCAACGCTCTATGGCAGCGATGCCCTAGGTGGGACGGTTAGCTACTTTACTCTGGACCCGACTGAGCTGATCGAGGCCGCCGGACGTGATTCTGCAGCAATAGGGTCTGCCAATTTTGACAGTCGCAATACCGGATTTACTAATACTTTTGTCCAGGTCAATCGGTTTAATAACATTGACACTCTGTTGGCCTATTCCCGACGAGACGGTGCTGAGACCGAGAATCTGGGAGATGAACAAACCACCAACCGCAACAGCATTCTTGGCAAACTGGTCTATAACCTAAATGACACCAGCGCCGTTGGCTTCACCGTAGAACACTTTGACAACGACACCGATACCACCACTGCCGATGAAAACCTGCCTCTAATTACCGGTACTACTACGCGATTTACAGAAGAGATTGACACCAACCGCACCCGCTTGAGTTTGGCCTACAAATACGATAGTCCAGACAGTAGTTCTTTTTTAGACTTTGCTCAGGCGCGACTCTACTTCCAGGATTCTCGTACCCAAGAAGAAAACGAGCGAGAGCTGAGCAGCTTTGACTTTCGTGCCAGGCAGCGGTTTCCGGCACTACGGGTCAGTGAAAACCGCTTTGTCGATCAGGTGTTTGGTAGCGACGTGCAGCTGCGTAGCGACTTTGCCTGGGGTAACAGCCGCCACCGTCTGACCTATGGTGTGGATGTGTCCAATACCTTTAATGCTCGACCTCGTGAACGAACTCAAACCAATCTAACAACAGGGGCTACCTCGCAAACGGCTATTCCTGATGATTTTCCCACAAGGGACTATCCCAACTCAGACACCTTGAGAGCCGGAGTTTATGTCCAAAATGAGATCACATTTGGCGATGGTGATTTTAGCGTTATTCCGGGTCTGCGCTATGACTATTACGATCTTAATATCGACATCGATGAAGACTTTATTCGTAATGGCGCTACGGCTACCGACTTTAGCGACAGCTCGTTTTCACCCAGTCTAGCGCTGGTCTATCAGCCTACTGACGAATTAAGCTTCTATGGTCGCTACTCCCGTGGTTTTCGAGCC
This sequence comes from Leptolyngbyaceae cyanobacterium, assembly GCA_050043465.1. Taxonomy (GTDB): domain Bacteria; phylum Cyanobacteriota; class Cyanobacteriia; order Phormidesmidales; family Phormidesmidaceae; genus Leptothoe. The sequence goes on from JBHJIL010000026.1 coordinate 26,385, forward strand.
CCTCAGTACGATGAGATTAACAGCGGCTTTACCAATCAAATCTTTGGCTATCGGACCGAGCCCAACCCCGATCTCGAAGCAGAAACTAGCAACAGTTTTGAAGTGGGGATGCGGGGTAACTTCTCACGGTTTAATTTTAGTTTGGCCGGTTTTTACAATCGATATGACGACTTTATCGACAATCAGCTGGTTGATACCGAATTTTCCAGAGGACGTCCCCTGTTAGTCTTTCAAAACGTTAATGTTGACGATGTGGAAACCTATGGTGTAGAGGCTACAGCAGAATACCAATTTACTCCAGGGCAGGGTGGCTTTAGCCTGTTGGGCGCTTTATCCTGGACGGAGGGCAACAATCTCTCATCGGATGAACCCCTATCTACAGTAGACCCCATTGAGGCCGTATTGGGACTGCGCTATCGGGCCACCGATCGACGCTGGGGAGCTGAGCTGGTCAGCACTCTGGTGGGTGAAGCCAGAGGTGAAGGCTTTGAACCAGAGGACACCCAAGATCCGTTTGTCCCCGATGGGTTCACCGTTTTTGATTTAATTGGCTACTATCAAGTGAATCCGAGTCTCACGCTAAATTTGGGGCTGTTTAATCTGTTTGACACGGACTATGAACGCTACGGCGACGTGCGTTTTCTAGACAGCAACGATCCCTTGTTTAATCTGCAGCGGGCTCGGTTTGAACAGCCAGGACTAAATGTACAAGCCGGGATGACCTGGCAGTTTTGAGACTGAATATACGTCAGTAAGCAAACGAAGAGAGGTGACGGCAATGCAGCATATAGGTCAACTAGTTAGACAGCTGGGGGGAGGCTTAGGCATAGTAGCTATAGTCTCATGTAGTCCTACGGCTCAGGTATCAGAGACGGTAGACACAGAGGGGGCCTCTTCGCCCCAGCGGATTGTTGCCCTCACCTCGATTAGCGCAGATATTGTCCAATTATTATCAGCTGACACCCTGGTGGGAATACCCGGTAGTCCGCTGCTCACTAGCGATGCGCGATTTGAAGGACTGACCGTTGTTAGCAGCGGTCGGACTGAACCCGATCTCGAAAAAATTGTCGCCCTCGAACCCGATCTGGTGATTGGTGCTGCTGGTTTTCATGACAAAACTCTAGAGCGACTGACGGATCTAGAAGTCAATGTTCTCTCAGCAGATATTGATAGCTGGGAGAACTTAAAAAATATCACCCAGGGTCTCGCTACTCAGCTTAACGTTGATGCGACACCTTTGGTTGAGCGCTACGATGCCTGTCTAGCAGAAGCCGATGATGACGGGGCAACTGCTATTGTTCTAGCGAGTCGTGAACCTTTGCTGTCTCCTAATAAAGAAAGCTGGGCAGGAGACTTTTTGGAGAAATTTAATGTTCAAAACCTGACGGCTGACCTGCAGGGACAAAGTGAATTTCAAGGATACATTACTTTATCTCCAGAAAAAGTCTTGGAGATGAACCCAGAGCAGCTCTTATTTGTTGATTCCGGTGGCGGGGTTGAAGTAGAAATCGCTCAGCTTAAGACCGATCCATTTTGGAGTCAGCTTAGCGCGGTTCAATCTGATCGGGTCTATGCTTTTGACTACCATGGACTGATCAACCCTGGCAGCATTCAAAGTATTGAGCGAGTCTGTCAGAACTTAGGTCAGCAATAGCCTCTATCTCGAAACGTATACCAAACGCTATTGCATGTTGCTTTTTCTAATATAGCCATGATGATGTTGGGCGTTCCTTTAAGCCGATAGCTGGTGCTGGGGAGCAATGCGATCGCACCATTCCTGGTCAAGCTGTGCCACCTCTTGACGTTTCTGATCGTCGCCCCAGCCAGCTTCCAGCGACTTAGCAACCGTTGCCAATCAGGGGCTTGATTTTTCATCGAACGATAATTTGCGCTGGGGCGAATGTTAATTATTGATTCAAACCCTACAGATTGGTTAGTTGGATATCAGTCTGCTCCCCAACCATTACAAAGAAATAGTATCGTTATATCAATTTTGCTGAGGTTTTAAGCGTTTTCTCAGAGGCGTGGGGCATCAACAGGGTAATATCCTTCTGAAGTTGTTTGAGCCTTGGTTCAGGCGCTTCACACTGTGATTGTGGACATAGTTTGCCTCGTCATGAATTCCTTCGCAGTTACTCTTGTTGAATTCTTAATCAAAGCGGTACAGATTTACTTTACCGCTGGCTTAATTTTTGCGATTTTCTTCTCGCTACTTGGGGTACAGCGCACTGATGCTGGCGCGCAAGGGTTAGCTCCCTTCTTTCGTCTGATTATCATTCCGGGTGTCAGTATTTTTTGGCCCTTATTTGCCCTGCGCTTAGTGCGCGGAAAACAACATCCGATAGAACAAACAGCTCATCGAAAAGCAGCTAAATTTTCTCAATAATTTATCTGACAGCTGCCTAAAAATTGTAAGCAGCGACGGAGGTTCATGTGATTATTTCACGTCGTAAAGTTCATTTATTTTCATCCATTGCCCTGGCAATTATCATGCCGATTATTTTTATTGCAGGTATTCTATGGCGGCCCACCTATGCCACGGTTACCCCTGACACCGATCAATTGCTAAGCCATTCAGCTAGCCACACAATTATTGCCCAGCCATCGACACAAGATATCCCCGAGCAAAATCCAATTGCGGCCTTTCTGCAACCGTAGAAACAGGCCAACTCTGTTTTTATCGCTCACTGCTTCTCAGACACGTCAGTCTGAAACAGTTGATTCATGCTTAACCGCTCACCTCACACCGCTCACTTCACCCAGTGATATCTCTTTGCTATGAGTGTTGCCTATAAGTCCATTCAGTGGAACCGACAGAAACTAATCTACGACGCTATTTTATTAGGCACCGTGGGTCTCTACATCTATATTTTTCTCACCGTTGCGAGTAAAACAGGTACGAGCTTAGATTTCAGAGGTATTCGAATTCGTGCCTATGGGTCTGCCGCGTTTATTCTGCTGAATGTGATTCTATCCATTGGCCCTCTAACTCGATTGGATAAACGATTTTATCCGCTCTTATTTAATCGACGCCACATGGGTGTGACCATGTTTTTTCTGGCGTTGATCCATGCAATTGGCTTAAAGCTACCGGTTCTGCCTTTTAGCGTGGATGGCGTTCTTACCTGGTATCACGATTTTGGCAATCTAGAGCCGCTGGTCAGTTTGTTTGTGAGCAATACTGAATATGGTGACTTTATTCGCTTTCCCTTTGAGTCTCTGGGGGCAGCAGCCTTAGTGATTTTCTTTATCATGGCCGCTACTAGCCATGACTTTTGGCTGGTAAATTTAACAGCACCCATTTGGAAGGCGCTACACATGGGGGTTTATTTAGCCTATGCCTTGGTGGTTAGCCATGTGATTTTAGGACCGCTAGAAACAAACCAGCATCCATTGCTAACCATTGGTGTGGGTCTGAGCTTAGTGTGGATTGTTGGGCTGCATCTGTTTACCGCCCTTAGGGAAGCGAAGCTAGATCAGCCGTTGGCTAGCAGTGCTGACGACACTGGCTTTATGGATGTTGGCAGCCTGGCTCAGATTCCTGAAAATCGGGCAAAAGTTGTGACCGTAGCCGGGGAGCGAGTGGCCATATTTAAGTATGAGGGCAAACTCTCAGCTGTTTCTAATGTTTGTCAGCATCAGAATGGTCCTTTGGGTGAAGGAAAAATTATAGATGGCTGTATTACGTGTCCCTGGCATGGATATCAGTATTTACCCGCTGAGGGAGCCTCGCCACCGCCGTTTACCGAAAAAATTCCTACGTTTGAGCTGCGGGTCACAGGCGATCGCATCTGGATAAATCCAATTGCAAAACCACCTGGAACACGGGTGGAGCCAGTCGTCATTGGCTAATTAAACCGTTTTTGCTCTTAGTACATACATTTGGATTCCCCCGATGGCTCAACGCGATGATTTTTATATTGGTTATGCACCGGTACCGCCCAGTGTGCGACGATTGTTGCTATGGTTTATACCGGCTTTAGTCCTGGGTGTTTTAGGATTAGCCATGATCGCGCCATCACTTCACTTTGAGCAGGCAAATTCAGGGCAGATTCAGGGGGTAAAAGAGTTTGAAGGATTGTTGCTGGCTGACCCAGCCCCCCACTTATTAGTCCCGAATCCAGACGCTGTGGAGGAACCTTTTAAGGTATATCCGTTGTCGGGTACCGATAAGAGATCACCCAGGCAGGCGATAATGGACAATGCCGGTAAATGGGTAAAGCTGAGTGGTATTTTTATTAGTCGCAACCGCTATGAAATGCTAGCGGCTCGCTCAGCCGAAGAGATTGCAGCCCCGGCTAGCGCAGCTGCCCTAGGTGATCAAACGGTGTCATTAGGGGAGTTTGCGATCGCAGGTGAAATCATCGATGGCAAATGCTATCCCGGTATCATGAAACCGGGTCGAACAAAGACTCACCGCGCCTGCGCTATCCGCTGTATCAGTGGCGGTGTACCCCCGGTTTTTCGAGCCACCAACAGCCGTGGTCAGTCTCTTTACTTCCTGCTCGCTGACCTGCAAGGTGAAGCCGTCAATGACCGTGTGCTGAATATGGTCGCTGACCCTATACAAATTACGGGTGAGGTCATGCAGTATGGGGATGCTTTTATTTTGAAAGCAGATCCGGCCACCTATGAAAGACTGCCAGTCTAAACCTCCTGGCGTTGCTGATCCTCCCCTGAATCGTAATAATACCCCCACGATCCAGTTTATAAAAAGCACGGGAGAGAGTTTCAGGGACTGTGCTCAGCATGGCCGCTAGCTGACCATGGAACGTCTCATTAATGCCTAGGCCCTTAGCTATATTGATGCAAAAGCTGATTGAGATTTTTTAGGGGGCTTGCTTCCAGGTGAGCGCTGAGCTGCCACTGCTCAGTACCACGCGCCAATTCAGCGACAAAAAGAGTCGTAATACCTTCCCACTGGGAGTTAGACAAAGAGCAGTTGAGTAAAACCTGTCGACTAGACTTATCTAAAAGACGCCAAAAAGCGTTTTGAGTCTGGCTAAAATCCTGTTGCTGTGATTCGCCGCAGTTAATATTGACAACAAATATAAGCTTTTTAATCGTGTCAGGCAGTACCAATAGACGAATCAGCAGCTGTTCATCATCGCCGTCGCCGTCGCCAGTAATACTGTCATTAAGCAGCTGGATTGCATCTGATACATGGCGAGGATGACCCGCGTAGATAAAGCCCTCTTTGCCGTTGACTAGTCTGTCATGGGCATCTAACGCCAGCACAGCCATGTCTAAATCTAGCTCGGTCTCAGCTTGGGCATCCCACCCCAGCCCACACTGCAGCTGAGAAATATGTTTGGGTATAGTTTGGCTAGTCACATCAGAATTTGTCATCGGCGGAAAACGGTCTTTACCCTACCATACCGGTTTTTGAGTCGTGGCACTGACGATCTAACTAACCATAATTCAATGACAGGATTACCCTTAAGGGTGCCACCGGTTGTCTGTCATCGTGGCCATACTGAGCGCACGTTTACGAGAAACATGTATATTACTGTCCACATTCGAACTACTACTTAAATTGATTACTTCTAGCCCTGGTACCGTTGGCGGGTCCGATCGGAGCATTCTGTAAAGATATTTTCTAAATCTCTCTAATCCGACCGAATCTAACCTGAGAATTCGGCTACGACTTCATGCGATTACCCCTGCCCTTACCCCTGCCCAGCTGCTAGACATTCTAGATACCACCGGCAACCTGGCGCCTGATGGCCCAATCGGTTTCGCTATGACTTCACCCTAAATGCTGGAGATACGGGACTGTTTATCTTGCAGCCTAATATTCTCAACTTCAGCCGATGCGATTCTCTTGGAACGATTAGTCCTCAAACTGTTCGAGAACTTCCGGCTTGACCTCTAGAAGAGTCTCGGAGGTCTCATCTTCATCCAAAAGCTGTTGAATATCTTGTTCGAACTGCTCTCGACCTGCTTCAAAGAAGCGCTGGGAACTGTTAGGGTAGGCGAGATCGGCAGCCAGCTGTGTCAGACTGGCCTGCTCAAACATAAGAGGAACGGCCGTAGGAATCGTCTGAGCGACGGTAGCACTGGCGTATCCTAAAACAGCGGCGGTGCTAGCTAAAACAGAGCTAACCAAACACAGGATAGAGGTTTGACTCATAATGTTTTCGTCCTTACCGAGCGTTGTTCCTCACAGGCGTTCCTTTCTATTTTAGAAAATTCTATCCGAGGTGTGTTGACAACCAAGAGCAGATAATGCTCTCTAAGACCAATAATTTTTATGAAAATCTGTAAATTAAATCCACTTTTTCTACGTATATTAAAGAGGCAGTGAGATTTCCATCGATAGGTTTCTATCGTGGCGCTATGCGTATATTGCTAGTTGACGATGACGAAGCGCTGATGGAGACGTTGGCCGACCACCTGATTCATCAACGCTACGCTGTAGATATTGCGACAGATGGTCGGAGTGCTCAAGAGTATCTCGACATGTTTAGCTACGATCTGGTAGTGCTAGATCTAAATTTGCCAGACGGTAGCGGTGTTGAGTTTTGCAAAGTTTTTCGTAAAATAGGGTACGAACAGCCAATTTTGATCCTGTCGGCAACCCAGGCTCCGTCTCAAAAGGTCAAGGCGCTGGACGCTGGGGCAGATGACTATGTGGTCAAACCGTTTAACTTAGATGAGCTGGGAGCGCGAATTCGCGCCCTGCTGCGACGAGAGCAGGTGGGTCTACCGACGGTGCTCAATGTGGGCGGAATTAATTTGGACCCAAGCACCTGTGAGACCACCTATCAAGAGCGTCCGGTGCATTTAACACCCAAAGAGTTTGCGCTGTTAGAGCTGTTTTTACGTCGTCCCAATCGGGTCTATAGTTTGGACGCCATTATTGACGATCTTTGGGCGTTTGAGAATCCGCCCAGCGAGGATGCTGTGCGCACCCACATCAAAGGACTAAGGCAAAAGCTCACGACAGTGGGGGCTCCCAAAAGCTTGATCAAGACGGTCTATGGGCTGGGCTATCGGCTCAACGTGAGTGAATTAGACAGCAACCAACCGAGCATCAGCGAACCGGAGCCGGTTTCTCGTACTACAAGAGCTACGGTGGCGGTGGAACAAGCTTGGCGGAAATATCAGGGGGTGATGCAGGAGCGGGTAGCTGTTTTAGAGCAGGCTGCGATCGCAATTCAACAAGGCGAGCTAGCACCGGATTTGCGCCATACCAGTCAGATGTCTGCCCACAAACTGGTCGGTGCTCTGGGCAGTTTTGGCATTCCGCAAGGGTCCACCCTGGCCCAGCAATTAGAAAAACTATTACAAATCAGCCCGTCCAATATTCCGGCGGATCGGTTTCAGCAGCTGGTACAGCAGCTGCGTCGAGAGATTGATACCACCACGGCTGAAGATGCGACCGCGACGGTTGCCGCTGGAGCACCGCTGCTGTTGCTGGTAGGCTCAGACCGGTTGCGTCTGGAGCAGCTTAGTTTAGAAGCCGCGCAGCAGTCGCTTCAGGTGCGTCAGGCTAGCACGCTTGTCCATGCCCATCAGCTCGTGCAGCAGCTCAATCCTCAAATTGTTATCTTTGATCTGCCGACAGCCGAGTCCGCAGATATCCAGCCCCTGCCGCCAGAGCTACTGACCGATGTTGCCAATTTTACCCAACAATATTCTGGCTCGTTTTTAATGCTGCTGCCCCCCTTGCCCGCTCAGGTGCGGCTACAGCTGATTCATCAGGGTGTCAGTCAGCTGCTAGATCGCAGTCGCCCACCCCGTCAGCTAATTGCCGAAGCGCTCCAAACCGTTCAGACCATCACCACCCAGGCCAAAATTATAATTGTCGATGACGATCCTCAAGTGTTACAGGTGCTTCAGATGAGTCTGGCTCCCTGGAACTTTGACATTACTCCGCTCACTGATGGCAGACAGCTGTGGCCGATTCTAGACACCATCGACCCTGACGCCATTGTTTTAGATATCACCATGCCCGGCATGGATGGGATTGAAATCTGTCGGCTGTTGCGCGCCGACCCGCGCTGGCGTCATTTGCCGATTTTGTTTCTCACCGTTCATCAGGCAGAAACGACTCGAGGGCGCGCCTTTCGATTTGGCGGTGACGATTTTATTAATAAATCTGTGGTGGCATCTGAGCTGGCGGTGCGTATTCTCAACCAAATCCAGCACCGGGAGCCGCCCACCCATATTTCAGTAGACCTAAACTAGACTGGGTGGATAGTAGCCTAGCCCTTCAACAAAGCGCTCACAAAATTCCTGTAGCTCCACTGGGGCAGGTGCACCATGGGAAACAACAACGGTCTGATATTGATTCATCACCGCCGTGGGGCTTTGACCCCGGTCTAGGGCGTGTAGGGTATTGCGCAGACGCATCGATGCGTTGTGGGGCATACCATTTTCATTGAGAAATGCCATTAAGTCCCGTTCAGCTGCAGTATTTAGCGCATTGCTCAAACTCAGACGCATGACCCAGCGGTCAATCAGATAGACTACCGTCAATGACTCAAGCGGCAGACTGCTCATGTGTGATAAGCGATCGATTACCCTGAGGATAAGACTTACGTTCGCGAAGCTGTAGAGATATTGCATTGCCCTTCCCTCTTAACACCTACAGCTTAGGGGAAAACTCTGAAGAAAATCTGAGGATTTGCAGCTGCCATCACAGTCTGATGACAAATTTCGCTCTATAGTGGCCGGTATTTTCTAATAGGTTTGGCGTCTATAGCTGCTATAACCTTGATGGATACAGGCATAGGCACCTGAAGGCTATAGGCCATTACTGCGTGTAAAGAACTCTTCTCCTTCCTTCACCCTTCACAATTGGGGTCGATAGGATAGTCATAAGGCTTTAGCTCACAAGTCAACAGCAGGATTGATAAAGATCTATGGTTAACTCTGGGCAGTATTCAGCCAGTCCACTACCCACAGGAGAAGACTTAGAGCTACTGGCTGAGATTACGCCTAACCTGCTTTGCGCTATGGATATCCACGGCAGTTTTGAGCGACTCAATCCTCAGTTTTCTAAAGTTTTGGGATATTCTCCAGCCGTTTTAATAGGGCGGTCTTTTATTGATTTTGTCCATCCGGAGGAACGGCTCGACACCCAGCGGGTTATGGCTGAACTGATGGAGCATAAGACTCCTGTCACGTTTGAAACCCGCTACAGCTGTACCAACGGCGGCTATCGCAATTTAGTCTGGAGCGCGATCGCACATCCCAATGGCATCTATGCCACCGCCACCGATATCACGGCCCAGCGCCAGACCGAGCAGGCCCTAGAGCAGGAGCGTGACTTTTCAAAGTCGGTGCTGGATACCATCAACGCCATCAATAAGCGAACCGAGACAGAACTGGCCCTATTGGACAACCAGCAAACCCTGGCCAATATTTTTGACCTGGCGGGGGAAGCGATTATCTGTATCGACCAGCAGCAGCGCATCCAGCTCTATAACCAGGCGGCTGAGCGTATCTTTGGCTATACGGCAGCTGAGGCAGTGGGTCAGCCCTTAGATCTGCTGCTGCCAGAGGCGATAGAAGACGCCCACCGACAGCATATTGCGACCTTTGGCCGGTCGTCCGTGGCCGCTCGGCGCATGGGAGACCGGCGCGGACAGATCAGCGGTCGGCGTAAAAACGGAGCGATTTTTCCAGCCGCAGCGTCCATATCTAAAAGCCAAACCCAGGACGGTCTGTGGTTTACAGTCATGCTCCAGGATGTCACCGAGCAGCGAGCCGCTGAAGCGGCCATCCGTCGTAGTGGAGAGCGGCTGCGCGCCGTCACTAATGCGCTACCGGTGCTGATTGCCTATATCGACGCTAATGAGCACTATCGGTTTAATAACCGCGCCTATGAAGAATGGCTGGGAGTGCCCTATAAAACCCTGGAGGGTCAGTCCCTGTGCCAGGCGTTGGGGCCTAAAATTTATCAGACTATTCAACCCTATCTGCGCCAGGCCCTCAGTGGTGAAAGCGTCACCTTTGAGGTGGAATTTCGAGATAGTGACTGTCCCTATCGCTGGGTAAGCGTCAGCTATCAGCCCGATATTTGCGACGGGAAAGTGGTGGGATGTTTCGCGCTGACTCAGGATATTAGCGATCGCAAAGCCACCGACCAGCTCAAACATGAGTTTGTCTCGATAGTTAGCCACGAGCTACGCACACCGCTGACCTCTATCCACGGGGCGCTTAAGCTATTGGCCACCGGTCAGCTAGGCCAGTTCAACTCGCAGGGGCAGGAGATGCTGGATATTGCGCTCAACAATACCGAGCGTCTGACCCGATTGATCAACGACGTGCTCGATTTAGAACGAATTGAGTCAGGGCGGGTCAAAATGGTGAAAGTGCGGGTTCAGGTAGCGGCAGTGCTAAACCAGGCGGTACGGACGATGATGCCCATGGCCCAGGCCAAGGGAGTGTCGGTGCAGGTGATGCCGACCGATACATATATCTATGCTGATCCTGACCATGTGGAGCAGATGCTGATCAATCTGTTGAGCAATGCGATCAAATTCTCCCCTCGGGGCAAACCGGTGGTGCTCCAAGCGATTGACCAGCCATCTCAGGTTTTGTTTAAGGTCATTGATCAAGGACGGGGCATTCCTGAAGATAAGCTAGAAACGATTTTTGAGCGATTTCAACAGGTGGATGCATCAGATACTCGCAAGCATGGCGGCACCGGGCTGGGACTGGCCATCTGTCGAGAGATTGTGCAGCACCATAACGGTCGCATTTGGGTAACCAGCGTTCACGGTCAAGGCAGCACATTTTGTTTTACGCTACCAAAGACACCGACTGACTCGCCATGACTCGACGGATTTTGTTAATCGATGATGAAACGGATATTCAGGCTGTTGTTAAAATAGCTCAGACGATGCACACTGACTGGGTGGTGACAACGGCTAATTCTGGAGAAGCAGGATTGGAGATTGCGATCGCAACTCATCCCGATGCAATTCTGTTAGATGTTGCCATGCCAGGAATGGACGGACTAGCTACAATCTCTGCCCTACAGAAAAACGAGACTACTACCGATATTCCAATTGTCTTTCTTACCGCCAAAGCCCAGGCTGCCGACCGCCGTCGCCTGTATGAGGCCGGAGCCTCGGGGGTGATTACCAAACCATTTGACCCCACAACACTGTCCAGCCAGGTCGCCGGATTCTTAGCCTGGGTGCTCTAATCTCTCTCAGAAAATATAGCCCTCTAATACGCAGCCAAAACATTCTCCCCTCCTGGGAGAGGCAATGGGATGGGTCAACCCCACATATTGCTGATCCAAAAGAAGACCCTTTTCAAAGAGGAGAACGGGGATTAACCAAACCTACAGGTGTTGAAAAATCCCCTTTTGCTACCAAAGGCAAAGAACTCTAATATCTAAATCGCGGCAAAGCCAAACGTTACATTAAACTCACGGCACCAAATAACAGCGGATGCAAAATCTTCAATATCAATATCTTCAGGAATCTCGTAGCGCTGACTTCCTGAAATGGACTGCAAATCTCCTAGATTAACAAACTTATCAGAACTATAGCTTTCAGGTGTCGCTTCTTTATGGAGTAATACAAATAGATCGGGACCGGTTTCTGTACTAAAATTCTCGTCAAATTCAAGATAGCGCTTACCATCCTCTTCGACGATTGTAGCGCCACCAGCCGTGTTGCTAGAAACAGTCTTAAAGCCACTGCCAGCGGCGGCACAGGGATTCGCTGCGGCTGCGCAAGGGTCAGCCGCGCAAGGATCGGCGGCACAGGGATTTGCAGCCGCGCAAGGATCGGCCGCGCAAGGGTCAGCTGCTACCGCCGCGCAAGGATCCGCCGCGCAGGGATTGGCCGCACAGGGATTTACAGCCGCTGCCGCGCAGGGGCTAGCCGCACAAGGATTGGCATAGGCGGGTTGAAAACCAACAGCTGCCGTACCAACGGTCAGCATAGAAGACATGGCTAGTGCGGCAAAATAAGTAAGTTTCATGATGTTTAGACGTAGTTAGAAGACTTTTTGGGTTAGCCATTATCGGCTCTACGGTTATTAGTTAACAGGTGCAATCTGAATCTCACCTGAGTAAAAAGACTTTATAGATAAGCTTTAGATTAGAAAACGTTAGAGATTTCGATTCCCGTCATGACCTGCTGGGCTGTAGCGGTCCAGCCAACAATCCCACCCTGGGCACAAATCATCTCCAGGGTAGCGTGCTTAAATTCGGGAAAATAGCTTTCGGTGGCGTCTTCGACCAGCAGGCATTCGTAGCCTCGGTCGTTGGCTTCTCGCATGGTGGTTTGAACACAGACTTCGGTGGTAACGCCGGTAAAAATTAGATGGGTAATATGGTGCGATCGCAACACCTCCTCTAACCCTGTCTGATAAAACGCCCCTTTCCCTGGCTTATTGATCACTGTTTCCTGGGCAGTAGGTGCTAGCTCTGGAATAATCTCATTCCCTGGTTCCCCCAGCACCAAAATCCTCCCCATGGGCCCCACATCCCCAATTTTGAGCGCACTCTGGCCCCGCTCGCGCTTGGCCGCAGGACAGTCGGCCAAATCACTCTGGTGGCCCTCTCTTGTTTGGATAATTGGCAGTCCCCGGTCTCTAAAAAACTGCTGAAGCTGCTGCACCCTTGGCACAATCGTCTGTAGTCGAGCAACGTCGTTACCTAGGGCCTCGCCAAAGCCTCCCGGCTCTAGAAAGTCGCGCTGCATGTCGATAATGATTAGGGCTACTTGAGTGTCTGTGGGTAGCTCATAGGGATAAGGCTGAGCTGCGATCGCGGCCATTCAACCCGCTCCTTTAATCACAACCGGCTTTTCCCACACAATCAGCACAATACAGCCCTCATCGCTGGTAACGTCATGGCTAGAGCCTGGCGGGTTGATTACCAGTGTGCCAGCCGTATGGTTACCCTGATGGTCTCGCTGGGCACCCGACAGGATAACAATATGCTCATAGCCAGTATGGTCATGGGCGGGCACACTGGCCCCCGGCTCGTACTTTAGCAGGGCGGCTGCCGGTCCTTGTTGCAGGTTGCCATAGAGACGATGAATCTTCACTCCAGGGCGAAACGGTTCCCAAGAGAGCCGTTCAGGGTGCTCGGCTAGAGAAAACAAATCAGATAAAATCACCGGCTAATGTCCTGCCATCCGCTGACCAATCAGGCTCAAATCGGCCTGGGCAATCTCGCTTTCATACACCAGCCTGCCGTCGCTAATTACAAAGATACGATCGGCGAGCGCCAGTAGCTCATCGAGGTCTTCACTTACCAACAAAACCGCTACCCCGCGATTACGAGCATCCACAATCGCATCGTGAATAAAATCCACCGCCGCAAAGTCTAAACCAAAGCAGGGATTGGCCGCAATCAACAGTTTGACTGACTCTGACGACAGCTCTCTGGCAAGTACGGTACGCTGCACGTTGCCCCCCGACAGATTACCCACGGGCGTTTCTACCGTTGGGGTTTTCACCGAAAAGGTCTGCACCAGTCCCTGAGCCGCTTGTTTGATCGCCTTTAAAAGCAGCAGCCAGTTCCATTTAGCCTGGGGCGGTCGGTCAAATGTCCGCAGCGCCATATTCTCCGCCACGCTCATGGTCGGTACACAGGCATTCCGCAGCGGTTCTTCTGGCAATGCATAGACCTGGTGGCGAAACATCTCAGCTCGCGTCGCCGTGTAGGGTTCACCATTGACCTCCAGCTGTCCAACGGTTGGGGTGCGCTGTCCGGCCAGCACTTCCACCAGCTCCTTTTGTCCGTTTCCCGACACCCCGGCAATCCCCACAATTTCTCCACCGTGAACCGTCAGGTTGATGCCTTCTACCGCTGGCAGTCCGTTGTCTCGACTGGCATGAATATCAGCAATCGAGAGCACCGGCCTATAACGATCCGTCTCGGTTTTGTTAACCGACTTGGTTTCCCTCGCCTTCCCCAACATCATCTGGGCTAGCGCTTCAATCGACAGATCCTGAACCGCTCCCTGTCCCGCCAGCTGACCTTTACGCAGTACCGTCACCTCATCGGCAAACGCCTGCACTTCGCGAAACTTGTGGGTGATCAATAGAATACTAAGATTCCCTTTGACCACCTCCGAGCGCAGCAGCCCCAAAACCTCATCCGCTTCACCCGGAGTCAGTACCGATGTTGGCTCATCCAAAATTAGAATTCGACTTTTGAGATAGAGCTGTTTTAGAATCTCTAGCTTTTGTTTTTCCCCAGCGGCCAGCTGCGCCACCGGCACATGCAAATCGATCTTAAAAGGAGACCGGTCAACAAACGCCTGCAGCTGCTCAGACTCTTGTTTCCAATTTATAATCGACTGCTGGTCATAGCGAGCTAGTACCAAATTCTCCGCAACTGTCATGGCCGGCACCGACGTAAAGTGCTGATACACCATGCCAATACCGCTGGCGTGGGCCGCTTTAGGACTTGCGATCGCCTGCGGCTGCTGGTCTATCAGAATCTGACCCGCCGTAGGACGATAAAACCCCATGACACATTTAACTAGGGTGCTTTTGCCCGCGCCGTTTTCCCCCAGCAGTGCATGCACCGTACCTGGCTTTAGCGTCATCGACACTCCGTTGAGTGCCGTAAAGCTGCCAAACCGTTTGGACATATTCACCACATCTAGCTGAGGTGGTGTCTGAACTATCCGAGGCCGTACTGCAATATCCATGGTCTACGCCTCGATGGCCTCAATTAGGTCAGATGATGTTGCCACCGCTCCAAACACGCCCCCCTGCATTTTGATCATTTTTAGAGCCGCTAGGTAGTTACCGTAGTCGGTGGCTCCGGTACAGTCTGAGAGCACCAGACACTCATAGCCCCGGTCGTTGGCTTCGCGCATGGTGGTATGTACACAGACATCAGTCGTAATACCGGTGAGAATAATATTTTGAATATTTTTACGCCGCAGCAACAGATCTAAATCGGTGGCAAAAAAGGCTCCCTTGCCAGGTTTGTCAATGACCGTTTCACCCGGCAGCGGGGCTAGCTCAGGGATAATCTCCCAGCCCGCTTCACCGCGTACCAAAATGCGACCGCAGGGACCAGGGTCACCAATGCCGGCCCCAATCTGTTGAGAACGCCACTGCTTATTTTCCGGCAGATCTGACAGATCGGACCGATGCCCTTCCCGCGTGTGCAAAATCGTATAGCCCAGCTCCCGCATAGTACCTAATAGCTGCTGCAACGGTTCAATCGGGGCGCGCGTCAGTGTCAGGTCGTACCCCATTTTGTCCACGTAGCCCCCCTGACCGCAAAAGTCCGTTTGCATATCAATAATGATCAAGGCCGTATTGTCAGGGCGTAGATCGCCGTTGTACGGATAGGGATAGGGGTCTGAAGTTACGTAGCGGCCCATGGGTATAGCACTAGCACCACAGCAGGCATACCATTTATATCTTCGGCCAAAATGTTCGCAACGAACCAAGTTGTAATTCTTGACCATCAGAAAGGTCTGACCTAAAAAGCGGCCCGCAGCTTGTGATGCATCGCCACAGGATCTTTGTCAACCGTAACTTAGATCGATCATTTGGGTGTTACGCCCGAGGACTACAGGTACTGAGCTATTGAATGATTGTGGAGAATGCCGCGCTCTAGAAGAACCTGTTACTGCACTGATGATCAGTTTTATAACTATCAAACAACTATTCAAGCTCTGTCTATTAGCTCCTGCCTTTTGTGCTTTGAACAGTTGGATAAATCCTCTGATGGGCTTAGCTCAGCAGCGACCGGTGTCTAGTCTCCTTAATAGCTTTGAAGCGTCCCCCTCTAGTTTATTAATATCGCATCAGGGGATGTTGTGCCATGTCGAAATATCTCTCGAATACGGATTAAAAAGCGACAGTCGTCCCCTGGCTCGTAATACGCTAATTAACGAGGCGGTAGAATTATTGATTAGCTATCCCAACCAGTATGACTATTGGGAGATTGTGAACCTGGCAATCACTCAGCAGCTGTTGGAGACATACCCTCAGCTAGAGCACGTTACCCTGCGTCTAGAGATGCTTCCCCACGAGCAGACGCACTACTATCGTGTCAGTACGGTCACTCGGTGGGCCGATGGTCGTGTCAACGAGAGCTGGAGATTTGAAATTGAAGATATGCCTATTCAAGGCAGACCCTCTAAGACAGTCATCAGCTACGTTTACAAAGACGCTGCCGGATATCCAGATTACCTAGATATTCATCGTCAGCTCATGGACTATTTGGCTAGTCCAGTCAACAGCGATGCCCCTTCTGAACAGCTTGAGGCTACCCTGGCCCAACATCTCCTGGAAAGCTACGCTGAAGCCATAGCTCAGGTCACAGTTGAACTACGCTCAGTAGAGCGGCTAGGCAGTTGGCATAGTCGGTAGCCCCAGTACAGTCTGAGAGCGCACAGCCCGTCGTTGTTCTCGCATAGCCGCTGCAACGGCTCAATCGCAGCATGCGTTAAGGGAGGTCATCCGGGAGAAATAAAAGAAATCTATGGGTCTAATCAAAACCCTTATTGAGCTAACACCTCGATAAAAGATATCTGTAAATAGAGATACAGATACTCTATGGCTACTATCGATTAAATGAAACAAATTGATAGGAGTCCCCGCCATGAAGCCTCATTCTCTTTGGTTCAGAAGACTTTCTCTCTCTTGTGCCCTGACGCTTTCTTCAGTCTTGATTGCATCTTGTTCTGGTCCCAGCGAAAATGCTGAAGGTTCAGCCGATACTGCCAGCACCGGCAATGGAGAGGTGATCCGTATTTCTATTGGTACCCAAGACCAGGTCATTAATACGGCGGTCGGCGGTGCTACCGTACGAGAGCTGGGGCTATTAGAAAAACACCTGCCAACAACAGGCAAGTACGAAAATGTAGAATACGATATTCAATGGTCCAGCTACACATCCGGGCCTCCCATCACCAATAAAATGCTTGCCGACCAGATCGATATTGGTTTAATGGGAGATTTTCCTGCTGTAATCAATCTGATCAAATTCCAAGAAGAGGTAGAGGGCGTTACGTCCACATTTATTGGCACCCTGGCCTACAGTCCTAACGGAGCAGGCAATGCGGTCGTCGTTCCTAAGGATAGCGATGTCACCTCTTTAGCAGATCTAAAAGGAGGCTCTGTATCGGTTCCCTTTGGTTCCGCAGCTCATGGTATGGTGCTCAAAGCTTTGAGCGATGCTGGTATTGACCCAGAGTCAGATGTCAAGCTAATTAGCCAAGCACCGGAGGTGGGCGGCACTAGCCTACGTACGGGCCAAATTGATGCCCACGCTGACTTTGTCCCCTTTGGAGAACTCTTTCCCTTCCGAGGATTTGCTAAGAAGATTTTTGATGGAGCCCAAACAGGCGTTCCCACCCTACACGGCATTGTTGTTCGCTCCGACTTTGCAGAAGAGCATCCCGAAATCGTCCAGGCCTACCTTCAAGCAATGCTAGAAGCGAATCAAACATTTCAAGAGAAACCTGAAGAAATCTCTGCCCAAATTGAAGAATGGTCGGGCATTGAGAAAGAAGTGGTCTACATGTTTCTGGGACCGTCTGGTCTACAGCCTATAAATCCAAGTATTGGTGAAGTCCAGCTAGAAGCGCTTAAAAATAGTATTGCCACCCTAATTAGTCTGGGCAAAATTGAATCTCCGGTCAACCCAGACGATGTTACCCAGTGGGTTGATGAAAGCTTCTTAAAGACAGCCATGGAAAACATGGATTTGGACTATGACGAAGTGATTGCCACAGGCGAAAGCTATGTCATCACTGGAAATGACGCCCTTACCAACGAACCGATTGAAGAGCCCAAAATGGCAGCTCAGCTGTGGATTCAAGAAGAGCCCACAGTAACTAACTTTGCTACCATTCCCAACATGATCAAAAAGCTCAATGAGCTACAGGCTGATGGCAAAGCCTCTGATGTGATCTTTGTTCACGATCGCAACAAGGGCTGGAAGCTATTTGCAGAGAACTCTCACTATGTCACCAATGGAGACGAAGTATCGGCCTTTTTGCTAGAAGCCGATGCCCAGGCGTTTGCCGCTGAGTCTGGTGGCCAGGTAACCACATTTAAGAGCCTGCTACAGACCTACGCCAATGGACCTCAGCCAGCTCGCATTAGTCGTTTAACTATGGAGAATTTGAAACAGGCACTGTTAGAATCTGTACCAGCGTTGGCGGGTTAGGAATACGTCAGCATTCTCAACCATTCCTTTAATAGTTCTCTCCTATGGCCAGCACCCTGCCTCAGTCTCACGTTCGGGCTCGTAGCTCTAACCCGCTTTCGAGCCTATATCAAACCCTACGGGTCATCTTGTCAGGTCCTTCTGTCAGGCGGTTTATCGCCCTGGCCCTCTTTTTTGGGATCTGGCAAATCCTATGTATGATTGGCTTTAAGTTTTTTATTAACTTTCAGCTGATTCCCTCTCCATGGGAAGTGGCAAAAGCCACTGTTGATTTCTTTACTAGTGACCCCTGGGTACATATCCGTTCTAGCGTGGTACGGGTACTAGTAGGGTTTGCTGTAGCCTCTGTTTTTGCAGTCATTTTAGGAATTATTATTGGCTGGTTTCAAATTGCTGAAGACCTTTTAATGCCAGCCCTAGAGCTGCTTAGACCCATCCCGGCTGTCGCCTGGATTCCGCTCGCCATCTTGATGTTTCCCAACGCCGAGACGGGGATGATTTATATCACCTTTATTGGCGCATTCTTCCCAGTTTTGATCAGTACGATTCGAGCAGTTGAAAATATTCTGCACGATATTGTTCTAATCCGGGTAGGTCAATGTCTAGGAGCCAGTCAATGGCATGTTTTTAAGGATATTGTCATTCCAGGGGCCTTACCCGGTATTGCCAGTGGACTAACCATTGGCATGGGCAATGCCTGGTTTTGCTTGGTGACTGCCGAGATTTTGGCTGGTCGGTACGGGGTGGGCTACATTACCTGGGAGTCCTATGTAACGTCTAACTATCCCCCCATTGTCATGGGGATGCTGCTGATTGGACTGATGGGTGCCTTGAGTTCGTGGGCGGTTGGGCGCAGCACAGCGGCCTTGATGCCCTGGCGTGTGATTAAAAAACAGGATGCGTAGTAAACCAGCAGGAGTGCCCATCATGATGAGAGAGGCAGCACCGATAGCATCTGAGGCTAAGGGCTCGGTCAATGTGGAAGGCATTTCGATGATATTTAGTCGAAAGGACCACTCCACCCAGGTTTTGGATTCGGTCAATTTACAAATTAAGCCAGGAGAACTGGTTTGTCTTTTAGGCCCTTCAGGATGTGGTAAATCCACGCTTTTGAACATTATTGCCGGTTTTATCAAACCCACAGCTGGCTATGTCATGGTCGACCAGCGTCAAGTTAAAAAGCCAGGGGCCGATCGGGGATTTGTCTTTCAGCAGTATTCCTTACTCCCTTGGAAAACAACCTATCAAAATGTTGAGTTTGGTCTCAAGATTAAGGGCGTTCCCAAATCAGAACGAGAGGATATGGTGGGGGAATACCTAAATCTGGTGGGGCTAGGCAAATATCGTAATGCCTATCCGAGCCAGCTTTCTGGGGGAATGCAGCAGCGGGCCAGCATTGTCCGGGCCTTGGTTAATTCACCCTCAGTCTTGCTGATGGATGAGCCCTTTGCTGCCCTGGATGCTCAAACTCGGCACATGATGCAGGAGTTATTGCTTAACATCTGGGAGGCATTAAAAACTACGGTCATTTTTGTGACTCACGATATTGAAGAAGCGGTCTTTTTGGGCGATCGCATTTTTGTGATGGGGGTGCAGCCAGGTCGAATAAAGGCAGAAATAGATATTCCTTTGGATAGACCTCGCCATGTTGACGATATGCTGAGTCCAGAATTCACACAACTTAATCGCCAAGTATTTGAACTCATTAGAGAAGAAACTCTGAAGGGGATGGAGAATTTCTAGGAATATAGTCTGTAGGAGTGAGGTCTGACTTTCAGACAAAGAAGGCTCCGCAGAGGGTGCGTTGGTATATTCCAAGAATCTGTTGTATGTATGGCCTCATCAGCCATGGGGCCACCTGTAGAAATCGGTTTATTGCCAATGTCCTTGATGAGGGGACACAAGCTAGAGTACCAAGAGAAGAGAGAAATAGGCTGCTAACAAAAAACAAATTTTAGAGTAATTCAAAACAAAAATAAGTCTATTTTTTACGTAATGGATCCACGAAGCTTAAACGGAGGTATTCCCAGTGGAAACCTACTGAAATTTTTATTTGGTTCAGCACGTTGGCTAAATAAGCTGCATGGAATATTTTTTGTTAGCCTATTTAGCTTAGCGTCATATCATATATCTTCCTTTGAGATTATGAAGAGCCTTAGAATAAGTCCAGTTATGGTTGGACTCATTCTAGGCGCTCTTTATGCTAACAGCTTTGGGAAAGATTTACCCTCAGAATGGATACCTGGGATTGTATGCTGCAAAAATGAGATTCTTAATATAGCAATTATATTCTATGGCTTTAAATTGACTGTTCAAGACTTATTTCAAGTGGGTCTAGGTGGATTTTTAGCATCTTTATTTATTGTCACTAGTACATTTTTTATCGCTTTTTTCTTCGGTAGATACTGGTTTAAGTTAGATTATGAACTATCGCTCTTAATCGCAGCTGGAAGCTCTATTTGCGGCTCAGCAGCAATATTAGCGACAAGTTCAATTTTGAAAAGTAAATCCTATAAAAATACTATTGCTGTGGCGATTACATTTGTATTTGGTACGGCAGGAATGTTACTTTTTCCTTTGTTTTATAGGCTGGGGTGGTTGCCAATAAATGAGGGTATATTCGGCATTTTTCTGGGGGCCGCACTTCCCTCCGTCGGAAATGTGGCAGCAGCAGGGTCTGCTATTTCTGAAGTCGCAACACAAAATGCCATCATTATAAAAATGATCCGGGTGATGCTGCTGGTTCCTTTTTTGTTGCTTTTAGGACTGTTGACCTCGAAGAAGTCTATGGCTGGAGACTATGATACTCCACTAAATTTTCAACGAAGAAGTAAAGTTGTTATTCCTTGGTTTGCCGTCCTTTTTATAGTCATGATTGGGCTGAATTCATGGTTTCAGCCTCCCCTTGGGGTTGTTAACTTTATCAACCATGCTGATAAATTTTGTTTGACCATGGCAATGACGGCCTTAGGACTTGAAACAAGCGCCAACAAAGTTCAGGGGGTAGGCTTGAACCTACTGTATTTGGGCCTTGCTGTGTCAATTTGGCTGGTTGTTGCTGGTTTGTTAGTTATTTACTTCATTGGGTCCTAAAGAACTCGTGGAAGAGTACGAACTCAAAGCTTTCCAGTTCTGGGAGACTTAGGGGAATTTAGGGGATGGGGCCACCACAAACGCTAGTTTCCGGTACTGAATGTTACCTTTAAGGTATCCTCCGAAGAGAGTCAACGTTTTTTAGAAAGAGTTTATAGCTGTTTCCAAGAATTCGGGCTGTATCCAACTGTTGACATCAATCTCACCGAGTTGCTCATTACCTGGAATGACTTTGAGCTGTTGGATATGGTCTGTAATCCAATCCGTGCGAATTTGGGTTTCTGGAAAAAACAGACCCGTGCGATTTGATTGTTGATAATCAAGGGTTTTAGACACAATTTCAGGGTCTAGCCTCACCCAGCTACTGACCAGGGAAAGCGCACTGGGCGTGTTGACATACCAGTGCTGAGCGGCAATCAGGGCTTTTAAGTAAGCGACCACCAATTCTGGATGCTGTTTAGCAAAGGCTTCTCTAACTACAATTCCGTGAAATGTTGGCAACTCAGTCAGGTCAGGGCTATCGACTAAACGCCTAAATTTACCATGGTGACTGGCAATTTCATGGAGGGGCGCAAAATAGGCATAGCCATCGGCCTGGTCATTGCGGGGGGTAAGGCGGTCGATGCTCAAGTTGTCAATTGAGTTTAAGGTGACCTCATCGAGTAAATTGGCCTGGAATAGCGTACGCATTACCATGCCATGGGCGGATGATGAAAAAGGAACAGCAATGACTCGATGGCGCAAATCGTCTAAGCTACTCAGAGAAGACCGACCAGGAACAATAATGGTATTCCCGGTACCGTCAGGATTGCTAGCAACAAAACTAACTAATTGAGTCTTGGTAACAGAAGACGAATTTTGCTCAGCGGTCTGACTATCGGCTAGACCGCTGAGTAGCAAAGGATAATCTCCTAAAATACCAATGTCCAGCTGTTCGGTTTGTAAACCTGCGGTAATGGGAGCCCCTGAGGTGAAATCATGCCACTTGATTTGATAGTTTGTTTTACTGTACTGACCGCTTCTGGGTAAAAAATGCTCGAGTAGTCCTAATCGTTGGATAATTACTCCCGCAGTCACTGTTTGTATGGTCTTGTTTTGGGTGCCGATAGCCAGCGTCAAGGTTTCTGAAGAGGTTCCTTGGGGCTGTCGTAGCCACAGGCTAGGGGACTGTAGGTAGGCAGCTGATTTAGAGAACGATTTCTGGGCTCTAATACGCTGAGCCCGCTCAGATTCCTGGGTAACAAGCTGAATAAACTTTTGCCGAGGCTCAGTGGGTTGGATGTCGGCGCGATATTTTTGAGCTGGGTGGGAGGTAACTGCAGAAAGTCGTTTAGGCGTTAGCATGAACAGCTGATAATCCAGAGCAAATTCCTGTAATGGAATAGCAACTAGGAGCTTTGCCTGACGTTCTGTTTGAAGCTGAAAGCTGGAACCAAAGCCTAGATAGTGCCCTTGGGTCAAAAACGTACTTAATAAGCTAGGCGATTGAACAAACTCTCGATGGGTAAAGTCCGAGAGTTGCATGCCTAGCTCTGCTAGCCTTGCTTCTAAAGCTGCTCGCTCTGGTGTATTAGTACCTGGAAATACCCAAGCCTCTGTGGTTAGATCGCGCAGGCTTAGCCATTGACATGAGGCTAATCGATGGTCGGCAGCCACCATCAAGAAATATTGAAAACTATCAATGGGCGACGAGTCTATTTCATCAAAGTCATTGAGATTTGTCTCAGTAAAACCAATTTCAATCTCTCCTACAGTGATGGCCTGATGTAGCTGCTGCGCCGTTTCAAAGGGTAAACACTGTAGCTCGATGTCGGGATATTTCTGACGATACTTAAACAGAATTTTAGGTAGCCATCCGCTAGTAATGCTGGCCGTGCAGCCAATCTTCAAACGGCTATATTTTCCCTGCTTAATTTCATTGATCTCGTTGATTAAGCGACTTTCTAGCGCGAGTAGACTGGGGCCTGCTTCGAGTAAATAGCTGCCTACAGCCGTTAGTTTAATTTTGCGACCAAGCCGATGGAAAAGAGCGACGCCTAGATGGGCCTCCAAGGACTTAATTTTGGCGCTTACAGCAGGCTGGGTCAGATTTAGAGCATCTGCTGCTTCGGTAAAGCTCAGGTAGCGAGCAACCTCTAAAAAGACTCTTAAATGATAAATTTCCACAACAGAATTCCTGGCGAACTAGGCCGCGATTTAAAGGTCTACTGGCAGACCCGATTGGACATCCAAGCCATTGAACCTAGGTACAAATTAACCTCACTATTGTGCCATTACCTATCTAAATCAAGCCTGTATAAATTCGACGTGGTATTGCTGGTTTTTATGAGTATATAAAAAAAATGAATCGAGAAACAGTGCTTTTTGATACAAATGATCTTGAGGCAATCACTGAGTCTCTTTAGAATAGGGATAGCGAACATGATGAGAAATGACTATCTCCAAACAGCGTAGTTTTAACAAGGTAGTTTTACGAAACCATGTTCGGCTTGAGAGTTTTAGACTAGACCGCGAGCTTTCTATAGAAGCCACACCGCTGAACCCATGGCTAGAAAAGCGCTTACTTGCTTTTGATGAGCCTCTAACCGGTTGAAGTTTGATCACCTTATTGGAAATGAGGACTTTTGTGTGAATACTCAGCATCTGCAAACAGACTTTTTAGTAATTGGTGGAGGCACCGCCGGTACGATGGCGGGCATCAAGGCCAAGCAGGCTAATCCCGATGCCGATGTTTTGATTTTAGAGAAGGCTAATATCCGTCGTAGCGGTGCGATCGCAATGGGTATGGATGGCGTTAATACCGCCGTGATCCCCGGCAACTCCACCCCAGAACAGTATGTTAGAGAAATCACCATCGCCAACGACGGCGTTTTAGAACAAAAAAATGTTTACCAGACAGGCCGCTGGGGATTTGAAGTCATCCAAGAGCTAGAAAGCTGGGGTGTTAAATTCCAAAAAGATACTGAAGGTAATTACGACTTAAAACAGGTACACCGAGTGGGTAAGTATGTGTTGCCCATGCCCGAAGGCAAAGACCTAAAAAAGATTCTTTCTCGTCAGGTAAAACGCCATAAGGTACGGGTCACAAACCGGGTGATGGCGACTCGGGTAATGGTCAAAGATGGCCGCGTAATTGGGGCCGTGGGCTTTGATGTGCGCAAAGGAGACTTTGTGGTGATCCAGGCCAAGGCTGTGGTGCTGTGTACCGGAGCCTGCGGACGGCTGGGACTACCGGCCTCGGGATATCTCTATGGCACCTATGAGAATCCCACCAATGCAGGTGACGGCTACTCCATGGCCTACCATGCTGGCGCAGAGCTGACCAACATTGAGTGTTTTCAGATCAACCCCTTGATCAAGGACTACAACGGTCCCGCCTGTGCCTATGTGGCCAGTCCCTTTGGTGCCTATACCGCCAACGCCGAGGGGAATCGCTTCATCAGCTGCGACTATTGGAGCGGTCAGATGATGCTGGAAACCTGGAAAGAGTTGAACTCAGGTAAAGGTCCGGTACACCTAAAGATGTATCACCTGGATGACGACACCATTTCTGAAATTGAGCGGGTGCTGTGGGCCAATGAGCGGCCCAGTCGTGAGCGTTTCCATGAGGGGCGAGGTCAGAACTATCGCACCGATGGTGTGGAGATGAACATTTCTGAGATTGGTCTGTGCAGTGGCCACAGTGCCTCGGGGGTGTGGGTCAACGATAAAGCTGAAACAACCGTGCCCGGTCTCTACGCGGCGGGTGACATGGCCAGCGTGCCCCACAACTACATGATTGGCGCGTTTGTCTCTGGACGACTGTCCGGCATCAATGCCATGGAGTATGTGGAAGGGCTGGAGCATGTGGAACCCGACCCCGAGTTTCTCGCGACAGAACAAGCTCGTATCTATGCGCCCTTGGATCGTCCTGATGGTGTGCCTCACACCCAGGTGGAGTACAAGCTGCGTCGCTATGTGAATGATTATCTGCAGCCGCCTAAATCTCCTACCAAGATGGATATTGGTCTCGCTGCCTTTGAGCGGTATCATGAGACCCTAGATTTGATGGGAGCCCAGGACCCTCATGAGCTGATGCGCTGTATGGAGGTGCACTTTATTCGAGACTGTGCTGAAATGGCGGCACGGGCATCTCTTTATCGCAAGGAGAGTCGTTGGGGACTGTATCACTATCGGTTGGACTACCCTGAGAAGAATGATGAGGAATGGTTCTGTCATGTGAACTTAAAGAAAACAGAATCGGGTGCGATGGAAATGTTTAAGCGTCCGGTGGCTCCTTACATTGTGGAGGTGGATCTTCAGCAGGAAGTGTATGACGTAGCGGCACGGTAGGGAATAAGAATTTCGCCAGTGTCCGATTTATCCCCTCTCGGGAGGGGTGCCGGTCAGGCGGGGTGGGTTTCGATCGTTGGCGTTAGCGGTCAACCCACCCCGGAGCCCCTCCCAGGAGGGGAGAGTTTTGATCTCCCTATTGAGTGCTGCATGAAAGTCTTGTTCCGAAATAATTTTCTTTTTAGTCTGTTCTTTAATTGAGAAACCCCATCTATGGCTCTAACCACCCAGCGCGTTGATGTCCCCGTGATTGTGGACGAATCTAAATGTCTCGAAAAATGCACGGCCTGTATTGAAGTCTGTCCTCTAGATGTGTTGGTAAAAAACCCCGAGACGGGCAAAGCCTATATGAAATACGACGAGTGTTGGTTTTGCCTTCCCTGTGAGAAGGAATGCCCCACCAATGCCATTACTGTTCAGATTCCGTTTCTACTGCGTTAGGGAGAGAATTCACCATGGCCCATACCGACCTTGACCCAGAAGTGGTGCAGTGGGTAGAGATGTTGCGATCGCAAGACCTCAATGACCGCCTGGTTGCCGCCAAATCCCTACAGCACCTGGGAGATGAAGACGCCATTGACGCCCTGATCCAGAGCCTGAATGATGAGAGCCCTAGAGTACAGGAGATTGCCGTAACCGCCCTTTGGGAAATGGCTAACCCGGTGGTGGTGCCGCCGCTGCTGGACTGTTTGAGTTCTGACCATGAACCCGATGTGCGGGAGGAGGCCCTGTCAGCGTTAAAGGAACTGGTCGCCCCGGATGATTTACTCAAACTGTTGGACGCGATTCAAGTCAATGACGTCAACGTGCAGCTAAACGTGCTGATTCTGCTGCGTAAAATTCATGATGCCCAGGCATTGCCCTATATTCTGCCGTTCTTTGAATCTGAGAATCCGGTGCTGCGGGAGGCGTCGGTTGTTACCCTGCGGTATCTAAATCAGGTGGTGCGCTGTGAGCCGGCCCTGGCCCTGGCCAAGGATACCAATGATGAGGTTAGACGCTCGGCGATTTTGACTCTGGGGTATCTGAGTGATGAGGCGGTGGTGCCGATGTTGTGTGATGCGATCGCAACTGATCCAGACTGGCAGGTGCGACGCAACGCGGCCCAATCCCTCGACCTCCATGCCACTGCTGCCGCTACCCCAGCCCTGACCCAAGCCATGGCAGATGATCACTGGCAGGTGCGCAAATTTACCGCCCGCGCCCTGCAAAAAGTTGCCACCGATGAGACTATCCCCACACTGATCAAAGCCCTGTCTGACGAGTATTCCGATGTACGTCGCGATGCCGCCATTGCCCTAGGCAATCTGGGTAATCCTGAGGTTTTACCAGCTCTAAAACAAACCCTGGACGATCCAGATCGAGACGTACAGATTTTCTCTCAGCGGGCCATTCAAAAGATTCAGGATCAGCTAGCGGAAGCGTCCAATGCCTAACCACGATTCTCCCTTTGTGCGCACCCCCCATCAGTCTCCTGATGCCGTTCCTGATAATCCGGTGGTGGCCGCCCGCAAGCAGGCGGCCGTTCACTGCCTCAAGCAGGTTGTTGAACCGATTCTCAACAAAAACATTGTTGATCTGGGCATGGTGCGCAATCTGCGAGTGGTGGATAACTATGTGTATCTGAAACTGTATATCGGTGTCCACCAGCATCATCTTAAGGATCAAGCGCAGTTAACCTTAGGAGATTTAGACTGGTGTCAAAAAGCCTATATTCAGATTTGCACCATTCCTGGGGTGCGTACTACGCTGGCTGTATCCAGCGGCAAGGGAGGCGTTGGCAAATCCACCACCGCTGTGAATCTAGCCGCTGCTCTAACAAAAACTGGCGCTAAGGTGGGTCTGCTCGATGCTGACATCTACGGTCCCAATGTGCCCCAGATGCTGGGCCTCACTCAAACTGCAGTTGAAGTGATTGACACCCCAGAGGGTCAGCGCTTCAAACCCTTGGAGGCCCATGGTATTAAGGTTATGTCGGTGGGGCTGCTGGCAGAGCCGGACCATCCGTTAGCCTGGCGTGGTCCTGTGCTCCATAAGATTATCACCCAGTTTATCCAGGATGTGGATTGGGGAGAGTTGGACTATCTTTTGATCGATCTGCCCCCCGGTACCGGCGATGCCCAGATTACCATTATTCAGGAGAGCCCCATTTGCGGCGTGGTGATGGTAACAACACCGCAACAGGTGGCAGTATCAGATGTGCGGCGTAGCATCCACATGTTTCGTCAGGTGGGTGTGCCCGTCCTTGGCCTGGTAGAGAACATGAGCTACCTGATCTGTGGCTGTTGCGGGGAGCGCACCTCGATTTTTGGCAGTGGCGGCGGAGAGCAAATGGCCCAGGAACTATCCGTGCCGCTGTTGGGACAGGTACCGATTGATCCACAAATTTGTCAGCGGGGAGATACAGGACAGCCTTTGCCCTTAGCCGATGGGGAGGCTCCTTTGTCACAGGTATTTGGTGCGATCGCAACTGGTTTGAATCATACATTTCAGACAATCAATCAGACAACAACAGCTCTATAAGCGTCTGTTTGTTACTTAACGCTTCTCTGGCCTGATTACATTGGCTTTTAGACTAGGAATGGCGTTACCTTAAACCCATGTCCTATTCCTCGTCTGCTCTGAAAACGTCAATTCTGACCAGCTGTACGCTCATTGCATTTGCCGCTAATTCGTTACTCACCCGCATGGCCCTGGGGCCGGGTTCCATTGATGCAGCCAGCTTTATGACGCTGCGATTAGGCTCTGGTGCAGCCATGTTGTTGGCCATTATGACATTCTCTCAGGGAAAGCCTGTCGTAAAGCTTCAAGGCCAATGGACCGCCGCCCTGATGCTGTTTCTCTATGCCGTCACCTTCTCGTTTTCATACTTGCAACTAGCCGCAGGTACCGGAGCCTTAATTCTCTTTGGCACAGTGCAGGTAACGATGATTGTAGTGGCCTTAAAACAAGGAGAAAAGCCCTATCCATTGGAATGGGCGGGGTTACTACTGGCACTGATGGGATTGTTATATCTGGTATCACCTGGTTTGACAGCGCCTCCGGTAGTGGGATCTGTACTGATGATGATGGCAGGTGTCGCTTGGGGATTTTACTCACTACTCGGTCGTGGCAGCCAGGACCCAGTGGCTTATACAACAGCTAATTTTGTACGGGCGGTTCCCTTTGCCGTTGGGGTGAGTCTGATCAGCCTATCGGAGATGCATCTGACTCTAATAGGGGTGATTTTAGCTTTGTTATCAGGGGCACTGGCCTCTGGTGTGGGGTATGCGATTTGGTATGCGGCGCTAAAGGGCCTAACAGCAACGCGGGCAGCAACAGTGCAGCTAGCGGTGCCTGTGATTGCTGCATTAGGGGGGATTTTATTTTTGCAAGAAACCCTGAGCGCCCGCTTGGTCTTGGCATCTTTGCTGATTTTAGGTGGTATTGGCCTAGCAGTTATGGGACGTAGTGAGCAGTAAACGTATAGGGTATTACACTCTCTATCGTTTTAGCCCCATCTATTCATGCCTACGCCATGATAAAGCTAGGAGAGGAACGGACAAGTTAACTTGTCTGGGAGGTTCTGATGGCCTTTTTTCCCTCTACTGTTCAACATGTATTACGGCAGCGAGTGATTCAGCTGTGGCAGCGACGACGGCTCCCCCAGCTAGCGCAGCGCACATGTGAGCTATACCTTAATGGCCAGGACCCTCAGGCCCAAACTCACTGTCAAGAGGTTTTGCAAACTCAAGTTAGGCTAGACGCCCAGACCTTACAGAGATTTCTGCAAACTGATATTGGCGAATTCCTATTACAGAGATTAGAGCAGCTGATTCAGCTACCCCACGATGCTGCTGGCCGCCAGGCCCTAGTGCAAAAGATTACTAGAGCCGATCAGCTATCAATTATGAGCCTGCTGTATCAGATCGCCGGTAGCCTGCGGACCGATCGTTTGTTAGAAACCGCCAAGCAAATAGACCTGCTACTGCATACGACGGACGAGTTGCTGAGCTTACTGACGGCCTTAATGCAGCAAGAATCGTTGGGGCAGCCTGTTCCCGCTGCCGATCCGCGCTTATCCGGTCCTAGTGGCATTCGTCAACAGGTCTTATCTCTCCAGCGCCGATTTACCCAGCCTTTTAAGGTAGTGCTATATGAACCGGTGGGAGAACGTTTATCGCCTGTCCCCGTTGTGGTCATTTCCCACGGCCTGGCTGCTAATCCTCAAACCATGAACCACTATGCCAAACATCTCGTTTCCCACGGGTATCTGGTCGCGGTGCCTCAGCATCCGGGTAGTGACACCCACCAGATTCGTAATTTGCTGGCGGGGACCGTCGATGAGATTTTTTCACTCCAGGAATTTTTTGATCGCCCCCAAGATATTAGCGCTCTACTAGATAAGCTAGAACGATTAAATGAGCGCGACTATGACGGTCAGCTAAATTTAGCTGATATTGGCATTCTAGGCGAGTCGTTTGGTGGCTATACAGCCTTGGCTTTAGCCGGTGCCACAATTGACTTTGAAGGACTGGCCCAGCGCTGTGACCGGCTCTCTGAGAGCTTAAATGTCTCTTTGCTACTGCAGTGTCGGGCGCTCTCGCTACCGACCAAAGACACGCGGCTCCAAGATCCACGCATCAAAGCAATTTTTACCATTGACCCCATTGGCAGTGGCTTGTTTGGCCCAGAGGGACTAGCGGCTGTGAGCATCCCGACGGTCATCGCCACCGGCAGTCGAGATAAAACCGCACCTATGGCCCTAGAACCTATGGAGCTATTTCCTCACCTGGCCAGCCCGGAACGATTTTTAGCCGTCATTCGGGGAAAATCCCACGTCCACGATATGCGGACATTGCTGTCTTCGCTTAAGCTAGCAGAGCAGATAGAGCTACTCAGTTTCAAATTATCCCCGCCGATTATTGATAGCTATTTGTGTGGCTTGAGCGTGTTGTTCTTTGATCGATATTTAAAGACGTCGCAAACATTGGCCACGGATGCTGTCTCGCTGCCCGCCTATGCTCAGGCTATTAGTCAGCCACCCTACGATTTGAGCGTGATCAGTGCAAAATCTGCTCAGGCACTCTGTCCGGTTCTAGAGAACTTTCAGCAGAGGCTGTCTCAGCTCAAGTGGCATACGATTACTGTCCAACACCAAGATGGCATGTTTACAGCGGCTGATGGATTGAGCCTTTACTACCAAAGCTGGTTACCTACATCCACAGTGAAAGCAACCATTGTTTTAGTCCACGGGCTCGGCGGGCACAGCGGTCTGTTTCAGAATGTTGTCAAAGCCTTGATCTCAGAAGGATATGCCCTCTATGGATATGATTTGCGCGGTCATGGCCTGTCGCCGGGACAGCGTGGCTATATCAATCGTTGGGCAGACTATCGCCACGACCTGGCCTGCTTTATGACGATGGTCCAAGCGCAGCATCCGACGGTGCCCTGCTTTTTACTGAGCCATAGCCTAGGCGGCATTATTGCGCTGGACTATGCTCTGCATGTAGGTAGCTCTAATGCATCGGGTCAGACAGCCTATCCAGACATTTCAGGCATTGTGGCTGCATCACTGCCGTTGGGAACCCACGCTACCACCAAGCTGCGGCTAAAGATTGGTCAGATGCTATCCCTGGGCTGGCCCCGATTTTCCCTTTCTCTGGGTCTGAAGCATATTTTGCCATCCCGCGATCGCGCCGTTGTGCTTGCCTATGCCCATGATCCACTGCGGCACCACAGAGGTACCGCTCGCTTAGCAACAGAATTTCTCAAAACGGTACAGTCGCTGCGTGCCCATCAAGACCGGCTAACGACACCACTGTTAATGCTGCACGGCAGTGCTGATAAAGTGGCTGACTATAGCGCCAGCCACGATTTTTTCAAACGCTTATCTCTAATCAAGAAGACATTTATTGGCTATGACGGAGCGTACCATGAGCTATATAACGAGAGTAATCAGGCTGAAATTATGGCCGATATTAATACCTGGTTAAACGCGCAGACCCCAACGGATTAAGGGTTGATCCACCAGGGCAATATTACAGCCATATTAAGACAATCCTCTGTATAGCGGGCGATCCCGCTATAATAGGTGTATTAAAAGAAACAGCTATTCCGGCCAGACTGTTCTATTGCTTGGCCGATGAGCTGAGATTGTTGCCATGAAGTTGTTACTCATTGGGCTGTTGTGTCGTTTGCCTAGTTTTGGCCCGAGCTGTGCCTGACTTCATTGCCTGACCAAATTCAAAAGAGAATTTGTTCCCATGCGCCTTGCTGTATAGGAAGTACTGAGTCTTGAGTGGCTCATACTTTGTCAACGCTTAGCGCAAATTTATTGGCTCTGCAATCCGTCTCGATCCGTTCCTCTTTCTGCGGGGCGGCTTGCTAGAGCCCAAGGAAATGTAATCAGGCGCAACTCTAAATCAATGGAAGAGAGCTTGTCTCTCTTAAAAACGATGGTTGATCAATGTCGTCACTGCTGTTCTCTGTATGTTGCCCCAGCGGCTCAAGGCACAGTGCAGCTAGAGTATACGATTCCCGATTTGTTGGATATGGGCTGTGCCTATGACCATATCTCTGTCCTGCATCACTGGTCTGGCCATAGCTGGGAGGCCTATACCTTCACCGAGTTTCGCACTGCGGCACAAGAGTTTGCCCTGGGATTAATGTCCCAAACCATAGGCTGGGACCAGAGTTCCGAGGACGCAGTTCGGATCGGACTGCTGTTAGAAAACGGGCTGTATTGGGCGCTAGCCGATATGGGCAGTCTGCTGGCCGGGTGGGTCACGGTGCCTATTGATAAAGAACAGCCTGTGGAGACTATTGGCTGGATCGTTCAAGATGCGGGCCTCCAGGCATTAGTCGTTTCTAGCTGGCAGACGGTAGAGCGTCTTCGCAACTATCTTCTGAAGATTAAGCTGATTGTTGTTGTAAATAGAGCTGTTTCTAGTGATTTTCCTGGCTTTCTCAACCAGGACGATGTCGTTACAACGTTAGCAGATCTTCGCTGTCAGGGCCGTCGTCAGTATTCTCCTACTGCTGTTCAAGCTTTAAAAAATGCTCTGCACCCGGCGGATCTAGCGACGATTGTTTATACCGCTGATGCTAGCACTCTGGCTAAGGGGGCCATGCTCAGTCATCGGAGCCTGACCGGTAATATTTGGGCGGCCTTTAGCAGTATGCCGGGACTCTTGCCAGGGCGGTCCGAAGTGGCTCTGTCGTTTTTACCGTTAAATCATATTTTTGCGAGAACGTTTCTCTATGGCCATTTTGGGTTTGGGCATAGTCTCTATTTTTCGTCACCTAAACGCGTCTTTCGGCATTTAGCCACGGTTAAGCCGACTATTTTTATTACCGTGCCGCGTCTGCTTGAGAAAGTATATGAACGGCTTAATAGTGTGCGGCAGCAGTCTTCTGGCCTACGACATTTTGGGTTGAATCTGGGTTGGTACTGGGCTCACCTGCCCGCCTATGGGCCAGAGTCTCTTTTACGACGCTGGCTGCTGAGGGAGGGTATTTTTAGCAGTCTAAACCAGGCCTTTGGTGGCAATATCCGCTATTTGCTTTCGGGTGGTGCTGCGCTACGGCCTGACGTGATGACCTTTTTTAATGCGGTGGGTATTCCGGTAAAGCAGGGCTACGGACTGACGGAGACCAGCTCGGTGCTGAGCTATACCCGCGATCGCTGGCTGCGCTCAGGCACGGTCGGGGCACCGATTCCGGGGGTGGAGATGCGGCTGGCGACCGATGGCGAGGTCCTGGTCAAGAGCCCCTATACCATGACCGGCTACTACCATAATCCAGCTGCAACCGCTGCTGTGATTGACGCTTACGGCTGGTTCCATACGGGAGATTTGGGTGAGTTTTCAGAGGATGGGCTGCTGACGCTGCGGGGCTGTAAGAAAGGGCTGTTTAAGCTGTCTACTGGTAAGTATGTGGCACCTAGGCCGATCGAGGTGCAGCTAGAGCAGTCGCCTTTGGTTGAGCGGGCGCTGGTGGTGGGGCCGGGGCAGAAGTTTTGTGGTGTGTTGATTGTGCCTGCGGTTAGCAGGAGCGATGGAGCGGCGGGACGAAGCGAGGTTTTGGGGGGAGCGCGATCGCAACTCCAAACCCTCATCGACCAGGTCAATACTGGTTTGCCTCACTGGTCAACGATCAAACGGTTTGCCCTGGTAGCGGCAAAAGCTGCAGACAGCCGCGAGGAGTTTTATCGGGCCTATGCCAAGGAGATTGAGTCGTTATATGGCGAGGTTGAACCTGGGCGGCAGCGGTCGCGTGGGAAGTTAGCTAATCGACTGTGGGGCTGGCGGCGTCTAGACGCGCTCCATCACCGCGATCGGCGGGCAAATATTGCTTGATTAGGGAGATCCATCATGACTTTTATTCCTTTCAAAACGGCGGCTGTGCTGGGGGCTGGCATCATGGGCACCCAGATTGCGGCGCATTTAGCGAATGCGGGGCTGCAGGTGCTGCTGTTGGATTTGCCTGCGCCTGAGAGTAACAAAAATGCAGTGGTGGAAGGGGCGTTTAAGAAGGCCAAAAAACTGTCGCCACCCATTTTGTTTACCCCTGCGATGGCCCACCGGATTGAGCTGGGTAACTACCATGAACATTTTGGGCAGTTAAGCCAGGTGGACTGGGTGATTGAGGCTGTGGTGGAGCGGCTAGATATCAAGCAGCAGCTGATGGCTCGCTTAGAGCAGGTGGTGCGTTCAGATGCAGTGATTTCGACCAATACTAGCGGTTTACCCATTGCTCAGATCGCGGCTGACCGGTCTGTGGACTTTCGCCGCCGGTTTTTAGGAACTCACTTTTTTAATCCACCACGCTATTTGAAACTGCTAGAACTGATTCCCACCGATGAGACCGAGCCATATGTGATCAAACGTATGGAGTGGTTCGGTCGTAGCTATCTCGGTAAAGGTGTGGTGATTGCTAACGATACGCCCAACTTTATTGCTAACCGGATTGGTCTATTTTCAACTTTCTTGGGTATTCATGCTCTCACCAACGAGGGCTACTCCATTGAAGAGATTGATACGCTCACAGGAATGCTGGTGGGTCGGCCAAAATCGGCCACGTTTAGAACAGCGGATTTAGTGGGTCTAGATACATTGCTCCATGTGGCCGAGAATATCTATCCCGCTATTGCCGACGACGAGCAGCGAGCGATGTTCAAACTACCCAAGCTGCTGAAGACGCTAGTAGAAACCGGCTCTCGTGGAGCTAAATCGGGTCAAGGATTTTATAAAAAAGTCGGTAAAAAGATTCTCTCTGTCAATCCTAAAACCTTTGTGTATGAACTCCCGCGCCAGCCGGATTTACCGGGGCTAGAGGAGGTGGCCCGACAGCCTGAACTAGTAAAGCGTCTGCGGATGCTTTACCAGCTGCCCGATAGAGCGGGTGAATTTTTCCGTCAGACCACCCTGGCGTTGCTGAGCTATAGCGCCTGCCGACTGCCAGACATTGCCGACAGCCCTGTGGATGTGGATCGGGCGATGCGCTGGGGGTTTGGCTGGCAGCTGGGACCGTTTGAGATCTGGGATGCCATTGGTTTTCATGAGGTGCTCTACGATATGCAGGCGGCGCATCTGACCGTACCTGAGTGGATTGAGGAGATGGCAGCGACCGGTGAAGGTCACTTCTATCGTAGTCAGCACGGCGTGCCCAGTAGCTTGCTGATGGCTGAGTCGGTCCTAGGGCCGATGGGACAACAGCCGGTAGAACAGCCTGATAATGAGATTCACCTGCCGCTGATTAAAACTGGTAATAGCAAGCTTTGGGAAAACTCAGAAGCGGCCCTGTGGGACATGGGGGACGGCGTGGTTCTATATGAGTTTCGCTCTAAGGGCAATACCCTGAGCACAGCGGTTGTCGATGGCCTAAAAACTGTTCTAGACCAGCTGAGCCAGTCCGACCAGTATCGCGGTTTGGTGATTGGCAACAACAGCGATCACTTTTGCGGGGGAGCTAATCTGGTAGAGATGGGGACAGCGGCCCAGACTGGTAACTGGCAGCTGATTGCAGATCTGTTAGTAAAATTCCAAACGCTGCTGCAGCGGATTCGCTACTTTCACAAACCGATTGTGGCGGCGGTGCAAGGTCGCGCCCTGGGTGGAGGATGTGAGCTAGTGATGGCCTGTCCCCATGTAGTGGCCGCCGCTGAGAGCTATATCGGTCTAGTGGAGCTAAGCGTGGGCCTGATTCCTGGAGCGACCGGCACCACCCGCATGGCCAAATGGGCGGCCCAACGAGCCGTGAGCGGCACGCCCCAGCATATTCAGCCATTTTTGAACCATGTCTTTAAGACCGTGGCGACCGCGACGGTGGCGGGCAGTGCCTATGAGGCCATAGATCTGGGCTTTTTACCTAGCCACACCCAGGTGGTGATGAACAACGACCAGCGGCTGTATGTGGCGAAAGCAGAGGTGCTGTGTTTAGACCGGGCGGGCTATCGACCGCCTGCTCGCGACAGCTTCTGGGTGTTAGGACAGCAGGGTCGGGCGGTGCTCGACCATATGGCCTATACCCTGCAGCAGGGGGGCTTTGCCAGTGAGTATGACCGATTCTTGGCTGGAAAACTGGCCTATATCATGACGGGCGGCGAGCTGACGTCTGCGGCGAGAGTGCCTGAGGAGTATTTGTTAGGTCTAGAGCGAGAGGTGTTCCTACCGCTGCTACAGCAACAGAAAACCCAAGAGAGAATTATGCATTTGCTAAAGACTAAGAGGCCGTTACGGAATTAAGACAGGAGAGAATCATGCAAAATACCTACATTGTTGCCAGTGTGCGAACGGCTGTTGGTAAAGCCCCGCGAGGCACGCTGCGTCATATGCGACCGGATGATATGGGCGCGGCGGTGGTGCGGGGGGCGATGGAGCATCTGCCGACTTTAACGCCAGACCAGATTGAGGATGTGATCATGGGCTGTGCGATGCCCGAGGCGGAGCAGGGCTATAACCTGGGTCGGGTGATTGCCCATCGGGCGGGGCTGCCCCCCTCGGTGCCGGGGATGACGGTCAACCGGCTATGTTCGTCTGGATTACAAACGATTGCGATCGCACATCAGGCCATTAGCCTCAACCAAGCGGATGTGATGGTGGCGGGCGGCGTCGAGTCTATGAGTCTGATTCCCATGGGAGGCGACCGCTGGAGCCCCAACCCAGCCATGATGACAGCAACGCCCCAGGTGTATACCACCATGGGGCTAACGGCGGAAAATGTGGCGCATCAGTTTGAAATTTCCCGGGCGGATCAAGATGCGTTTGCACTGCGATCGCACCAAAACGCGCTCAATGCCATTAAAAACGGCCACTTTACCGACGAAATTATCCCCCTCACCGTCACCAACACGGTTTACCAAGACGGTGAAACCCACACCCACAAGGGCGTCTTTGATACCGATGAAGGCCCCAGGGCCGATACCAGTCTAGAAGCGCTAGCGGCGCTACCGCCCGTATTTCGGCGCGGCGGCAGCGTCACCGCCGGTAATTCTTCCCAAATGTCCGACGGGGCAGCGGCAGCGATCCTGATGGGCGAAGCCAAGGTGCGGGAACTCGATCTCACTCCCATGGCCCGTTTACTCGGCTTTGCAGTAGCCGGGGTGCCGCCTCAAATTATGGGGATTGGCCCGGTGGAGGCTATTCCTAACGTGCTCAAGCAGGTAGGTCTCAGTCTGGACGATATTGGCCTGATTGAGCTCAACGAAGCGTTTGCCGCCCAGAGTCTGGCGGTGATTCGCAAGCTCGGTCTGAACCAGGACAGGATCAATGTGAATGGGGGTGCGATCGCACTGGGGCATCCCCTGGGCTGTAGCGGGGCCAAACTGACCGCCACCTTGCTGCATGAAATGAAACGACGCCAGATTCGGTATGGCATGGTCACCATGTGCGTTGGCGGCGGCATGGGGGCTGCCGGTGTGTTTGAAAATTTGTTGCTCTAACTTGCTGTGACTACAGGGGTAAACATTATGGCTCTCTTGAGCGTTGGTTTAATGGTAGGTTTGTTCGGGCTATTCGCCGTTTTAGCCTACATTAACGTGCCGATGCTGGCCTGGTTTGGCTACGGTGCGTTGGTACTGGGCGTCGTCCAGGCTCCCATTTGGCTGTGGAGTCTGTTTGCTCTAATGGCAACTGTTTTTAATGTGCCATTGCTGCGCCAGGTGGTGATTACGGCTCCCATGGTGCGGGCCATTAAGCTGTTTAATCTACTGCCAGCGATTTCCGCTACAGAGCGGGCCGCCATTGAAGCCGGGACTGTCTGGATAGATGGTGAGCTATTTTCTGGCAAGCCTAACTTTAAGCGAATTTTGGCAGAACCCTACCCGACACTTAATCCTATAGAACAGGCTTTTGTTGATGGTCCGGTGGAGCAAGTGTGTCGCATGGCCACCGACTGGGAGATTCACCAGCGTAAAGACCTGCCCCCGCATGTATGGGCCTATCTGCGCCAGGAACGCTTTTTTGGCATGATGATTCCAGCTGAATACGGCGGCCTGGGCTTTTCTAATACGGCCTATAGCGCGGTGATGACCAAGCTAGCATCGCGGTCCTTTACCCACACGGCCACGGTGGGGGTGACCAATTCCCTGGGACCGGCCAAGCTGTTGCTACGCTACGGCACCGACGAACAAAAGCAGCGCTATTTACCCAAGCTGACCACCGGAGAAGAGATACCCTGCTTTGCCCTGACAGAGCCAACGGCGGGGTCGGATGCGGCTAGCCTACAGTCCAGCGGTACGGTATTTGAGGGCGAAGACGGTGAACTATATCTGCGGTTGAACTGGCAGAAGCGATATATTACCTTGGGTGCGATCGCAACCCTAATTGGCTTAGCCGTCCGTCTGCGCGACCCCGACAATCTGCTGGGCAAAGGCACCGATGTCGGCATTACCTGTGTGCTGGTCCCGGCTGATACCCCCGGTGTGCAGCTGGGTCGTCGCCATGACCCCATGGGGGTGCCCTTCTATAACTCTCCCATCGCCGGTCGGAATGTAGTCCTGCCCGCCAGCCAGATTATTGGCGGTATAGGCCAAGCAGGCAACGGCTGGACCATGCTGATGCAAAGTCTCGCCGCCGGTCGCGGCATTAGCTTCCCGGCCACTGCGACTGGGGTGGCAAAACTGGTCTCTCGGGTGACCAGTGCCTACAGCGTGGTGCGAGAACAGTTTGGTCTGTCCATTGGCAAATTTGAAGGTGTCGAAGAACCGTTGGCCCGCATTGGCGGTCTCACCTATCTGATGGATGCCGCCCGGCTGTATACCTGTGGCGCCGTCGATCAGGGTGAACAGCCGGCGGTGGTGTCTGCCATTGCCAAATATCAGTTTACCGAGCTGTCCCGCCACATTATCAACGACGGCATGGACATTCTTGGCGGTGCTGGCATCTGTCGCGGTCCGCGCAATCTGTTGGCCAACATTTACACGGCCACACCGATCCCAATTACGGTAGAAGGCGCCAACATTCTCACCCGCACCCTGATTATCTATGGCCAGGGTGCCATCCGCTGTCACAGCTATATTGTCGATGAAATTGCCGCGTTAGCAGACAACAATGTTGCCGCCTTTGACCATGCCTTTTGGCGACATGTGGGGTTGATGCTGCGCAATCTCACCCATGCTAAAGTGCTCGGCTGGACCCAGGGGCGTCTGGTTAAATCGCCGGTCCGTGGAGAAACGGCCCGTTACTATCAAAAACTTGCCTGGGCTTCTGCCACTTTTGCAGCTCTCTCAGACTTAGCCATGCTGAGCTACGGCGGTCGTCTCAAGCGCCATGAGAAAATCACCGGTCGCTTTGCCGATATGCTCTCCTGGATGTATTTAGCAACGGCTACACTACGACGGTTTGAGGCCGAGGGCCGACGTCAAGAAGACTTACCCCTAGTTCACTGGGCCATGGGCCATAGTCTTGGTCAGATCCAGCACGCTCTAGAAGGACTGTTGGCAAATCTCGACATACCTGTTTTAGGCGGTCTGATGCGGGCTACCACGCTGCCCTGGTTCCGGTTAAACCCCATTGGTGTGATTCCCACCGATGCCCAGGGCCATGCCGTTGCGCAACTGCTGCAGTCTCCCGACGGGCGTAATCACCTGACTCAGGGGCTGCATGTTCCCACCGATGCCGAGCAGGCGCTAGGACGTTTGGAGCGGGCCTATCAGCTGTCGGTTGTGGCAATGCCGATAGTGAAGAGAATCAAGACTGCTCTTCGCAATGGGCAGCTGACTATTACACCATCTGTGGGTCGAGTAGAAGCAGCTCTTAGAGCTGGGCTAATTACCGAGGCAGAATCTGACCTGGCAACAGCGGCAGAACGGGCGCAGCTCGATGCGATTCAGGTGGATTCGTTTACCCTGGCTGAGTATCAGCGAATTGGTAAAGAATATATCGAGGAGAAAATGACCGAGGCTGAATAGTTCTCACAGCTGCGTGGCCCCGTCCGAGGGGCGTTTTTCTCCCTCGAGTTGAAGAGAGTCGTCGAGTAAAACTTCGGCAGCCCCCACATGAACCAACAAGGGTGGCAATGCCGATAGGTTAGCATATAGCGGTGAGATTAGCGGCTGCTTTAGAGACGTAGCGAGCAGTAAAAGGTATATGCGTACTATGCTATAAATAAGCTAGATTTGTACGGGTTGATTCAATGACTTTACAAACCCTAAAAGAGCAGGCGTCTCAGCTACCTGTGAGCGAGCGTATTGAACTGATCACAGCGCTTATACAGTCATTGCCTGATGCTCAAACTGAAGAAAGTTGGCAATATTTAGTGTCTCGTCCTCATCCTTGGCGAAAGCAGCTTTATATCAAAGGGCGTAAGCTTCTAGCTTCAAAAATTTGGCAAGATCTAACAGTCAATCATATGACGGCTGAAGATGCTGCTGAAAATTGGGATTTACCACTATCTGCAATCAATGAAGCTATTCAGTATTCTGAAAGTCATCAAGATTTAATCAAGCTTGAAGCAGACGAAGAACGCTATCGCCTGGAAATGAAAGGAGTCTCTTTTGAGCCTAAAACTGCTGCTTGATGAGGACTCTCAGGCAAAGTATCTTGTTAATTTACTGAAAGCCGCACAACATAAGACTTTAACCGTTAATGATGCTGGTTTAGCAGGGCAGCCTGATTCAGCCTGAAGCACCCCTAGATAAGCAGTTCGTTGTTCTAAACCAGTGGAAATGAGAACTTCAGAAATCAAGAGGTTATTTTCTATTGTATAAGCTGAACCTAAGTATTCTTGGAAGCGGTGGGTTCCAAGGCTAAGGGTTAATGCGAGAGTTAGGCGTCTGCATGAAAATAATCTACCTCTTTGAGACATGTTTGAGATGTGTTGTCCCCATTGCGAAGGGGGACTTACAGGGGGTTATCGACAGTTAGCGCTATCGGTCAAGACCTCTCCGCCTATGGCACCTCCCCTTCGTAAGGGGAGGACGTCCTACGACATATTCTATGATTGGGATTTTATTTAGGTGCATTCCCCTTAGCTGTGACAAGTAACGTACCTACGCTTTGATCATTTCCTTGATCAGCGATGATGGTTTGAGCGTTGTCTCTTGTGACCAATGACGGTGGAGAAAAGCGCCAACTTCGGCGATCGCCTGTCGTCCTTCTGCCAACAGGGGGGCAAACAAGTGAAAGCAGTGAATCATATTTTGCCAGACCTTTAGTTCGACCGCACCATTAGCCAGTCCCACCTGACGGGCAAGTTGGAGAGAGTCGTCGAGTAAAACATCGGCAGCCCCCACATGGATCAATAAGGGTGGCAATGCCGATAGGTCGGCATATAGCGGTGAGATGAGGGGCTGCTTGAGATCTGCGTCGGGGGCATACCATCGGGTTATGGTATCCAGCAGTTGGGGCGATACCATTGGGTCAACCGCCGCATGGGTAGTGATAGTTGGGCTCGTTTGGGTCTGATCGCAGTAGGGCGAAATTAAGCTGGCTGCAGCGGGTAGCTCGTCGCCCATATCTCTCAACGACACTAGGGCCGCTAAGGCTAGATTGCCTCCGGCAGAATCGCCTGCGATCGCAACTTGGCTAGGTGAAAATC
Organism: Leptolyngbyaceae cyanobacterium; assembly: GCA_050043465.1. GTDB lineage: Bacteria > Cyanobacteriota > Cyanobacteriia > Phormidesmidales > Phormidesmidaceae > Leptothoe. The sequence goes on from JBHJIL010000026.1 coordinate 67,960, forward strand.
TCTGCGCATCAATCAACCAGCGATAGGCCGTTAGCGTATCCTCCAGCGCCGCCGGATAAGGATGTTCGGGAGCCAGACGATAGTCGATTACGAGAACGCTGCTGTTAGCGGCTGCCGCGATATCAGCCGCAAGACGACGATACGTTTGGCATGATCCCATGGCAAAGCCACCCCCATGGAGATAGAGAATAATGCGGTCGGAATTACCTTGGGGCAGAGAGATTAGTTCGGCGGCCACCCCACCAGCCTGGACGGGTGTAACCTGAGCCGTCGGGTGGGGCGGTAACGAAAAGCCGTTGTCAAAGTTTGAGCGCATTTCTGCAATTGTGTCGCCCCAGGTAAAGTCCTGGAGCATCGCGCGAATTTGGTCGAGTTCTGAGCCGATCATTGTTTTTCACCGAGTTAATTGATCAAATAATTAGGTACTGTGAGACTCACGCTCACATCGTGTTTTGAGAGCCTGGTCAAAGTCGAGATAACCCTGGTGGCTGACCCAGTAGATCCCGCGCCAAGCCAGGAAGGAAATTAACAGTCCAGAATTTTCGTGAATCTGGCTAAATCGAGTTTGAGTGTCGCTAATCGCTTCAACCTTAAACGTGTGGCGAACGGTGAACAGAAACGGTGCGACAAAGTGACCTTTCCAGACAAACCTATGGGGTGGGTCAATCGCTAAAAAACGAGCGGTAATCCAGTGTTGTCCAAACTGTTTTAGATCTTCTAAAAACCGAATTGTTTTTCCTACTTCAAATTGAGCAGAGGCTTTTATAACAAACGGATTCCAGTCTGGATAGGTAGCAAAGTCGGTCACGTGTTTCCACACCACCTGCTGCGGAGCCTGAATGATTACCGTTGTTGTCCACCCATTTATCAACGCCATTCTCTGTTGCAGAGTGGGGGTGTCGGATGCCTGCTGAGTCATGATTGTGTTCTCAAAGTTCTTATCCAACGCTTCGGCAGAAAGACTAATCCCGCTACCCTCTATTCACTCAGGTATAGGAACTGGGGACAGGGGCGGTTCCGTTAACAAACCAGTTGCCAATGTCAAATAGTTTGTAATCTACCGGGTCATGCAGGGTTAGCGTACGTAGGTTGCGCCAGTAGCGGTCATATCCATTCTGACTAGTAACCGATCGCGCCCCCATGAGATCAAACATTTGGTTAGTAATGGTCAACCCTATCTGAATGGAAAGAGTCTTAGCCGCTGCCGCCGCAATGGCTACTGTTCCTCGTTCTTCATGGGTCAGGGCTTGCCCTTTGTTCCACGCCTGCTGGAACTGAGCGGTCGCCTGCTGGGTTAAGGAGATCGCACCCTGCAGCTGAGCCCATAGCTCCCCATAGCGCCGCAGCGAATACGGATCGTCAGCTGCTTTTTCCACCGTAGCGGTCTCCCAGGGACGGGCTTGGGTCTGGGTATACTGCTGGGCTGTTGCCAAAGCACCCTCGGCAATGCCTAGAAAGATTGCGGATTGTACCAAGATGCCACCTATCCCTAACCCAGTTGGAAAAGCACTCTCTAGATTTGGCGGCGGTCCTAAAATTTCCGCTGGTTCGACGCGTACCGCCTCAAAGGTAAAACTGCCGCTAGCGGTGCGACGTTGTCCTAAAACATCCCAGTCGTGGTTGTAGGTTAGGCCGCTCCTATTGCTGGGAATCACGAACATGGCCGGTAGCGGATTGCCGATCTGAGTCGCCGCGCAGAGAATCCGATCGGCAACTACTGCCCCAGTGCAAAAGGTTTTAATGCCACTGGCACGAAAGCCATTGCCGTCTGACTCCAATGTCAGTCGCATATCGCGGGTATTGATAGCATTGGCCCACAAAAGATGCTGCTGAGCCGTCTCGCCATAGTAGCGAGCGGCTTGCTCAGCCGTGCCAATTAGTTGGGGGACCACCGATTGCTGCAGGTGATAGCCGTAGAGCTGGGCGGCGGAGCTATCCGTTTGGGCTAGAATTTTGACGATATTGATGGCCTCTAGCCAGCTGCCGCCAAGACCACCGTAGACTTTGGGAACCATCAGCGGTAGTAGCCCGGACTCTCGTAGACACTGCGCTTCTTGATCGGGAATTCCGGCGATCGCATCCCGTTCTTGTACAGTTTGGCTCAGGTGTTGGGCAAGGTTAGTTGCGATCTCAACAACGTCCTGGGACCAGGATTGCCCTGCAAGCGTGGGGTAACGCTCTAATGTCGAAGTCATGGTTGATCGTCTCCTAGTGAGATAGGGACCTGTGAGTTGTGATTAGTTGATGGCTGTATTTTTGCAACCGGAGGTAGCACTACACTCGATAAAGCACCCCAGGTTGAGATTGTTCGTGGCGACCCATTGCCTTTTGATGAGCGATTAGCCAGGTTCACTAGATTGCAAAGCTGACACATCAGACACCTCCTTTCCGCAGGATGTAGAAGTCGTTCATGATGTCATGGGACAATTCCTGTCGTTCAATAGACTCGAATCCTGTCGCCTGGAGCATTTCCCAGGCCATTTCTCGGCCCCACATGGTTCCTAAACCCATGCCGCCTGCCGCTAGGGAAACCGTCATGCAGTGCATACAAGAAATCGTGTAGAGAAAGGGCGCAATTGGATGATCGAGGTTCTCGCTCACGTTGCTAGCTGCCCGAATCTCCTGCATCAGATACACACCGCCCTTGGTTTTGAGCGCGGTGTAGATCTAGCGTAGAACAAAATCCTGCTGGGCCTGGTCGTGAATGGCATCAAAGGTTGTGATCAGGTCATAGCGTTCCTCCTCAGTGATTTGGGCCGCATCCTGAATCTGGAATCGCACATTTTGCAAGCCGTGGGCCTTGGCTTCAGCTGTTGCGGTTGCGATCGCTTCTACCGAAAAGTCATAGCCAGTAAAGCGGCTGGCCGGAAATAGCTGCGCCAGCCGATTCATGGCCCGACCGCTGCCGCAGCCGACATCCAATACATCAATGCCGTGGGTCAGCCGCTCGATTAACCCCGGCACCAGCGGCAAAATTGCGCTTTCCAAAGCCGGAACCACCGTTTGGCCACTGTCTTCTGCCATCACCTCATGGAAACGACTAAATGCTTCATAGGGCACACCGCCCCCTTTAGAAAAGCATTCCACAATCGCATCCTCAACCATGGCCAGTCCCGAAATATGCTGAAAAAACGTCGCCAGATTATCTGCCCCCGCACTACGGCTGAGAAAAGCTCCATGTTCTGCAGGCAGCTGATAAGTCTGGGTCTCTGCCTGATACTCCAAAATGCCGCCCACGGTAAGCGCATTCAGCCACTCGCGCACATAGCGTTCTTGCAAATTGGCCGTATCCGCAATTTGCTGACTGGTGGAGGGCTCCAGCTGGGCCATCACATCAAACAAGCGTGTCCGGTGACCGATCGAAATCATCAAGGCCAACCCACCGGCGTTGAGGGTCGCCAATAAGTTTTCCGCAAAAGCCTCTGCTTTCACAGTATCAAACGTAGAGGAACTCAGTTGAGCATTCATTTTTGGGGCTCCCGTATAGTCAATTGTTTTATTTATACCAACTAGTCTGTATAGTAGCTCCGCAATTTCTGACTGTCAAGATCCGACGAAAAAGCATTTATACCTAGGTTTGGGACTATAAGGTTCTTAAAGCCGATAGTAGGGTAATTTTCCTGGGGAGCCATTTTTGATGATTAGCAGGCCATAAAAAGACTATTTAGTCTGTAGAATGAAAGCTGAGTTAATTACTGGGAGAACGAATGCCCCGCAGTGGAGAAAAAACAAAGCAGCGGATTTTAGATGCTGCCCATGAATTGGTGATGGGACACGGACTATCCGGCACCTCGATCGATCGAGTATTGGCAAAAGCAGAGATTACCAAGGGCGCTTTTTTTTATCATTTCAAAACCAAGGCTGATCTAGCCCAAGCCTTAGTGCAGCGCTATGCCGAGCGGGATGCAGCACATCTAGAGACCCAAATGGAGCGCGCCGAAAAACTGAGCCGCGACCCTCTACAACAGATGCTGATCTTTATTGGCCTATTGCAAGAAGAAATGGAATCTCTCACTGACCCCAGCGGTGGCTGTCTGATTGCATCCTATATCTATCAATTTGAAGAGTTGGGAGATGAGATCAAAACCATTTCAGCCCACGCTTTTTTACACTGGCGACAGCGACTGGGAGACAAGTTTGCCGCTGCGATCGCTCACTCTCCTCCCCGTTTGCCCGTCAGTGCAGCATCCCTGGCCGATGCACTGGTGTCCACCTTTGAGGGAGCATTTGTAATGATGCGGGTATTGCAAGAGCCTAAGCAGTTTAGCCAACAGCTCGCCCATTATCGCAACTATATTGAATTACTGTTTGATGTAGTTGAGTCGTAACGTGTCTGCTCTTAGTAGTGACAACGCGACTCTAGCCCTACACTTTGATCACCGTTGCATCAATTTCTACCAGCTGACCCTCGTGACCTAATGTGGCAACCCCGAGCAGTGTAGCAGGCGGCACTCCCTCGCTGAACGTTTCCGTCATAGCAGTCCACGCCTGAACAAGATTAGGTCGCTGCCCCACTACATAAACGACTAGCTGCCGTATGTCTGCGACCGAGTAGCCATGGACGGCTAGTAGCTTTAGCAGATTGTCCAAGCACTGGCGTGATTGAGTATAGGGATCGTCTACACCGACAAGCTGTCCGTCCGCATCGTGCGGGACTTGGCCAGCAACGAATAACTGATTGCCAACTTCCTCAGCGTATCTGTAACCGGGCGTTACGGCGAGACCTGCCTCTGTTTCTGCTTTGTTCATTTTCGGCCAGTGCATATTTCAATATATCTGCATAGCCTATCAAGCCGCCGATAGATTGACAGCTGTCAGCAATTTTCCAGATGTTGTCACCCAGCCAAAGATCGTCTGGGTCATTTCTACTGATATCCGATGAAACTCTGGGTTTAATGAGGCACAACAATCTTCTAATAGCAAACATTCATAGCCCAAATCATTGGCCGTCCGCAGTGTCGTATGCACGCAGCACTCTGTTGTCACCCCTGTAAGTAACAGCTGCTGAATCCCCCGCTGTCGTAAAATTAAATCTAGATCCGTTGCCACAAACGCTCCTTTTCCAGGCTTATCCAATACAATCTCCCCTGACACTGGCTGCAGCTCATCTACAAAATCATGGCTCTTAGAACCTCGGGTTAGCAATCGCCCCATGGCTCCCTCACTGCCAATCTCTGCATTTTGTTTTTTAGAACGCGCTAGCTTATGGGGCGGACAATCACTCAAATCCGGACGATGCCCTTCACGAGTATGGATAATCGTCACGGGGGTTTGCCGCAGGGACTCTAATAATGTTTGCAAAGGCTGAATCGGCTTCTGAGTCTGACTCACATCAAACCCTTTACGGTCGGCCCATCCACCGGTTGTACAAAAATCATTTTGCATATCGATCACCAACAGCGCCGTATACGCTAGGTCGAGTTTTAAAGGATAGGGCTGAGCCGGAACCGTAATGTGATGGACGTTCATGATCAAAAGAAAACCCTAGCAAAGCTAGGGCGTGTGTGAGACGGACTGTCTGTTGAGCACTTGGTCTGACGCCTACTCTGGGCAGCAACCCTGAGAGCGGGTAGCTAATCTTGCTTTACCTTAAAGAAATCCAACAGAAACAATGCATAGATTTTTGTTGCGGCTACGACCTTATCCATATCGATAAACTCATTTACCGGTGGCCAACCATCTTCCCCCGGACCAAAGGTAATCGATGGAATTCCACTGTGGGAGAAGCGCAGCGTATCGCAGTAGGCATTCTTGCGATAGAGCACCGGATCTTTGCCTAAAATTTGTTGGTACGCCCTCGACAAGGCCTGCACATGCTCTGCATTTTCGGATACCTCGATGGAAGCAGGCACAAAGGTCTCTCCTTCTACTTGGGTAATGGTGGTCTGGAAGGTCGGGTCCTTGGCCTGTAGTTCAGCAATCACCGTTTCCATATCTTGCACAATGGACTCATAGGTCATGCCGGGGACTAGACCGATGACCCACACTCTGGCTTTACAAGAGGGTGGGGTAAACTGTCCTTCTCCAATTTGTCCGGCTTCTATTTTGACGGGGCAAATGCTGGGCTGGGTGGGGCCATAGATTTGTGGTGTATCATGGGTAAAGGTGGTGTTACGCAGGGTCTCAATTAGCTGCGCCATGTGTAATACAGGATTCACACCTTCATCAGGTCGCCAAATGTGAGACCTTACCCCCGTAGTCTCAATATCCACTAAACACAGGCCCGAGTGAGCCAGGGCAATGCCAATGCCCCAGTCATCCCCTTCGGTCCAGGAGGTAGGTTCCGCCGTAATCTCATAGTCGGCGGTGAGACCATAGTCGTTTAACAGGTGTAGCGCTCCTGCCTTACCATGACGTTCTTCATCCACGGTATAGGCACAAATCAGCTCGCCGTTAATTTTTACCCCGGCCTGACGCAGCATTTCAATGGCAATCAGCTGACAGGTCATGTTGCCACGGGTATCCGAGGTGCCGCGACCGTAGAGATACTTGCCGCGTAGGGTGGCGTTGTAGGGGTTATGACCCGACATATGCCACTCTTTTGGATCACAGGAGGGATAGGTATCGAGATGATCGTTAAAGATAAGAGACGGTCCAGGCAGTCCATCATTCCAGCGACCGACCACATTGGGTCTACCTTCGATGGCTGAGACCCATTCCACATCTAGACCTAAAGACTGCAGATGCTGGCCCACCTGCCGTGAGATATCTTCCTCATGGGCCATGGGCGCTTCTGGATCGATGGAGTTACCACAGCCGGGTTGTCCGGTGGGTACCAGGTCTTTGATCAGCTGCACGCATTTTTCTTGGGTAATGCCTGCGAGAATCTGTTCCTGTAGATCGGTTAGTTCTGATGGGGTAGAGAGGGTTTCTAACATTGAATGCACTCCAGGTGTAAAGGGTTCCAACAATAAAATCCCCTCTCGGGAGGGGTGCCCAACGGGCGGGGTGGGTTTCGGTCTTTAGCGCTAGCGATCAACCCACCCCGGAGCCCCTCCCAGGAGGGGATAGGTTATTGGTTCTTGTATTAAGTACTGCATTAATTTCTAGGCTTAAACAACATCAGCAATAGGTACAGGCCTATCTCTTCACTCTTTGAACATTACCCTTGCCAATGCACTACTTTTGAGGCAATTATCCTGAGTAAAAAGTCCGATATCACCCCGAAAAAGCCAATCATCAAAATGCCGACAAACAACGCTTCTACGTTAAAGAACACGCTGGCATCCTGGATGATATAGCCAATGCCTACATCTCCTGCCAACAGCTCAGCGGCGACTAAAATGCCAAAGTCCACAGAGAGCGCTACCCGCATACCGGTAAAGATGCTGGGCAGGGCCGCAGGTAGAATCACGTATAGGAAAATGGCTAGATCGTTAGCCCCCAGGGTGCGGGCGGCTAAAATCTTATCCTTGGGACAAGACTGCACACCGGCCATCGTATTGAGCATGACAATCAGGGCTCCGGCATAGAGAATAATCAAAATTTTAGAGACTTCACCAATGCCAAACCAGAGAATAAACAGGGTGATAAATGCCAAAGGCGGAATCGGTCGCAGGATCTCAGTGACGACATAAAAGGCGGCTCGCACGTACTTGTAGTAACCCATGAGCAGCCCTAGCAGTAGCCCGACAACGGTGCCGACGCCAAAGGCGGTGAATACCCGCCGCAAACTGCCGAGAACATGACTTAGAACTGGGGTGCCCGCATACCCTTTACGGAGCATGGCTAAGAACTCGGTGACAATGCCAGATAAACTGGGGAGAAAGAGTTCATCAATCCAACCCATGCGAGTGGTGGTTTCCCAGAGGATGAGGATCAGGGTGGGGATTGCGATCGCAACACAAAACAACACCGCCTTCTCACGCAACGCCTGGGTTTGCAGATCTTGCCCCTTAAAAGCAGGCACCCCTTCTGGTTTAGACACCTTCAACTGCATCAGGTTATTTCCCCTCTAATGTACAGACGTTGCATGCAACGTCTCTTCGCCGTACGCACGTTCCATGGAACGTCCCTACCCAATCGCCTTCATTTTCAAATAAAGATCCGTTCGATACTGATTAAACGCATCCGACACCCGATTCATCGCCGTATACCGAGGGCCAGGCAGATGAATCCTAATATCGTGAGCGATCCCGCCTAAGCTGCGATCTAAAATCACAATTCGATCGCTCAAAAACACAGCCTCCTCAATACTGTGGGTAACAAACAAAATCGCTCCGGCCACCTGCTCATGGAGCTTCAACAACTCCTCCTGTAGTCCTTCACGAGTCTGTACATCGACGGCGGCAAAGGGTTCATCCATCAGCAAAATCTCTGGCTGCACCACCATCGACCGCGCCACCGCCACCCGCTGTCGCATTCCCCCCGAAAGCTGGTAGGGATACTTACGTTCACTACCCCGTAACCCCACCAGCTGAATAATAGTTTCCACCCGATGCCGCTTTTCGTATTTCGAAAGCGATTGAAACCGAAAGCCAAACCCAATATTTTGCTCAACCGTCATCCAATCAAACAGGGCATTGCTTTGAAACACTACCCCTCGCCTGGCGGATGGCCCCTTGATCTCTTCTCCACCGTGGGAAACAGTGCCCGCTAATGGTTTATAAAATCCAGCAATCAGATTTAGGATGGTCGATTTTCCACAACCCGATGGCCCCAACAAGGTTAAAAACTCTCCTTGCTGAATACTCAAATTCAAGTCTTGCAGCACTAGACGCTTACGGCTATACCCAAAGGAGACTGCATCGAGCGAAACAATCTCGGCTTGAGTGCCCTCAAAGTGCCCCTGGTGATTAAGGGAGTTAGCCGTTGCCTGGACCGGAGATTGGGACATGCTGACAAAAAATGGGATAACTGGGCATGGATGAAAAGCTAGGCGCTTATTTCGACTCCAGGTACTCCGCCACGTAGGAAGAATTGATCAACGGAGCCAAATCTTCTGGCGCACTATCTAATCGACCTTGATCTACTAGGAAGACAGCATATTCCTCATAGGCTTTGTACAGATTTGTAGACTCAGGCTGTCCGGGGGTGCCTAGCCACTCATCCGTCAGCTGGTCTTCCATCAACACCACCGTTGATCCTTGTCGATCCACCATGGCACCAAACTCTTCAGGGGTGAGATTTAGACGTTCGGCTTCCCATTTTTGCCCAGATTTTAGATCGGCCAGATAATCCTGCTGAGCCATATCCCAGGCTTCCATAAACTTGATCATCACCTCAGGGTTTTCCTCTGCAAACTCTTTTCGATCGGCCCACAGGGCTACTGCATAGGCTCCCACCGATTTTGCTGTGGCAATATCTTCACCCCCTAGCTCATTGAGTTTGCCAGCTGCTGGTTCCCAGGTCCAAGCTGCATCAATCTGTTTCGCAGAGAAGGCCGCCGCCATCTCCGACGGTTTTAGATTCACCATGTTGATGTCATCTTGACTCAACCCTGCTTGATCTATAGCCGCCAGGAGAGAATGATGGCCTGAGGTGCCAATGGTCACCCCAACATTTTTACCCTTGAGACTGGATACATCGGCGACATCCCCTGCAATTAAGCGCTCTGCTGTCAGGGGAGCATGGTCTAACAGCACCACCTCAATATCAATACCGGTGGCAAATGCTGTTAGTGAAGGAAACGGAAAGAACCAGGTAATATCCACTTCACCCGCTGCCAGGGCCGGTACCATGGCTCCACCGGAAGAGTAGGGACTCAGTTCGACATCTAAGCCTACTTCCTCGAAGTACCCTTCGTTGTAAGCAACCATGGTGATGTTATTGATATCACCGGTCTGAAATCCTACTCTCACCTTCGGCAAGTCCGATGTCGGTGATGCAGCCACCTCGGCTGTTTCTGCTGTCTCTTCAGCAGGTTGATTAACCTCCGCTGCCGGTCCACAGGCTATGGCCAAGGTTAAGGAACAAACCGTTAAACTGCTGAGTGCAAAAAACTTACGCCGGTTAAAAAAGCGTGTAACTGATCGCTGCATGGTCGCCTCCAATGCTTATAGACGCTGAGCGCTTGATATCAATACCTCGCACATTAGAAAACACTTTGACAGGTGTAGAAAATTGAGACGTATCGTTTACTACCAATCTTTCAGTGCGGACATTTCTATTAATCAATAAAATTTATGGATCGATAAAATTCATGCTGTAAAACCGCTAAAGCCTCCAGAACCATAGCCTCTTGTCAGAAAACGGCGCTTTTCCCATAGCTCACCCCGTTCATGCCAAAATCTAGGTCATGGGTATGCCGTAAAGAAAGCAATTATGACTCAGCAGACCGACACAGATATTCTTCTCACTGTCTCTTCTCTTCAGAGAAGCTATTCTAAAGAAAGTCTCACGCCCGTTCAGGTGATTAAAACCATTATTGCCAAACTAAAGCAGCGCGGAGATGATGGTATTTGGACTTACACGCTATCTGAAAAAACACTAATTGAGAGAGCTGTAGCTCTGACAAATATATCTGCGAGCCAGCGATCGCAACTCCCGCTATGGGGCATTCCCTTCAGCGTTAAAGACTGTATTGATGTAGCAGGTACCCCCACATCGGCAGCCTGTCCGGCCTTTGCCTATGATGCCACCCAGACGAATCCAGCCGTTCAAAAACTGCTCGATGCCGGGGCCATACTCATCGGCAAAACCAATCTAGACCAGTTTGCCACAGGACTTGTAGGCATTCGCACTGGATATACGACTCCCCACAACGCTTTTTCAAAAGACTATATCCCCGGTGGGTCCAGCTCAGGGGCAGCCTTATCGGTTGCCCATGGATTAGTCTCCTTTGCCATTGGGACAGATACCGGGGGCTCTGGCCGAGTACCTGCTGGACTTAACAATATTGTCGGCCTTAAGCCCACGCGGGGCTTACTCAGTACTCGCCATACGGTGGAAGCTTGCAAAACATTGGACTGTCTTTCAATTTTTTCGCTGACGGCAACCGATGCTCAGGCTGTACTAGAAATTGCTCAAGGGTATGACCCAGACAATCCGTTTTCTCGGCCAGCCAGTGTTCCTCCCGCGTCTTTAAGCGCATATCGGCCCCAGCAAGCATTTCGCTTTGGGGTGCCTCGATCTAATCAGCGAGAGTTTTTTGGCAATGGGGATGTAGAAACCTGCTACGACAAGGCTACCAAAACTCTGAAAGATTTAGGTGGAACTTGTATCGAAATTGACTACGAACCGTTTCTACAGGCCAACAGCTTATTGTTTAACGGGCCCTGGGTGGCAGAGCGCTATGCTTCTGTCGGAGCGTTTGTCGAGGCAAACCCGAATAGCGTGTATCCCACCACCCGTGAGATTATTCTCAAAGCCAAAGATAAGACTGCATCTCAAGCATTTGAAGGGATATATGCCATGGAAACGCTAAAGCGAAAACTTCAGCCCCTGTGGCAAGAGATTGACTGTTTGGTGGTGCCCACAACAGGTACGGTCTATCGCATTGAAGAGATTGAAAAAGAGCCTTTGAGACTAAACTCTAACCTGGGATACTATACAAACTTTGTCAATTTGCTGGATTTAAGTGCGATCGCAATTCCCAATGGCTTCCAATCCAATGGTATTCCCACCGGCATTACCTTCATAGCGCCCCCCTACAGTGAAGATTATCTCATAGGTCTAGGGTCAGCGTTTCACCATGCTTGTAAGAATCAACTAGGGGCAACAACGTTCAATCTAGAAATCACTTCATCTTAATAATGAACAATACTGACGTCTTGGTACAGCATCTAAGAAACTTTTTGAGCTAGAAGAGTCGCAAATATCGTCTCAATGGGATTGCCATTTTCATCTTTGCGGTGGAACGTTCCTGGTTGCTCATGATATTGACAAACTTGCCAGTGGGCGTAGTAGCTGCATAGTTCCTGAGGGGCAAATGTTGAAGGAAAGTCTATAGGACAGGGCAACTCTGGTGAGGAGACAGGGGCAATTATAAAGTGATATCCGTGCTGTCTGGTGTGGGCCTGCATGTTTTCAATAACTTGGGGCACAGAGGACGCTTTTAGAAACTGAAACACAACGGTGGAGATAATCAAATCGTAGCTGTCACTAAGGGTAGCTGTTTCAATATCGTATACTTCAGCTTGAAACGTATCTCTCGTATTTTCTTGTTGAATCACCTCTTGCAGGTGGCCGATGGAGCTGACATTTTTATCCAATGCGGTCACCCGATGTCCTTGGGCATGTAGGTAAGTGGCGTTTCGTCCGCGTCCACAGCCTAGATCCAAGACAGCCATGTTTTTATGCTCTGATAGCGGCCCTTGGATAAGTGCCCGCACATCACGGTGGGGGGCAGCAAAATGGTATTTCTTAGGGTAGTAGTCTTCCAGGCGACAATAAAACTCTACAAAACAAGACAATGATTCTAGGGGCGTTACTTTATGCCAGGCACCTGGTTGCACAAAGAAATCGGTGTGCTGTGGGGTAATAATGTCTGTAGACAGGATATCTCCTGCTTCACTTAATGCATCGTATTGTAAGCGTCCTGTTTGAACGGTGATTTTAGCCCAGGTGCCAGGTTTGGTGTTGTGTTTGGTTCTAAATGTTTCTGGTAGAGTTGTTTCTGTCCACGGGGGCAGAGTTTTATATTTAACCAGGGTGTCTGTGAGTGGTGACATGATATGGGGTGCCAGCGTCTTTTGATCACAACGGTAGCTTCGATTTGTCAGCATTCTCGCTCACCGATTGTGCTATCCAGCGGGATTGAGCGAATATCTTTGGCCTTACCCATATCAGCCTTTCCTCTGCCTCGCCGTACCGATGTACATTACTTGGGTATCGTCATCAAACTGCACCCGAAACTCACCGGTTTTCCAGAAGTGAATCAGATTGCTCAGGTTAGCCTGAGGCGTTCGACCAAATAGATCAAATCCCTCGATTGCTATCTCAGCAAACCCGGTTTGTGTTAGCAGCTGATGTAGCTCCTCTGGGGTAACAAACTTATGCCAGTCGTGGATGCCTCGGGGAATTTGCCGGAGTATATCTTCTAGCAGCCAAATCATTAGCCAGCGGGATCGCCAGGTGCGATTGATGGTATCGAAGCAGAATAGCCCCCCTGGCCGTAAGACTCGACTGATTTCTGTCACTGTAGCGGCCGGGCTGCGGACATGCTCTAGCACATCGACACAGATAGCGGCATCGAAGCAGCTGTCTGCAAACGGCAGGCTTTCTCCTGTGCTGACCTGGTAGTCAATGGCCACTCCCGTGGTATCTGCATGGTGTTTTGCTGCTTGAATACAGGCGGCTGACGGATCGATGCCGGTCACCATCGCTCCTCGCTGGGCCAAAAATTCACAGGTATATCCGCCACCGCAGCCCACATCTAACACACGCAGACCTTGCCACTGGGGAATAACGCGGTCAAAATACTCAAATCGCAAAGGATTTAGCTTGCTTAAAGGAAAGATTGTTGCAGTTTCGCTCCACCATTGGGTGGCCTGTTGGTCGTAAAATGCGAGGTTGTTGCGCTCCATAGATATTTGTGACGGTAGCTCAGGTCTCTATTATTATCCCGGTTTTGAACGAAGCTAGCTGCCTGGGTCGCACCCTGCGCCATTTAGACATTCTCGCTCCGCCCGCTGCTGAAATCATTGTTGTGGACGGTGGTAGCACCGATGCCACTCTGACCATTGCCAAGGACTATGGGGCAACGGTTGTTGTGGCCGAGCGCTCCGGTCGGGCTGTGCAATTGAACCTGGGAGCACGACTGGCAGCTGGCGACATCCTCTGCTTTCTCCATGGCGATACACGGGTGCCGGATGATGTAGTGGCGCTGATGGGCCAAACCCTGGAAAATCCAAACATTGCCTGTGGAGGCTTTATTTCTGTCATGACAGGTACACGGACCACCCGCTGGGGGATCTCCTTGCATAACACTATTAAAACCCACTACGCAGCGCTGTTGTTTCGCCCACATCGCTATTTTCAAGACCGGCTGCGGATTTTGTTTGGGGATCAGGTGATGTTTTGTCGGCGAGGAGACTTTTGGGCCTGTGGAGGATTTGACGACACGTTAGGCATTATGGAAGACGCGGATCTGTGCTTAAAACTGTCTCGGCTAGGGCATATTTACCAGATAAATCGACTGGTGCAGTCGTCCGATCGCCGGGTGGCTAGCTGGGGAGCGCTGAAGGCTAATTTTATCTATCTGGCCATTGGCTTTTTGTGGGGGATGGGGGTTTCTAGCCGCTGGCTCAAGCGCTTTTATGAAGACGTGCGCTGATTGAGTTCCCAGCTGTAGGGCAGATAAACTACGTTGACTGATGCGGGCAGCTGGGCGGCATTATAGTAGCGATCGCAATATCCAGACACTGAATCTGCCACCGTTAAAAAATCAGCCTGGTACCATTTGAAAATTTTGCTGCAAAATAGCGTGTTGCTAGCGGCATCATAGCGGACTTTATCGGGGTTATTGATAAAGCGATCGCAGTCGTCCTCTAGCTGAGCGCTCAGCATTTCCGGCACATAGGCCGCTGGCCGCAGCAAGGGACAACCAACGGACGCACATACCAGGGCAAAGTGAATACGCGGATCGAGAAACTGCTGCCGTAAGATATCGTGCTCGATGGCATTCAGACTTAAAGACTGATCGTTTAGGGTATAGACCGTTTTAGTAAAAAATCGTAGAAAGGCCAGCCAGTTGGGGATACCGAGAAACTTAGGCCGAATGGAGTCGATGGGATACTGATAGAGCACCTGTCGAATGGTGAGAGCGTTGTAGAGGTTGAGCAGAGTTGCGATCGCATCCCTCCTTTCTAATTTTTGCAGCTCCACACTGCTCATGGCGGTTAGCCACTGCTCCAGCTCCGGCAGGGATTCCTGCTGCCAGCGACCATAGGCGACCCGACCTTGATCATCGACATATTTCCGCAGCAGACTATCCCAAGTCGTAAAATTGAGCTGAGTCATTGATTAGAGCGACTTTTTAGTCTCATCTTCTAGATATGTATACACAGTAGACTTCTCAGGAGAGGACACCCATCATCACGACAAATTTTTCTCTATTGTCAGTTTTGCAAAATGTCTCAACTGGCTTGAAACCCAATGATTGCCATACGCGCTGTGCCCTGTGGTTAAAAGCAGCAATGGTCACTCTAAGCCGGTTGGCCTGATAGCGCTGAACGCCATAGCGGGCAATTGCCATAGCATAGCGCTTACCGTTTCCCTGGCCAACTAAATCGGGTTTGATGCCCATACCAATATCTAGAGCTTGTTCGCTGTAATCTCCTCCAGGCACCTGACCATCGGCTCCAAAGGAGCAATATCCATACAGTTCCCCACGCTGATTGAGAATTGTAAAAAAGGCGTTTTTGGGGTCTAAGAGATATGATAAATCTGCTTGACGATTGTCTTCCTGAAAGTTGTAAACATCGTAGGGAGCAGGATATTGCCAGCTGAGAATAGCTAGTGCATGGTGCTTCTTGTGGGGGTGAAACACAAACTCCATCAGTGAGGAAAGAGGATGAAAAGTAAAATGAGTTGGCGACTAAAGATAGCATTTTTTTTACCTACTAGGTTCTCTTTTTCTCATCACGCTGGCGCTAGTGTATCTTTTTCGTCCGGAGTTTATGCCTTACCATGCTATCGCTGTTGGGCAAAGCTGGGATGACGTTGATCCAGCGTTTCAGGCTGGGCAATTCCTGTCATTGGACTGCCGACGTCTCTCTCATCGCTTTATGTGACGATCTATGTGGCGCGCAACACTCCAGCTTCCCCGCCGTGGATGGCTGCTGCGTTGGGAACGCTATTACTTGTGATTGGGTTTATTTTTCCATGGTGCCAGAGCCGGGTAGGGGGCGTAACTGATGGTGAGCAGAAGCGTTATCAAACAGCTATTGCCTCTGCGGTGAATAATCGCTATTATCACTGCATAAAATGCGGTGATTATGACCTGGATATACGAGCATCTAAACTGGCCTAACTTTACTTGGGATAGCTCAGCGTTGTCTTCAAAACTAGCAGACATCCGCTATCGTCAGGGATTGCTGTTGGGGCAGATGATATCTGTTGGGTTTGATTTCCAGCAGGAAACCAGTCTGAATGTCCTCACAAATGAAGTCGTCAAATCCTCAGCAATTGAAGGGGCCATACTGAATCCAGATACTGTACGGTCGTCCATTGCCCAACGGCTAGGAATTGATATTGGCGGGCTGATGCCGACCAGTCGTGATGTCGATGGCATTGTTGACATGATGTTGGATGCGACTCAAAAGTATACAGATCCTTTAACAAGAGAGCGTCTGTTTGGCTGGCATGCCGCATTGTTCCCGACGGGCTGGAGTGGCATGCACCAGATTACCGTTGGGACCTGGCGGCCAAAATCTGCTGGAGCGATGCAGATCGTCTCAGGACCAATCAGTCGTGAAACCATTCATTTTGAAGCTCCGACTGCGGCCAGGATTGAATCAGAAATGACAACGTTCCTGGCCTGGTTTGATAGCGAGCAAACAATAGATCCGATTTTGAAGGCAGGGCTAGCCCATTTGTGGTTTGTGACAATTCATCCGTTTGAAGATGGAAATGGTCGCATTGCTCGGGCTATTGCGGATATGGCTCTGGCACGAGCGGATAACCTGAGTGAGCGTTTCTATAGCATGTCTGCCCAGATTGAGCTGGAGCGAAAGGAGTACTACACTCAACTTGAACGGCAGCAGCGTGGCACCGTTGATGTAACAGCCTGGCTAGATTGGTTTTTGGATTGCTTGGGACGTGCTCTTGCTAAGGCTGATGAAACATTGGCAACTGTTCGATACAAGGCGCAGCTTTGGAATTATGTGAATCAGCAGGCTGTGAATGAGCGACAGCGTCAAATTCTGAATCGAATGTTGGATAATTTTAAGGGCTATATGACCACTTCAAAATATGCCAAGCTGGCTAAATGCTCGACGGACACAGCATTGCGGGATATTCAGGATTTTGTATTACGGGGCATTTTTGTTCAGAATCCTGGACGTGGGCGCAGTAGCAGCTATCGTCTTGTGGCCAGCGATGAGATTTCTGATTAATCAGGTATTTTTTAAGGGCAAGCCAGACTTACGCAAATCAGATATTAAACAGAGAACTGCGTGTTATTAGAGATAAGTTCCTGAAATTGACATATTAATGATAAAAGCGATCCAAGCCGACAGTAAAAGTTCCCAGGCTAAGATTGTTCCTAAAAGTAGACGAGTGCCTTTTGGTACGTAGATAGGGAGCAGTAAGCTTATGAAAAATTGCGTGCAAAATAGACAAAAAACACTGTTGTAAGTTATTGCTCTAACTGTTTGTGTGAAATATTGATGGCTCTGCGCAGAGAAGTAGGCTGAATAACATACAAACATACCAACTGGAAATCCCAAGCACCCAAGACTAGCCTCTATAGATAGTGTAGATCGTGGTTTTTTTTTGCCACCATCGCCAACAGGCAAAGACTGTTAGACCGATTAATGGAACTACTACAGGAGCAGCAAAAATTAGAAAACTCAGAATTCCAGAAACAACTGCTGAAGATATAGCAGCAACAGCTAATACAATGACAATAAATTTTCTGGAAAAATTAAGCATTGATCGCAAAAATCAAGTTTAAAGCGCCCGTTACAATCAAGTTTTATGTGATAGATGCTATGGGTTCTTAACAATTGAGAATGTACCATTAGTCTAAGGGGAGAAAAGATTTGATTATTACGCTTTTCATAACTGTCTACTTTTTTTGATTAAGCTAATCATATTTGTTCTTCAATCGTCAGAATGCTCATCACTTAGCCAAAAACAGACTTGATGGCTCCAAATATTAGCGATCGCAAAGCGTCTAGAAAAATGGAGACGCGATATTTCGCGTCTCCAAAGAGTAATCTAATCTTGTCTACCAAGAGGTGGTCTTCAATATCGCAAAGATATTATGAGGCAATTACCTCATCAGGTTTTTGAGAGATTTTGGGTTCTTTGCCATCAATCACAACACTATGCTCATAGGATAGTCCCTTATAGATGCTGTAGCACATAAGCAACAGGATAACGGTAAACGGTAACCCCGTCGTAATCGATGCTGTTTGCAATGCTGACAAGCCGCCGCCCAGCAGCAGCACTGCGGCAACAACGCCTTCTAATACTGCCCAAAAAACCCGCTGGGGTACTGGTGATTCTAATTTTCCTCCCGACGTTAAACTATCAACCACGAGAGAACCGGAGTCAGAAGATGTTACAAAGAACACTACGACCAGCACAATTCCCACAAAGGAGGTGATTCCTGTCAGTGGCAGCTGCTGAAGCATAACGAACAATGCTGTCGATACATCCGCTGCAACCGCGTCACTAATCAAACCGCTTGAACCCCCGAGTTCCAAGCTTAGGGCAGTGCCACCAAACGTAGACATCCACAGAAATGTCAGCAGCGAAGGCAGCAGCAAGACGCCAAGCATAAACTCACGTACCGTACGACCACGAGAGATGCGAGCAATAAAGATACCGACAAAAGGAGACCAAGAAACCCACCAGCCCCAATAAAATACGGTCCAGCTATTCTGCCAGTCTGTACCCGAAAATGTTTCAGTCCAAAAACTGAGGGTGGGTAAAGAGGCTGCGTAATACCCTAAGTTTTCTACAAAGGAATTAACGATAAACAAAGTCGGCCCAACACACAAAACAAACAGCAGCAGCAAGCCGGCCAACATCATGTTCAGCTCACTTAGCCGCCGTACGCCATTCCCTAGACCGGATACAACAGACGCCGTGGCAAATCCTGTAATAATAGCAATCAGCCCCACCTGGACCGAGGTACTAATTTCTAAACCAAATAAGAAATTGAGACCTGCGTTGACCTGTTGGACGCCAAAGCCCAGCGATGTAGCCAGTCCGAACAATGTTGATGCGACCGCAAGAATGTCGATGGCATTACCCGGCCAGCCATAGATCCGGTTACCTAAAAGCGGATAGAAAACTGAACGAATGGTTAACGGCAGTCCCCAGTTAAATGTGAAGAACGCCAGAGACAAACCGACTAGTGCGTAGATGCCCCAGGCATGCAATCCCCAATGGAAAAAGGTAATGCCCATGGCCTGCTGAGCTGCATCGGCCGTGTTTGGGGCAATGGTCCCCAGCAGTGCAGGCGGATCTTGAAAGTGATAAATCGGCTCGGCAACACTCCAGAACATTAGGCCAATGCCCATGCCGGCACTGATTAACATTGCTAGCCAGGCAAATGTCGGAAATTCAGGTCTGGCATTGGGGCCACCTAAGTCTAGTTCCAACTAAGTTTGTTTGGATATCATAAGGGCATCGAGTTTGGAGGCCAAGCTATGATGGCCAAACGCAAGCAACGAGGGACAGCAGGGGATAAAACGATCTGCCTTCCCATAGCCGACATTGATTATGACCAGTTGGTTGAGGACCGTGAGGCCTACCGAGAGTACCTGAACGAGCAAATAGCCTGCTATCCGGAGCTGTTCCCTGAGGGAATTGAGGAGGGATATCGGTTTCATGGGTGGGTGACC
>JBHJIL010000027.1:0-61363 GCA_050043465.1 Leptolyngbyaceae cyanobacterium
TGACCAGCGGCATTACCTTGACCAATACCAGGGCCAATAGCTGCCAAACCAACAGCCAGAGCAGCAGCCAGTACAGAAGCAGCAGCAATAATTGGATCCATGATGTTCTTCCTTATCCTTAGATAGATATCAACAAACTAAGCAAGTCGCCCAAAACGAGGAATTAACTCCTCTCGAAACCGTCAGAAGCTAGTTGAAACTGCTAGCCCTAACCAAGTAGGAGATGACCCAACGTCAAATCCCAACTGGATGCCTCCAAGGAGGCTATCCATGCTCTTCTCCACCGTGCCCCTCAATCGCTTCGCCAATATAAGCGGCAGCTAGAGTAGCAAAAATCAATGCCTGAATTGCACTTGTGAACAAACCCAATAGCATTACGGGTAGGGGCACAAAAAGAGGTACCAGCAAAACAAGTACAGCTACAACTAACTCGTCCGCCAAGATGTTTCCAAACAAACGGAAACTTAGCGAGAGAGGCTTGGTGAAATCTTCAAGAATGTTGATTGGCAACAAAATAGGCGTGGGCTCGATATATTTTGCAAAATACCCTAAACCACGCTCCTTAAACCCTGCATAGAAGTAGGCCAAGGATGTCATCAGTGCCAATGCAACAGTCGTATTAATGTCGTTTGTCGGCGCCGCCAACTCACTTGCCGGAATGTGAATCAGCTTCCAGGGCACTAAAGCCCCCGACCAATTAGAGACGAAGATGAATAGAAACAGCGTTCCCACAAAAGGAACCCAAGGCCGATATTCCTTCTCACCAATCTGGTCTTTAGCCAAGTCTCGAATAAATTCAAGCGCAAACTCCATTAGGTTCTGCAATCCAGACGGAATGCGGTTGACCTTACGGGTAGCTAAAACTGAGACCAGAATCAGTACAGCAGCAACAAACCAAGTAGTAAGAAATACTTGGCCATGGACCTTAAGCCCACCAACGTGCCAGAACCAATGCTGACCGACCTCCAGCTCAGCTAATAGAGGAATTGGGAAATTAAATGCGTTCAACATCTCCGCCTAGAATCTTAATTTTTTTCGCAGATGCCCACGGAAACACGAAATTGCACTTATTCTTGAGCCATTGACTCAGGCAAAATCGATGTCCACAGCGTGTAAACAATTAGCGCAGCCTTGTAGGTAAGAAAACCAAGAAAAGCAGGGACTATTTCTAGTTGCTGATACTGGGTGGAAAAAATAATCAACCCAATAAAAATTGCTAGACGACCACTGCCTAACCTTCCTCGTTCGCGCCCTAATTCGGCAACGCTTTTCGCCAGCATTCTTAAGTAAACCACACCGACGCACGCCCCTATTAAATAATTCAGGGCTATGTGCAGAGAATAGGCAAGCCAAACAGAAACAAAGATAAATGCCGTCAACCCCAGAGTCATCAACAGCAAATTTTGCTGAAGGCGAAAATACTCTGCCATAGCTTCTTGAGAAGCAGGCGGTAAATCTGCGGCAACATCGGCCAACTCTTCGTTTGTTTGGGCCTCAACGGCTTCTTCAGGAGAAGTCACAGGTGATCTAAATACGTAGAAGCCATGGCTTGAAACGCTAGCAGCAGAGACTGACACTAGCGTTTGAGCCATGGCCGATCATATCACGGCACTAATACCTATTGATGGGATTTAGTCAGCTCTTTGCAGGCTTAGGGGGTAGTGGGTATCGTAGGCGACAGCACAATTAGCTGTCTACGCTGCAGAGAGCGCACATCATCGAGGGTAAAGTCCGTATCAGCGATTAGCTCTGCCACGGTGTCAGTATCGGTGATACCAGGGTCTGCACATCGACTGAGGAAATCGTATTCAGGGTCTGTTAGTTTGACGAGCTGGTAGTCATAGTCGAAGAAACTTTTAGACGGCCACCCTGACATACAGGCATGGCGACTAGGGATAGCAGATAGCAGGCTCTCGCTCCGTGACCAGTCACTCTGGGGCAGGGGCGGACGGCTCAGGAAAAATTCGTAGTGGGTCAGTTCTGGGTCGAGCAGTTCAATCAATCGATACTGTTCACGGGTTCCTAGGGTCTGGGCCCGTGCCATCACATCATCAGATTTGCCAACCAAACGGTTTAGGTCCCAGTAACGGGGATTAGAGAAGCCAACAAACTCTAATCCTGACGCATCAATCAGTTCAAACAGGGTATCGATGGTGTAGTCCACTTCCTGGGGATGGACATACATATCGGCAAAGCATTCATCTTGATGATTCTCCAGCGCCCAGCGTTCTTTGTCCCGTTTGACAATTCGATTGGTCTCGGGCAGCGCGCCAAATAACTGCCGTCCCACCTGGACCCCATCGCGATAGTCACCTCGATGCTCCCCTTGCAGCATGGCTATCGCCTGCTGCATCAGTGATATCTCCCAGCGACCTAGGGCCGCATAGACAAATATATGTAGCAGCCCGCCTGGCGCTAGCTTAGTTGCCAGGGCCTGAATTCCTTTGATGGGGTCAGGCATATGGTGCAACACCCCCACACAGTTGATCAGATCAAATCGGTCCTCTAGCTGACCAACGTCATAGATACTGAGCTGCTGAAACGTCACCCGATCAGCCCCCGATCGCTGACAGCGCTCCCGAGCCACCGCCAACGTGCCTGCGCTAAGGTCAATGCCGGTCACTTGAGCATCCGGATTGAGATGGACTAAATATTCTGTCCCCACACCGGAACCACAGCCGGCGTCAAGAATCTTGATGGTGTTGCTATGGGGGGCATGTCCTGTACAAAAGCTGTAGGCAGAGGGCCAGTGCCAACGCCAGTTATAGCCAGGGGGCGGCTCATCAATGAGCGGTTCTGGGGGGAAGGGATAGGTATCGTAAAGCTTGGCGACTGCTGCACTCACAGCAGCTTCATTTTCGGAAGTCATGGGAAACGTAGGTTTGAGTTCTCAGGGTTGAGTGTTGAACTTGATGACGTCAACAGACTCTCTCAGATGAGAGATATTGAGCTAGCACAACAAGCTTTTAGAATGCAACACAACAGTTCACGGGCATGCACTTCAGACGCTACCCCTCAAGGCCCATATTCCCAAGCCTGACGCCATTCAGAAAATGCTTCGTAAACACAGGTAACAAAACTTATCTTTTCTCTCAGTCACTACCCCGTGATCTTTTATGATGACCCAGTGGGCTGCTAACGAGATGTTACACAGTCTTTAGACAATCGTCTTGACGTTCCTTAATCGTTTTAATCTGGAACTATAGAGAAAAGCCGATAGGCCCATCGCGTTGTCTGGTTGGTGTTTCACCATTGCTCTGGATCGACTAGGTCACTTTAGAGCTGAGCCGCTCGGCGTTGAGGGAAGGGTCTGATGCAATCACCCATTGCAATCAACTAATTAGAAGGGAGCCTTTGAAAAGGAATGACTGTAACAGCTAGTGGTGGAAGCTCCTTAGTGCGGCCACAACTTTATCAAACCTTGCCGGTTACCACGATTACCCAGGCTGAGCAGCAAGACCGCTATATGGAGCGGGGCGAGTTGGTGGAGCTGACCGACTTTTTTAAGTCAGGCCGTAAGCGAATTGCGATCGCACAGCTCATCACCCAATATTCAGAGCTGATCGTCTCTCAAGCCGCCAACCGTATCTTTACCGGCGGCTCCCCGCTTTCCTACCTAGAGAGGGTTGAGCCCGAGCCTGAGCCTGAAATGGCCATGGCGGCTCAAAATGACTCGAGCCCAGAAGCTTTTATCGAAACCGCCAACAGTGGTGGCCTTTTTTCAGGTCTAAGAAATCTGGTCAGCAGCAGTGGCGATCTGGGTAGCATCCCGCCAGGCTTCCGCCCGATTAACGTTGGTCGCTACGGCCCCAGCAACATGCAAAAGTCTCTACGAGACATGAGCTGGTTCCTGCGCTACTTGACCTATGCCATTGTTGCCGGTGACCCCAACATCATTTCAGTTAACGTTCGCGGGCTGCGAGAAATCATCGAAGATGCCTGTTCCTCTGCTGCGACATTAGTTGCTCTGCAGACAATGAGAGCGGCCAGCATTGGTTATTTCCGCGGTGATACAGAAGCCCAAGAGCTGATTCGCTCCTACTTCAACGTTTTAATTGACGAATTTAAAGCACCAGCCCCCTCCAATAAATTGCGTCAGCGTCCATCCAAGGATCAGCAGGGGTTACAGCTGCCACAGATTTATTTCAATGCGTCTGAGCGCCGGCCTAAATTTGTCATGAAGCCCGGCCTCTCAACATCTGAGAAGAATTCGGTGGTTAAGGCCGCCTATCGCCAGGTGTTCGAGCGCGACATCAAACGGGCCTATTCCCTAGACATCTCAGATTTAGAGTCCAAGGTCAAAAATGGCGAAATCGCCATGAAAGAATTTATTCGCCGTCTGGCCAAGTCCCCCCTTTATCGGAAAAACTTCTTTGAGCCCTACATCAACAGTCGGGCCCTAGAATTGGCTTTCCGACACATTTTGGGTCGTGGTCCTAGCTCTAGGGAAGAAGTGCAACAGTACTTTTCCATTGTTTCTACCGGTGGCTTGTCAGCCCTAGTTGATGCCCTAGTTGACTCCAACGAATACGGCGACTACTTTGGCGAAGAGACCGTCCCCTACCTACGTGGTTTGGGACAAGAGGCGCAAGAATGCCGGAACTGGGGACCACAGCAAAATCTGCTGAACTACAGTGCCCCCTTCCGCAAAATTCCCCAGTTCCTCACCACATTTGCCTCCTACGAGCAGCCACTGCCTGACCAACATCCCTACGGCTCTGGAAACGATCCGCTAGAAATTCAATTTGGAGCCATCTTTCCAAAAGAGACTCGCAACCCCAGCAGCAGCCCAGCCCCCTTTAACAAAGACACTCGCCGGATTTTAATTCGCCGTGGTGCCGGCATCGACAGTCAGGTTAGCAATCCAGCGGCCCGTCCTAAAGCTCCAGGCACCCTTGGCCCCAAGGTCTTCAAACTAGACCAGATTCCATCGGGGAATGGAACTAGCGTCAAGTTTGCAGAAAGTTCAACCCAAACCATCATTCGGGCTGCCTATCGCCAAGTATTTGGTCGTGACGTCTACGCCGGACAAGAATTAAAGTCCGCCGAAAACCGTCTAGAAAACGGCGACATCTGTATTCGTGATTTCATTCGCACGCTAGCAAAGTCAGAGGCATTCCGGAAAACCTACTGGAGTTCTCTTTACGTAATGAAGGCGGTGGAATATATCCACCGACGATTACTAGGTCGTCCCACCTATGGCCGTCAAGAAACTAACCAGTATTTTGATATCTGCGCCAAGAAGGGGTTCTATGCCCTAGTGGACACCTTAATCGATAGCGATGAGTACACCACGTCCTTTGGCGATGACACAGTCCCCTATGAGCGCTATGTCACTCCCGCAGGTCAGTCTCTCCGCAACTTCCGCGCAGGCACCGTTGGAGCCACAGGTCTTAAGCCGGTACCCAAACCAACCGTACCTCGCTTTGTAGAGCTGGGTGTTGGCAGTAGTCAACCCGGTGAAATTGAGCTGAACAAGCGCATCAAGCAAGGGGTTAATACTCGTCGAGTCCAGTCTAAAGTCTTCAAACTCACCAGTTTGTTTGACAAGCCCAACCTCAAGCTCGTTACCCAAGCAGCCTATCGACAGGTGTTTGAGCGTGACATTGCCCCCTATGTGGTCAAAGCCGAGTTTACATCCCTCGAAAGTCAGCTGGGTAACGGTGAGATTAACTTGAAAGAGTTTATCGAAGGGTTAGGCTGTTCCGATCTTTATCAGAAAGAGTTCTACGCCCCCTATCCAAATACCAAAGTAATTGAGCTGGGCACGAAGCACTTCCTAGGAAGAGCCCCACTCAACCAGGGCGAGATTCGCAAATATAACCAGATCCTGGCAACCAAAGGAATCCGCGGTTTTATTCAAACCATGGTTGAAACTCCTGAGTATGCCGAGTTCTTTGGTGAAGACACCGTTCCCTATCGGCGTTTCCCCACGCTACCAGCGGCTAACTTCCCCAATACTGAGCGTCTGTACCAGCAGCTGACTCGTCAAAACGATGATGTTGTCATTCCCAGCTTTGTCCCGTCCGTGTCAACCAAGGCATCGATTGACACTTAGGTTCACCTTGGGTCTAAGGGAAATGGTACTGCTCTGGATTTGATTGTTGCTATCGCTAGTGCTGAGGTTTTTAGCTTTCGCACTAGCGATAGTTTTTAGTGTCGATCTCTAGACATCGACTGTTCAACCATGGGTATGTAGCCAACGTCTTAATGTGTAGGGACGTTGGCGCATTACGTTACCGCTGTCGCTTAACGCTTTCAGGAACGATGACTTGTCCTCGCCAATGGGGACAACGCTATACCATTCTGGTGCATAGCCCGTTTATTCTGCCTCCGGCGGTGCAAGCTAACAATTCTGAGGAATAGTGTTACGAAATATGTCACATCACTTTGGAAGGTTAACTGAATACCGGAAAATACTATCGGAAGGCAGCTGAGCTGACATTAGGATTCATAGAATCTGGCCAATGATTGGCAAGCTTCGATTGCCGAATTAAGTGTTGCACTGGCCCATGGGCTCATGCTTGATTCGGGGTTAAAGTAAGTGAGGGCTACTTTGCTCACATCTTAATTGGAGTGAGTGATGTTCAGCTCCTTGAAGGTGAAAGCCGGATTATTTTTTCGGTTATATTCTTTCGGAGGAATCCATAAATGAGTATTGTCACGAAATCTATCGTGAACGCTGATGCTGAGGCTCGCTACTTGAGCCCCGGTGAACTAGATCGCATCAAGGGCTTTGTTGGCTCGGGTGAGCGTCGTCTTCGCATCGCCCAAGTTCTAACTGAGTCCCGCGAGCGTATCATCAAGCAGGCTGGCGACCAGCTTTTCCAAAAGCGTCCTGACGTTGTTTCTCCCGGTGGTAATGCCTACGGTGAAGAGATGACTGCCACTTGCCTACGTGACATGGATTATTATCTACGTCTTGTTACCTATGGCATTGTTGCTGGCGACATCACTCCTATTGAGGAGATTGGTCTAGTCGGTGCTAAGGAAATGTACAACTCCCTAGGTACATCCATTCCTGCCGTAGCCGATTCAATTCGCTTTATGAAGGGTGTTGCATCTTCCCTACTGTCTGGTGATGATGCTGCTGAAGCCGCTTCTTATTTCGATTACGTTGTTGGTGCAATGCTGGGTTAAGTTACTCAGATTTTTTTCTTTGCTATTGAACCACATCGTCAAATTTCAATAAGGAACTCAAATCATGCAAGACGCGATTACTTCTGTAATTAATTCTTCAGACGTTCAGGGTAAGTACCTTGATCAGTCTTCGATGGATAAGCTAGCTGCTTATTTCCAAACTGGTGAGCTACGTGTCCGTGCGGCTACTGCCATCGGCGCTAACGCTTCTGAAATCGTTAAGGATGCCGTTGCTAAGGCGCTGTTGTACTCTGACATCACTCGTCCTGGTGGCAACATGTACACCACTCGTCGCTATGCTGCCTGCATTCGTGACCTAGACTACTACCTACGCTACTCCACCTACGCAATGCTAGCTGGAGATCCTTCTATTCTTGATGAGCGCGTGCTCAACGGTTTGAAGGAAACTTACAACTCTTTGGGTGTACCCGTAGGCGCTACTGTTCAAGCTATTCAAGCTATGAAAGAAGTAACCGCTAGTCTGGTTGGCTCTGACGCTGGCAAGGAAATGGGTGTTTATTTTGACTACATCTGCTCTGGCCTCAGCTAGGTCAAGTTCGTGTAGTTGTTAGGTCGGGTTTTACCTGGTCTATTTCTGTTTCGGAAGTCCAGAGCGAGTGTTAGCTTGTCAAAATCTGTCCGTGTCAGGAACATGTTGAGAGATTATGACAGTCTGTCATTGGTTATTGGACTTCCGAATTTTTGAATCTATGGTCTGTACGTAAGGAGTGGCAACAGCTGCCCTTGATCCTAGAACATAGTTAACTGTTTATATAGATAGCCTGAGGCTTTGTGCCGACCGTACTATTGTTTGGTTTGCCAAGCTCAGCTAATAGCCAGCCAGATTTAACTAAAGCGAAGATATTGCCGCTTACGTTGATAGGCTTTTCGCCATTTATTTGCAAAATAGTTTTTGTTTGAGATTAGGAGACATCTCTGCTATGCGTATGTTTCGGATTACTGCCTGTGTGCCGAGTCAATCTCGCATTCGCACCCAGCGCGAGCTACAGAATACTTTTTTTACTAAGCTCGTTCCCTACGACAGCTGGTTTCGTGAGCAGCAGCGAATTCAAAAGATGGGCGGCAAGATTGTCAAAGTAGAATTAGCAACTGGTAAGCCTGGGTCTAACACCGGGCTTGCTTAGATTTCTGACAGTTTGCTAGATAGCTTAGCTGAATCATTGAAAGAGGGGAGTAACGATGTTACTTCCCTTTTTTGTCTGGCAGCTTGATAGATAACCGTCAATTATCGGTAGCAAGTTCAGCCGTTTTCTAACTTTCAAGAAGCCTTGAAGGTATTTCAGTAAAATCTTATCTGGATCACCGGAATGAATTTGAGTCTAGAAGTATCTTGTAAAAAGACATACTTAGCGCAAGAGTAATGGCATCCATCTTTCTGAAGTCCTGTACAGGTTTGTTGGCAAGTGTACTCAGTTTTGGTCTGCTGGGAGTGCAGTTTGAGCAAGGATTTGTAACCGCTACAGCTCAGGCTCAGGGAGTGGATGAAGAAACTAATGTCCGTGTTTATAGGCAGGCAAGCCCAGCAGTTGTGGCCATTGATGCAGGCAACAGCACAGGCAGCGGCAGTATTCTTACAACAGATGGCTTGGTCTTAACAAATGCTCATGTCGTGGGTAGTACCCGTCAGGTGACTGTACGACTAGCCGATGGTCGAGAATTTGCGGGCCAGGTAGTTGGGTATGCGGATGAAAATCTAGACTTAGCCGCTGTCCAAATTGATGGAGGCAGTACAACATTTCCCACTATCCCCCTAGCAGCTGGGAGTCCTCAGGTGGGCCAGCAGGCATTTGCTATCGGTAATCCCCTTGGGTTACAAGGTACATTCACCATCGGCATTGTTAGTCGAATTGATTCGGAGCGCGGGCTCATTCAAACAGATGCCGCTGTCAATCCGGGCAACTCCGGAGGGCCATTACTCAATCGCAATGGCGAAATGATTGGGGTCAATACATTTATTGCGACCACAGGAGAAAATACAGGCAGCATCGGCATTGGATTTGCGATCGCAACGCCTCAAGTAGGCCCCTTTATCGCTGCCGTTCAAAACGGTACTGCCAGCACCACTAGCTCTCGACAGCAGCCCATAACCCGCGCCCCTGAACCTATCGCTGTTGACGGCAGCATCTTTCGTGGCCGTCTCGATAGCAATAGTAATTTACTACCTGACAATAGCTACTTTAATACCCACACCTTTGAAGGCAGGGCCGGTCAGCAGGTCAGCATCGCCATGAGTAGTAGTCAAATTGATTCTTATCTACTGCTGTATGGGCCTGAGCAAGAGTATTTAGGTGAAAACGACGACAGCGGCAGCAGTCCCAATGCGCGTTTAGACATTACCCTGCCTGCAGATGGCACCTATTATGTATTTGCCAATTCCTATGGAGCTGATGAACAGGGACCGTATGCTCTGAGCGTCACTAGCCTGCTAGAAAACAGCAGCAATTATCTACTGAGTGAACAAGGTACTCTCAGCAGTCAAGATAGTCGTTTAACAGACAACAGCTTTTACGACGAATATCTATTTAGCGCCCGCCAGGGTCAAAACATCACCATCAGGTTAACCAGTCAGGATTTTGATGCCTACTTACTACTGATCGACGAGCAGGGCAATAAAATTGCTGAGAACGATGACACTAACCCAAACAATACCGACTCAGCCATACAGATAACCCTTCCCTACACCGGGACATATCGAGTCATTGTCAATGCCTATGACCAGACAGGACAGGGGCAGTATCAAATAAGTGTTCAATAGGCCCCGCTTGAGAACGGATAGCAGACCGCCCTTTAGTGTTTTTGTACGCCCTTCAATATGGACGCGTCACTCTTGTGGATGGCGCTAAAACAGCCCTAACCAAGTAAAGAAATCCTGTCGGGTAAAAAACTCAAGCAAGAGCAAGGCCAAAAATCCAACCATTGCAAAGCGCCCATTCAGACGTTCGGCATAAATAGTCCATCCAAAGCCAGGCTCATCAGCTGATGTAGACTTCGACGTATCAGGCTCTACAGAATCAGACTTAGGCATAAATCAAGAAA
Source organism: Leptolyngbyaceae cyanobacterium (assembly GCA_050043465.1). GTDB lineage: Bacteria > Cyanobacteriota > Cyanobacteriia > Phormidesmidales > Phormidesmidaceae > Leptothoe. The sequence goes on from JBHJIL010000027.1 coordinate 10,198, forward strand.
AGATAGAACAGCCCAGAGCTTATGCCTAGAAGAAATAAGCTCTGTTTTTTCGAAACGTCAAAACTGTCAATAATTCTATACCATCAGTTACCTATCGTCTGCATACCTAAAAAAGAGCCTTAGTAAACCGACACTCCAGCCGCAGCGCTAGCATCAACCAGCATCTTATAACGGGTGGGAAAACTTCATTTATATCCGCAATAAGACCAGGTAAAAATCCAGATAGGCTTCGATTTTATACGTTTAATGGACTCTTTTTTAAGTCCGTTAGCCAAAATTTCATGTAGACAGTTTATGGGCACTTTTGAAACGACAGCGTTTATTATTCTTTGAATCCCATCAAAATCATCACCCATAAAGACAGGCTTTTCCTCTGTCTCAATGGCTCTTGCAGACTGAAATATTTGTCTTTATCATCTCTCTTTTCAAGAAAAATTTTATGATGATAATACCTGTGGATTTAGAGTGTAAATACTTTTAGATAATGCTTTTTTAGTCTGTTATAATCAGAATCCTGTCTAAAAGCGTGGCGTGCAAAACCATTAATTGAGAGTTACAGATTCTCAATTTTGACACCTTGCTTTCATCGCCGCTTTCTAGACACAATCAGTAAATCTTCAAATCCGATGGCTGATACGAAAAACACGCCACTTACAGGGAAAGCATTACTTCAGAAAATGAAGGAGATTACCCATTTACCTAAACGCGAGAAAGCTAAGGAATGTGGGTATTACAGCATTACTAAAGATAAGCAAGTCAGAGTCAATCTGACGGATTTTTATGATGCTTTATTGGCGGCTCGGGGAATTCCATTAGGGCCAGAAAGCACCAAAGACGGACGCGGTCGAGAGCCCACCTATCGAGTCAGCGTGCACAAAAATGGTCAAATTGTCATTGGCTCTACCTATACCCAAGAGATGGGGTTAAAGCCTGGAGATGAATTTGAAATCAAGCTAGGTTACAAGCATATTCATCTGATCCAACTCGGTGAAAATAAGGACGCCGACAGCGAAGACGACTAGGCATCCTGTAGCTTTTATCCAGGCAGGCTACGGCACAGCTAAATACCAAAAACGGAGTCTGAGCAATCAGGCTCCGTTTTCGTTTGACTCATGTAGATAGCGCGAAAAGAGACCGGTTGCGGCTCAAACGCGCGTCAGCACACATCTAGGCAAACACTTCAAACTGCGCGATCAGCGGCTCTTCTAAGGACTGAGCCTTACCTAGCAGTAATCGATTGATATAGGCTCGCAGCTGCTCGGCCTGGGCTTCGTTAGGAATGTATATCTGTCCCCCCGTCTCAGTGACGGTTTTGCTAAATAGGGGTGTCTGTAGCAAGGTTCGATAGGTGGGGAGGTCAGCGGTGCGATCGCAAATTAGTCCCCGATCGGCCGCAGTCGGCACCAGTCCTGGCGGTAAATGACCTTCCAGTAGCGCCAGAATATGTAAATGACAGGCTTGAGTATTAATACCCCGCTGTTCTAGCAAATGCATAATCGCCCCCACCGGCAGCGGCTGCTGAGGAAAGACTCGCAGTAGCTCCATCAGCAGAAAGTAATCGCTGTACTGCTGACGGGTCACATTCAGCACCTGGCCATAGCGTGCCAAGTTCACCAGACCATAGGCCACTCGGCTACAGCTCTGGGGCAGCTCACTAGCATAGGTATCTTGAATAATCGTGGCATTGGGAAACTTTTGTCGCAGCCAGCGAGCAATGGCCGGTAAGGACGCCGACCCGCCCGTACAAACAACCTGCTTAATGGATTGAGCATCCACACTGTGATGGCTCAGTAGCACATTCAAGTAACGATTAATCCGCTGGATATAGGGCAAAAAGATCAGATTTTCTAAATGGCGTCGTTTGATCAACCAGCGCTGACCTGCCAGAGTTATTTGGATATGATTTTGCTGCTGCAGGGCTATTTTTAGATGGCGCGCTGCGGCTAGCAGGCTTTGGCCCAAATTAGAACTGAGCAAGCGCTGCTGGAGGGTATAGCGCTGGGCCCAGTCCACATGCCCCACGTTAGGCAAGGTCAGCTCATTTAGTCTGAGCTGATTCCAGTCAGCATCCGCTGCCGCCAAGTGTCCCTGCCAGTCCCAGCGAGTATTGGCGTCGGCCTCAGACACTGGCTGACGTCGCTCTTCTGGCAGCAGCAGCTGACAAACAATATCCTGGTCCAAGGCATCACCGGCATAGGCGAATCCCCGCAGGGCAAAGTCAGCATAGTTGAGATTAGCTAGATCCTTCGGCAGGTGAACCAGACCCAGCTCAGTCATCACCGCACCACCGCTGATGACCACAGTCCCTTCTTGCCACTGACAGTTGTACAAACTGGACTGACGCGATAGGGGAACCGTCTCAGATATGGACACATCATTAGGGTCAGGTAGCCCAGACAGAATGGTTGCGATCGCATCTTCTACAAACAAAATCTGTCCCGGCTGCTCAATCAACCCAGCCGCTAAAACCGCCTCTCGCAGATTAAAACTGTAGGTATCTGGCCAATTAGTGGGATAGCCAACAACCACTCCCTGCAGATTTTGCCACACCTGAGCCAGGCTTTGCGTCTCTAAGCCGACCGCCTGCCCTTGCTCAACTAAATGCTTGAGCAACGCCACCATGGCCTGCAACACCTGTAGCATCGGCAGCTCTACCGTGTCGGACCACCGGAGCCATGGATCTGACGCTGACAGCGTCTGACCGTGACCGACCGCTACCTTTAGCAAGGGTTTAAGACGATTAATATTGACCAAGCTTGGTGTTGCAGTAGCCGATATATTAGCCAGGTCACCCAGATCGCCTAAAGCTTCATATCCCACAGCCACCGTCTCTTGAGCTGATGTGACAACAGCCACAGCCGGTAGCCGGAAATGCTTGGCATCCTCAGTTCCCTTTTGCCAATAGAGAGGATAAACCTGCCCTGTCTGCCGATTCATCAAAACAGCCGATAGCCCTGTAGCCCCGACATCTAGCCCCAGAAACCAGTCTCCATCAATGTCTTGCACTATCTGGGGCGCAGTGTCAGGGGGAACAGGCAGCGCACTTGATAGCTCCAAGCCATCGTCTGGCACTTGGGCTTCGTCTGTCTGAGTAACCTCAGGCAGCAATGCCTCAATATCGTCAGGGGTCTCAGGTAGCAATGCCTCAATGTCGTTCGGAGCCTCAGGCAGTAATGCCTCTGGTTCCTCAGACAGGAGTAATTCGGTGTCAGGAGCCTCAGACAGGAATACCTCCTCGGTGTCATCGTCGGTGTCATCGGACGCGTCTAGAGATACCCCCTCCGGGTCAACAGCGGCATCTAACTCAAGCTCCGCCAGTGGATCCGATGATTCAACATCAGACTGAACCGGCTCAGGAGGGGCAAGTGCTTCCAAATCAGGCAGTGAGGGCTGACCAAACAGATCGTCCAGATCACCCAGGTCTAGCTCCTCATCTTCGTCCGCTTCGTTGTCAGGCAGATCGTCTAATAGCAGCAAATCATCGAAATCATCGGCTAAATCCTCTGAAACGGCGTCCAGGGACAGATTATTATCAGATGACTCGTCCGTTTCCTTGGCTTCTTCAATTTCCTCGGCACTGCCATCATCTTCAAATAGCAGATCATCGATCGACGAGGTAGGCTCATCATCAGCCACCGTTTGCCAAAAAGCAGCCTGCTCTGCCTGCAAAAAATCGTCAGCCTCGGGGCCAAGATCTGGCACCTCCAGCGGCGAATCAGAGGGCAGATCCGGGGTAGAGGCCGAGTCTAGACGTGGCTCTGTATCATCTACCTCAGGTACTGCTAAAGCCTCAGCTTCATCTGTAACGGGTTCTTCTAAGTCAGACAGTAATTGACCGACAAAGTCATCTGTCGGCTCTTGAGATAACGCGTCAGAGCGCTCGCTCCAACCGCCGAGTTCGTCCGCCAAAGAATCTGGTAGTCCGTCATCAAAGTCATCCATATCTAACGGATCGTCAGCGAGTCCTAGCAGGTCTAACTCCTGGGAGATATTGCCAGCCTCAGACGGACTCTCAGAGGCAACCGCAGGGATCTCAATGTCATCCTCCCCAGACGGATTATCTACATCCGTAACATCAGTACCAAATCCGCCAAATAGATCTAGCCCTTCGATATCGTCATCGGGCTGTCCGACGGCTTCACCTGAGTCAGTGGACGCGCCATCAGTATAGGGCGCTTGAATCTCGGACTCCGCGCCTGATTCATCATCAAGATTGAGATCCTCTAGATCCAGGTCATTAACAATGGTTTCTAAGGTGTTTTGGTCCAGTGGTTCGAGCGCATCGTCCTCGTCAACACCGTAGTCAGTCGATAATGTCTCCCCGGCAAGCTTCTGGAGGTCTTCATCGAGCTGTTCTACGAGCTGCTCATCATCAAAATCAATGAGCAGCCGTTGTTCGGTGGGGGATTCCACCAAGTTGATCAAATCCTCATCAGCGGATGCTGCAATATAGACATCGTCTGGAACATTCTCTGGAAAATCTTCGCTGCTTGTTAGGGTTTGCTCATCAGGTAGTAACTCTGAAAGGGAGCTAACGGTGTCCCCCACATCAGGAGCGTCATCAGGGGCATCATCAGGGGCAGCCAGACTGTCGCCAAACAGCGTTTCTACCGTCACTGGCGCGGCATCTTCTTCTACCATCTGTGCAGACGGCACAACCGACTCTACCGGTCCACGATCAAATAGCCAATTGTCGACAACCTGGTCGGGGTCCAGCGGATCGGTTTCAATTAGCGGGATGGCATCGGGATCAAAGCGAGAGGAGGTCTCATCATTTTCAAAAAACAGGACCTCATTGGCAACGTCAGCCGGGTCAGTGGCAGGGTCTTCTTCGGTCTGGTCATCTAAACCCAGATCGCCCAAATCTGTATCTAGATTAAAGAGCTCTCCTTCAGATTCAATTTGGGGCAGGGCGTCTGGAGATGGGTCATCTAGCTGGCTTGGATCCAGGATTTCGCCTTCGTCTGCGCCGATGGCTAGCAGCCCCATGCTTTCATCAATCACTCCTAGGGCAGAGTCTAGGTCAAAGGAGGCCGACAGCTCCTCTGGCGTAGCCGCTGCGTCGGCTTCCTCCGCTGCGACATCCAAATCTGTCTGGGCCTCTGATGAAATCCCCTCAGAACTGTCGTCATCGCTAGCAGGCCCAAGGTCAATAGGCGCGATCGCATCTTCTAGCTGTGCCAGTTCAGAATCAATATCGAGTAGAGCATCATCGATCTGAATCTGGGTGATCTCGTCATCTGCGTCAAATTCAGTGTCAAGTTCGGACACCAGATCACCATCGGTTTGAATCAGCGTAATATCGCCATCCAAATCGTCCGCTGAGATCGCCTCTTCTAATAGAGCTAGCTCCGTATCAACATCCGTATCAACATCGGGCGTATCCTCCGTTGACTGAATCAGGGTGATGTCTTCATCAAGATCGGCGGGTGCGATCGCATCTTCCAACAGCGCCAGATCAGAATCAATGTCTAGCACCGGATCGGCCTCATCCATCCCCACATCAGCATCCAGCGACAGATCGTCTAACGCTTGGTCCAGCTCATCGCGCTGAACAGTACCTACATCCACCTCGGCCGCTTCTGGGCCCTGTAAAGCCGCCTGTCGAATCGCCGTCCCCACATCTCCCGTCAAATAAGACGATGCATCCTGACCTAGCTGCTGGGCTAAATGATTAATAAAGGCATGAAAGATAACTTCACCCTGGCGGCCCAGACCATGCATTTGATCCAAACCTTCTTCCAGAGACTCGCGATAGCTATCAACACTTTTTTGCAGGGAATCAAATACCGCCGTCAGCGTACTGTCTAGCTTTAATAGCAGCTGATCCGACTGCGCCTGCAGTAGGCGCACCTGCTCTAGCCGCTGTCCCGATAGCAGCGGCACCGGATTATCCGCAGCCGCCAGTTTTTCTACAGCGGCTGTCTCCATAGCAGCAAAATTTTGTACCATCTCCGCCGACAGCTGCTCCTGGAGACGCTGCATCAGCGTTTGCAAAAAATCAGCTATTTGCTGTTCAGACTGCAGCGGATCAGAGCTACGCTGCGCCTCTAAAATATTCACTTCCGCCTGCAGACTGTCGCGTCGCTGCTGTAGCGATTCCAGCTCCTGCCGCATAGGTTTCAGAGAGTTCTCCCGCAGATAGCTCATCTCCTGCAGCAGCCCTTGCAGTACCTGCGACGCCGACTCTTCCATATCTGGAGTCGGCGTCTGAGGAGATACAAACTGCCCTGTACCAGGATCTACCGGTCCCCACCCTCCCGGAGAATCAAACATCTGATCTAAGGATTGCAGATAGCTAAAGAGCTTGCCTAACAGCTGACGCTGACGTTCAGCCTCTCCTGACAAACCCAACGGTAAACGGGCAGTCGGCTTGGCCAACGTAGCTTCGATTTCGGTAATCAGGCGTTGAATTTGATCCTTTTGAGAAGTCACAGTGCGGCCTTTCAACAACGAACTCTGCAAAGCGGAGGATGACCAGCCCAATCAAGGGCACACCAGCTCCCACCAATGGAATGCCCAAAGTGTAAAGCAGGCTGGCTAAAAAATCACAATTTCCTCCTATCTACGAGCATCCACTGAAAAATCCTGACGGAGCCATCGAAGTCCATGTAGATCAAGATAGCGGTATGACTGTAGATGGCAGCCATCCTAATCGATGTCCCTAGATCTAATGGTTGAGATATAAAGTTAAATTAACGATTTTTGAGTTAGGGAGATCATGCAATCGTGCTGTACCCTGTTCTAGACAAACTAGAAGCAAACTAAAGACAAACTAATCCTGCATGTTTTAGAGAGCCACCCTTTTGGAGATTAAGCTATGGATTGAGCCGTAGTGCCTGTGCTTCAGTCCGACCTTGAGTCTCAAGCACCCTAATTTTTTTCTGAGATCTACCGCGCATCTTGATAGTCTGAGGTCAGCTGACTTCAGTCGTTTGGCAGGCTAACCCTGTTTAATCATATTCTTACAGAGTCCACCCAACCGTGGCTTCCTCACATTATGGATAGCAGATACGGTAATCGAGATAACACAGCTGGCGAAAGTCTAATCGCGGCCGCTCCCTTTTTTCAGGAGCTACCCGAAGAAACGGTTCAACAAGCAACCGCTCAGATTGTCACGCGTCGCCATCCTGCTGGCCAGGTTCTGCTATTAGAAAACGACTGGGGGAACTCCGTCTATTTCATTTTGGAGGGGTGGGTCAAGATTCGTACCTATAATCTTGACGGCAAGGAAGTGACCTTAAACATCCTGGGTAAAGGAGAACTATTTGGAGAGATGGCTCCCCTAGAGGCCGTCCCCAGATCAACAGACGTCATTACTTTGGCTACCACCATGATTGGTAGCATGCCAGCTCAGGATTTTGTCACATTGCTCAACAGCGAACCTCAAGCAGGCATTCGTTTAGCTAAGCTTATGGCGCGTCGTCTACGTCAGGTCAACAGACGACTTCGCCTCCGCGAATCCGACAGCCAGTCGCGAGTAGCAGATGTTTTACTATTTTTGGCAGATGGTCAAGGCACCCTTGGCTCCCAGGGTGTAGAGATCCCCAACCTACCTCATCGCGAACTTAGTAGTCTAAGCGGCCTGGCTAGAGAAACCGTTACCCGTGTTCTTAGCAAACTAGAAAAGAAAGGCTTGATCAATCGGGAGCGAGACGTTATTCGTATTCCCTCCATTGATGCCCTAGATAAGCTGCTAGTTTAACCGGGTTAAAGTGTAGACAAGTTTCTAGGGCACAAAGCATAGACTAGAAACGGAAACAACGGAGTATTTCCTGCACCATGGAGCAGCCAGACGACGATCGGGCCCAAACGCAGCCGTCAGACACAGGTGATAGCAGCAGCTCTGTTGATGATTTTGATCTGGATCGTCCCTGGATAGACGACGACGATCTCCCTATCTCTGTCCCTAAAGCATCCCCCAGAGGCAGCGCTACGACCTTAAACAACAAGGGTCCTGTGGCTATGGTAGAAACCGCGTTTCTAGCCAGTGCTGCCAGCCTCATGTGGCTGATCAACCTCTATTTTCCCCCGGGACCTCTATTACGCATTTTGTTTCCGGTCCCCGTGGCGCTGGTATATCTACGTTGGAATCAACGTGCTGCCTGGATGACCACGCTAGTATCTGGGCTGCTTTTAGCTATTTTGATCGGGCCTCCTCGCAGTCTTTTGTATGTAATTCCCTACGGCATCCTGGGGGTACAGCTTGGCTACCATTGGCGCAGAAAGACATCTTGGCTGGTGTCTCTACCGATTGGGGCCCTGATTGTCACCTTGGGGATCTTTTTTCGAATCTGGCTACTGTCGTGGATGGCAGGAGAAGATCTTTGGGGCTACTTGGTCGCTCAGGTAGTCCAGCTGACGGATTGGGTAACCAATCGACTCTTGGATTTCGGACTACTAGGGTTTGGGGTTATTGGTCAGGTCAGCCCTGGCGTTATCCAAATTGCAGCGGTATCTATGGTGTTCTTTAGCAGCGCCATCTATCTTTTTACCGTGCATCTGACGGCCTGGATTCTCTTAGAACGCATGGGTATAGAGATGCCCCCCCCCCCACAGTGGGTGCAGCAAATTCTTGACGAGTAGGCATATGCCATCGATTTTGCCAGACGCTACCCCGCTGATTGCCCACCATACCCATTGTGAAACCACTCAACGTTGGCTAGAGCGATATCGAGGCCAGCGTCCTTGTTACTGCTGCGTTTTGGGATTTACTGAAACAGCTCTTGTGCCGAATATTTCAGCAGCAGGTAATAGTCCTCAGGCCCGTCAGCTAACGGCCTTAGCCGACGCCGAGTTTATTTATGACGGTCCTAGCACCGCGCCGCACTATGCATTACCTTCACTGGTGGCAGGTGTCTCTCCAGCTCTGATTACCAGAGCGATCACAGCCAGGCTCAGGCTGCCAATCTATTTATTCAACGCCGGGCTGCCTCAGCCTCCGAGCATTCCCCATATCGATGTGGACGGAGCCATTGCTCGCTGTGTCAGCACCGGACAGGCACTTTCTTTAGAAAAGGTCAAACGGCTGTTTGATGCCGGTCGGCAATGGGGAGAAACGCTGGGTCGACGCTTTGCCCACAGCTATCTGGTGGTGGGCGAGTGCGTCGTTGGGGGCACGACCACAGCTCAGGCAACGCTGATGGCTTTAGGATTTGATGTTGCTGGTCTAGTAGGCAGCAGTCATCCCAGCTGTAATCACGATCAAAAAACAGCGCTGATCGAAACTGGTTTACGGGCGCAGCCTGGGCAGATAAACGATATTTGGGATGCGATCGCAGCCGTTGGCGATCCTATGCAGCCATTTGTTTTAGGGTTAACCGTCGCCGCCAGTCACCACAGTGGTATTCTTCTCGCTGGCGGTAGCCAAATGATTGCCGTTTACACCATGCTTCAGCAGATTAGACGTCTCTACCCATGGGACTTAAATAACGTTGTCATTGGCACAACTCGATGGATTGTGAACGATGCTACTAGCCAGCTGCTAACACTTGCCCACACCGTTCCCACTCCTCCAATTATCAGTAGTCAATTCTCATTCAAATCGTCGAAATATCCTCAACTCAATATTTTTGAACAAGGATATGTAAAAGAAGGCGTTGGTGCAGGAGGCTGTTTAATAGCAGGACATCTGTACAAGAATTGGCAACAGCCTAAAATCCTCCAAGCCATAGAAGCTTTGCTAGCAAGCTGCCTTTAGTCTTTAATTCACTGCACAGAAGTTCGCTGTCTTGCAATTAACCAGGCACTGCCCCAAACCAATAAGCTCTAATAATTCCCTAATGCCCACGATAGGCCAGAAGCTGCTCCTCTAATGCGGCAATACGGTTATAAGCAGCCGTCAGCTGAGCCGTCAAACGCTGAACCTGTATTTCAGGGGATAGCGTCTGACTACCCGTCATCTGGTCTAAACCAAAATGAGGCTCATCGTTCAAAATATCCTTGTGGTCAAACGCCTCTTCCAAACCATTGGCCACGACTCTTTCAGGAGGACTGACTCCAAACTTGGGTCGTCCAGCATCCATACTGGTTTCCTTGCGCACTAACAGATCAGATACTTTGCAATCTATTTGCTCTAGGAGCTGATGCAGAGTATCTACACGATCTGATAAATGCACTACTTTTTCAGGTGCAATATCCATGAGCTAGCAGATCCTCAAATAACTCCTACATCCTAAGAACGCTCACCCGAGAAAGAGACCTTATTACCTATTGATTTAACCTTTTGTTGTCAAGATTGAAATCATAGAGAAACAAAATAAAAATAATAGATTCTAATCTAGAGGTAGACTTTTAAGCGATAAAAAGTCCCAAAACCTGACCTGGCATACAGAAAATCCAAGAAAAATTTGATAAAACCGTGCCATACTGTGGCAGCCCTGCGCTATGCATCAGCCAAAACCGTCAGAGCTGCCCCTGCTGGTCTACAGCACTAAACACTTAAGGCGAATAATGCTTTCCTCAGGAAAATCATGTAAGATAACGGCGCATTTTGTTCACTTTGACGTACGCTTTTAGACGGGTTTATTCAGGGAGCAGCCGTACTTTTACACGATTAGTGAGACACAAAGCACAAATCCATTGAAAATTCAAGATTCCACTTTAATTACGTACGGTAGTATTAGATGGACATTGGCGTTTTATGCTATGTCAGATTGAGTATCGCCCAGAGAAGGAGGATTCTATAGAGTAACGGTTGAGCACCGGATGAAGTGGCCTAGTGCCAGTAAATTATAAGTAATGCTCCAGGTCGTGACAGGTAGCCTTAGTCGTCTTCAACTGTTGGAAACAGTCAATTAATTAATGTCACCCAAATCGTCAATGACCGATACGACTGCGTTCGTGGCTGGATGTGCCACGACTGGTGTGGCCGTTTTGGTGCTGTTACTGGCACGAGTTGGGTTCCAGACATCTTCTTCCGAGGACACACAGTCTGAGTCGTCAGCTACTTTAGAATCGGTTGTTCCTGTACCCCAGTCGCCAGTCCAGACCATTGATGACGGCATCAGCGACGATATTCGGCAAGATCTCGACCGCCAGCGTGAGCTGACCTCAAAATTAGAAAATCAGCTAGTCCAGCAAGAAATGCTGGCTCGCAACTTAGAAAATCAGCTCAAGCAGCAGCAGGAAGAAACCCGAGCCGTACTTTCTCAACTCAGGGAATATCAGCGTTCCGTTGACACGCTATCACTTCAGAATGGTCAACTAGTAGCTCAGCAGGCTGAAAAAGATACCTCTAGTACGATGCAAACCACGCTGCTGTGGATCGGAGGCGGTCTGGTATTAGTCATAATTTTGGGCGGTGGCGCCATTATTCTCTGTATGATTTTGGTCTCTGGACGCCGTCGTGAAGAGCGTACTGTCCCGGTGGTATACCCTTTTCAAATGCCTGTCCCTCCAAGTGGCTACAGGTACTACGAGCAAGAATTTTTGCCGCCGCCGCCCGTCCGTCAAAAACGGGCTAACGCTACTTATTACGACGTGGACTAGTCTCAGGAAAGGCTGTTACTGTTGAGCCCATCGGCTGGGCAGCGGCAGGCCTGAGGATCTATAGTTGCTCAGATTTTTTGGGCAATTTCCTTACCAAACGTTGTTGGCCAGAAGCGCGGCCTGGGTGCGATCGCGCAGCTGAAGCTGACTCAGAATGCTCGTCACATGGTTGCGCACGGTACGCTCAGAAATAAATAGCGCTTGGGCAATCTCACGATTGCTGCAGCCGTGGCTAATCAGCTTAAGGACTTCTTGCTCCCTGGGAGAAAGCGCCGCTAGCGCAGGCGGAATCGAGACCTTAGGAGAAGTGGTTAAAAAGTTTTTCTCAAACAGCCCTGGTCCCATGTGGGTATAGCCCTGGTGCACAGAACGAATCGCCAGGGCCAAATCGGCAACAGGGGTTTGTTTGAGCAGATAGCCTTTAGCGCCATAGCGCATCGCCTGCTGAACATAGTCAGCGTCATCAAATGTCGTAAGCACCAAAATCTTAAGTCCCGGAAAATCTTCGCAGATCTGACGGGTGGCGGCGACACCATCGACTTCTGGCATCCTGATATCCATCAAAATAACGTCTGGCTGCTCTGGGGTACCGTAGGAGGCAGCGACCTTTTCAATTGCCTGTCGTCCGTTTTCAGCATCACCCACCATGGTTAAGTCAGGCTGTGCTTCTAGCAGATTAGCGAGCCCCTGGCGAATGATGGCCTGATCGTCTACAAGCAAGATGCGAATCATCAATCTGGCTCAGGCTGGATGAACAAACGACTTGGGCAGGGGCAAGATCACACTAATGCGGCAGCCCGTGCCAGGGGCGCTCCAAATCTGGTAAGTACCTCCTAGGGCATGGGTGCGCTCGCGCATACCCCGTAGACCAAAACCAGAGGTGTTCTTACTAGGGTCAAAGCCTTTACCATTGTCGAGCACCTGCAGGTGCAGGCGATTTGATTTGGCTACTAGCTTGACCTGCACTAGCTGGGCCTGGCTGTGCTTAACCGTGTTTGTCAAAGCCTCTTGAACGATGCGAAACAGCGCCAGGCTGATGTCATCGGGCAGGCCATCGGGCAGTTCAACTCGGTAATTAGAAACCATATGAGCCGGTTGACAGATATCCTGCATCAGGACTGGAATCGTTTGGTTTAAGGGAGCATACTGCCGGGAGTCGGTGCGCAGTGTGGAAACCGATTTAGAGACTTCCCGCAGCGCCTGGTAGGCTGATTCGGTCGCTGTCATTAAATAATCTTTAGCACGGTCAGCCTTAGGCGGTAAGAACAATAAGGCATTTTCTAGCAGGATCGTTTGGGCAGTGAGCGCATGCCCTAAAGAATCGTGGATTTCTCGGGCAACGCGATTGCGCTCCTGTAAGGTGGCTTGATTTTCTACCTGGGCGGCATAGGCCCGCAACTGATGGTGCGCGATCGCAAGGTGCTGCTGACTGCGGTAGGCCGATAGCAGCGCATTGACCAGCAGCAATACAAACACCAGCACCAGACCAAAAAAGACGATCAGGTTCATTCTGACGGCATACATTTGCCAATCGGTGGGCGATGTTCTAAGACTGTGAGCAACTAGGGGCGGAATAGTCATATCCCCCCGAGAAAAGACCATAATTCCGTGCAACGCAAACACAGCGGCAACGGTTGCTACTCGCCACCAGCCCTGCATGATCTGGCAGGTGCGAATCACCACCACCAGCCCTAGCAGCGGCAGCAGTGGCGTCATCACCGAGGCTCTGCCAGTGACAACAGCAAGCAGCAGCAGCATTCCCAGTTCAACAACAGTGTAGCCAACCTTGAAACGTCGTCTCTGGGGCAGCCGCCCTCCCATAGCAGCGAGTGCGGCAATCAAGCTAAATTCAACCCAAATGACTCTCCGGCCTGGAAAAAGAACAAGCGAAGACAGCATGGCCAAAGTCGCCATCCCCAGAAGTATCCACTCAACATAGAGGAGCTGTCTAAAGGGAGAGCGAGACCGTCTAATATCTGACTTCACCAAAGAAACTCCATCGCTCAACATGGATCGACCATAGATAGAAAGCAGATTGACGGCAGCATATCTGCGAGCGCCACAGACCTCGGCATGCCCGCATACGCTTGATCCACCAGCGTCTGAAAAGACCCCATTCACTCTAAAAAGGATTTCAGTAAACTACCAGAGACAAATGTCCCATTTGCAAGGCTCTGACTTGGGACAATTTTCCTGATTGAAGCCGTGACATTTTTACTAAGTCCTTTGGGAGGTTTGCTTCAGGCGCGACAAACAGCATTTTCCATAGGATGGGCGTATTCCAAAGGTTTGGGGCAGTCATCCTGAACCTAGGAAATCCACTTTTTTTCTCATATTGGAGCAATCGAATGATTCTCAAAACGTTCATGCGAGTCCCGTTTAAGTGGCTCTTGGTGGGTATGGGTATCGGTACTCTACTGCTCAGTGTCCCCCAAGTGGCTCAGAGTCAAACCAGCGGTGCTAACCGCGAGGCCGTCCGGGCCCTAAATCTAAGCCGCTCTCAGATACGAGAGATGCGTAGCGTCATGCAGAGCTATCAATCCGAACTCAATGATATTTTGACCTCAGAGCAGCTAGAGCAGTTCGAAGCACTTCAGGCGGAGCGGAGAGAGGAGCCGACGGCCAATACGTCTGTCGATCTCGCATCTGAACTCAATCTAAAAGACGATCAGGCCAGCCAGCTTACAACCCTACAGGAGGGCATAGCAGAGGACTTCCAGGAAATTCTATCTGCTGCACAGCTGCAGCAGGCCCAAGAGCTAGGATTCCCTGGCTTATAGGCACTGCTTTACACACTCACTCCACACCGCTCCTTTTGGTACCTCCGGGACTCAAAGGAGCCTTTCTCAATAGTTAGAACTAAGTCGGTATCCCTTATGCAGACATCGTTCCGATATTTTGTGATGGGGCTGCGATCGCACATCCCTTGCCAGCACCATCCAACTGATTCAGTACCGTCATGGTTTTGATATGAGCATAGACTCCGACACAATATCAGCCGGTCAGAGCCCATCAGACATTGAGATTTCACCCACTGCTGAGCAACCAAGACGACGACGTTGGAAACTGTGGACGCTCGTTTTAGTTGGATTACTACTACTGGTGGGGGGGCTAATCAGACCTCGCCAGATGCGTCGCAGAGCCCAAGAGTCTGTGTCTTCTAGTTTGACCCAGCCAGTGGAAAATGTAGACCTGACGGTACGGTTTGATGGATCCGGCAGCGTTGTGGCTGAAGACACCGTCAACCTGAGTCCGAAGACAACCGGTCGGCTAGAAGCGCTTTATGTCGATCCTGGCGACCTTGTTCAAGCAGGGGACGTGCTGGCCCAGATGGACGTAGGCGTCTTGACCGATGAGCTGGCCCAAAGTCAGGCTCAGCTGGCCCAGGCAGAAGCCGACTATACCAAGGTAGTCACAGGCAACAGAGCTGAAGGAATTCGACGGGCAGAAGCAGAGGTAACGGCAGCCCAGTCTAAGGTGACGCTGGCAGCTACACAGCTAACGCGCTACCGCCAGCTGTCAGACCAAGGCGCAATTTCCCACAGCGAGCTGGACCAATACGTCAATGAATTCAACAGCGCTGAAGCCAGCTTTGATCAAGCCCAGGCTCAGCTCGAAGAAGTTGCCACGGGGTCTCGTCCTGAAGACATTGCCGCCGCTAGGGCGGCGGTCGCTGCCGCTGTAGCCAAAGTAGCGTCAATTGAAACGCAAATCGACGAGGCCATTATCCGGGCTCCGTTTGATGGCGTGATTAGCCAAACCTACGCCACCGTTGGTGCGATTGTCACACCTACCACATCGGCGTCTTCAACAGCTTCGGCCACATCCAGCTCAATTCTGGCCATTTCCTCAGGACTAGAGATCGAGATCGACGTCTCAGAGGTCAACATCGCTCAGGTGGAGGTGGGTCAATCCGTCGAAATTGTCGCTGATGCGTTTCCGCAGCAGGTGTTTACAGGGCAGGTTGAACGCATCGCCCCAGAAGCCGTGGTGGAAAACAGCGTCACCCTATTTCAAGTGGTGGTGAGTCCGCTGACGGGTCTAGACCAGCTGAAGTCGGGCATGACGGTAAACGCCACGTTTATTGGTGAAACAGTGGGCGACGCGCTGATGGTGCCCACGGTTGCGATCGCAACCGTGGCAGGCCAGCTCGGAGTGCAGGTAGCAGACGACGAAAATAATCCCACCTTTCGCCCGGTGACGGTGGGGGTAACCCAGGACGGTAGAACCCAGATTTTAGCTGGGATAGAAGCAGATGACCGAGTGTTTATTGACCTACCTGAAGTAGAGCGCGAGCGACCCTCTTTTCCTCCCTAGCCCACTACATCGCAAGCACTAATGGCTTACAACCTTGTCGAAAACGCCACCATGGCGATGAAAACCCTGGGAGCCAATAAACTCCGCAGCGGTCTAACGATGTTGGGAATTGTCATCGGCAATGCCTCAGTCATCGCCATGGTGGCCGCCGGACAGGCTGCCCAAGACTATGTAACCCGGCAGTTTGAATCACTGGGGACAAATGTTTTGTTTATCACCCCCGGAGACGCCCAGCGAGGACCGGATGCAGGGGTGCGTCGGGCCGATACCCTCACCCTGGCAGATGCTGAGGCGGTCGCAGCCGAAGTGCTGGCAGTGGGAGCGGTCTCTCCAGAAAAGAGCCAGCGTTTACGAGTAACTCGCGTAGCAGCTGAGACCCAGGCCAACGTGCTGGGTACAACCCCTGAATATTTGACCGTGCGTCAGGTGACCATGGCCCAGGGTCGGTTTTTAAGCCCGGTGGATGCTCAGCTATCGGTCGCCGTTTTGGGGAGCGAAACAGCCAAAACCCTATTCGGAGAGCGCAATCCGATTGACCAAAGCATTCGGATAGATAACGTCAGGTTTACGGTAGTGGGGGTGGTCACATCTCGCGGGTCCTCCTTTGGTCAAAACCTAGACGAGACGGTTTATATTCCCATTGAGGTCATGGTTGATCGATTGACCGGTCAGGAGGTCGGCAAGACCAGCCCTACCGTACAAACCATTGCCGTATCTGCTCAAAGTGCTACCAGTGCCAGCGCGGCCCACTATCAAATTACCAACCTGCTGCGGCTGCGCCATGGCCTCTTAACCCAGGAAGACGACTTTACCGTGCAAAGTCAGCAAGATTTGTTAGACACCGCCGACAGCATTACCAGCATTCTGGTACTGGTTTTAGGGTTTACTGCCGGGATTTCGCTACTCGTAGGCGGCATCGGCATTATGAATATCATGCTGGTCTCGGTCACCGAGCGCACCCAGGAGATCGGCCTGCGTAAAGCGATTGGAGCCAAGGGAAGCGACATATCAGCACAGTTCACCATAGAAGCAATCATCCTGGCAATAATTGGAGGCCTAATCGGCACTAGCTTGGGTCTAATGAGCATTGTGATTCTTACCTTAGCGACCCCACTGAGTGCCGGAGTGAGTGTGTCTGCGATCGCAGTTTCATTTACCGTTTCAGGCAGTACAGGTCTTATATTTGGGCTTTTGCCTGCCCGCCGCGCCGCCCAGCTTGACCCCATCGTGGCATTACGGAGCTAACCCTATGGCCCTGATCGATCTGCAGCACATTAGTAAAACCTATGGCGTCGGCGACCTGCAAGTTCACGCTCTTAAGGACGTCAGCCTAACAATTGCAGCGGGTGAGTATTGCGCCATCATGGGTACCTCCGGCTCTGGCAAATCGACCGCGATGAACTTGATTGGTTGCCTGGACCGTCCTACTCAAGGCCACTACCGGCTGGACGGTATTCCTGTAGATACACCGACCGCCGACGCCCTAGCCGATATTCGCAATCGCAAAATTGGCTTTGTGTTTCAACAGTTTTATCTGCTGCCTCAGCTGACAGCAGTCGATAACGTGATGCTGCCGATGGTGTATGCCCGCGTGCCCCAGTCAAAGCGGCGATCGCAAGCAATTGAGGCGCTACAGAAAGTAGGTCTGGGCAATCGTCTAGAAAATCGGCCCAATCAGCTTTCGGGCGGACAGCAGCAGCGTGTGGCTATTGCGCGCGCTATCGTGAATCGTCCAAAGCTACTGCTAGCCGATGAGCCGACAGGCGCGCTCGACTCCCAAACCAGTCAGAGCATTCTAGATATTTTTGCGAGTCTTCACCGTGACGGGATGACGCTGGTGATGGTCACCCACGATGCAGCAGTCGGACAGCAGTGCGATCGCATTATTACCTTTCGCGACGGACAGGTGCTCAGCGATCGCCCTACCGCTACTGAAAACACTCTAGAAATCGCTTGAAGCGCATCTATATAACCTTAGTCACGTCATCAACGGTCGTCGTTATGTTGAAGCTCCGAGTGGGCTACTGCTACCGGGATGAGCTGGGAAGACTTCGCGCTCGTGTCGCCTGGGTTTAACTGGGAAACCCTAGACACCTTAGTTGAGGGATATGCCAGCTTCAAGGTCTCTCATTCCTGGAATGCCACCTATTCCTATCCCGACGTTGGGGCCACCTGGCTCTGCCAGACCTAGCCGGATGGGTCGCGCGGCAAGTTTAGAACGCTCTGGCCACACCGCTAGAATTATCACGTTCTATGCCCCCGGCTGACATGACGGTCTCCAATGACGATTTTTATCGGCTGTCGGTCAAGCGTACGTCACGGGCTCGAATCTACGGCTATGCCAGCTGGCAGATTCGCCTTTGGAAATGGGCCGGTATCCCGCTCGATGACTATAGCTTTGACCCAGGCGACTACAACGGCGCTGATGCCTCTGATTTTTCAACCGTGAGTCCGATCGATATTTGCTAATGATTTTAGGCCGTGAAAACAAACGTTACGAACATGGCTGCTTGATCCACATCGATATTATTGACGGCAAACTGTGGATTCAACGGGATGGAACAGAAAACGGTATTGCGACACAGCTATTTGAAGCAGGGGTACCTAAGGAGCAAATTGTCTTGGGCTTTAAATCACCTGAACGGCGAAAAGATACTGAATTTGCGATCGCTTAAGTCAACAGAAGAACCGACTGCTCGACATTTGCAAAAGCGGCCTTATCCTCGAATGACGATAACGGAGCGGTTACCAGGCGTGATAGCTTGCTCTGCTGTCGTTCGCTCGGCAATGGGAGGTATGTTCAGACGCTGGTCAAAGATGACTAGCCAGCCTGTTGTCAGTCCTAGTCCTGCTAGATAGCGATCCAGCTGCTTTAAACC
The DNA here is from genome assembly GCA_050043465.1 of Leptolyngbyaceae cyanobacterium. GTDB lineage: Bacteria > Cyanobacteriota > Cyanobacteriia > Phormidesmidales > Phormidesmidaceae > Leptothoe. Next base: position 28,884 of record JBHJIL010000027.1, read on the forward strand.
AGCCTTGAGCGGATCGGGGCGACCTTCGCGCCAAACTTTGAGTTCCATTGCGATCGCAACCTCGCCATAGCGCAAACATAGGTCCATCCGATCTGTCCCAATCGCATATTCTCGCTCTAGCGTGCCACCGCCGTTAACCACCCGATGTAAAAAGGCCATCAGCACCAGATGGGGCGCAATCTCATGGTAAGGAGCGCTTTTCAGCAACGGCTGTCCGTGCTGCCGCCAGAAACTTAAAAAAGACTGCAACAGCCGATCCGCGTCGAGCGTACCGTCTGCAGTCAGCCAGCTGGGATGGATTACCGGCAAACTATCTTGAGGGCCGCTGGCCAACACCCTGGGCAGCACTTCTCTATATATGGGGTTAGCTGGCATCAGTCCACCGGCTGGGTTCCTAACAACCAGGCCCAAATCGACTAAAAACTGCCGGTCATCATGGGAAATAATCCCTAGTTCTTGACCTGCCAGCATCGGACTAATCACCGAACGAACCCGGTCTTCTCTCAAAATGCTAACCAAGCTATCCAAGTGAGTATCCTGCCTACGAATCAAGGCTTCTTTGGCAGCTTCAATATGCTCAACGCTGATAGCCTGCGCGGTATCCGTGACCAGTTCTTCTACCGTTTCTTTGGCTAAGGCATTGACTAACCAAGGCTGTCCCTGGGTCAGTTCAAACGCACGATTAACCGCACCCGGTTCAAATACTTGACCCGTTTCAGTCGTATGTTGGGCGTATAGCTGTTCCACTTCTACAGCGTTAAAATTACGCAGTGTAAGCGACTTGATTTTGATATTGAAGGGACTCGCCGTATTCAACCGATCGCTGCCACCAGAGGACACCTTATAGTCGCGCACATCTCGCACCCCTATTAGAGCCAGGGAATGGGGAAAGTTTTGAGGTCGATCTGGATACCCCGAGCGCAGCTGCCTCAGGATGGAAATCAGAGTTTCATTTTGCAGGCTATCAATCTCGTCAATGAAGATGACTAATGGTCGAGTAGCTGCCCGCGACCAGACTCTCAGTGCCGCTTGGATACGCTGACCAGGAGCCGCTTCGGGCCAGGTCGGTGGATAGAGTTCCTTTGACAGATGATTTTCAGCGCGATCGCGCCAGCTGCCTAGCAGAGCCAGCTCCGCCGCTCCTAAATCTTGAGAAAAAACAGCCCCGACTTCGGCAGATACCATCAGAGCAACGTAGCGATCGCCTTCTGTCAGTCGCTGAGCCAGCGCTAGCATAGCCGTCGTCTTACCGGTCTGACGTGGAGCATGGACCACGAAATAGCCCTGTTGGGCAATTAGCCGATCCAACTGCGGTATCCGCTCTAGCGGGGATAGCATGTAGTGAATATCTGGTTTGCAAGGACCCGCAACGTTAAACCATTTGGGCATCAGACAAGCCACCTATCGTAATGGTCTCTATCTTACGAAGACCGTCCGGCAATCTCAAGCTGGCTGCATCAGTCCACAGGAATCAGAGTATGCGGCTTAGCAGCAACACATATCGGCATCTAGGACCGTGAAAGTGCCTGAATTTTAATATGGACTAAAAACGGCCTATTTTGGCCAACTGTCACAAGGTTAAAATCCTGTTTCCGTCGTAAATCTCACAGATTCAGATCCCCACAGTTATGTTGAGTAGTTGCTTGTCATGCAGACACTCGATGTGTAACTACGGGCAATAAAGGACCCACTAAAAAATGAAATATCCGTAGATCAAGTTTCGACTGCGCTCAACTCTCAAATCTAGACGGTTGAGCGCAGTCGAGTCGGTAAAGGGTAAGAGGGAAAAAGGGTAAAGGGTTACGTAAGAGAGCCTGTGGGCGTACTCACAACTCGAAAACCGAGCATGGAGTCGCGAGCATTGGGCTGAAAGGTGATGCGACAAGCGGAGCGGCAATTCTCTGACTCGACCGCCCAGGAGCCGCCGCGCAGGATTCGATACTTGTCATTCCCATTAGTCGTCCAAGCACTACCGTCTGTAGGCGCACCTTCATAGCTGTCGTGCCAGATGTCCTGACACCATTCCAAAACATTGCCATGCATGTCGCACAGGCCAAAATCATTAGCGACATCAAAATGATTTACAAATGTCGTTTCTTGTCGATATTCTCCTGAAGGAAGATCACTGTTGGGCAACGTCCCATCATCACCATAAAACTTGATGCTATCGTAGTTGGCCACTTCACTAATCAGGGTTTTACCAAAATGAAAGGGCGTTGTCGTGCCTGCTCGACAGGCATATTCCCACTCTGCTTCACTGGGTAGCCGATAGGGACGTCCTGTATGGATCGATAGCCTTTTACAGAACTCCATAGCGTCATACCAGCTCACTTGCTCTACAGGGCGATTAGCACCTTTGAACTCAGATGGATTTGCTGCCAACTCCTGCTCAATCTGGGGCAGCGCTGCTACTGCTTGCCACTGAGCCTGGGTCACCGGATAGCGACCCATAAAAAACTGAGGTACTATCACATCATGCTGCAGACCTTCACTGTCCGATCGCTCTAGTTCGTCATCTGGGGAGCCCATAGTAAATGTGCCACCAGGAATTAGCAGCATCTGCAGTGGGATAGCATCCCCCAGGACATCTAAAGGCTCGGTATAGTATTTAGCCGTAGCGGTTGTCCGCCGAAGAGTGAGCGCCATAGACCAGCAAGTAATATTAGCTCTCAGTCTACCGGCTGCTTCTAAATGCTGTGTATGGCCAGCTAATTAGAGGGTAAGAGGGTAATGATTCCAGACAACAGAGCCTGGGAAACAAAAGAGTAAAGGGTTACGTGATAGAGCCTGGAGGCGCACTCACCACTCGAAAACCGATAGTGGTGTCGCGGTTGCCGGGCTGAGCGTAGTCGCGACGAGCGGAGCGGCAAGCCCTTGGATTGAAATCCCAGGAGCCACCGCGCAGGATGTGATATTCGTCATCACCATAAGTCATCCAGGCGCTACCATCCGTGGGCGCCCCCTCATAGCTGTCATGCAAGATATCCTGACACCATTCCAAGACGTTGCCATGCATGTCACACAGGCCAAAAGCATTGGCTATATCGAAGTGATCGACCGGAGTGGTTTCCTCTCGATATTCGCCTTTTGGTCCATCACCGTAAGAACCTGAATATTTAGTCTTATTTATCGTCCGATCCTGACCACAGTAATTTGCTAAATCCGTCGTAATCGTTTCGCCAAAATGAAAAGGTGTCGTTGTTCCTGCTCGACAAGCATATTCCCACTCTGCTTCGCTAGGGAGTCGGTAAGGACGGCCTGTGTGGGCTGAGAGTCTTGCACAGAACTCCACAGCATCTTCCCAAGACACCCGCTCCACAGGCCGATCAGCCCCCTTAAAACGAGATGGATCAATCTTTAATTTCCTCTCCACCGGAGACATCTCCGCTACCGCTCGCCATTGGGCCTGAGTTACTGAATACTTCGCCATAAAGAACTGAGGCACCCTCACCTCATGCTGTGGACCTCCTCTATCAATCCGCTTTAGCTCATCTTCTGGAGATCCCATTAGAAATGTCCCTGCAGGGATACGCATCATCTCCAGGGGGCGCACGCCTGAGGCAATAGGCTCTTCGTAATACTGGTTTTGCCCCTGACGTTTGTTAATGGTTACAGCTTGAGCCTGCATAGTCGCAAAGGGTAAGAGGGTAATGATTCCACGTAAAGCCTAGGAACCAGAAGGATAAAGGGCTACGAAAGAGAGCCTGGGGGCGCACTCACCACTCGAAAACCGATATAGGGATTGCGGTAGCCAGGCTGACCGAAGTAGCGACGGGCGGAGCGGCAATTCTCTGGAACGTCGGCCCAGGAGCCGCTACGCAAGATGTGATACCTATCATCACCTTCAGTCATCCAAGCACTGCCATCTGTCGGTGCACCAACATAGTTTTTGTGCCAAATATCCTGACACCACTCCCACACATTGCCATGCATATCACTTAAACCAAAGGCATTAGCAATCTCAAATTGGCGTACAGAAGTGGTTTCTTTTCGATTCCTTCCTTTGGGACCATCACCATAGGTAGCCGTTTCAATGTAGTTAGCCACATCAGTAGTCAGAGTTTTACCAAAATGAAACGGCGTTGTTGTCCCCGCTCGACAGGCATATTCCCACTCCGCTTCGCTGGGCAATCGATAGAGACGTCCTGTATGGTTCGACAACCGTGCGCAGAACTCCACAGCATCTTCCCAGGAGACCTTCTCTACAGGTCTATCAGCCTCTTTGAACCTGGCTGGATCAGTCTCTAACTCACAGTCCACCTGGGGCATCGCCACCACAGCCCGCCACTGGGCCTGAGTCACCGGATAGCGCCCCATCAAGAAGCCAGGAACCATCACCTGATGCTGTGGACCTTCATAAGACTCACGCTTCAGCTCATCACTGGGGGAACCCATCAAAAAGCTACCACTGGGAATCGCCACCATCTCCAGTGAGATATCTGCCCCCAACGCTTCCATAAATCGATAGGTCTGGCCACGAGTCTCAGTCACAACCCAGCGCTGTTGTCGTAGGAAACCCGTACGTTTACGCGCTAACGTCGCCACCTGAAACTCAAACAGCTCCAGACCATCCTCAGGCAAACTCACCGTCGCAATCTCAAAGGTGGCCGTCTTCAGCGGTGGGCACTCCACATCCGGCTCATCCTCGGAGTCCACCAGTTTTCCCTTAGTAAACTCCAGCTCCTCCAGGGGCGGATACTCCACCGCATTCACTGGAGCAGCAGACTGCACCACCACTTCTTCTGTCTCTACAGCCTCCACCAGCTCCGCATACTGCCCCCCCAACCGACGCAGGGCCTGCTTCGTCACATTGGCAAATTCCAAAAACTCGCTGCCTGCGGTCTCCAGCTCATCCTTCAGCCGCAGCAAAGCCATAAAGCTGTAGATCGACTTACCTAGCTTGCTGCCAATGTAGGCCGACACCTCATTCAGCACCTCCTCAGCCGAGTCCGTCCTGACCGTATCCACCAACAGCTCCCGCACACCGTCCACAAATCGGTAATGCCGCTGCTGGTCAAACAAACTCCCCTGAGAGCGCTGCTTTGGCCTATCGGCGGCTTCAGTCTCGGGCTTCATCCGCTCAATCAGGCCACTTAAAAACACCTCCGCCACATGCAACGGCGATGACTCTGGCAACAGCTTGGCCTGGATGATATACACCAGTGACAGCTCCACGGGCACCAACGCCATCAGCGATGCCAACTCTCGGGCCGTTTGCGATGCCGTTTGACTAAACTGATTTACCAGCTGCTCTGCATAGTCTGGAGCAGGCTGATTCTGCTCATCCACGGGGCCATCGGCCATTGGCTCCAGCTCATCTAGCTCATCCAATGGATACCAAATGCCCGCCGTTTGGTTATCACCAAATCCAGCTAATACCCTGGCCCACTGAGCCATGGACGACGGTTCTAGCGTAATCACCGGCAGTTTTAGTCCTAGGCCATACTCTGTATGGAACTCCTGTGGCAGTGGATCAACTAGCTGAGCATTGGTCCCCCCTGGCCCACGGGATGAAAATGTGGTTTGTAATCCAGCCTCCAGAGCCGTACGCGACCACATGCGCGACGGCAGCATCTGCAAAATCGCCACGGGACCATGTTTCGCCCACCGATCCAGGTAGTCAGTCTGTAAACGACCCTGACGCCACACCGAGGAAATACAATCGCTGATTACCAATATCAGCCGTCTACCAGAGGCATCGATCAGGCTCTTCGGATCTCGGGGTCTAGGCATTGCCTCTGGTATGGGCCGCTTGGCATACAGCGCTATAGAGCCACCAGCAGAGATTTGCAAATACCACACCGTCACAGTACGAAACGCGCCCTGCCGTTCTAACACCTGCTGAAAGTCACGAATCGTATCACGCCACAAAAAGCTAGAGGCAGAATCTTCAATCACTAAGGCTAGCTCCAGCCATCGTTCTCGGGCGGGCTGCACCATGGTCATACAAAACTGCCGCTCAGCAGTTTGCTCAGCCGTAGCCTCTTCATCCAGTACAGTTTGGGTATAGGAGTCCACCCGCCGCATTAAGGGTCGTAATGAGCGCCCCAACGCTAATGTTCTGCGGAGGGCTGGAGCCGTTGGTGTCGGAAACGGGATGCCTTTATTAGGGGCTTTAGCTTTCTGAGTCTGGGTCTGCTGGGGCGTCTGACTGTAGAGAGCAAAATCGGGGGCTGAGGGTGGCGGCGCTGGTGGCGTATTATCAATCTCAATTTCGACGGCATCTTCAGGCTCTGACTCTGGATCTGGTTCCTGACGTTCAGCCGACTCCGGGGCATCAATGTAGCTCGTCAGCCACAACAGATCAGCAATATTCTCCCCATCCCAATCGATATCCGCATTTTTCACGCGGGCAATCAACGTGGCTAAGTTAGAAGAGAAGTCCTGCTGCACCAATGGTTTGACTCCTATGCTCCTGGCCCCGATAAGGGCTTAAGGATGTTTTTTAACAGACCACTATCGGCGGAGAGATCCGGTGTCCCCTCCTGCAGCAATAGATAAATGGCATTGAGCAGCTGATCCGTCGCCAATGATTCGCGATCGCGCTTTTCCACAAAGGCTTCTATCACGGGCTCTGCCTTAGTCAGCACCTCAGGGTCTAACTTAGCCAGGTGACGCTGCACAATATCCGCCAGTTCAGTCTCCGTCGGCTCACCCATATCTAGCCGAATACAGCGCCGCAAAAACGGCGGGGGAAAGTCTCGCTCACCATTGCTGGTCAAAATCACAAACGGAAACGCGTTTGACTGCACCTGACCCTTCTCTATGGCGGCTGTTACAGCCTCTTGAGCATATGAGGTCCCCACATCCACCGTAGAGAGCACTTCCTTAATACGCTCTAGCTCATCAATGCGAAAGCGGCCTTCCTCAAAGGTGTGGAGCAAATCATTGGGTAAATCAATGTCGCTCTTGTCAATTTCATCAATCAGTAACACCCGAGGCCGTTTACTCCCCTCCGGTATCGGCAATAGCGCCGTTCCCAATGGCCCCAAACGGATATATTTACCAATTGACTTCAGGGCATCAGCGCGATCGACAGGCAGATTATTGGTCTGGTCAAACTGAGAATCTTGTAACCGGCCAATGGCATCGTAGCTATACAGACCTTGTTTAAGGGTGGTACGCGTCGTAATTGGCCAATAAAGCACTTCTCCCAGCTTCAGCTCACGGGCCACCGCATAGGCCAACGAGGTTTTACCTGTCCCTGGTTTGCCCGTAATCAACAATGGCCGCCGCAGATAAAGTGCCGCATTCACCAGCTCAATGTGATCCTCACGGGCCTTAAATGTGGTCCCCTTTTGCTCTTGATACTGCCCCACATCCTGAAATGCTCGCCATCCTGGAGGTGGCGGCAAACGATCTAAATCATCGTGGGGCTCTCCAGTCCCCTGATAGATTTTCCAAGAGGTCATAGTTTGGCAGCAGATAAAGGGGCATTTACCGTAGGCGGCACACGATTGGGATCATCCCACAAGATTGCTAAATGATGACCCAGCTCAGGCGATCGAGCATATTCGGACTCAGAGTCTAAAATAGATGTATTACAACGTATCTCAAGCACCCGTTCAGGCACATCTTTTACCGGATAAGAAAGCACTTCATCAAGCAGCATCTGAGCCCAGTCCATATCCTCAGCCTGGTTATCCCGCACCCATAGCGCTAGAGGGATCCCTTGCTTAGCCAGAACTTGAGGATCGCTCTGGGGGTTCAACGAAGTAGATTCCTGTAACCCTAAAATTCCAGACTCCTTGAGGCGATCTTTAGTAGCAAACACTTCGTGGGTTAATACATGGGCTTTAGCCACTTTTGACTTCCATGCCTTTTTCCATCGAGGACTAGCTCTGAACCCACCAAGGCCAGAACGATTCTGCAGCGCCAAAATTACTTGAAGAGAATCATCAACCCCAATCCCAATAGGTTCTTCGTCATCCCCCGGTATTAATCGCTCTAAGGGCTTATTCAGTAGTGATGGCGGCAATATAAAGTACAGTGTCAGTTCACTCGGATCGCACTCATACTCAGACCCATCACAACATAACTGCATAAGATAGCTGTCCAGCAGAATTGGCAGCTCATCATAGGAAACACTCTGTTCTGAAAGATGGGTGTAATCATCGTCTTCTGTAGAGAATAAAAGCCTGTGGCTCCCCTGCAATGTCTTGGAATCATATTTTTCAGGGTCTAGCACTATCCACGCTTCCACCGACAGGCTTTCCCCGCTCGCATCCTCTTGGATATTGACCAACAGCATCGGATTATGGGGTTCGATTCTCTGCTGTTGGCGCTTTACTTTCAGTGCCCGCATCGTCGCCTTGGCAGCTTCAAAATCTTTCGCATACTGACACCCCCATCGATGCAGTCGTGCTCCTAGCTCTGCTAGTCTTTCCTGCTGCTGTACCTCTAGCTCTAGCACCAAGGCCGCTACAAACTGAACTAATTTGTCTTCTTCCTGGTGAGCACCCGCTGTCGCATTCGCTAGCTCATCCACAATATCGTGAACCGTTTTTTGAATCGAATTAATAGCATTTTGGGCCCGGCACAACCCGTAGCTCCTTTGAATCCAGTCGCTCAGGATAGCCCCATAATCTTGCAAAATATCCAACAAGGTCTGCTTGCAGATGTAGTTCAGGGGCTTGCGTAGCAGTTCCTTAGGAATCATGAAAGCCGAAGTTACTGACTCACGACGCTTTTCGGCGGCAACAGCCATGCCCACTACCGCGTTTAGGGTCTTATCCCAGATAGGCGCACCGCTAAAACCCTTTTCTACAGGACGATCCTCACTCATAAGTGAGTCAAACTGTATCCAACCTTGAGCATTCGGACCACGGAAAACGCCCGTCGCCCAAATACCGCGATCATGACCTTGAGGAAATCCAAAAATAGCCAATGGATGCTCCCATTGGGATCGAGCAGCTCCCACTGATGCAAATTTTGCAGAACCCGGAGGCTTTTCTGACAGCCTTAGAATCGCCAGATCTTCTTCTGATTGGTCTTGGGAAACGGGTATCCAGAAGACAACGGATGCTTCTGCAGTTTGACCGGGGGCCAATAACGGAAAATCAATCTGTACTGGCTGCTCAGGTGTGGCTTCTGTATTGTTGGGCAACGTCAACGCTGCCGCCACTACATGGGCACAGGTGAGCACATAGCGATCGGCCACCAAAAAACCGGCACCCACCACATTGCCGTTAGCGTGATAAAACCGAACAACAGACGACTTTAGCGGTTCTACAGGATCGGACATCGCTTGGTCTACGACTTTCCTCCCCACTTCAGCGTCACCTCAAAAGTGACCTCACTACCGACAGAGGTGAACACAACACCCGCTTCTGCACTTAGCTTCAGACCAAACTTAACTTCTACTTCTCTAGCAGGCGTCGTTAAACCTGCCTTCAGCTTTGAAACTACGGCTGAGGCAACTGGTGTAACTACCTCTAGGGCTTCATTTAAGTTTTTTTTGGCCTTGTAGACCATCTCGCTAGTTTCGGTCAGTGCTACACGCTCGATAGCACTGGAATTGGGTTCCTCGACCTCCACTAGAAAAGGCGTACCATCTTCTAGTCTGAACTGAGCTAAAGCTTTGTCCATGGATATTCTGGGATATCTACGTAATCACACTAGAGTTATCAACAAGCATTTCCCCAAGAATTCGGGAAACTTGAGCCTATTGGCCAAAACTTCGTTCTGTGTCTAGAAGCTAAGAGCAGCTTCGAACTGGGCAGTCAATCAGAGTTTCTAACAGTAACTCGGAGAAACATAGCGTTTTGCTAATAGATTTCTTATTTGTAGGTTCTAAAAATATTGTCAAAATCGCTGAAAGCCATTTTTCAAAAGAGCTTAGCGAGTAATTTCTAATAATAGATAAATTTCTCAGGCTGAAAATATTTGAGGAAACCCCTTTATTGCCAACTCTTTCAGCAATTCCCATAGAGTTTTCTAAAAGGCGGCACCCAGATTCGAACTGGGGATAAAGGATTTGCAATCCTCTGCCTTACCACTTGGCCATGCCGCCGAATTGCCGAACTTCAATATATCAAATTCTTGTCGTCTTCAAAATTGGATTACCGACTAAATCTAGTTTTCCAGGGCCTCAAGACGGTGTTGCTGCACTTTGCATCAAAAGCAACGCTGGAACTGCATCACTTTACGCTTGCTAGCAGCAGCTGAATCATGCGGTTAGCCTGGGACCCATAGCCACCCCCAAACAAATTAAAGTGATTGAGGATGTGATACAGGTTGTACAGCGTCTTGCGGGTACTGTATCCGTCTGGAAGCGGATAGGCTGACTCATAGGCCGTGTAAAAATCAGCAGGAAAGCGGCCAAATAGCTCTGTCATCGCTAAGTCAACTTCGCGATCGCCATAATAGGTGGCCGGGTCAAAAATCACAGGTTCGCCCGTCGCTGTGATGCCAGCATTCCCAGACCACAGGTCGCCATGCACCAGAGACGGCATAGGGTCGTGACCAGCCAAAATCTCGGGTAGTACGTCTAGAAGCGCCTGAGACTGAGGAAAAGAGCCGCCTCGACGTTTGGCTAAACGAAACTGATATCCCAAACGCTGATCTCGCCAAAAGGTGAGCCAGCTGTCCTGCCAATCGTTAGGCTGATGAGTTTCACCGATGGTGTTGGCTCGATGCCAGCCAAACCCTAAATCGCTAGAGGTGCGATGCATCGCCGCTAAATCTCGTCCCATGGCCGCCCAGGCACCTCCACTACCTAGATCTAGCCACTCCGTTACGATAAACGAGTTGGCTCCTGCAAGACCGGTACATATAGGTTTAGGCACACGAATGGATTGGCTGTCATGCATTTCTTTGAGGCCCGCCAGCTCAGCCTCGAACATAGCTAATTTGCTAGCCTGATTTAGCTTTACAAAGAACGTACTCTGGCCGTTGCTGATGCCATATGCCTGGTTGATACAGCCGCCGCCGACAGAGTAAGTTTGCTCCGGCTGAAACGGCTGTTGAATAACTCGGCTGATGTGAGTGGCAACATCAGCCCAAATATCAGCCATGCTTCTTTCTCCTATTGTGCGATCGCACCGCTCACTTCCGCTCCTAGGCTGGTCTGCATGGCTTAATTCGTCTCAGGGTGTAGCCTCAGCGCACCGTAGGCATGGATTGGCAAATACTGTCGAACTGCCGCCTGGATCATCTCGGCATCAATGGTTTTGATAGCCGTTGGATAGTTTAAGGCATTCTCGATATCCCCTGTCAGGGCATGGTAGTAGCCATACATACTGGCGCGATCGCTCGATGTCTCATTACCAAAAACGTAGCGATTGGCCACCTGGGTACGCACGCGACTGAGTTCGGCCTCACTGACAGGCTGCTCATGGAGCCGCTGCACGTGCTCTAATACAGCGGCTTCAGCGGCCTCTAGCTGCTCAAGCGCCAAGTTAGCTGAAATATAAAACACCCCCTGCTCACCAAAGGTGATGTTGCTAGTAGAAATGCTGTTGACCAGCGCCCGAGTTTCACGCAGGTCTTGCACCAGTCGGGCTGTGCGTCCTTGGCCTAAGATCGCTGCCACTACGTCTAACGCATAGGTTTCAGATAGCTGTCTTAGCCCTGGTACGCGCCAGCTCAGCACTAACCGAGCCTGCTGCAGAGTGGCATCAGTATAGTCAGCCCGCGCCACCGACTCAAATGGAGCTTCGGGAATACTGACTGGGACTCGTTCTAACGGTTCCTTGAGACTTTCTTGATGACGATGGGTTAGCGCCTGCTCAAAGCTCTGTTCAACCGTGGCAATCAGCTGCTTAACGGGCAGATCTCCCACAACCACCGCCGTCATATTATGAGGCTGATACCAGCGGCGATGAAACTCGCGCATTTGCTTGGCTGACAGTCCCTCAATCACCGACGTCGGCCCCAATACAGTGCGGCGATAGGGAAGCTGCTCAAAATTTAGCGCCATTGAATGCTGAAATACTCGCCGTCTTGGATTATCTTCTGAACGACGGATTTCTTCTAGGATGACGGGGCGCTCCCGTTCAAAGTCACTGTCATGCAGCCTAGCATTGAGCAAAAGCTCGACTTGTAACGGTGCTAGCTTGGCAAAATCTTTAGGAGCGGTCGTGATGTAGTAGTGAGTATAGTCTTGGCTCGTAGCGGCATTGGTAATGGCACCACGCTCTTCAATTAACCGTTCAAACTCGCCACACTGCAGCTGGGGAGTGCCCTTAAAGATCATGTGCTCTAAAAAATGGGCCATGCCGTTGATCGCGTCTGACTCTACCCGCGATCCTACCCGTAGCCAGATATCAAGATTGACAGCGGCTGTGGGCATTTGCTCAGCAATAATCGTTAGACCATTCGCCAATCGTTTTACAACCGGCTGGTTGGTAGTTTTGGAGAATGCTGATGTCGCAACCATGGGCAAACTAAAATTTCGTGATGATTCTACTTCTTATTCTAGCTATCTAGATACAGTAAAGTCTGGGTAAAAACAATTAAGCCATTAAGAGAGCGGCGAGAGAACTATTTATGGGTACTTGGATCAAGGAAACGGACAAGGCCATTTATTTGATGCAGGGTGGATACTATATCTCCAAGATTTCTAAGTATCCCTCTAAGTCAAACCCCAATGAAAAAGTGCTCAATATTAGCGGCATGAAGTCATGGTTTAGTCGGGGAGATTCGCCTCGGGGGATGACGGTTTCTCAGACAGGACCAGAACCTAAACCGATGCCGCGCCAGACAACAACTCCCTCTGGAGGGCAGACGTCTAGCTCGTCACGCCAGACCAATGCCAGCGGCGTTACTTTGATTAAATCGTTTGAAGGGCTGCGGCTAAAAGCCTATCAGGATGCCGTCGGCGTCTGGACCATTGGCTATGGCACCACCCGCGGGGTAAAGCCGGGTCAGGAAATCAGTGAAGCTCAGGCTGAAGCTCTGCTTAAAACGGATCTCAACCGGTTTGAAAATGCGGTAAACCAGGCCGTCCGCGTCTCTATTAATGACAATCAGTTTGCGGCCCTGGTGTCGTTTTCATATAACGTCGGTGCGGGTGCGCTGCGTAGCTCAACACTGCTGCGTAAGCTCAATAGTCGCGACGTCTATGGAGCCGCCAATGAGTTTCCTCGCTGGAATAGAGCGGGAGGTAGAGTTCTAGCGGGTTTGACTCGTCGCCGGAATGCTGAACGCGCGTTGTTTTTAGGGCAGGACTATCGGCGCTTTATGTAGAGCGGCGCGTAACCAGGCGGATTGATCTCGTATGCTGTGAGAGATTAATCAGCATTAGGCATAGATGAAACGTTCATTTCCCCGTTGGCTAATTCCTTATGCGTTTTTGGCTCCGGCACTGCTGGTGCTGGGCATGACGGTTTTTTGGCCAGCGCTGCAGGCTTTTTACCTAAGTTTTACGGAGTATGGCTACGACATTACTCAGCCGCCACAGTGGGTAGGCTGGGCTAATTTTGTGCGTCTGTGGCAGGACAAGACGTTTTGGCAAACGTTGGGAAATACGCTGGTTTATTTGTTTGGTGTAGTTCCTATACTTGCGATCGCGCCCCTAATCCTGGCCATCCTGGTTAACCAAAAGCTCAAAGGAATGACCTGGTTTCGGGTGGCTTACTACACCCCGGTAGTGATCTCAATGGTGGTGGCCGGTATCGCCTGGCGATGGCTCTATGCCGAGACCGGCTTACTCAATCAGCTGCTAACCAGCTTTACAGGCCAGGAGATTCGCATTCCCTGGCTCACCAGTCCAAACCTGGCGCTGTTTAGCGTAATGGCGGTCACCGTCTGGAAGGGGCTGGGCTACTACATGGTGATCTATCTGGCCGGACTACAGGGTATTTCCGAAGATCTGTATGAGGCTGCGGCCATCGACGGGTCAGACCACTGGCGCAAACACTGGGATATTACGTTGCCGCTGATGGGTTCCTATATGTTTCTGGTCGCTGTTATCTCTGCTATATCAGCAACCAAAGTGTTTGAAGAAATCTACATCATGACCCAGGGAGGTCCCCGAAGCAGCTCTAAAACGGTGGTCTACTATGTCTACGAACAGGCCTTTGTCGATTTAGAAATGAGCTATGCCTGCACCATTGGTCTAGTGCTTTTTATTATCATCCTGGCACTATCTTTGCTGCGACTGCGGTTTGCCCCAGCCACTGACACGTTCACCTAGCAAGCTCGCTCTTATAGCTAGGCTCCACATGTACAGACGTTCCATGGAACGTCTTTCCAGTATTAATTGATTGAAGCGAATAAAATCCGTATCCCCTAGCAGGCTTCAGAAACACGAACACCGTCGGTTTCAACCTCGTCCACACCATTTACCGACAGAACTAGATCCACTATCCGCCGCAGCTGGTATGGAAAGGTTAACTGCCCGCTAAGAATAATGACTCGGCCTCGCTGACGGATTTTTAGACGTCTGAACTCATTTTCCACATTGGCCTGCAGATAGTGAGACACCCGCTTAGATAGGCCGTAGTAGTCGTATTCCCCATGCAGTCCGGTGCGCTCTGGAGGGATAGAAGCAAACCCCCAACACTTGGGCTTAGTATTAACCAGCTGCTGGGGCAAAGAAATTCCTCTTAGAGCAGTTGCAATGGTTGAACCATCCATAACATTACCTCGCCACCCTGAATCAATAACTCTTTATCAATACGTACTGATACGCACCAGCACTCTAAATAGTTGCATGGCCATATCAATGCAAGCGCCATACCAGTGACAGATATTGCTTTGGCACTCGTAAAATTTGCAATATCCGGAAGATTGTTTACAAATTCTAAAAAATATTTTGGAGAATTTATGTATTTCTAGAGACTTTTTAACACAGTTACGTGTATTCACTGGGTGAGCAGCACCACAGCATAAGCAGCAATCCCCTCTTCACGACCGGTGGGCCCCAGCTTCTCGTTAGTCGTTGCCTTAATGCCGATTTGATCGGGTGCGATCGCTAATCTTGTCGCCAGTTGCGATCGCATCGCTTCAATATGGGGTTTGAGCTTAGGCCGCTCGGCCACTAAAACCGTATCTAAATTCCCAATCGCCCATCCCCGAGCCCCAATCATCTGGTGTACCTGGTCTAGCAGCTCCAGACTATCGGCTCCCTTCCACTTATCATCAGAGGGAGGAAAGTAGTGGCCAATATCGCCCAGGCTTAGCGCTCCCAACATGGCATCCATAATGGCGTGGGTCAGCACATCCGCATCGCTGTGACCCAATAGACCCAAAGTGTGAGGAATCGTTACCCCACCTAAAATTAGCGGTCGCTCTGGGCCTAAACGATGAATGTCGTAACCGTTGCCAATGCGAATACTCACGGCGCACTCCTAATGGGATTCAGATGGGATCGAGGATTAAAAAAGCTGACTCTTTTTTAATCACATTTATTTTCCCATTCATGCTGCTGCCAGCGTTCATAAAGATCCTGACGTCGTTCCCGAGTACGCTCGATCTGTTGCTGCTGTCGCCACTGGGCAATGGCCCCATGATTCCCTGAGCGCAGCACCTCTGGTACACTCCAGCCTCTAAATTCAGCGGGTCTAGTGTAGTGGGGGTAGTCCAGCAGTCCTGCTTCAAAACTGTCGTAATGCAAAGAGTCTCGCTTGGCCACAGTCCCTGGCAGCAGTCGAATCACTCCGTTTAAGAGCGCCAGGGCCGGAATTTCACCACAGGTCAGCACAAAATCTCCTAGAGAAACCTCTCGGGTCACCACATTGAGAATGCGCTCGTCTACGCCTTCATAGTGCCCGCAAATAACAACCAGCTGGTCTAGCCCCGTTGACCACTGCCAAAACAAAGATTGAGCCATCGGTTCTCCCTGGGGGGTCATCAGCACCACCTCTCGTCGTGGCTCGCAGGGTAGGCTTTCTAACGCCGCCACGATGGGGGCAACTTTCATCACCATCCCGACACCGCCACCGTAGGGCTCGTCGTCTACTTTATGATGCTTGTCAGTCGTAAAATCCCGAGGGTTAGTCACATGAACCTGAGCAATCTGCCGCTGCAGCGCTTTACCAATCAGCCCCGACTGGAGCGGCGATGTGAAAAAATCGGGAAACAAACTGATCAGGTCAAACCGCATTATTCAGTCCCTAAACGCCCCTGGAAACTTAGCAACCGATTAAATAGCTCTACTTCAAGGTTGGTTTGCTCAAGTAAAAGAGCTAGCTCATATGCCTGCTGATATTGCGTCTGTGCCAGCGCCAGATCGCCGGTCGCCTCGTAAAATTCACCCAAACGCTTAAAGGTAATCAGACGCCCCCAGTCATTGTCCGTATTGAGGGTGAGGGCAATACGCTCATCGAGATAGTAGCGCACCTGCTCCCAGTCGCTGCGATCGCTATAAACATCAATCAGCCCATCAATGGCGTGGAGCTGGGCTGCTACGGTCTTGGCCTCACGACCGTAGCTCAGCGCTAGACGATAGGCCCCAATCGCTCTTCCCGATTGTCCTTGAGCAAAGTAAGCATCCCCAAGGTTGTTACTTGTATTGGCCCGACCAACAATATTTCCGGCACGAATCCGATAGTTTCCAGCCGCCTCATAGTAGTCAATGGCCGCATTATAGTCTTCTCGAATAGACGCCAATAGCCCCAAATTGCTGAGCGAAAGTCCTATCCCCTCAGCGTCTTCGATGCTGTAAGCGACGGCTAAAGCTTCTTCATAGGCGTAGGTGGCCGATGCTAGCTCGCCCTGCTGCAGACGCAAGGTACCCAGACTATTCCACGCAAAAATTTGGGTACTAAAGCTCTGATTATCCCGTGCGATCGCTAGCTGTCGACGCACAGCCACCTCAGCATCGCTGTAGTTTCCTTGATCTACATAGGCTCTGGCAATATCGCCATAGACCTGCTCTAGCGAAGCCGCATCCCCGATTTCAAAATAAATATCAGCGGCCCGACTCCAAGCCCGCAGCGCTGAGGCGTAGTCTCCTTGCTCCACCTGACGATCGCCCAGACGCAAAAGCTGGTCGGCCACATCCCTTTGCCGATTAATCAGCTCACGGTTAACCGGCTGCCTTAGCTGTTCATCTAGACTTTCCTGGCCATAGGCTCCAGGCATTCCCACCAGCGCCATTAGCGCCACCAACCCACAACCCACCGTACATCGCACCACCAAGACTCTCTCCGCTTCAAACTACTAGAAGACTAGGGCGATCAGGTTTCGGAGGCCAGGTTTGGCTGATCTAGTTCAAGATCGGATACATCCAGCAGCTCCGATAGCTCCCCTGCCAAGTCTTCTTCGACAGCAATACCAGTATCCCCAAAGTAAATTGTCTGAATATCATCAGGTAGAGCCGACGTCAGCGCTCGCTGGGCATCTTTTACCAGCACGGCCACAGATTTAGGCGAGATCCGCTGGCCTTCAGCCTGTAAGTATGCGGCAATGCGCGTATTGCTCCAGCGAAACGTCTGGGCCATCACCACGACCAAGCGATGTAGCGGCTGTAGTCGCTCTAGTGCCTGGGTAACATAGCACCACAGCGGCGGAGACGCTTCTTGCAGGTTGTAATGAATTTCTTCGACATCGGGCATAGCAGCTTGATTGATACAGGCTGCTGTCAAATTGACTAACCAGGCTTGGAGTGAAAAATCCGCTGGCGGTTCCGTCGGGAGATCTAGACCGCTCAGCTCGTAAAGGATATGCCGCCAGGTCAGTGTGAACAAGTACTCTGACTGCACCGTAGAACGGGCCGAGTGACGAATTAACGTATACACGACCGGACTATAACGACAGAATAGAGCGGTAAAGTACTTACCTTCGTCAGGATGCTGCTTTAGTTGCTGTACAAGATCGTAGTCGCTGTACTCAAAGAGCGACTTGACAACAGCATGGTTACACTCAGGAAAATTAGGAATATCCACAATACTGCGAACGGAACTCCGCCAATCACCGGCAGCATGGACAGACCGGTATTAACCAGACTGAGACTACCGTATAAATAGCCATTACTATACCCAGGATCGATTGAATCTTAAAGATTTGATGGGAAATCCTCGCCTGAAATCCACCTATTTTCTCTGTATTAAGGGGTCAAAGATAGTCAAACAGGCTGGCAGCGGCCCCGTCATCGCTGTCTTTAGCGGTCTATTTTCTCCTTGGTAGACTAGGATAAAACTCACTATGCTCTGACGCTAGGAGCGTAGCCTTTTATAAAAACCCATGATTTTTTGCCCCACTGTTTTTCCTTTGCCGTTGGCAGCCCTATGGCAGGGGCTACCGCTCGATAGCTTGGTCTCCACCCAAGGCATCATGGTGATGCTGCTGGTGGCGTATGCCGGGGCTATGTGGATGTTTCTCACCAGTGCGCCCAAAGTCCACACGGTGATGGTTTCGGATTTAGACATTGCCCGTCAGTTTTATGAAGGCATGCTAGGGCTATCAGCAGCTGATGTGCCCCTGCACTATTACTACAACTATGAGCAAAGCCTCGGCACAGGCATGGACCCCATGCTGGGTATGGGCACAATGCCTAGCTCTATAGAATCAGGCGCAGGCAGCCCCGACGGTCTGTGGTACCAGCTCAAGAAAAATACTCAGCTCCATGTGATTGCCGGTGCTAGTCGAGGCCATAAAAATCGTCAACGGCATGTTTGTTTTGACCGCGACTGTTTGGAGCTGCTGTTGATGCAGGTGCAAACCACCGGCGTTCGTCATAAGATCCGACGTGAACGCCCCTTAAATTTTTTGGTCAAGGACTATGACGGTGAAGTCATTGAAATGGCTGAGGTAGCCAATTAGAAAACCGTATTTGGGAAAGGGCATCTATGGTGATTGATCTGTCGACAGTACTCATGGTCAAGGGCACTGGCTATCCGGAGCCGTTTAGAGCTGCCGTCGCTGGGAGATCGCGACAGCGAGTAGGCAATGCGGCAGGGTTAACTAATTTTGGCGTTAACCTAACAGCATTGGAACCGGGGGCGCAGTCGGCGCTACGACACTGGCACAGTCACCAGGATGAGTTTATTTATGTGGTGTCGGGCGAGCTAGTTTTGATCACCGATGCAGGAGAAACACTGCTAACGCCAGGCATGATGGCTGGCTTTCCAGCTGGAATAGCCGATGGTCATTGTTTGATCAATCGATCCGATGCGATCGCAACCTATTTAGAAATTGGCGACCGAACACCGGGCGATCGCGCTGAGTATCCAGACCATGATTTAAGGGCTCTACCCGACCCTGAAAAGTGATATTATTTTGCCCACCGAGACGGTCAGGTCTATTAGGGGTGTCCCCGTGATCTTCATTCAGACAGCAACAAGAAAATCTCGACCACCCATTCGCTGGCTAGCGGTTGGGCTACTGACTACCCTAGTTAGCTGTCAAACCGCTCCACCCACGACCGATATTGCTGTCAATTCGACACCAACGCAGACGGAGGCCGAGGTAGGTAACGCGCCACCGCCACCGCCAGCCAACTCATATTTAGCTCAGCTGCCACCTGAGGCCACCAACCAGCTGACCGCTCTGGATATTCAGATTGCTATTCCCACATACTTACCACCCCAAATGACCCTTGCCAGCTATGACGTTGGGCAGACAGCAGCGGGTCAACCTTACTACTGGCTGGTGTACCGCGATGAGCAAAATCGCTGCTTTGCGATTGAATATACGTCAGGGGGAATTGGTGGAATCTCCTTAGAAAATCAAGAACCTTTAGACCATCCGTTATTTGGCGATCGCTATAGCCTTTACCACGGTAAGTTCCCCTATGGAAATGCTGGAGCCCTCCACGAAAGCGATCTATTTACAGACTGGCTAGAGGGAGACGATGGCTTCTACCGCCTGATCGGGGCCGGACTCGTCAACGCCCAAGACTACGGCCAGGACGACTGCAGCAATATCGCTGTCAAAGAGGCTATTGCCGTGGCCGAATCCTTGAGCTATTTACCCACTGACATTAGAACGCTAGATCTGACTCCGCCTGATCCGGACTCCTAACAGACAGCGGCTCTACAGATTATTAGGCCCCAGTCCCCCACACATTCATCAAAAAAGCCTCACTGCAGCAATGAGGCTTTTAGCGTCTTCTCTAACCAGAAAGCAACTAGAGCTTTCCCAAGCTACTAGGCGTCAGAAGCAGTCTTGGTCGTTTCTTCAGACTCTGGTTTAGTCTCCTTAGCGGGGGTAGCTTTCGCAGCTGCTACTGGCTTAGCCTCTTGAGGCTCTTTGGCAGGTGCAGCTTTCACAGACGATACCACTGGATTAGCCGGTGGCCGCTTGACAGCCTGAGGTGCCTTGGCAGCATGCTCAATTTTCTCTAAACCCAGCTGTTCACGAGCCTTGTCTAGAAGAAAATTAGCCCCATTCTGGCTCACGTCTAGCAGCGCCTTACCCGTAGCGGCAGCAGCCTGATTGCCATCTTGGGTTCCTCCTTGCTGGGTCTGCCACCAGTTGCGAGCGCTGCGTCCGGCACTAATAGCCGTATCGCTAAACCAGGCACCAAATACAAACACAGAGCAAATCAGCAGCCATGCCAGTAAGGCAACTTCTTTAATAATTTTTCCAGTTAAGGAAAGCACATTCTTATAGGCGTCTGCCGTTTTGGGATCAAACAGCAGCTGAGATACCACAGCAGCTTGAGACTTAACGCGATCCATGGATTCACCTCATCTAAAACGTAAATTAAAAACCTTGGTATTGCCGATCCTTTAGACGGGGTCATTAGTAGGAAACTGTCAAATAGCCGTGTCTACGGTCCATTCCCCGAATCAGCAATCGCAAGAACTTGATGAAATTATTAAGACAGATGTCCTACATCAGGGCCATGCTATCGACGATAGATGGCCAGCCGCAAGACATCATGTAGAGTCTTAAGCTTTTGCTTAAACAGTGTTTTTGACCAATTGGCCTCACAAATCGATCGTTGTTGAGCCTAGGCTCCGCAGCGTCGCTTGGATAAACGTCCTAGAGTATACCCAAAAGTCTAGCCACCCCAGACTTTCTGCAACACATCGCCGGGTTTAATATCAGCCAGCTTATCTGTCGCTGATTGCACGCCTAGAACACGTGTTTCCCCACTAGCCGGTGGTAACGCTTTGCTTTGCTTAGTCTGCAGCACCAGGGTAAATACCTGCAGGGCCGTGGCAACCTGGCTCACGTAGCTATCAGGGCTAATCACTAAATCCGCTCCGGCCAAAATCGCCGCGACCTGTCCAAGATTGCTAGCCTCCACCATCTTTAAACTGCGCTGACGGCTGAGGACGGCAACGAAGTCCTCGCTATCGGCCGTTTCTAAGACGACGACTGCCAGCTGGGGTTGCTTGGATTGAAAGTCATCAATGATGGCTACCCAGCTATCTAAGGGATAGTCTTCGGCCTGCATATTCAAACCGGGGTACATCACCACATAGCCGCTATCAGCCACACCTAAGACCTGACGCTGCTCATCTGCCCAATTAATATCCCTCTCGGGCACGTTTAGCTCGATGGGTGCAGAGGGCGCGGGCATCGCCAGGCCCTGTAATAGGGCCTGATATTGACTCGTGGGATATTGCTGAGCGGCGGCGGTGACGGTGTGGGTATATAGCCAGGATGCTTGAGCGCTACTGTAGCCGATGCGGGTAGGAATACCGCTTAGCCAGAGCATAACAGCCTCTTCCCAGCGATCGCTGGCGCAGAGCACCAGTTCAAATTCACGATCGCGAATTATACCGAGCAAATTTGCCCAGTCAGCCGGACTATTTTTTCCCTGATAGCTAAAGGGAATAATTTCGCTGACGGCCTTAGATACCCGATAGGCTGATTTGGATATGGGCTCTACCACAACTGCAATGTCAGCATTGGGATAGGTTGCTTTGATAGTCGTTAATGTTGTAAAAATCTGAAGCTGATCTCTGATTCCACCAGGGACTAAAGCCAGGACGCGCATGGGCTTTGGATAATACTTCGCTAATCATTCTAGAGGAAGCTGGCAGTCCTAACCCTGTAGATAAGGTCACTAAACAGCAAAATTACAAAAATTACCGCCGTTAGTCGTCCTTAAAGTGAGCTAGCTCCCACAAAACTACTGACATACCGCCGAGTTTTGCAGCACTTGGCGAATGTTTTTGAGAGGATGTAGGGTACTGATGCTACTTTGCGGAGACAGTATGCATCTACTCATACCGGCAGCAGGCGTTGGCAAACGCATGGGAGCCAATGGGAATAAACTACTTTTGCCCCTGCTCGATCGCTCCATTATGAGCTGGACTCTCAAAGCTGCGATCGCAGCCAGCACTATTGAGTGGGTTGGCATCATTTGCCAGGCCATTGATGAACCCACGTTTAGAGAATTGGTCACCCCATTAAATACCAGTAAACCCGTAGCCTTTATCCGGGGGGGTGATACCCGTCAAGCGTCGGTCAGCAATGGTTTACAGGCACTACCTAACCAGGCTCAGCAGGTGCTTATCCATGACGGGGCCCGCTGTCTGGCAACACCCGAGCTTTTTGATCGCTGCAGTGCCGCCTTTGCTGACTGCCAGGGCTTTATTGCAGCTGTGCCTGTCAAAGATACGATCAAACAGGTCGATCATGCTGGCATTGTTGCAGCCACTCCCGATCGGGCGTATCTGTGGGCGGCTCAAACGCCCCAAGGCTTTGACGTAGATTTACTTAAAGAAGCTCACAAAGAAGGACACTCCCAAGGGTGGTCGGTCACTGATGATGCGGCTTTATTTGAAAAATGTGGTCTTGATGTCCATATCGTCCAAGGGGAAGAAACCAATTTAAAGGTAACGACACCGATGGATCTTGCGATCGCAGAATTTATTCTGCGTCAGCGGCTTAATTCTTAGAGTCCCAGATGTTTAATGAACAACACAATTAAAGACTTGGGAAGCGACCAAAATCCGGGACTCTAGTAGATCAAAGATCGCCACCTCGGGCCACTAGCAAAAACACGATTGCTGGACCGGAAATAACTACCATTGCTAGAACCACAAGCTGAGCGATTACCAGAAAATTAATACTGCCGAGAGTATTACCGATAAAATCTAGGAAACCCAGAAGAGCCATTGAACCTCCGCTAACCAAATACCCGTGACCTTTGCGCCCTGAAGCGCATCGCTATTTTACCTGGTTCGATCCCACCGGTTTTAAGAAAGTTTACAAAATTCCAAAAACTTTGATAACAAATCGCGCCCGACGTCGGTCCTCCTAGCACCGTATGCTGGTACAACCTGATCCAGAGAAGACAAGGGAAGAACGAGGATAACGAACATGGCCACCTGGCAATGTGTAAATACCTGTGGTGCCTGCTGTAACCTCACTCCAGCAGATCGACCGGATCTAGCCGACTACCTAACTCCAGAACAGCTAGAAACCTATATGGGTCTAGTAGGGCCGGATGGCTGGTGTATCAACTACGACACGGAGCAACGTCTCTGCAAAATTTACGAGCAGCGTCCCAGCTTTTGCCGCGTCCAAGCGGACACCTTTGAGCAAATGTTTGGCATCAGCGAGGATGAACTCAACGAATTTGCCATCGACTGCTGCCAGGAACAAATCAGCGGAGTCTATGGCTCAGCCAGCAAGGAGTTCAAAAAGTTTGTCACAGCCGTCGGTCTAGAAAATTAGCCCCAGACGCGGCGCTCTAGATGTTGCTCTTCATGGCTCTGTGACAGATAATGAAAGAAATATGAAAGATTTATCTGTGCCGTCTTCTATACCCGCGTCTCCTACAAAACAGCCAGCTGAAAGCAAATCACCTGAAGTGGCCTCATCAAAGGCAACGTTTTGGGGTGTTTTTGTTTCGACATTTTTCACTATCTTTCTAGCTGAGTTGGGGGATAAGACCCAAGTGGCCACGCTACTGATTAGCGCAGAATCCCACAAACCCCTGACGGTTTTTGTGGGAGCCGCCTTAGCCCTCGTTTCTACCAGTCTGGTCGGGGTACTGGTGGGGCAGTGGCTAGCGCGTCGAATTTCACCAGATACGCTGGATACGCTAGCAGGGGTGCTGCGTTTGATTATTTCTGTTGGCCTGGTGGCCGATGTTGTGGGTCCTTAGAAGAGCGTAACCATGTCCTTTGATTGGAATTTACTCGGCGTCAGCTTTATCACCGTCTTTCTATCGGAGTTGGGAGACAAAAGTCAGCTGGCAGCCATCGCTTTAGGAGGGAGTTCATCATCCCCTAGAGCGGTTTTTTTAGGCACGGCTAGCGCCCTTGTGCTGGCCAGCTTTTTAGGCGTACTTTTGGGTGAAGGCACAGCGCAAATCCTACCTGAGCAGCTAGTTAAAGGAATTGCTGCCATTGGCTTTGCGCTGTTGGCCATACGACTGCTGTGGCCTAGTGCTGAGGGGTTAGACTAGCCTCAATCTTGAGCAGTAAACTGAGCAGCGATGTCGATGTAGCACAGACGCAGCAAAAACCCTAGTATGAGTACTTTTACGGTCTCTAGCAGCCAGTAGGCCCCATGCATCCAGTCCATGACAACGGGTACGATGTGAATAGTCCCAGGCATATCAAGGGCGATACCCATTGCTCCCATGTAGGGAGTGAGTCCATAGGTGTAGGCCAGCGCGATCGCAACGAGAGAACCCGACAACAGCAAGGCCCAGCGACTGCGGCTACCGCTTACTTCAACGGCATTTTCAGCATGGGTCTGACGCATGGCTAATACACCCGTCAAAATCAGACCCGACAGGAGCATTTCCATGTGGTTGAATAGTTCAAACAGGCTGTAGCCAGCGCTGGCAAACCCAGGAGCTGTCATCATGCCGCTCATATAGAGCATGGGCATCACTACAAAATCAAGCATCAGACTGCCGCCAATCCAGAAGACAGCTAGAAATAGAACGGCGCTATCCCAAGCAAACTGACGCGGCGACAGCTTGGGAAACGATAGGGCAAAGTTTGTCATAAAGTTTAGATCAGGTATGGGTATATCCCAACGCTAGCCGATTTCACCGGTAACAAACATGACAAATCGTTGCGACATAAGCATTGCAACGTTTTCTTTAGAATCTTAAGGACAGTCTTTAGATCAGCAATTTTTATCATGTTTCGCAACAAAGTCAGAGGGGGCCCACTCTACTAGGCGCTAGCAGCTTCCCCATCATGAATAGTCTTGACCCATTTCAATCGCTTGGGTCGCACCGCCATCCGGGTGGGCGAAAATGCCATCACAACGATCCAGTGCGTCATGTAAATCGTTCCTTGAATCGCCTTAAGCATCGCTAACAAAAACGATACTTTTTGAGTGCGATAGATTCCCATGGTCATGCCCCAATAGGAAACACCCACTGCAAATGTTGTCAGTGGGGCAAACACTGGGGGTCGTCGCAGTGCGATCGCAAGCAATAAATCCGGCAGCGCCACAAGGGGCAGCATGTACTGCAGCATCCAGTACACCAACATATCAATAGACTTATTCCAACCCAAACAGTTACGAATCAGCAGTCGCCAATAGTCGAGATAGCGCTGATAGCCGCCTTCTGCCCAACGATTGCGCTGGTGCCAGAGCGCTACACCATGGGTCACCCCTTCTTCACCCACAGGGGGAGACGCCAGAAACCCAACATCCCACTGATTTAAGTGCAGCTGTACTGTGAGGTCCAAATCATCTGTAATGGTCATCTCATTCCAACCACCGCACTGGGTAATGGCGGCTCGACGAACAAACTGACCGTTGCCCCGCAGCTCCCCAATCCCACGACAAGCCGAGCGCTGCTCTTGATAGTAGCGATCTAAGGCCATTTCAGCGGCCTGCCCTTGGGTCCAGAAATTGACCTCGCTATTTACAATCGTCTTACGCACCTGAATCGCTCCAGTGCATTCATTCGCAAACAACGGCACCACATGCTTAAGCAAGTTTGCCGGCACTTGAGCATCCGCGTCAAACACCGCCAAAATCTCTCCCGTGGCTCTGGGCCAGGCCAAATTGAGCGCCCCCGACTTGCCGCCTGTTGCCTCCGGCCCACGATGGATAACTTTGAGCTTAGGAAACTGCTGAGTTAGCCGATCCAAAATTCTGGCAGTATCATCATCACTGTTGTCATTGATCACCCATAGTTCGTAGCGATCTTCGGGATAGTCTAAGCTGCAGAGAGATGCTACTAAGTTAGCAATGACGGCAGCCTCATTTTTGGCCGCTACCAGCAACGAAATTTTTGGCCAGACAATATTCTCTGATGCCAGCGGGATACTTGCTTTTTGAGGACTCAGCGCATGGGTCGGATCGGCCAGTACAATTCTGACTATGTATATAGCCACCAGTACCGTTACCCCCCAAACAACCAGCGTCCCCCAAGCCACCAGATGCAGCACCAATGTTGTACACCACAAAAACACTAAAGCAGCTAACGCTTTTAGGCGACGTCCCTCCGAAAGATCATCTAGTGAAACATCAGATATCATTTCAGTCGCCATAGGTTCGGTATGGGTGGGACATTGAGTTACAGGTCATTAATATCTTATTAAAATCTGTAACATTGCATCGTCTTTCCACAGACATTCTCTATCGTCTGTCCATTTAACAGTGCACAGAGCTTGGGATTCTCTGGGTACACTAATGCTCGATAAGGCCCAGGGACCCATGCTGATTTTTCGCGGCATATGCCCAAATGCTCGTGATTAACTAGCCGTACCCGATACTGCTTACCTTCGTCTAAGAGACCCCACGCTCAACGCCATGCCTATAGACATTCAGCCTGCTCCCAAACAAGATGTCGGCGTTTACATGCCCTACTACCAGGGCAATAAACGCAAAGCGCTTCCCTATGCCATCGGTCTTTATAAACGGGGCAACTTGGAGGGCGAACGGCGGATTGAAGGCGGCGAGAGTATTGCTTTTTTAGCAACCTGGAATGTTTCGACGCTGCCCGCTGACCTCACCCAGTGCCGAATGCAGTTTGATGGTGACGCCGAACTCACCTACGAAATCACCATGGCAACATTTGAGTTTGTCGACTTTTTGATCGATGTCGTAACCGCTATGCGGCTCAAACGCTCTCCTGACTTTTCTAAAACGTTCTACCGCAGACTCCTCAGAATGGATGAATAGGCAATATCTCATTTTTTGAGCTACGCTACTCGATTTCCTGATATTGAGTGCTCCCTTCTTAGGTCGAAAAAGGCTGTTGTTAGATGAACTCACACTTTGCCAAAAGTTAACCTTAAAGTTGATCTTTTTTCCCAATTGCTAACTGCTCTCCATGGCACAATAAAGTAATGTATAGCCCCATTGGTAGTTAGGAGTGACAGTGTGCCCCATCCATCAAAGCATCTGCTGATTGGCTCAACAGAGCCTTACAGCGGTAAGTCAGCCACCATCACCGGTCTGGCTCTGCAGCTTCAGGATCGCGGTATTGATATCGCCTATGCCAAACCTGTTGGGACCTGTCCCAGCGATGACTCTGATCTTGACGAAGATGTCAGTTTCATTTCTCAGATACTTAAGCTACCGTCAGCTCGCTTGCGCCCAACGCTGCTCTCATTAGATGCCGAGACAATTGCCCAGCAACTAACGGACGAGAATTCAGCTATTGACCCCCAGCAAATGGCGACTTACCTGGGGGGCCAGGGAGAAGATCTTCTACTCATTGAAGGAGCTGGCAATCTCGAAGAAGGTACGCTTTTTGGTCTATCACTACCTCAGCTAGCAAAAATTACCGAAGCTCGGGTGATGCTAGTGGCCAGATTTCACTCAGTGCTGATCGTTGATGGTCTATTAGCCGCCTAACAAAAGCTAGGTGACCGACTGATGGGAGTCCTCATCAATGACGTCCCAAGCGATCAGCTACAGAATGTCACAACCCATGTGAAAACCTGTTTAGAACGGCACGACATTCCGGTTTTAGGGATTTTACCTAGCACCCCCCTGATGCGCAGCGTCAGCGTGGGAGAGCTAGTCCAGCAGCTAAAGGCTGAAGTTCTCTGCTGTCAAGAGCGCATGGACCTGATGGTTGAGAGCTTAAGCATTGGCGCGATGAACGTCAACTCGGCACTCAAGTATTTTCGTCTGGCGGACAATATGGCTGTTATTACCGGTGGCGATCGCGCGGATATTCAGCTAGCGGCCTTAGAGACCTCCACGCAATGTCTGATTTTAACGGGACATATTGCGCCTAGCCCTGATATTGTCAGCCGGGCCCAGGACTTAGAGGTGCCAATCCTCTCAGTTGACCTAGACACCCTCACCACCGTTGAAATTATCGAAAAGTCTTTTCAGCAAGTACGCTTGCAAGAACCCATCAAAGTCCAGTGTATTCAGCTACTGATGGAAAAACACTTTGATGTGGAACGGCTGATGAGCGAGCTAAATCTGTCGTCTCCTGCCGTGACTGCCTAGGAATCCTATTAGATCATCACGGGGATACAGGGCTTGGGGACAAGGGTTTGGTAGAATTGGCCAGTCCCTTCATTAAACCTACATAAACCCTTGAGTCAGTCTCTTGATACTCCCATCGAATCACTTAAGGTGGATGACTTTTTGCAAGAGCTTGCTGCGATTCAGCAGTCGGGTTCAAAGCGTATCGCTATCTTAGGGTCTCGCCATGTACCTATCACTCATCTACGGCTAATTGAGCTGATGAGCTATGGACTGGTGCTCGGCGGTAATCGTTTACTGACGTCTGGGGCGACCGGTACTAATTCTGCAGCCATTCGTGGGGCAATGAAGGCAGACCCAAATCTACTCACGGTGATTTTGCCACAAAGCTTGGAGCGTCAGCCGCGGGAGTCTCGTGAACAGCTAGACGCTGTTATTCATTTAGTCGAAAATTCAGCCAACGATAGGCTGGAGCTGGCCGAGGCTAGTTCTCTTTGCAATCAGGAGATTATCTCTCGATGTCAGCAGCTGATCTGTTTCGCGTTTCACGATAGTCATACGCTGTTGCAAACCTGCAAAGACGCAGAAGCTCAGCGCAAGATTGTAACGCTGTTTTATTTTGATTAATTCTGTGACCTTACTATCGGCCCCTGGCATTTTTGTATACAGTCTTCCTATCGCGGCGTTCTTAATCTATGTGCCCTACCTGGTGGTGGCGGCAGAGCGAGTTAAGCTGGCCCAGGCCATGGAAAATTCATTGGAGCTATTTGAGCGGCCACGCTTTTACGCAGACAAGCTACCAGACTATGCAAAACGGGCGAACTGGGCTCACCAAAACTCGTTTGAGTCGTTGATTCTTTATGCTCCAGCCGCTGTTATGGCCTACGTTACCGGTCAGGAGGGAACGGCTGCTGTAGCCGCTGTAGTGGCGTACCTTGTAGCTCGGCTGCTCTTTTCAGTTTTTTATATGTTGAACGTGGCACCGTTGCGATCGCTCATGTTTGGTATTGGCAGTATCAGTATTTTTAGCCTTTATCTCATGAGTTGTAAAAGCATCTGGCTACAATAGCCCTTAGTCAACCCATCACTAATACTTGATTGGCCCATGGCTTCTAATTATTCCTTTGATGTCGTCAGCGATTTTGACCGTCAAGAGCTTGTCAATGCCCTTGACCAGGTTCGTCGCGAGCTAAAAAGTCGTTATGATCTCAAAGACACCAAAACAACCTTAGATCTGGGTGAAACTGCGATCGCAATCGAAACCGCCAGCGAAATGACGCTAGAAGCCGTCCACACCTTGATCCAAACCAAGGCAGCTAAGCGGAACCTGTCAATGAAAATCTTTGACTATGGTGATGTCGATGCGGCCAGCGGCAACAGAGTCCGACAAAGTATTGAGCTAAAGAAAGGTCTGAGCCAAGAGGTTGCCAAAAAAATATCAAAGATGATCCGCGACAACCTCAAAAAGGTTCAGGCATCTATCCAGGGCGATGCCGTTCGCATCTCTGCTAAATCAAAAGACGACCTCCAGAGCGCAATTCAGCTGATCAAAGAAGAAGACTGGCCCGTAGCACTGCAGTTTCAGAACTATCGCTAGCCAGCAGTTGCTCCGTTATAGAGGTAATGTGAGTAACGTTGCTTTCGGCGTGTAACCCAGACTTTCATAAAGCTTGAGAGCAGCCTCATTATCTACAAATACTTGAAGACTCAGCTGGTGATACCCCTGGTCTTTGGCCCAGTCTCTGGCATAGTTCATTAGCTTACGCCCCAGCCCTTGACGACGATAGGCAGGAGCAACATAGAGCAAGTAAATATAGGCTTGTGATGCCCCCGTTAGCTGATCAACCGACTGGCCAAGCCAGAGACAGCCGATAGCAGATGCCCTATTGGCAACAAAGCCGACTCGGGAGGTGCCTGTTTTTTCTAACCACCATAGGGCCGACGGCCCCTCAAGATATAGCTCTACTGTTTGACCTAAATGACCGAGCTGAGTAGCGCCCAGTTCGGCATAGGCGTTACCCATAGTTGTCAGCAATCTGGAACGGTCCACACTAGACCCTGGAACCAGCTGATATCCCTGAGGCCAATTAGACGCTGAGCCCATAGAGCAGTGCCTTGCCCAGCATAGCTAGCTCATCGCCATCAATGGGAGCCGGGGCCAGCATATCGCTAGGTAGCCAAATACGAGCGCTGACGGCCACCATAGCTACCAAAAAAACAACCAGAATCAAAAACGGAATCACATAGGAGCGGATGATGGACATGGTAAAACTCTAGGAATTTCTAAAATCGCGAAGATACAAACTCTGTGGAATCGGTCACAGTCACTAGGTATCGTAACGTTTCTTAGCCAGCGGAGCTAAACAATCCAGGGCTAAGACCACAGGTCATCATCATCTAAACCCGGTCGTGGCACAGGTGATAGAGGCTGATGGTAAAGTTTGCGCAACCACCACCAGCCAGCCACGGCAATAATCAGCGAGCACCAACCCAGTAAAGATTTCAACAGTAAAAATCCGCCGACGGCAAACATCGCTCCAAACAGCAGCAGTAAGGCCGCTACAACTCGCTGAGACTCTAACCCCAGATTTTGCAACGGTCTGACGCCAGTACGCTGTCGCTGCCGTCGCCAACCGGGACCGCCAGGACGAACACGCCGATAAAAATTATCTAAGGTTTCGTCAGATTCAGGCGGTGTGAGCAACATAACAGCCACCCACACCACTGTGGTAATACCTGCCGTCACCAGCAGGCGCAGGCCAAAGTCAGAAATTTTTACCACGTCCAAAACACTGGTGAGCAAACCAATAACAAATCCTGTCACCATAGAACTCAGCTCGGCAGCGGCGTTAATGCGCCACCAGAACCAGCGCAAAATCAGGACCAGTCCTGGCCCTGTACCAATAGCAATCACTAAACGGAATACGGTAGCGACATCGGAGGCAAAAAAGGCAGCGGTGGCTCCAAGGACAGTCACGATTACTGATGTAATGCGACCGACATTAACTAGCTCAGCCTGGGTAGCACTAGGTTTGATAAACCGACCATAGAGGTCATTGGTTAAATAAGAAGCCCCCCAGTTGATCAAAGTAGATACGGTACTCATAAACGCAGCAATCAGCGACGCTACGACTAGTCCTAGTAGGACCGGTGGCAAAAAGTCGAGCATGAGCTTGGGGTAGCCCAGTTCGCGATCGCTTAAATCCGGATAAATCGCCACCGCTGCCAACGCCACAATGATCCAAGGCCACGTGCGAATTACGTAGTGCAAGATATTAAAAAACCAGGCAGCTTTTTCCGCTTCGTTTTCATCCTTAGCGGCCACCAGCCGCTGAATAAATTCACCCCCGCCGTCGCTGCGGCGAAAAGACCACCATTGCAAAAAGACATAGGCCATAAACGCACTGGCCGGAATACCCGCTGCCGCACTCCAGCCGATACCACCATCAAAGGTGATAGGTAGAATGCTCAGAACATCAAACTCAGTATTAGCCTGGGCCTGATCGACCAGGTTTCGCATGCCGCCCACCGAAGCAACCGAAGCAACCGCCACGACAATAGCGCCAAACAGTGCCAGAAAAAACTGAAAAAAGTCTGTCGCTACCACTCCCCAAAGCCCCGAAAATCCAGCGTAGAGCAGCACCAAAATGCTGACAACGATCACGCTCCACAGCTTCAGACTGTCATTAGGCTCAACGCCGATACTTTGCCACAGCTCTAAAGCATCGACCACCTTGACCATAGCCAGCATGGCGTAGCCGATACCAATACAGTTAATAGGCACCGCAAATAGAAACGCTTTGACACCGCGCAAGACGGCTGCAGTTTGGCCTCCATAACGGATTTCAGTCAGCTCTGCATCGGTAACCACCTCAGAGCGCCGCCACAGCCTGGCAAATACATAGATCATCACGACATGGGCAATGCCGAAGCTCCACCATTCCCAGTTGCCCGCGATGCCACGGGAGCCCACCACACCCGCCACGTACAGCGGTGTATCAATCGAAAACGTGGTAGCCGCCATGCTGGTACCAGCCAACCACCAGGGTAGAGACCGCCCAGAGACAAAGAAGTCAACGAGGCTGCCGGAGGCTTTACGCGATAGATAGACGCCTAGCACCATCGTAAAAATGAGGTAGGCGACTACAATCAGCCAGTCAATCAGCAGCATGGGCGTGGAGGGAAATCTGCAGCAATCGCCCAACTCATCCCACACGGGGTCGCTGTCATAAAAGATCGTTGCAAGGGTCTATTACTCG
>JBHJIL010000028.1:0-104976 GCA_050043465.1 Leptolyngbyaceae cyanobacterium
CAGGGCATTGATATAGCCAATCATCACCGCTCGGGGCACAAACTTCATCTGGCGCCCCAGCTTGAGAAACCCAAAGATCACCTGAAAAATGCCGGTCAAAAAGGTGGCGGCCAGCAGATACTCTAGCCCGTGGACTTTGACGAAACCCACCATCAGCAGGGCCATCGCCCCGGTCGCTGCTTAAATTGTCACCGGGCGCCCACCGAGAAAAGCGGTGATCACCGCAATAATAAACGAGGCATAGAGACCAACCTTGGGATCCACCCCCGCGATGATGGAAAATGCGATCGCTTCTGGAATTAGCGCTAAACCCACCACGGCCCCAGATAAAAGGTCGGCCTTAGGGTTGAGCAGCCACTCCCGTTTGAGAGCGCGCAAATTGAGGGAGCGAACAGTGAAATTGGAAATGTTCAAGGGGTCTCCTTAAGCCTGGGAAAAATCTCTAACACCTGTTAAACAGGGCACAAAAACGACTCTCCGACCGATTGCCTACATAGGCACCTCCACAAGCGCCCGCCTAGCCGATCGATAGAAAATAAGTAAATATACTTAACATTTCTTTGCCTATGCCTATCTAAAAGCAAATCGGCAGCAGTGTCTAGGGGTAAATGCAAAAGAGAATGCGAAGACGACGGGGGGTATTCCAATAGTCTTGTTAACTTAAGCAGAAGGCTGAAAATCGATTGCCGCCACAGCATTTCTTCCCCCCAATCTTTTTACTATCCCTATGAGTACACGTTTTAGCTGGGACTCCGTCCAAGACAGCTGGTTTAGCAACATTCGTGGGGATTTGCTAGCCGGAATTGTCGTCGCGCTGGCGCTGATCCCAGAAGCGATCGCATTTTCCATCATTGCGGGGGTAGACCCAAAAGTGGGACTGTATGCCTCACTCACCATGCCCATTGTTATCGCTTTTATGGGCGGCCGTCCCGGCATGATCTCAGCAGCAACCGGGGCGATGGCACTGCTCATGGTCGAACTGGTCAAAACCCATGGGATAGAATACCTGTTTGCCGCCACCCTATTGACGGGTGTACTGCAGATTGTCTGGGGTTTTTTGAAAGTAGGCCGCCAGATGAAATACGTACCACGGGCCGTGCTGGTGGGGTTTGTCAACGCCCTGGCTATTTTGATCTTTATGGCCCAGCTGCCTGAGTTTGGCGGACAGGGAATCACCATGTATGTGGCCGTGGCGCTAGGCTTAGCGATTATCTATCTACTGCCACGACTAACAAAGTTAGTACCGTCTCCGCTAGTTGCCATTGTGGTGCTGACGGTTTTGGGCATGGCGGCCAACGGTACCTTTGCCGACAGTTCGCTAGCTTTTCTGGGGGATCTGGCGGCTCCCTTTGGCAGTTTGCCTACTATTCAGGACAAGGGAGACCTGCCCACGACCCTACCGATTTTTCACCTCCCGCAGGTGCCATTAAACTTTGAAACATTGAGCATCGTGCTACCGGTGGCGCTACCGCTCTCAGCGGTGGGACTGCTGGAGTCATTTCTGACCGCGTCAGTTATTGACGACATGACCGATACCAACAGCGACAAAAACCAGGAAGCTAAAGGCCAAGGAATCGCCAACCTAGTGACCGGATTCTTTGGCGGTATGGCTGGCTGCGCCATGATTGGCCAATCGGTGATCAACATTACCTCCGGTGGTCGTCAGCGGCTGTCGACCCTTAGTGCGGGAGCACTGCTGTTTTTCTTCATTTTGGCCATGGGTCAGTGGGTACAACAAATTCCCATGGCCGCACTGGTGGCCGTAATGTTCATGGTCTCTATCAGCACCTTTAACTGGGGTTCCATCACCAACGTGCGACAGCTGCCCAAGAGTGAAACTACCGTAACGGCCGTAACGGTGATTACAACAATCATCACCCATAACCTAGCCATTGGCGTCATTGTTGGTATTGCCCTTAGCGCCTTGTTCTTCTCTCGTAAAATTGCCAAGATTATCCGCATCGATACCGAGCTAAAGGGCAATGACCGGATTTACTATGTCAACGGTCAGCTGTTTTTTGTATCAGTGAGCGACTTTTTGAGCACCTTTGACTTTCATGAAGAGCTAAATAGCGTCACCATTGACCTGTCTAACTCTCACCTATGGGATCAGACAGCGGTGATTGCCATCGATAAGGTGGTACTAAAATTTCGGGCTAAAGGGATCGAGACCCGGCTAATTGGCATGAACGCAGCCAGTGAATCTTTAGTAGAGAAGCTAGCCGTTCACGATAAACCCGAAAAACTCAAAAGCATGAGCGCCCATTAAATTCCCGTGGGAACGTTCCATGGAATATCCCCACACGGTGGATGGCCTCGACAAAATGGTAGGGTGGGCAGTGCCCATCATTCTCAATGCCGCCACCCAAAATGGCCAAACAACGCTTGGACATATACCTAGTAGAGCAAGGTCTGTGCGATTCACGGCAGCAGGCTCAGCGCTGTATCCGAGCGGGTGAGGTAAAAGTAAATGAGGCAGTCATCGACAAACCCGGAACCACCATTAAAGACGATGCCGTGGTGGTGCTCAAGCAAAAGTCACCCTATGTATCGCGTGGTGGAGAGAAACTGGCCAAGGCACTTAAGGAATTTAGCGTCGAGGTAAAAGATCGCATCTGTCTAGATGGCGGCATCTCCACCGGCGGCTTTACTGACTGCCTACTACAAAACGGAGCCAGGCAGGTTTACGGCATTGATGTCGGCTACGGTCAGGTTGCCTGGAAAATCCGTCAAGACCCGAAAGTCATCCTCCAAGAACGCACTAATCTCCGCCACCTCACTCCAGAAGACCTATACAAAGAAGACGCCCAGCGGCCCGACCTGGGGGTTATGGATGTCTCATTTATCTCTCTAACCAAAGTTCTCCCTGCCTTTTGGCAGCTGATGACGGGAAAAAGAGAATGTATATTGTTAGTCAAACCCCAGTTTGAAGTAGGAAGAGAGAAGATTGGCAAAAAAGGTGTCGTACGCGATCCTAAAGACCACAGCTCGGCGATTTGGCAGGTATATCTCGCTGCGCAGCGCCTGGGCTGGCAGGCAAAAGGCCTAACCTGGTCACCTATCCGGGGACCAGCAGGCAACACCGAATATTTGTTATGGCTGACAGCGGATAAAGCTGAAAAAGACAACCTAAACGAAGAAGGTGTTAAAAGCCTGACTCAGCTAGCCTGCCACTCCTTTAAAGATTGACCACAGTTACAATAGCCATGTAGGAATCTGCTGCTATTGCCATGGTTGCGTTGCCCCAGTATCTGACCATTGAGGACTATCTTCAACTAGAGGCCGAAAGTCCTATCAAACACGAGTATATTGATGGTCAGGTCTATGCGATGGCCGGGGCAAGCGATAGCCATGTGACGATTTCACTATTCCCTGCCCTACTCCAAGTCTCTAAAGCTAGCAGCCTATTGGATACTTGCTCTAATCCTCGCTATCGTCATTAGTGTTTTCATCTTCGGTAATCTCGCTATTAGGGTTCCCGTTCTCGTCGTTCGTACTCTCATCTTCAGCATTCTCGCTATCGTCGAGGATCCAATCGTCTAGCGGACGATCTATCCCGTTTGTAAATTCGTTGGCTATGATGTGTACCTCAGAAGGGACGATGTCTGTATCGCTGTCGATAGTCATGACATAGAGAGAAGACCCGCTAAAGTCTTCATCGCCTACGGTCAGTGTATAGTCCGCGTCATCGACGGTTAGTTGAACGGTAGCGTTTGGAGTGTCCAAGCCATAGGTGTCTAGCTCATCGGGCGAGGCGGTGATGGTGTCTTGAATGGCGCTGGTGGTCACGATGTTGAGTAAAAAGGCGATGGTAGACGGATCGGCTGCGGCAGTCTCGGGCTCGGTCATTTGCCAGATGTCGTCGGCTTTTTCAAAGGCCAGAGTGCTGTCGTCTTGCTCGATGGTGAAGGCGCTGACGTCGGTTTCGGCAAAGCTGTATAGGGTATCGCTGGATTCAGTGGTATCTTTTTGAGTTTCGAATAGGGCAACGGCGGCAGCTAACGCGATCGCAACTCCCAACAAAATCCCAGTACTGCGCTGTAGTTTCATATCAGGTCTCCTTAGCGACGACGGAACCAGGTAATCCCGGCTCCGATCAGCCCCACTAACGGAAATACCGCTAGCGCCAGGGCAATGACAATAATTTGTCGCGATAGGGTCATAACAATACGACGGTTGGTAATTTCCTTAGGACGAATCGAGAGGACAGTATTGTCTACATTGCTAAGCCAGGCAACACTGTTAAGAAAGACATCGCCATTCAGCTGCTGGTCGAAGAGTCCGTCAGTAGCAAAGGAGGCATTGCCAATTACCACAAGACGAGCTTCTCTTTGTTCGTCGTCGACTGCTTCATCGCCTGATTGTTGTTCAACAATATCTTCGCTATCTAACGTTTCAGCATCATCTGTGTCTTCTGCGCTATCTGCGTCCAGTTCTGACACATCCGCTTCAGGCTCACTGGCATCATCTGTAGTCTCAGTTGATTCTGCAGATGACGCATCTTCTTCTGGTTCTGTTGAGTCAGGAGTCTCTTCGGTATCTTCTTCTACTAAGGAATTAGCGTCTACTGAGTCAATTTCTTTGGTTAAGACAACACCAATATTAAAAGGTCCCTCCGGCGCACTTTGAGTATCGACATTGAGTTCACCTGTTTCGGTCAAAGTTTCTGCGTAGCTTTGAGGATTGCTGAGCAAAAGGGGCGTTGCGCTGATACCGTCTACCGGCTCTATTTGAACCGGACGGGCTAGGGGATAAAATGAGCGACCGTTGTCAAAGGCTTCAGTAATTGGGTGAGCGCCATAGGTGGTGACCAGCGGCGCAGCGGGACCTAAACCAACAATTTGGCCGGTATTCGACGCGTCAACGATGATCCGCTCATCGAGGGTAACTCCCCAGTCTTCTAACAGCGGGTCCAGAGCAGGCTCGGTTTGCGGGTCAACCAGTACTAGAATGCTACCGCCGTCATCCAGGTAAGTTTCTAGGGCATCTACTTCGGGTTCAAAGAAAGGCTGCTGAGGTCCAGCAATGACAACCGCATTGGCATCGCCTGGAACAACGGCAGTATCCGCAAGATTAAGGGGCTCTACGGTAAAGTTGTCGGATTCTAAGGCAGCAGCAGCCTGGGCATAGCCGGTGGTGCTGCCGTCGATTTCAAACTCTTCGTGACCTTGGATAAAATAAACGACGGCCGCTCGATCCTGCCCTAGCTGAGCCAGCTTATTGGTTAAATCCTGCTCATTTAGACCCTGAGCACCCAGCGTTTGAACAAACACTGTCTTATCGTCCACTTCTAGGTGAACTTCTCGACCGTCACCGCTAAGGTTAAACTCACGGGCCGCAGCCGGGTCTTGAATCGGATTGATCTGCTCGTAGGTCAGATTTTCGTTGAGCCGCTGGTAGCTATCTAACAGCTGCTTATCGCTCGGACTGAGCGCGGCGTCAAAGACCACCACATTCACTGGCTGATCTAGATTGATCACTACCGACTTAGATTCCGGAGCTAGGGTAAACAGCCCCGCTTCTGTTAGATCAAAGCGCGGACCGTACTGTACCCCCAAAAAATTAACAACCCCTAAAATCAGCAGCATTGCCAGCGTTGCAACAATGGCATTGGTACCCGCCTGGGTGGAACGGCTTTGCCAAAAGCTGCGGTAGCCAAATCCCCCCAGGACCAGGCTAATCAGTGTAAACAGTGCGCCCACGAGCAGCAGCACAGTGGGAAGAACACCCCAGGTGTCTAGAAACCCAGCCACCAGACCGGCGGTGATTAAAGCCAGTCCTGGCCATAGCAACCAGCGAAGATATTTACGAGAGGTAGATAGCGCTTTCATAAACGTATGGACAGGCAGAATAAAATGACTGAAGAGAGCTAGGCTGAAATGTATTATGAGGCAAGAGCCAATCGTTCCAACTGGCCGCCGACTCGCGACCGGTCTTAGTTTCTTTGGAACCGAAATGCTTCAATGGATTGAGCCGTCAAAAACAATCCTAAAACAGCATAAGAGAGAAACAGAATCAGCCCGCTAATGTCAAAAACACCTTGGGTAAAATCGGTGTAGTGCTTGAGCAAAGAGAGATGACCGATGGCCTCTCCGATCGGGCCTGGGATACCGCTGGCTAGACCCTCAAGGACAAACAGCACCAACACCATAGCAAAGGTGAGAATAGCCGCTAGCACCGTGCTTTCTGTCAGGGAGGAGATAAACATACCCAGGGAGAGTATGCCTGCTGCCAGCAGAACCAGTCCACCGTGGCCAAGAAATAACAGCCGTAGGTCAAAGGGCGGATCGGCAGATCCCACCACGAATGACTCTAGCACCAGCAGCGGCAGCACCATGGAGATAAAGAACGTTACCACCCCCAACAATTTGCCTAAGGCAACGGCCCAGTTGGTAATAGGAGAAGTAGCCAGGAGTTCGAGAGTGCCTTGTTTACGTTCGTCGGTGTAAAGCCCCATAGAAAGAGCCGGCAGGATAAACATAGACAGCGAGCCCAGCAGCCCTAGATAAAACTGAGTAAATTCATAGGGCAGGTCTAAAGGAGTGCTCTGCAGCCCGGCTTGATCGGCAAAGGCTGACTGGGCCAACAGTCCCTGGGGCCCAAAAACCAGAATAACCAATAGAAATCCGGCTAACAGCCAGAAAATTGTAGCAATGCCATAGGCCAGCGGTGAGGCAAAGTAGCTTTGCAGCTCTCGGCGGTAGATGGCCAAAATGTTGCTAATAACGGTAATGATGCTATTCATCGCTATCTGAGGGGCTGGGGGTAGATGAGGCGTCTGCTGGGGGCTCTTCTGAGACCGACTCGTCCGAGGCGCTTGGGGTAGATGAGGCGTCTGGGGGGTCTGCTAAGACCGGCTCGCTGGTTTCAGCATAGTTAGGCTCTTCGGTAGTCAGGTTAATAAATACGTCTTCAAGGCTGACCCGGTTGCGCGATAGCTCATAGAGACCCAAATCGGCATTGATGATGGCGGCTGCGATCGCACTGCCTGGATCCTCCTCAGTGGCCACCAGCACCTGAAACCGATGGTGGTTTTCATGGAGACCTTCGCTGGCCAACGTTTTAACAGACTCTATCTGGTTAAGCTCATTCAGCACCGCCTGGGCTCGCTCGGGGTCCCCCGCCACTTCGATGGCATACCCCAGCTGTCCGGCGAGTCGAGCGGTCAGGTTGTCGGGCGTATCTGTGGCCACGATGCGACCCTGATTAATAATGGTGATGCGATCGCACGTCATACTCACCTCGGGCAAAATATGCGTCGAGAGAATGATGGTATGCTCACCGGCCAAACTTTTGATCAGGTTGCGGACATCAATAATTTGCTTCGGGTCCAGCCCCACTGTGGGCTCGTCCAAAATAATCACGGGCGGGTCGTGAACAATAGCCTGGGCAATCCCCACCCGCTGACGAAAGCCTTTAGATAGCTTACGGATCAAGACCCGCTTCTTTTCGCTCAGGTTGCAGCGCTCCATCGCAGACGCCACCCGTGCCGCCCGGTCACCAATGGGCAGCCCTTTGATCCGCGCTACAAAGTATAAAAATGATTCCACAGTCATGTCCGGATACAGCGGCGGCGTTTCCGGTAAATAGCCAATATTTTGCCGAACCGCCATCGAATCGCTATGAACCTCATGG
Organism: Leptolyngbyaceae cyanobacterium; assembly: GCA_050043465.1. GTDB lineage: Bacteria > Cyanobacteriota > Cyanobacteriia > Phormidesmidales > Phormidesmidaceae > Leptothoe. The sequence goes on from JBHJIL010000028.1 coordinate 7,636, forward strand.
TCAGCGATGCGCGCTGTACCGCTGGTGGCCGGTAAATACCCTGCCAAAATACGCATAGTAGTGGTTTTCCCAGCACCGTTAGGCCCCAAAAAACCTAATATCTCGCCGGGTTCGACCTTAAAAGACACATCGCTAATAGCGACGGTTCCACCGTACGTTTTACTAAGCTGTTCTACCTCAATCATGGTTTATCTAGTAGACCCCATAGCTAGAGACCGGCTGTGAAATAGCGGATAGCGAGCGCTCTCGCCTGACCATTCTGCCACTGAATTTCGTACCGGTTGCCATAAAATTGTGCAACCCTATCTATACACACCCACAGCTCCTATGACAGCGAGTAACCCAGGCCCCGAAAATTCCCTGACATTTTTGTACTACTTTGGCACGACGACACTGATCACCATCGTGCTAGCTAGTCTGGTGCTCAATTTGAGCCCTATGAGTGGCATCCCTAACCAGATGGGCCTGGTCATGGGTGTGGTGGGGGGCTTTCTGGGACTTTACTTTAATCGTTCGATTACCCTGAAGCAGCCGATCAAGGGACACAAGGTGTTTCTTAATCAAATCAGCCAGCCTTTGGCGGAGCTGGGGTATACCCCGGTAGACGATGATACCCTGCCCGCCGATTTTGTCATCTATGCCCGTCGAAATGTGCGGGGGCTGCTGTCAGGCAAAATCTATATTCGTCTTGAGGCAAAGACCGCGTATATCACCAGTCGGGCAGTGCATATTCGTGGACTAAAGCAAAAGCTTTCATAACCGTTGCCGACTATGGCCAAACCCAAAAAGCAAAGATTTCCCCATTTAGTGGGGTCCAAATGGACCGCACAGCAGCGCACCATGGGCTGGCGGCACTTTCAAGTAATGAATCGTAAAAATCAAGGAAAACTCATTTTTGCGGAGCTTGTGGCCTCCTGCGACCCTGATGTCCGCTTTTGGATCAATGCCAGCGTCTTAAAGAACCGCCAGCTTTGGAGAGCAGGCTGGCAAACCCTAGAACAGCTAAGCGATACTCAAACCAAAATTTGATGGGATATCTTAACCATCACTCTGGAAAAATGACGCTAATATATTTCTTGAGTATTAATCTTTACAGAAGGCATGTTAGACATATCCACAGCCTTAGGCATACGGATTTGATTGGCATTCCTCAGGAGTTCTGTTTAAGCTAGTAATAGTTTGCATTTCTTAACCTGATTTACAAGCCTAGTAGTTACTTCGCTTAAGTACAAATTAATGTACAGCTCTGACGCTCCCGAACCTGAATTGATGAAAGCGGTTTTACAACCTCTTTTGGATGATTTTCAACATTGGTTTAGCCGCTCTATTGATTTACTTGAATCTGAAACCATCGATTTTCTAGGGAAACAGGAGCAGCAAGATTTACTCGATCGGGTGCGTAAAGCCCAGCAATTGGTGAGTGCATCCCAGGCGTTATCTCAGGCTACTGGCAACCAAGCAGGTGTAGACATGTCTGTTGTAATGTCTTGGCATCAGCTGGTTCAAGAATGTTGGAATGTGTCTATCCGCTTCCGACGGCAGCAAGCCCAAGCGAACCCAGACAACACATTTAAAGAGGATCATTAGCGCGATCGCTTTTACCTATGCTGCATTTACTCTACATTTTTGCTTTCACCGTTCTGGCCGTATTGGCGATTGTCAATTTGGTCCGTAATTTGATTAGTCTGGGTATTGAAACCCGTCGCGGCACCGCGCCTGCTCCGAGGCCACCCCGGCGTGTACCCCATCCCGAGCTGCTAGATGCAGACGGCAATGTTTTTGATGAGCCGCTACTCGTGATGCGCTCTATTTCCATCAAGGATGCCCGCGAGCAGCTTGATGCGATTTATGACTCCTCTGGTAGTAGCACGTCTGACGATAAGTCTGACGATTAGCTTTCCCAAAGCCATCTCTGCTTTCTTAATAGATGTACCTGTCGATGTGTTTGGCTCACAGTCCCATATCGGCAGGTATATTTTTGGACGTTGGGTCTACTGATATACCCCCCTGCTTGGCGTAGCTTCTAGCAGCTATTTTGCCTGGGGCTTAAGTAACTCCTCAGTGGCCATAGCCGTAAACAACTGAGCTGCTGCTGCCTGGATCGCGTCGTACTGCTCTACAACCGGAGTAACATCGGCCGTCTCGCGCTCTACATAGTCGTAAAACTGGACAAAGATGCGCTCGACTTCCTCATAAATTAAACTGAGTTTCTGGTTGAGACGGTCGGCAACATCGCTTTTGAACCGATACTTTTCGCTATCTAAGGCATGCTCAAACTTGGTAATGATGCGTTTGCGCTGCCAGGCGATACCAATGGCAAGAAAGATAACGCCAATACCAGCAAAGGCAATGCCAATGGCATTCATAATCGCTTCAGCAACGGCAAATTCGACGATATTAAGAATGGTACCTGCCACAGCCACAAAGGCACCGCCAACAATTTCAGCTGCCATGCTTTCGGCTTCAGAGCCCAGGGTGCGCGTCAGACCGTCGTCGGTGAGTAGGTTGTTGACTTTAGCTTTAACACTTTCAATCACCTCCTGCCGCCGCTCTAGGATTTTGATAGAAATAGCGTTGCTGTTGAGCTGATGGGTTTGAATTGAGTTAAGGTCAACGGTCAGCCCTTCTAACAGCTGACGAATACCATCGACAAAGTGCTGAGCGCCTTCGTTGGAGAGTTCTTCTAGAGAGGTTTTGAGTTCTTCCTGGCAGCGGTCTTTAAATTCGTTGATCCAGGTCTGGAGCGAGGCTTCTTTATTAAAAATGCCGACAAAAGAGCGACGCATGACGGTCATAACCGAAAGGCTGTCGCGAAACTCTAGCTTGATTCGGCTGGAAATGGTGTCATAGCGGTCCGAAAGACGGCTGACTAGGGTATCAATTTCGACTTGCGATCGCACCTTCCCCCCTTCAATCTGCTGCCGGATGCGCGCAGCGGTGGCCCTATCCTCCTGCAGCTGCTTTTGCAGGATTTGAATGTCGTCAGTGAGAGCCTCAATCAGCTTTTGAGTGGTGCTGCTCACCGAGCGGAGCTTGACTCTGCAGCTTTCGCCAGTGGAGACCATATCGCGAATATACTGACGCACGGGCGTAAAGCCGCTATTGGTCAAATCGCCCTCAAACTCTAGTTCAGCCGAGGTGGCAAATACTTTAGGGTCAGAAATTTGCTTTTGCGCCGCATAGTCGCGCACCTGCTGAATGTTGGTCTTTAAACCGTCAGGACGTAATAGATCGGCCTGCTGCAAGATAAACACGACCTTTTTACGCCAGTTAACGCTGACATAGTCCAAAAAATCCCAGGCGCTTTTCTGATAAGGATTTTTGGCAAACAGTACAAAAAATGTCAGGTCGCTGTTGGGAATATAGCGCTCGGTAATTACCTGATGTCCGGCGACCAATGAGTTGGTTCCAGGGGTATCCACAATAGAAATTTCTTGCAAAATATCGATGGGACGACCAATTTTGCGCAAATGCGGTTCAATCTGCTGAGCCGTTTCTTCTTCGGCGTAGACAATTTGCTGGATTGAATCCGTGCAGGGAGCAATGTCAGTGGCGCACACCTCGGCGTCTAGTAAGGCATTGACAAAGCTGCTTTTACCCGCTTTTACCTCGCCGACAACCACAAACAAAAAAGGCTCATTAATACTGCGCCGCAGGCTGTCGGTAGTTTGCGCTAAATCAGGATTGTTGATGCCGCTGGCCAATGTCTGCATCCGCTGTAGCAGCTGGGCTAGTTCAGTTCGATAGGCCTGCAGCTGCGGGTCGATAATTCTAGCGGTCTGTGCTGTATTGGCCATATCCTGTTCCTGCGATCGCTACTCCAGTGTACCGATGTTGGTTCGTTAGGGGCGTTCCGTGAAACGCCCGTGTCATGTAGAGGCGTTGTATGGAACATCTCTACCTGGGAAGAATCTGAGAATTTGCTGGTAAGCAGCTCAGCTAAATTTCAGCCAAACCCTCTTTAATTGGGGCTGACATCGTCCTCTGCCAGCTCCATGAATTTAGAAAATACCTTAGTAATTATTCCAGCGCTGAATGAAGCGGCCACCATCGGCAATGTTGTAAAAACGCTGCAAAACCAAGGATTAACCCATATTCGAGTTGTCGATAATGGCAGTCAAGATGGGACAGCCGCAGTGGCGATTCAGGCGGGGGCAGAGGTTGTTCAAGAATCGATTCAAGGCTACGGTCAGGCATGCTGGCGAGGACTACAGTCGCTGCCTGCGGAGATTGAGTGGATTTTATTTTGTGATGCGGACGGCAGTGATGATTTGAGTCAGCTGTCAGAGTTCTTTGCTCAGCGAGACAATCACGACCTGATTTTGGGCAATCGACGCGGGACGGCAACAGGACAGCAGCAGCTGAGTCCGGTCCAGAATTTTGGCAACTGGCTATCGGGGACGCTGATTGCCTGGGGCTGGGGCTATCGGTTTGATGATTTGGGGCCGCTGCGGCTGATTCGCAAAACGGCGCTGGATCGCATTGGAATGTGCGATCGCAACTTTGGCTGGACCGTCGAAATGCAGGTACGAGCTGTCGAATGCGGTCTACGCATCTGTGAGCTACCGGTGAACTATTTGCCCCGTCAGGGGGGGCAATCCAAGATCTCTGGAACGATTACCGGCAGTATCAAGGCCGGAACCGTCATTTTATCTACTCTAGTGCGCCTATACGGACGCAGTCTGTGGCGAGGGACTGACCCTGCGGAGCCAGCGACAGTTTCGTCAGTTTCGCCAGACAGTCGGGTATTGCTGTTTTTCAGCGCGCTGCTGCTGGTAGCAGGCAGCGCCTATGTGGTCCCTCACGGAGATTTTCGTGAAACTACAGCGATAGTCCACTTTTGGCTGGGTAGCGCCATTATGGGGCTGGGCTTTATTTTGGCATGGCCGCTACGGAGACTCTCAGGTATTTGGTTTTGGGGCGTTGCGATCGCAACGCGGCTGCTACTGCTGGCCATGTATCCCGGCGATGATATCTGGCGCTACCTGTGGGAGGGCTATATCCAGCTGCAGGGCTTTAGCCCCTATGATTTTGCCCCCACGTCAGAGATTCTAGAGCCTTTACGCACAGCGTGGTGGGAGCAAATTAATAATGCGTTTGCCTCGGCCATTTATCCACCCGTGACCCAGCTTGGCTTCCGTTTATTGGCCGGGATTGCCCCTTCGGTAACCTTGTTTAAAGCGGCCTTTACGATTGCAGACTTAGGAGTTTGCTGGTTACTGAGTAGGCGCTTTGGCTACCGAGCAACCTTGCTCTATGCCTGGAATCCGCTGGTGATCTATAGCTTTGCTGGGGGTGGGCATTACGACAGTTGGTTCGTGCTACCGCTGGTATTGGCCTGGCTGTGGTTTGAGCGTCCTGAAAGCCCAGATCCTAATCCATTGACGCCCCAGGTATTGCCACCCCTGACGTATCTAGGCAGTGCCCTGTTTGTCGGCATTAGCATCGCTGTCAAATGGATCTCTTTACCGATACTGGCTTTTATTGTCTGGCATGCCCTGCGGCGTAGGCGTATTGGCATTGCACTGTCAAGCACCCTTTTGGGAGTACTCCCAGTGATGCTAACCGCGATACCCTTCTGCAGGCCTGCTTCTTGCCCATTAGTGCGGTTTGGATCGTCCTTTGTTGTCAATGGCCGCAGTGCCGAGCTAATTCCCTACTGGGTCGGACAAATATGGGAGCCATCGCGCCTGGCAAACTGGCTCTATGCTTTTCCTCTGGCTCTGGTGGTGGTGTGGCTACTACTGCGGGCGACTAGCTTTCATAAGTTCACTGAATGGTATTTGATTGGGCTGATGGTGATTTCACCCATCGTTCACTTTTGGTATCTCAGCTGGCTAATGCCTTTTTTAGTTGTGAGCCGCAACTTAGGTATTCGGCTGATTAGTCTATCGGCGTATGGGTACTTTACGCTGCTCTACATGTCTGCGGCCGGTGACTACAGCTGGACGTTGCCGGAGCTGCAGCGCCATCTTTTGTGGTGGCCGTTTGTTTTGGGTGTGTTTTGGAGCAGTGCCAAAGTAACGCGGCCAAACCTGGCGCCGAAATTGAACAGAACTTAAGGTCCGTCTCAGGATTTGTTCAGCTGGCGATGAGACATTACAGATGACCGCCAACTCCTCATCTAAAAACAATTATGAAACGTAAGTATTTATCCGCTCTTTTTCTAGCTGGCTCCATTGGTTTAGTGGGCTGCTCCACGGGGGCAAATACCGCTGATACCTCCTCAGCACCGGTAGATATTGCCTCTGCCCAGGGGATTGACTACACCATTTATGATGAAGTGCTTAGTACCTATGTGGATGAGGCTGGCTGGGTCAACTACACTGACCTGCAGCAGTCGCGACAGCCATTGGATACGTTTAACGATGGCATAGCCGCTGTGGATGACGCCACACTGAGCGGCTGGAGCGAAGAGGAACAGATTGCCTATTGGATTAATGCGTATAACTCTCTTACTCTCAAGTCAATTATTGACCAAACTCCTATAAAGCCCAGCATCAAGGACATTACTGGGGTATGGCGTCTGCGAAAGCATCCAATTAATCGCGCAGAAAAGACTCTCAACGAAATTGAGCACGATGTCCTGCGGGTGGACTTTGATGAACCTCGGCTGCATGCGGCCATTGTTTGTGCGGCCATTAGCTGCCCGCCGCTGCGCAATGAAGCCTTTACTGGAGAAGAGCTAGATACTCAGCTAGACGAGCAGGTGATGCAGTGGCTGGCAAGACCCGACGGTCTCAAAATCGACAAAGAAGCAGGGGAAGTCAAGGTGTCCAAAATCTTTAGCTGGTTCGGTGTCGACTGGATCCCAAGCTACGGTGTGGATAGCGGTTTTACTGGCAGTGAGGAAGAGCGGGCCGTTTTGAACTTCATCAGTAACTACGTCAGCGAAGAAGATCGGGCCTATCTAGAAGCCGGTGACTATCAGATAAGTTATTTCGACTACGATTGGGCCTTAAATAACCAGCAATAATAAAGCAAACCTTAAGAAGGGGACATATCGTGGATACGGAATCTTGTTTAATGTTGTTCACACGGTACCCCGAAGCTGGTAACACCAAGACTCGACTCATTCCTCATTTGGGTGCGGTGCGGGCGGCTGAGCTGCAGCGGTGGATGACAGCATCTGTAGTCAGGGAAATAGCGGCTCTAGGACCTGAGGTTGACCGTCAAATCCATTTTTCGGGTGGCTGTCTGTCTCAGATGCAGACCTGGCTGGGGCGACAGTTTACCTATCTGCCTCAGTTTGCAGGCGGTTTAGGCAATCGGTTACACCGGGCCTTTTTGGGGAATTTCCAGGCGGGGGTCAGGGCGGTAGTAGCCATTGGAGCTGACTGCCCTGACCTGAGTACGCGTCATTTTGAGCAGGCGTTTCATCGACTGCAAACCCATGATGTGGTGCTGGGACCAGCGGCGGATGGTGGCTACTATTTGATTGGCTTGAGCCGACCGCAGCCCAAACTGTTTGAGAATATTCCGTGGGGAACTGGCGAGGTGTTTGAGCGGACAGTTGCGATCGCAAACACCCTCAACCTTTCCATTGCCACCCTAGAGCAGCTTCGGGACGTCGATCGTCCCGAAGACCTGACAATTTTGGACAAAATACCCATTTATTCGTAGGGATGTTCCATTGGTAGGGGCGTTCCATGGAACGCCCCTACAGCCAGCCGACCTGCTGGGGGACCGAATACCGAGCTTTGCTCGGCACCATCTGGGCATAGAGATTTTCCAGCTGGGTGATATTTTTACTCAGGGTATAGCGATCCAATACTCGCTGTCGGGCCTTGCTGCTCAAAATCGACAGCATTTCAGGATGGTCGCGCAGCAGGGGCAAAATCGTTTGCAGCTGCTGTGCCACTCGCTGAGTGTCGAGCACAATACCCGCACCGTCTTCTAGCACCTCGCCATCGGCCCCGGCGTCGGTGGCAATACAGGCGGCACCACAGGCCATAGCCTCTAGCAAAGACAGAGACAGTCCCTCAATGAGAGAAGGCAAAATAAACGCATCGGCTCCCTGCAAAATTTCGATACGACGATGCTCGTCGGCCACAAATCCTAGCCAAATCACCGAATCATCCGCCCCATAAGCTGCTTTTAGCGCCATTTCCAATGGCCCGCTGCCAACAATGACAAGTTTGTGGCCAGCTCCCATATTGGCCAGCTTCCAGCCCTTGAGCAGCGACTCAACATTTTTTTCAATGGCCAGCCGCCCCTGATAGACATAGAGCTGACTGGCCCTAAACTCGGCTTTAATCCGAGAAGAGCCGGGGGCATATCGATACACATCCACACCATTGGGAATAATCGCGACACGCTCTAGGGGCACCCCCAGTTTGACCAGTAGCTCCTGCTGAATACGAGAAAACACAATGACACGGTCATAGTTGGCCAGCCGAGGCGCATAGAGCTGATAGGTAAAATGCTGGGTGCCCGATGTGAGATTGCGGCGCTTGCGGTCAAAGGCCGGATGAAATGTAGCTACCAGAGGAATGCCAAGCTCGTGACAAATATCTGGCAGCTTAAAGTCCAACGGCGATAGGGACAAAGACGCATGCACCAAATCTGGTTTGAGATCCGCTAGCACCTCAGCCAGCCGTCGGGCTGAACGCAGGCTAGGAATGATGAGAATCTGAGACTTAAAGATAAAGGGTAAAGAAACCTCTTCATAACCGGCGTGATCGTCTGGGGCTTCTTCATCAGTGGCAAAGTGCAGAAACGTTACCCGGTAGCCGCGCTCTAGCAGAGCATTAGTAATCTCTCGACCGTAGGTGACATTCCCACAAAATGGGGCCTTTTTACCAATCCATGCGATGTGCATTTAAGGGAGGTTTATAAATCGGAAGCAGGTCAAGTAACCTAACTTAATGATGTTTAAGTAACTGTACGAATGCTTTATATGACTTTATCAGTATTTTAAGAGGTTACTCGCCAAGAAGGACTGAGAGTACCGAGATTTTGAGGTTGAATGGCTCCGTTGCCATCGTTAGCAGTCACTAGAACACTGATTGAGTTCGTATCGCCAACAGCCGTCCCTTAGGATTCTGACTGGGTAGAGGTGGCGGATACCTTAAAGACAGTTTGGGTCAATAGACCGCCGGCAATCACAACGGCGGCCAGACCGAGCAGCACAGGACGCAGCCCAACAAAGGATTCAGCCACACCAGCTAGGGCCAGCGGTAAACTCAGGGCAATGTTAACCAGGTTATTTTGTAAACCAAACACCTTACCCCGCATTTCTTCAGGAGTTTGTTCTTGGATCGTGGTCTGCATCGGAATACCGACGGTGGCGGCAAACATCCCTAGCACCGCAATCAAAACCAGGCTCCCCCACAGGCTGTGGGTGGTCATCGACAGCCCCCCTAAAGCGGCTCCCATACCCAATAGCCCCGTCAAACTCAGCTGCCGTCGAGCAAAGCGCTGACCAAAATGACCAATCAGTGTGGCACCAATTCCCATGCCGATACCACTAGAGGCCAGCAGTACGCCGAACTGAGATGACTTTAAGGTAGGAATCAGCTCTGCTAGCCGAACAGCCAAGACGGCTAAGGCCGCAAAGACTGAAAACAGAAGCACTAGCTGAATGATGGCATTGCGAATGGGTGGTCGCTTTTGAATGTAGTTTAGTCCTTCTTTAATGTCGCTCCAGATATGGCTCTCAGGGGTCAGGTTTGCGGTCGATTCCCCCGTCCGCATTGCCATCAAAATTAGACCGGCCAGACAGTAGCTCACCCCGACCAAGATGTCTTTGCCGATGCCACTGTTGCCGTCAAAGGGAGCCAGCAGCCGATCTGCGATCGCAAGCAGCGGCTCCCCCACCGCAAATCCAATAATCACCGACGCCATCATCGTGGTGGTGTACAGCGAGTTCGCCGACAGCAGATTGCGGTCTTTAACAATCAGCGGCATCACCGCCTGCTCTGCCGGGGCAAAAAACTGGGTCAGCGTAGATACTAAAAACGTGATTACCAGCAGCAAACAGAAGCTCAAAGGCACCCCAACCACAGCCCCTTCCCGAAAAATCCACAGTCCCAGGGGCAGTACAAGGACCAGCCCTCCGCGCAGCAGATTAGTTAGCACCAGCACTGGCTGCTTGAGCCAGCGATCGACATATACACCGGCCAGCGACCCAAACAGAATCGCAGGAATCGTAAAGGCAATCATGACAGCAGATACCCAGCCGCTGATCGTCTGCCCTGGGGTATCGTACTGACTAGCAATGATGGCAATCATCAGCACCAGATAGACCTTATCGGCCAGCTGCGAAAAGACCTGCCCGCTCCACAGCGTTAAAAAATCACGGTTTTGCAAAACCGGCCAAAAGCCAGTGGCCTTAGAGACATTCGATCCATGGTCGCTGGAGTCTACAGCAAAATTCTGAGGCTTTGACCCGCTGGCCACCACCGGGTCGTCAGAAATCTCAGAGATTTTGGATGCACTTGAGTCAGACTCATGAAGCATAAGCAGATGAAGCAAAGCAACTGTCTATCAGTGCAGCCGACCGAATAGGTCGATCAAAATGAAACTGAGCATAGTTTCTCAACAGACGTTCTATCCGACGCCATAGCTCGTGGGGGGCTGCACCGACTCCCTCTATAGATGGTAGAGAACTATCCTGGGTGAAGACAAGCTCTGCTTGACCTTATTGTTGCAAAAGAGCTAATTCTGGTGCCCCAATCGTCGTTGTTAAGGAGCCATAGATGCGTTTACAACGACCCGCTTCATAGTCTGCCGGACCAGCATTATTTTCCAGACGCTCCAGCTGATCTAGGGTAATCACTCCGCCGGCTGGAATACTAAAGCCCACCTGCCACTGGCTACCCAGCTGCGGCTGAATAGGCGTTCGACTTAGACAGCAACGGCGCAGCTCTGGGGCCACCCCGGCTAGGGCCAAAATATGAAACGTGCCCTGGGCAAGGCAGGCCAGCACGGCGCTGGTGGGAGCCAGTTCCAATCGGGCTAAATGGGCCACTAGCAGCTCAAACAGCTCCTCTTGGGGCTGCTCACTGGCTTCACAGAGAACTAATTCTGCCAGGTATTGCCCTGCGGTGAGTCGGGCTAGGTCTCGACTGAGTCCTGGAAATGATTGCTGGGTCTGAGCCTGAATCATTTTATCGAGGGATTTCCCCTTAGACAGCATCAGCTCATTGACGACAAATAGACCGCTGCGTCCCCCCAAACGAGACTTGTGCTTACGGGCCCCCGGTGCGATCGCGCGCAGCAGTCCATGCTCTTTAGTCAAAATTGTCATCAATCGGTCCGTCTCCCCCATGGGAGCCGCTTTAAGATTGATGCCAGTGGCTTTATAAGTGCGGGACATGAAGGACAGGGCGTCGGAATATCAATCGTTTTGTCGCTCGTTGTAGCTTACGTTAATTTGGCTCTTTCCCTCGTAGAGCCAGTTCATTTTTTTAGGATCCAGTCCGGCATAGTACATCAGCTTCAGCAGCTGGTTTAGGACCGCATGACGATAGATACCCCGCTCTTTAAAGCGGCGAGCCGATGTGACGATGGTACCTGGAGCCATATGGGGCGGACCAAACTGGCTCAGAGCCACACTCAGGGCCGTATCTTCAAAAATATCCATGTTGGGAACACCGCCAATGGCCATTAGCTTCTCCCGTCGCGCAAAAATGCAGTGATCCAAATAAAGAATATTGCTCAAGCGAGGTCGCTGGGTCGTCGAATACCAGGAGGTAAACCGCAACAGCCAGTGATCGAGGTCAAAGCTGTGACGAAAGCCTCCCCAGAGAATCGTCTCATCGGCCATCAGCTGAGCAACCTGCGCCAGGGCATCGACCGGTAGCAGCGTGGCCGGATGGTGGAGCAGCACCGTCTCTCCCTGAGCGTTTTGAATACCTACCGTCAGTCGTTGGGCCCGATTGGTGGCATCGGTGGCAATCAGCTTAAACTCTGCTGCTGCGGGGTGCTGAGTAATCACATCATAGGTACCGTCACTGCTCGGGCTCATGACTATAATGAGCTGCTTGTCCCCCGGCTGCTGGACAAGATTGTCCAAGATCCGAGGCAGGTAGCCATGTCTAAGTTCATTAAGACATGGCAAAACGACAGAAATCATACGCCCCTCTCTCCCACAGCCAGCCCTCAGAATAATACAAAGTCTATTAAGAGTCGTGAGCAGTGTTGCCAAGCTGCGCTAGCGTTCAAAATGAGCAATTCTCTATTTTCTGTGATTTATGACTGCTGCCCCCTCTGCTTCACACTCCGCCCCCCAGGTTCATATATTTGCTGATAAAGCTGCCTTGGTAGATGCGGCAGCTGCTCAGACCGTTGAGCTCATGAAAGCTGCGATCGCAGCTCGCGGGCGCTGTACCATTGCCCTTTCCGGTGGCAGTACGCCCAAACCTATCTATCAGGCCATTGCCAAGACCGACCTGCCCTGGGACAAAATTTTTGTGTACTGGGGAGACGAGCGCTACGTACCCGCTACCCATACCGATAGTAATGCCAAGATGGCCCGAGAAGCCTGGCTCGACCAGGTTGATATCCCCGCCGACAATATTTTTGCTGTGCCCACCGACGTCGACACCCCAGACACAGCAGCTACGCTCTACCAGCAAAGTTTGGCTAAGAGCTTTCAAGTGGCTTCTGAGAAAGACTTTCCCCAATTTGATGTGATCCTATTAGGCATGGGGGACGATGGCCACACCGCATCCCTATTTCCCCATACTGCAGCCCTCAATGAGCGTAAGCGTTGGGTCACTGTAGGTAGCAAAGACGGCCAGCCCAGAATTACCTTTACCAGCCCGCTGATCAACCAGGCGCACCATGTGCTGTTTGTCGTAGCAGGAGCCAACAAACAAGCCGCCCTGTCTCAAGTATTTGCCCCAGAAGCTGACAGCGCTGTCTATCCATCTCGCCTGATTGCGCCAGTGGGAGAGCTACGGTGGTTATTAGATGCAGCAGCCGGTCAAGGGCTCCCAAATACTATTGAACCCAAAGTTCATACGTAGGGAGCTGTTAGAGCTCGCTTAACAGATCGCAGGCTCTAACCTCCAGGGGGGACCCCCCTCTGTCTCTGCAAATCCCCAAATACACAGGGATACGGAGTAAAGTCAAAGATTGCCTATACTTCTCTCAACGCATCGATAGAAAACCGCCGAAACCGTGTAGTTTATACATGGCTAGCGTAAATCTGACCACTATGATTATTTGCCCCAACTGCAACTATCAGAATCCAGAAGCTGCTTCCCAGTGCGAGGCCTGTTACACCCCTTTGCCAGCCCTGATCAGCTGCTCGAACTGTGGTGCAGATGTACAGGCAGACGCTAGCTTTTGTGGACAGTGCGGACACAGCCTAGCCCAAAAGACCGCCGAACCGACTCCAACCCCAGATCCGGCCCTGCCTGCGGAGCCCCCGTCAGTTGCCCCATCGGCCGAATTAGTGGATCCAGATCCGCTAGTGCTTCCTGACCCACTGCCTATTGAACCGCCGCCGCCCCTACCAGCAGAGACGGTGCCTGAAACTATTCCAACGGCTGTCGACATTTATAGTGAGCCGCCCATCACTCAGCCAGCTCCTGATGTGGCAACACCTCAAACCCAAATTCAGAGCATCACGGCGCGTCTACTCCATGTTCAAACCGATACGATAATGGAATTGCCGGCCGGGCTAAATCTTTTACATATTGGTAAGCCCAACGACCGGATACCACCCGATCTGGACGTCTCTGGCTTTCCAGAGTCAGAAATTGTGTCACGGGTCCATGCAAATATCCGTATTGAAGGCGATGTCTACTATATTGAGGATGTCGGAAGTTCCAATGGAACGTACGTCAATAATTTACCGCTCGCTGCAGGAAATCGACATCGATTACGCCCTGGAGATCGCATTGCTCTAGGAAAAGGTGACAAGGTTAGTTTCCTTTTTCAACTAGCGTAGGATTGATGGAGGTTTTTAGCTCCTCGCTTTGACACTCACTTGTTTGGATAACGTTTTTGTTACAGTGCCTTTCGATGTATTAACGTGATTACCCTATCGCTACTTCACCCGATTAATAAGACTCCAATACAAAATTGGAGTTTTGAAGAACAAGACGTCATTCGGATTGGCCGATCTACTGACAATGATGTTGTTCTTTATAGTGCCGTTGTTTCTCGACACCATCTAGAGATCCATAAGGAAGTGGCTGGCTGGGCAATCCAGAGTTTGGGAACTAACGGCACCTACTTGGAAGGCAAGCGAATCCAGAATGTGACGGCAGAAGACGGTTTAGTCGTGCGATTGGCGCGTTCTGGACCTAATTTACAGATTACTATCGACCAGCCTGAGAAATCCTCCGCCGCTTCGATTAGGGAGCTATTGGCTCGTCGCAAGCACCAGCAGTTCTCATCGGAAAGTCCGATCAGAACGGACTTGGATGTTATCAAAACAGATATTCGAGATAAGTCCTCCCCTGACAGGCCAGGCTCTAATCCCACGGATAACGGACTTGTCTAGATGGCCCGAGGCGATCAGATATATGTCATGCGAGATATTATGGGGGTGCCCTACCAGCACCACGGCATCGACTGTGGCGATGGCACCGTTATCCACTATCGAAAAGTAGGAACAGCGACTGTATCTCGCACCAGTATGCAAGCATTTGCTCGCAGCAACCCAGTGTATACGCTATCGCGAGCAGTTTCGTTTATCCCACAGGTGGTTATCACCCGAGCTGAGAGCCGTTTGGGAGAGCAGCGCTACAATCTGTTTTTTAATAACTGTGAGCATTTTGCTAACTGGTGTAAAACTGGCAACAGCGTCAGTCCTCAACTGTCTGAGTTTGGACTACGGCTAGATCAAATCAAGTTGCCTAGCGGTCTAACTCGACAGGCAGCCCAGCAAGAAACTCCCCAGGCAGTCTTGGATTTATTTGCTAAGGCGCTAGATAATATTGCGATCGCAACCAATACCCTCGTCCCAGAATATGAGCAAGCCCAGACCGACAGTCAGCAATGGAAACAAGTAGCCGAAGCTGCCCTCAAACGGAATCGTGAAGACTTGACCCGAGCCGCCCTGTACAAACGTCGTGACGCCCAGAAAAAAGCTGACACTATCCAAGCTCAACTTAAAGACCTATCCGACCTCCAGCTTTCTATTCAGACCGATCAAACCGTCGCCCTAAGACGTTTGGCCGAAGATAACTTGCGACTCTATTAGTCTTTTTACGTAGAAAATATAAGATCCAAAATAGGGGGCAAGGACACAAATCAGAGCACTAAAACTTTAGGTTTGCTCTCTGCTACCTTGTCGATCCTATTTTCGCGAAGTACGATTGTAGTCTGCCAGTAATACAAAGACGTCATTCAGCGAATGACATCAGGAGGCATTTCGTGAACAAGTTACTCAAAGTTCTTCAGTACTACCGGCAATATTGGCCTATAACAGTTTTTAATGCTACTGCTGTAGGATCATTTGAAATCATCGATTTATTTGTTCCCTACGCTATTGGTCAAATCCTCAATATCCTCTCACAGCAGCCGTTAGACCGGCCTCTAGAGAACCTTATCATTGCTGTTGGAGAGAGCCTAAAACAGCCTGTTACTCCAACATTTTCATTGCTGGTGCTGGTTAGCCTGGTGGGTATTATTTCAGTGGGACGTGCTCCCATTCAGCCTTGGATTGGAGCATGGTTTAACTGGGATACAGCTCTAAGAGCCCGCCGTGACCAAGCGAGACGTTCTCTAGAGAAGATTCTAACGTTACCCCTAGAGTTTTACGATGAAAACAACCCTGGGCGAATTGCGGCGCGAGTAGCGAAGGGATTGTCCAACTACACCTGGACTTATCCTGAAATTGTTGGTCAGCTGATTCCTAAGATATTTCGTTTGTTCGGAGTGTTTGTCATAATTGCTGTCATAGACTGGCCAATTGCACTGGTTGTTCTGATATCGCTCATAGTTATCATCAGCTACAGTCTGGCACGGCTGAAGCGACTGTCTTACCAGGAAGAGCAGCTGGATAAATATATGGAGAATACCGAGAGTCGCACCTCGGAGATTATTACCAATATCAAGACTGTAAAAGCGTTTGCAACAGAAATGCGCGAGCTAAAGCGACAGCAGCAGCGGCTAGACCGAGAGTTTAAGGTGGTCGATTATCGTATTCACCTGGGCTATATAAAGTTGGGTACCTGGCAGCGCACTATCGTTCAAAGCTGCACCTTTGGCGTGCTCGCGCTGACGCTATGGGCAACGCTGCGAGGGACCATTTCTTTGGGACATTTCGTTACGATCCTAACGCTATCAAGCATGGCCTATGCGGAAGTCGACCCAATTTGCGGTCTAGCAGAAATGTTTGTCCGTCGCTATGGATCGATGGCGCGATTTCAAGAGTTTATGGCCATACCCGCTGGGACAGATGCAGGACAACTCACCGACGATGTACCTGACTATCGATTTACCGGCAAGGTTCATTTCAATCAGCTGACGTTTGGCTATACCCCCGACAAACCTGTTCTCAAAGATATTGAGCTACTGATTCAACCCCGACAAACGGTAGCGCTAGTAGGTCGTTCAGGTTCAGGTAAATCTACACTGGTCAAGCTGCTATTTCGTTACTTTGAACCCCAGAGCGGCGCCATCTTAATGGATGGGCAAGACCTGCGTCGTTTGGATACCACTGGCTATCGACGTCGCTTAGCGATCGTCCATCAGGAAGTGGATATTTTTAACGGGACACTGATGGAAAACCTACTCTATGGATGTCCAAAAGCAACTGTAGAGCAGGTACAGACAGCTTGTAAAATCGCTCAGGCCCATGAGTTTATCCAACAAATGCCCCACGGATATCTAACCACAGTGGGCGAGCGAGGTGTTCGGCTCTCCGGCGGTCAGCGGCAGCGTATTGGAATTGCCCGGGCGTTAGTGATGGAGCCCGACGTATTGGTATTTGATGAGGCCACATCTAGCCTAGACTATGAGTCAGAAAAGGCGATTCAAGTGGCGATGCGATCGCTACTCGGTACTCGCACATTGATTATCATTGCCCATCGCCTCAGTACCGTCCGTGAAGCCGATCAAATTGTTGTGCTCGACCAAGGTCGCATCAGCGAAATCGGCAGCCATCATGAGCTATTGACCCAAGGTGGCCTATATCAACAGCTGCATCAGCTGCAAGAAACCGGAGAGCTCTTAAACTAAAGGTTGTGCGTCAGGTTAGCGTTTGAAATTAGACACTTTCAGGGATACTTGTTGTATTGACTAACCTGACAGATGCTATGAACCATTAGATTTTTTTGAGCGGAGGCTACGTCTGTGCTAGTGCAGATGAAACAGCATTCTGCTCAGCAGACGTATGATCTGACAGCTCATCTAAGATTCTTTCTAGCTCACGCGCAGCAAACTGATCTGAGAAGTTTGCTCTCGCATAAGCCTGAGCATTTCTTCCTATACGATTGCGAAGCTCTTCATCATTCCATAACAGCTCAATAGCCTCTCGCAAGCTATCTATACAGCCAGGCTTGACCAACCAACCATTTTCACCATGGGTAATATAATCTCTCATGCCATAGCAGTCACTGACGATCATGGCTCGCCCCATATGCATGCCCTCAATTACAGTAACCTGTCCCGCTGCAGTAACATCTTCTTTAGGCTGTAATGGAATAACATTAATGCGAGCCTGTTGCGCTATTCTGTGGCAATCTGCTTTTGAAATATCAAAGGGCGTCTGTACCTGCTTGGGAATTTTCAAGTGGGCAAGAGCAGGCCGGCCAGAAGCAACGACAAGAGGCAGCTCCAGGTCTTCTACAACTTTAAAGAGGGTGGGAAAATCTCTGTGGGCTGAGCCAATAGCTGCAATAAACGGATTCTCTGTCTCTTCTTGATACTGAACTTCAATATCACTAAAAGGAAATGGGACAAACTCAAATCTACTCTCAGGCAGGTTTAACCACTTACTGTAGATTTCGATTTCTGGAGAGGTATGAACAACAAAACGGTCAACTTGGCTCAGGCTAAGCTGAGCTAATAAACGTCGGATAGTTCCCAAGACAGGACCGCCCTTATAGTTACCAACGTTAAAGGTCCAAGCAACTACAGGTTTTTTGGATCTTGTAAGTAGCTTTTGTAGACCAACAGAGGCTGGAAGCTGAGGAAAGACCGTTATGACACCTTCTGAATCACTGTTCAATGCCTTCGTTGCATGCTTCCAGTGAATAAACCACTCTGAGATAGGTGTTAGTCTTTCCGTCCTTTCGTGCCAGCTTCTTGCAGGCTTAGAACGAGCAAGCAGCTGAAAACTGTACTTGTCTTCCGAAATACAACGATTCAGCCAAAGATTATTATCAATATGCCTTTGACTAAAGAAATCAGCAATAACAGACCATTTCATTTTCTATGTCTCCCACTATTGTTCTTATACATAGAATATTTCCCATACTTCTCCAGTGATACTACGTGAAGTCAACTTTTCCGGCAAATCACTAAAAACCTTTGCCTAAGGTTTACGTTTGATCTTCCACTAACAAAATCAAGTCAGTCAGTACCAGAGGTAAAAGTGAATCCAGCAACAGTATTTTGAGGATGTTTTATCCGCGTAATATTGACTCTCGGGCCAACTGTCAACATTACGCATATTTATCAGAGCCCAGCATCTATACATTTGGCATAGCATCGTACATGGTGTAACAGTCTATATCAAAATGTTCTAACACCTCTTGGCCAGCCTTTCGATCAGAGTCATCTAGCTTATTGCACCACTTTTGTAGTAGGAGCCGTGAATCTCCTGCAGTAATAGCTTTTGTAATATCACTTGTGGACATCTTTGAAGAACCAGAGGGCTTGCTCAAAATTTGGGCCATGATCTCATCGTCCTGTAAGCCTAACTTTGTGCACAGATGTTCAATCCAAGGCTTCGGCTGATCTATTAAATGTTCGTAAAAAAGCTGACAAGATACATTTTTAGAGAAGCGGAGCGGATAGCTCATGTCGCAGACCCAGCTCAATACAGCTCTTTGAAAGTCAGTGCCTTCTGCTAATATTTTCTTCCCGTATTCGATTTGATCATTTGAAAAATACCGTATGAGAAAATCAGGTCTATCGAAATAAATGGCTGCAGCGCACTGCCAGTTTAAGCGCATAACAGATAGGGACTGAGCAGCAGGGTGGCGTATCAGAAATAGAATCTGCATACCTTGTTCTGCAAACATATCTATCAACCATGCACCACGCAGAATTTTTAGGCACGCACGGTCGGCTCGAAAAGGAAAGTGCGTCCGACGAGCAGTTCCGGTGGTCCGAACAGCACCTTGATTCAGCAGATGCATGTACTGAATCACTTCTTTTTTCTCTGCTTCTGTCAAGTCAAAAAATCGGCTACTCTCACCTGTTTTCTCATGAGATAGCTGCATTCTCTTACCCGGCCACTGCATATGGCGATGGGCAAACGGTTCATCAAAAAACCACATTCCCTTCTGGGCCGCCAACATATCACCTAACAGCGTTGAACCACCACGAACAGCTGCTATGAGCGCTATATTAGGAAGAGCGCCTTGCCGATAGTTGACTAGATTACGCTTGATGCTTCGGGCAGTTGTTTGAATGTATGTCATATATTAAGTCACTTAGTTAACTGATGGAAAGTCTCTCTGGCTGAATAGGCTTGGTTTTAATAGTGACCTTGAAATTTTCGCAGGTTAACGATTCGTACCCTAGCCATGATGCTAGAAGGTGTAAATCTTGATTAAAGGTAGCTTCTAAAGAAGCTATGCTTTCAGGAGATAGCTGAGGGCGTTCTGATAATGTCCAAAGCTTTCGAATCCTAGTACGGAAAGATTTGGGTACTAGGTTTTTCCGTAGAGTGCTTAAAATAGGTGCTTCAACCAGAAAATCACGCCATTTAGACTGACGCATACGCTCGCTAGAGACATTCTGCGCATCTAGCTCTTGCCAAACAGGTCTATGGGGATATTCAAGGAATTCACAAATACGCTCTAGCTCCGACTGAGGCTGACTAATTAGATTCTCAAAGAAGACCGGCAGAACCTTCTCTTTACCAAAAGAAGAAAAGTATGGCTGTAGCTGCATATTGTACTTACTATAGGCAACTAATTCAGGATGTGCATGAATAGCCGCATTAATGTCAGTAGCCGTTGGTATAATACGCTGGCTCCATTCATGTATATATTGAGAAACCAGCCGATCGATAGGATGGCGCATCACATAAATAAACTTTAATCTTGAAGCGTCAGGAATATCTTGTGTGATACGATCAAGTGTCCTGGGATATGTGGGTAGCTTTGTATAGTGCGTACTAGACTCACCTAATAAGATATCTGTTTCCTCAGGTGAGAAAAGTGAGGTATACCACTTAGAGCCTTTTGCATACTGATCGTCGTTGCTAAAAAAGTTAGGTTCTTTTAGCTCCGTCATAAATATGCCTGGCTGCAGTGCCAGCTGTTCGTGAAGCGAGCTTGTAGCACACTTCATTGCACCAATCACAAGAAAATTAGGATAGTGGTTCGTATTATCCATCATGTTTATCTGAAAGGAAATTTCCCATCAATATCTAAGATCAAACCTATTGTTTTATTTATTAGTCAAGAGCCTGATATACAGAGAGATATAATTACAGCCTAAGCAGCATCATTTTTTCTATCAGTATTCAAAAGTTGAAAGAAAGCGATGTAGGACTATCTTAATTTCAGGCAATCATACATCAGGCTAAAGTTAAACTCACCTGTTAAATCGTTGAAGAAGCTCTTTCTATGTGGATTTCTTCAATCCTCTACGTTGGATATCATTGATTTTAAGCTGAGTTTGTTTTTGCCAAGGGATAATCCGTAACTTACGAGCCAAATAGTCAGAAACAAAGAGGGCAGAACCAATTCGCTCATGTCTATTGTTAATTCTTCCCCACCAATCGTGTATTCGTAAGATACCTTTTTCCCACAAGCTGACCTTGATTGCCTCCAACCCGCTCAATTCATAGCTGCGCTCGAGCAACATATCAGCAATCCGAGATTCAACAAGCTGAATCTGGCGATTAGTCTGCTTCTTTTTCCATTGTTGAATTAACGAGGGTTGAGGGAGAGAATAATCAGATGAGTGAACGTAATCTAGCATTGCCGCATCATAGTCTACGCCAATGAAACTACATATCTTCTTGAGTGTATCAACGTAGTTAACAATAAGATCTTCATAAACAATTTCTAGTTTTTGGTCTGGAGACAGCTTCTGGCTTAGTTCTACCCACATTTTTTCAGCCTCTATCCAGCGTTCAACTCCTCGCCAAACATTGCCTGCCCAGCCCATGCCAATACAGGAACGTGCTACATCTCTGCCGTCTCTGACAATATGAATATAGCGGGCATCGGGCCAAACTTTTGGAAGCCGATCAAAATGACGATGAACAGTTGCTCCTATGATAGGCTTATCGTCTCTTACAAGCCTTTGATGTAAAAAGCTATTTACCAACTGAGGATAGGTCAGACTGGTATCAATCTCAAAATGACTATCTTGAAAAATTCGGTGAGTTTCCAGCCAATCGTAGTAGTCATTCAAATCAGGCCATTTATTCTGTTTAATCTGGTCAACAGCATACTCAAACTCATTACACCAAGTAATTTCGGGATGATAGTTAAGCATTAGGCGTAGAAGAGTCGTTCCAGAACGTTCAGCTCCTACAAGAAAATATGGTTGAGAAATAGATTGCTGCATTGCTAAGCTTAAGTTGAAATTATTAGGAAGTAAAGTAGTCGCAGGCATCCTATGAAGGTAGATAGCTATAGACGCTAATTTTAGAAGCCTATATTTCTAAAAAATTTGTCAAAATTTTCCTGTTCTTCAAGAGATATTCCAGATTTAATTCTATTTTTCAACAGTAAAATACCGTCATCAATCTGCCTCAAGGGATTAAAAGATTAAATCGCTAGTCATAATCTATAATTCAATTGAGCCGACTAATATCAGACCTTATAAAAATTCTTATCTGTCAAAATTTATTACTATTTCTGTAAATTTCATGTGTAGCTTTCATATTGACAGCTCCTCATTAATCGTTCATCCAGAGACGAGCGAATTAACTCAATTGAAGATGAGCTAAGCCCATCTTTAGAATCATTATGCAAATACTTATTCTGATAGTCATTTGTGTTCATTCGGTCATATTTAGTAGACTTTAATATGGGCGAACGAGATCCCGACTTCAGAAGAAATTTATCTTCAATAACATCAAACAGTAGCTCATAATTTTCTAGAAGAGATTCATATCGCAGCAGGATTGCATTGCTATGAGACTCAAGAAAGTTCAAGTAGGAAGCGACTTTATAGTTCCAAAGCTCAATTGGATTATTAAGCAGAGCGTGGCTGATATTATCCCTGCTCAGAGTTGGCCAAGGCATATCAATAAACTTATCTATATTTTTTGGCAGTTGAATGAGAGAATGATAGGGTCTTTTATGTAAAGACTTCAGAAATGTATACGGATTCTTTACTAGAAAAATGAAACCAGTCTCCTCAAAGTGAGGATGTTTCTCTAGCTTTTCAGGCACGATCGCCGCATGCTTCCATCCAAACAAATGAGATGCTTTATATTCAAAGATTGAATCGCTGATACGCTCACGCATGAACACTTGCTGTTCTTGAGGTAACGATTCAATAAATGCTTTTTCGTTAGCGGTTGTTTGCTTCTTGATTATTTCTCGATGATGAATTACGGGAATGGAGTAGTTCTTGATCAACAGATCTTCTAACCAGTTAGTGCCGGTATTTCTCTCACCGAATACCTTGATTTGCGTAATAGCCATTTTCTGTTTCTCTCTATAAGGTGAACTGTAGTCGAGTAGATATCGTTGTATATTTTTCAAATACACTAAATAAGTTACTAGCAATAAACAGATCTAATATTTAGAGGCTGAAAATTTCTAGTTTTCTCTTTGATGGCAGATATAGACATCGGAATCATTCACTAATTTCGCGTAGCAGCGACTCTTCTTACAGCTGATCTGTCTGATTTACGTATACGCAGATGGGCAGAGCGCCCACTAGGCATAGCGCACAAGACCACAGATACATAAAGAGGCCAGGTAAGATTGGGGCGAATCAATAGTGAACTCTCGGTAAAATTATAGGCAGCTAACCAGCTTAAGAAAGCTAATGGCCACAGATCCTTAGGTGAGTAAGAAACAAAGGAACGTGTTATTGCATGTCTGTACGCTACCAAAAAGCTGATCAAAAAACATATTAAACCGATGCACCCTACTTCTAACGCAAGCTCTATATAACCGTTATGGGCATTAGGAGGAATATATTTATGGCTGACGGCAGCACCAGCAATACGTGCTAAAGGGCTGTTGGGAGCCCAAAATGTGCCTCGACCAAATCCTAGCCAGGGACTTTTATCAAGCAGCTGTGATATTGCCGACCCCCAAATCTCTGTTCGTCCGGTAAGCGTAATATCTCGCCCCATACTCGTTATGATTGTCTCCCAGGAGCTAGAGATTATAAACACTGCAACCCCTATACTCAAACTAGCTATCTCTAGATACAGCTGCCGTTTATTGCCTTGATTCTGATATATCCGGTAGATATACAGGAGA
This sequence comes from Leptolyngbyaceae cyanobacterium, assembly GCA_050043465.1. Classification (GTDB taxonomy): domain Bacteria; phylum Cyanobacteriota; class Cyanobacteriia; order Phormidesmidales; family Phormidesmidaceae; genus Leptothoe. Next base: position 31,179 of record JBHJIL010000028.1, read on the forward strand.
ACAATGGCTAGGGTCGATATAGATAGACTGGTTTTAGATGTTGATAGAATCACTAAGGCATAGGATAAGTAAAGACCACCCCAGGATAAGATTCGATATGTTCGCCCAACATAGACTTTTTGAGAGGCTACCAACACGGCAAATGTAGCCACACTAAGAGACATGAACTTTCCTAGCGTATTTTTATGAGTGAAAACACCTATCCAAGCACCAGCAAAGGCTTTTTGGTCAATACCTACTGAAGGTAGGGCTATGGCAAATAGGGCACTAACAGCAGCAAGCCCCCCCAACGTTGCAGCAAGTATGTGTAACTGCTCTCGGAGCTTAAATCTTGACGCTACGTAGAGTCCAAATGTTGTCATTCGAGTCACTTCGCTGACAACAAGACTTGTATGACCTGGATTTGCAGACCAAGCAGTTGACATGATGGACAGTCCAGAAACTATCCAAACAAACTTATTACGCTGAGCTACAGCCCAAGCAATCTTCCATCTAAAACATACTAGCAAGGTAGTACTAAACCAAAGCCCATACCTAACTAGACTTTTTAGCAGCTCAAGGATGTTTGTGCTGATGCCTGTCGCTTGAGAAATGTTTCTATTGTTTATAGCCCCTGCGTAAAAAATTATACCTAGAGCAAACAGCGCGGTTTCGGCAATAGCAAGATAGCGCTTATTCACATCTAATAGCTCCTAGAATAAACATAAATCAGCAACAACATTATTTTTCTTAAGTTGTTCTAATCTAGAATCCGCCAAATATCGGTAAAGAATCGTAGTGGATTCAGTAGTCGTGCGGCAAAATCTAAGCCAGTTGAAACACCAGTCTTAGGTACAAAGATAACGTCCCCATCTTGTACCTGAATGGTATCTGTTAAATTACGAAGATCGAGTTCTTGCGTAGTTACATTTTCATTCTCATCCATACGCACAAATGAAACCTTACTCAATTTAGCGTCATCAGTAGGGCCACCTGCAGTTGCGATCGCAGAAGAAAGCGTACTATCAGGAGTTACTTCTACTTCGCCAGGAATCTTCACCTCACCTACGACTTTCACACGAATAGTACCTGGAGCAATCGACGAACGAGCAATCAGAGTACGGTCCAAAACCTCATCAGGGGAAAGCCGTGGGACAATTATTGAGTCTCCATCTCTCAGTACCACATTGACAGCCGCAGGCTCTGAAACCAAAGAATCCCAAAAGTTTAATGCAATTGTTTCAGTTCTACCATTAGCCTGAACGCGTCTAACCGTCACCTCTCTGATATCAGCAAAACTAGTAACACCACCTGCCTCGATTAACGCATTAACGTCTGTTTGTGCAGCACCGTTGTCTTGCAAACTTTCCAGCTGTAAAGGCCCCGGACGAGAGACTTCGCCACTAAGCGTAACCGAAATCGGCCTCAGGCTTAGCAAACTAAGATCGACGATAGGATTTACCAGATAAGCGCTACCTAGCTGCGCCTCAATGGCATTCGATAATGAGTTCAGCGTTCTTCCACTAGCCTGTACAGAACCAATGAGTGGCAAAGAAACTGTTCCATCAGGCAAAATTATATGACTATCAGCAAACTCTGGGTATCCAACAATTTCGATTGCGATCTGATCACCAGCTCCTAATAAGTAGTCACGAGAACCAATACCTTGGCTAAATTGGAATGAACTCGAATCAGCCAGAGGTAATTCTGGCAAACTTGCTGTCTCTGTATTCACAGATGCTTCACGCGCAATAACCTGAACAGGCCAACTCAAAATGCCCCCAGTTAGCAGCCCTAGAAGAAGGAAGCATCGTCCCAAAGATTGGTTGAAGTTCAACATTTTTAGAATAGTCAGTAATTTTATTATTTCAAAGAAGATGAATACAATGCCCTATCAGCTGTAAAGACAGTTCATCAAGTCCTGGTATTAGAGGAGCCCGAGTTACTTAAAACCTTATCTACAGATGCTTGGGATACTTGATCCGCGTTACCATAAATATTATTCTTGATGTCGCTTTGATAAACATCACTCTCGCCAGTTACTCGATAGGCATAGGAGAATGGCGTACGGTTCTCTTGTTGCTCATTACGACTAACGCGATTCACAATCATTCCTATAACCGATAGCTTAGCCTTATCCATTAATTGGCTTGCAGCTGCAACATCGGCCTTTCTAACATACTTGGGTTGTCCAACAAAGACTATTCCTTCACTCACCTGACCAAGCATGAGAACATCAGGTTCAGGTAAGATTGGTGCAGAATCAAAGAGAATGTAATCATACTCCTCTTTGAGGGTCTTCAGCATTTCCTTCATCTGAGCCGATTCAAAAAAGAGTGATGGTTCGGCCACAGCTAGCCCCGCTGTCATAATAGAGAGATAAGGACTCAGTTGATGTATTGAATCCTCTAAACTAGACTTCTCTGATAGAAGATGACTCAGTCCTGCCTTATTATCGACCTGCCACAACTCATGCTGTATGGGTTTTCTCAAATCAGCATCAATCAAAAGAACCCGACGACGAGAATGGGCAATAGCAGCTGCTAAATTAGCAGTGATTTCAGACTTTCCTTCTCCATGAACAGAGCTAGTAATCGTAATGATTTTGGCTGGAGAATCAAAGTTAGCTACCTTTAGACTAGAATATATACTTCTATAAATCTCAAGAGTTTCCTGAGAAATCGAACGTGGGCCAAAAGAGCTAACTTCCAACGCTTTATTAAACTCAGGTACTAACCCTAATAAAGGATACTTGAGAATTTTTGAAAGCTCGCTGGCACTCTTAACTGTCTTATCCATGCGATCTAAAAGTAGTCCCACAGCTACAGATAAGCCAAGAGCCATCACCGTTCCCATACTTAAAAGCAATGGATTAAATGTCGACGTTTGCTCTTTAGGAGGACGGGCATTCTCAATAACTTGCACATAGTTACTACCGTCAATTTGAATTTCAGCCAGTTTAATTTCCTGAGAACGCTTAAGCAATTCATCATAGCTACTTTGAGCATTAATCAGATTTTGCTCTAGCTCAAACTGGCGACGCTCTAATGACGGAAATAAAGTAGCTCTATTTGTATAATCGCGCTTTAGATCATTAAAGGCTTCCAGCTGTGTTTCTAATAAAATTCGTTCGCTTTCAGTCTGTACTAAATCAGACAGTAAAGACTGCTGCAAAGTACCTAGCTGCAAATCTTGTAAAGAAACTTCTGCAGAATCACTTAAGACAATATTGACACGCTCCTGCAGCAAATCGGCTAGCTCATTGGCTTGATTTTGCAGGTTAACAATAGTCGGATGCTGAGGTAGGTATAATCCTCGCTGAGTTGCTAGCTCTGTTTCTACAGTATGCAGCTGTTCTAGCACTTCTTGCACACCAGATGCTTCATTTAGAGTACTTAAGTTGATAGCATCTTGTACATCAACATTTAACTGTTCACTTAGATCAGCAGCCTGTGCATCAACCGCTGTTAGCGAGACCAGGGTATCGTTGAGTTGCTGATCTAAACCTGTTAGTAAGGTGGTGATTTCAGCAGCCTGGCGGTCCAGAGCAACCACTTGATTTTCTGCTTTGAATTGCTCTAGAGCTCTTGAGGCAAAGTTCAAATCAGCTTTTAAACGTGGCAGTTGCTCATCAACAAATGTTTTAGCAGCAACTATTTCTGCTTTTTGCTCTTGCTCAATGAAAAGCGCATATAGTCGCATTAGCTCATTAACAACCTGAGCAGCCAGTTGAGGATCATCAGCCTGATAAGAAACGCTTAGAATATCCGTTGCTGGCAGCTGCTCAACAGCCAAGTTATCTAATAAGGATCTATTAGAGACAAGATCGCCTTCATCGTTACGCAGATCCAGGCTAGATATTACGTCTTCAATCAAAAAGCCTGAAGTTAGCAATGTCGATTGCGTACTAAGAGGGTTACTTAAAACACCTGTGGATTCCAGTGGATCTAGATTTTCTGCAATTCCGGTCAGTTCAGACTTAGCATCGCTAGCCTGAAATAGGAGCTTACCGCTTGATTTATAGGATGTATTTCCAGGCATTAGCACAGATGCCAGAATAGATGCTCCCAAAACACTCAGAAATACCAAAGAGCACGGTAACCAGTTTCTCTTTAGAATAGGCAGACATGAAAGCAACCCTATGCTGTCATCACTGCTTGCGACCTCTACATCTCCGTAGTGCTCTGATAAATCAAGAACTATATTTTTATCAGTCATAAGATTAACAGAGAAATTAAGTAAGTTATCAAGTAAAACTGATACATCTCATAGCTACTAGATAATTAAGCTTCAAACCTCAGCAATGTAGTAGCTACTCAAGATGTACGAATTACGCATTAGGACAGCAATATGCATATTTTGCTAGTGACTGCTTTCTACTTCAAACTGCCTGTCATTCTTTCAGGGGTTTTCTGAGGAGTGTTTAAGGGATCTTATTATTTGGAGTTCTTGTTCATCGATACTTTACGTATTTACCCCATAAGGAGGCTGAATGGACTCCCCAACCCTAGCCATGTACGTATCATCAGTGAAATAAATACAGTGCTTGCGAACACAGTTGTGCTTATAAAATCCTGTGACAAGAACGAAAGCTTCTCACGCAATAAACCATACTGCACACCTATATAAGCAGGCACATCACTAATAGCCACAACAATAATTGTCCCTAAAATACCCCCATATCTATATCCAACAAACAAACCTATACTGATTGTTAAAAATCGAAGGCCATTACCCAAGGCACCGTAAATAGGTTTCCCAATACCCATCAAACAAAAGTTGGCTGTCGTAAATAGTACGGAGAACCATACACCTGATGCTAAGACTGGTAGCATCCAGGTCGCTGCTGCATATCTAGAATCATACATTAAGGATATAATCGCGTCGCCGCAGACGATTAGAGGCAACAGCATTAAACCAAATATCGCCAGCAGCTTTTGTCGTTGACGTAAAACTTCAGTGCGAAGTTTCTCTCGAGAAAATTCAGACCGCCTCGAAATCACTGGAAAAATCACCTGGTTTCCTAGTTTTTTGACTACTTGACGGGGGAGTGCAGAAAGGCTTAAAGCAACGCTGTAGACTCCTAGCACATCCAATGGCAGCAATTTTCCGAGTATGAGGCGATCTCCTTGCTCAGCCAAAAAGACTAAAGTAGTTGCAACAAACAACCATTTACCAAATGAAAAGATCTCAGAAACGGCTTTTCGATCCAGCATGAATCTATTCATTTTATCAGAGAAAAACAAATAGCTGCCGACAGTTTTTAGAAGCGCACCAGCAATCAACCCTACCGCCAGCGACAGTAATGTTGGACTGAGAAAGGCCCACGCCACCATGATAGATAGAGAAAACACCTGAACAAACATTTCAAACGCAATCTCTTTACCTACATTAAGCTTTCGCCTTAATCCGATAATCGCTGTGGACTGACAGCCTTGAATAAAAGTAGCCAGTCCGACAACAGGCATAAGCCAGTAAAAGCTTTCATTTCCATAGACTTGGACAGCAGGTACTGCACATAGGCAACAAATTACCAATAAGCAAAATCCACGAATTACCTCTATTGTCCAGGCAGTATTAAGAGCTATTGGATCATCTCCTTTTTTGCTATGAATTAGACTCTGTTTGACACCAAAGTCAGACAAAAAAACGAAACCCATTTTCAGAGAATTTACAACTGCCATAACTCCAAAGAACTCTGGAATCAGCAGCCTCGTTAAAATCACATTGCCAACTAATCTAATAAATTGACTAGATCCAAATCCGGCAAATGTCCAAATACTACCTAAAATTGCCTTTCTTTTTAGCGATGCCATAGTTAGCGATTTTGTTGGTATTGGTTTACTCATAAAAGAGCAGAAGAAACCAATATTTAATTCTAATTAATAATCTTTATTGATATGTTTAACCAGGTTCAAACTACTTAAACACATCAAGATCGAGCTTATAACGCTTACTATGCTAGCGAGTTTTACAGCTATGTAAGGAAGCGGCAAATTGTTAGTAAGCTATCACAGTATAGTTTTCCTAAAATCAAGAAAACCAAAAGATCCGATCTTTAGTCGCTAGTTAAGAATTTTGAGCAACTCCAGCATTAGCCACAAGATTTATCACAGAATTACTTAGGTCTTTAGAGCTAGGAGTCTCCAAGGAAGCGTTAGAGTTACCAGCAAATAGGCTTACTAGCTTTTTAGCTTCTACTGATGCATCGTGCTCTTTAGCGACACAATTAGCTCCAGCTTCACCCATAGTTTCCAGTACTTCAATTGGAGTATCAATCACTTTAGCCATAGTTTCTACTAGAGCATCTACGCTTCCGGCAGGAATTAACCAGCCACAGGTATCATTCCCTAATAATTCGGGTATGCCTGCAATACAAGTGCTTATTACAGGTCGCTTCAAAGCCAATGCTTCCATGATAACCACAGGCAGCCCTTCGGCGAAGCTAGGTAAAACCAGCGCACGCGATTCAAGTATTTTTTCTCGAACAACAGCTCCACTGGCCCATCCAGTAATTTCGATAAACTTCTCAAGTTTCCACTCAGCGATAAGTTGTTCTAACTCGGAGCGAAGTTCTCCATCGCCAACAAGAACCACTTTAAACAACTGTCCTCTATCAGCCAGTTGTTTTATTGCCTCTAGCAATAGCAGATGTCCTTTCTGCTCACTCAAACGAGCCACACACACAAACTTTGCTTCAGCTGGTACTGAAATTGAAGATTGATAGTTAAGAAAACTACTGTCTAACCCACAATGTACGACATGTATTTTGTTCCAGTACTTGTGTGAGCACCATCGATATAGCTGACTGCGACCAAAGTCACTAATAGCGACTACAAACTTTGCTCGCTCAATTTTTGCACGCAGCGATAAAGCTATCGGTTTGTCAAACTCCTCAGGGCCATGAACTGTAAAGCTGTAGCTTGGGCCTCCGAGGATATGGCACAGCATTGCAACTGTCGTGGAGTTAGTTCCAAAATGGGCATGGATATGATCCACACCATCACGACGCGTCCAATTAAAGAGAACACATGCCTCAGCCATATAAGCAAGATGGCGTGGAAAAATAACATCTGAGGCAATCCACAAAGCCAGCGTCGTTTTTAGACATTTGAGCCAGACAAGTGGACGTCTAAATGCCATGCCAATCAGATGCAGAAACAATGCAACCAAACCAATATTGAGAATGGTTTGTGTTTTCAAAGCTTCAGCCTGGTCTGCAGGATCAACGAGTTCATCGGTCATCTGACGCATTGAGTACCTAGATACTCGTACACCAGATGACTCTAAGCCTGCGATCTCACGTCTGATGAAGCTATGACTGACTTTAGGATAAAGATTGACTAAGTAAGCTACATGCATAAAAAAGATATACTCAAAAATAATAGGGTTTTCGCCCAATTAAAATGTTGCTCTTGAGCTTTCACAGTAAATTTGTTGTGCTGGTTGATAAATTCACCAGGCAACGCAAGCACTAATCTAAACTCTTTGCCTGCACTTTAAGACGACGTCTTGTACTCAATAAGCTTTGCTGGCTGCTTACGTAGTTGAGTCACCCACAAATATTTTATCTGACCAACTAGCTGAGGAAATTTAGACAAAGTGCAGAAAAATGCATATATGCGTGATTCTCTTTTCCCATCTCCATAATCGAGACGATAACGATAAATGCGATACCCTAAATAAGGATAAGCCAATAATAGAAGAAGACTAAGACCGTAAGATGGCCATGCCGTAACAATAGCAATGATAGGAATTAAAGCTCCCCACAACCAACCACTTCGATATTCTCTTGCCATGTAGCATTCTTCGGTCTTTCCATGCATGGCGAACCCTTCAGCGACTGCCCATCCAGCTCGAGTCATTCGCTTCCACCACTGGTCAAAACGATACATGGCAAGATCATGTCTCGTCATATCAGCTGCAACTCTTTGAATTTTCCAACCGCGCTGACGTAGACGGATACACATCTCTGGTTCTTCCCCACAGATCATAGAAGGATTGTATCCATCGACTTCTAAAATCGCCGCTATACGAATCAGTGCATCGCCTCCACAGACTTTAGCATCACCTACAGGCGTATTCCATTCAATCTCTGCCATCAGATTGTAGACCGTTTTTTCAGGAAAACGTTCTCGTCTGCGACCGCACACAATCGCCAAAGACTCATCTCTTTCAATCGTTTCTAATGCCTGGTCTATCCAACCTGAAATCAGCTCACAGTCACCATCTAGAAATTGAATATACTGAATGCCTGGGTACTTCTGATGCAAATATCTCAGACCAGAGTTACGACCTCTTGCCATCGTAAACGGCTTGGAAAGATCTAAGGAAACAACGTCAGCTCCAATAGATTTTGCAAACTCAATGCTTCCATCCGTAGATCCTGAATCAACATATACAATAGGAACTGTCTCAGAACATTCAGCTCTTAGCGATTGGAGACAACGAACAAGTCTGTCTCCTTCATTTCTCCCAATAACAACAAAACCAAGCTGATTCATAGGTTTTAGCAAGTACTTATCAATTTTTTATGACGCATACATTAGTCAAGATGGCCGTATTTATACGCTGGCATCATCCATATAAAACAAGATAAAGTTAATTGACTTTGTTCGTAGCACATGTAAAGCATCATGTGCTTTAAAGATTTGACTAACCCGCCCTACTGGGCTCATATATTTCTAGAGAACGCTACGACCTGACTCAAGACGACATTTGCGTTTATGACTCAAAAAACGTATGAGTTCCTCTACTAGACACAGTATTTTTTAGAAGTTATGTATACAGCTTCAATCATAGTGTTAGAGGATCAGGATACTCAGAAAGCCTTACCTATTTCATTGAAAGCTCAAACAATATCAGATTACTTTGAAGCTGCTACTATGGCATTCTAAAAACTAGACACTTTTGCATATCATCTAGTCTATGGATTTTCTGGAAGCTTGTTCATCTGTAACCATCAATGGGGTAGAGCAATCTTGAGGACATAGCTAGAGAAATCTTGAGCAGATGGCATTGCTACTCCTTATACAGTGTGCCCAGTTTCAAGCGTATTTCTATATCCACCAGCGAGTCTTAGCCAACAGGGAAAACGCTATCAGATCAATAACGTTTTTTTATATTCGTCAAGCTAGTACAAAGGCTAAGAATATTTTCTTAATCTTGAGAGCAGGTTGCTAGTTAAATATACGATTGTTTATTGCGGCACTGCTTGGAAAAGATAACCTATCAGATGCTTTCTAAAACCGAGGATTGCACTGAATCCTACAGATATAAATAAAAAATTAAGTGAGAAATTGACTGACTCAGCTATTAGATAAAGAGTTTCCATTTTTCCATATCGAATTAGCACGTATAGAAAGCATTAAAGATTTAATGAGGCAACCATTTCGCTTTAAAGACTTTATGTTTAAATCACTGAACTATATTTAGTCTGTAATTTGCTGATCATCTATTCGGTAATATCATCATGGCTGAGTAGCCACATCAGTAGCATCACAAGAGATGAATATGGAACAAGATGACTGCGAAAGACTTATTGAACCAGGGAGTTGATCTAGCCAGGCAGGGAAACTGCGTGGGCGCGATCGCACTATTCAATACAGTCATCAAGTATCTGCCCAATTATGCCAAGGCTTACTACAACCGAGGCTGTGCCCACTACAGCTCCCATGACTACGGTCTAGCAATCGAAGATTTTAGCTGGGCTATCCACCTCAACCCAAGCTATACGTCTGCTTATCTTAATCGAGGCAATACCCATCGTCGATTGGGGCATCAAGATGCTGCCCTAGAAGACTTTGAGCGAGGTATTCAGCTTGCGCCACTGTCAACCCGAGGCTACTGCAATCGAGGTCTCCTACGGTTAGACATAGCCGACTACTCAGGAGCCGTACGAGATTTTGACTATGCACTCAAGCTCCAACCGTACTTTCCCCACGCCTATCTCTGGCGCGGATGTGCATGGCTACGCTGCGGCAATTTTCAAGCGGCTATTGATGATCTGTATCAGGTCATAGCCCTCAAACCAGCCTGTGCTGAAGCCTACAATCACTATGGATTGGCATCTTTTTGTTTGGGAAAGTATGAGCAATCGCTAAAAGCTTTGAATCAAGCGATCGCTCTTGATGAGAAGTTCGCCGATGCTTACAACAATCGCGCACGGCTACGGGCTGAGCTGGGTCAATATGCTGAAGCCATGGCAGATTACTGCACCGCATTAAATCTAAATCCAGCATTGCCCAAAGGATATCCCCAAACCGTGACACAGCTGCGCGATCGCATCCAAGACTGCCCCGCATCTGGTAAGTTTGCCGTGCTTATTAACCGAGGTAACACTCGCGCTGCCTTAGGGGATATCGAGGGGGCGCTAAATGACTACAGTGAGGCCCTGCGTCTTTCCCCCGAGCATGCCTTTGCTTATTACAATCGAGGATTAGTACATCTGTATGATCATCGATATGAAATGGCCGCTGATGACTTTAGTGAAGCCATCAGACTCAGTCCAAACTACGCTAATGCCTTTAGTCATCGCAGCAGCATCCGACATCATTTAGGTGACCTGAATGAAGCCCTCGAAGATATTGATCAAGCCCTGACCCTCAACAAAAATCTTGCCAGCGCTTACGCTCAGCGCGGTCGAATCCATATGGACTTACGCAGCTATGAGCAAGCCCTGACAGACTTTAATCAGGCGCTAAAACTCCAGCCAGATGAGGCTCACACCCTCAATGAGCGCAGCGTACTGCGGTTTCGTCTCAATGATCTTGACGGAGCCTTGGCAGATGTTAATCGAGCGTTAGAACTGCAGCCCCAGTTTCCAGATGCGTATATCAACCGCAGTCTTATTCGGTTTGACCGCGGCGATCGTTCGGGCGCGTTGCAAGACATCGATATTGTCATGACTCTCCATCAGCAACGAGCAACCCAGGCATCGTAGGCCGGTCGTTAATCGTCGTCCTCCCAGACCTCAAATGAGTCTAAGTCAATGGCGGGAGGCGCAGTTTGCTGACTAAATTTATCAAGGGTATTTTCCACCGTATCTTCTAGGGCTCTATTGATAGGACCCAGGCGTTTTTTAGCCTGAGACATCTTTTGATTGAGCTGAGATCGCAGCCCTTGGGTTCGGTCCTGAAGCTGCCGGGTCGTAGACTGCAGCTGTTCATTGAGATCGTCAGATAGCAAACGCTCTTGAGCATACTCTGAGAGTCCTTGAGCCCGCTGCTGTACCTGTTCTGCCAGAGACTGTGCCGTCGTTTGAGCGGTAGCTTGCCAGTCGGTAGCAGGGCCGGGAATAGTCTCATCCGCGAAGTAGTCGGCTTGTTCTACCGCCTGAGCCGCTACCATCATGCGCTTGCGTCCGGCACTGATAATAGCATCGGGGGGAATCCCATACAGACCTGACTGGTCTGTTTGAGCAAATAGATATTGGACTACCGCCCCCTGACGTCGGAACCGATAGTCCACAATGTGTCCCACACAGTTGCCTGTATCTGTCCAGACTTCTAACCCGAGCATTGGCTGGGCTGCCGTAGAGGGAATTTGGGCACCTTGCCCGTGGAGCACAATGCTATCGGTACCAATGCTAGTAATCTGCTGCCAGCTGTATATCGGTCGCTGTCGCTGCCAGATCGGTCCCTGGCAAACTAGACCCACCACCTGTCCTTGGGAAATATCCACAAGCAGACTCTCCACCACGCCCAGCTCATCAGTGGTGTCATAATCGAGCATCAGGTATCCCAGAAAGTGGCTTTGTCTCAGGACAGAATCGGTCATAGCACTACAAAAACGCCTGTACTTGATTTATAGCACTCCTGTTCGATTTCTCTTTTATAGTTAATCCCTAATCTAGTCAGTTTGCCCCACGTAGCTGCCACTGACTCCAGTGACCAGAAGCCGCTGCTGTATTTTTATGTTTTCTAACTTTCAAAGCCACACTATTCAAACGACAGAAACCTACATTCATACTTTGGTTGGCGGCAGCGGGCCTCCCTTGCTGCTACTCCACGGGTATCCCCAAACCCACGTTATGTGGCACCTAATTGCGCCTCGGCTGGCTCAGCACTTTACGGTAGTTTGTAGCGATCTGCGCGGCTATGGGGACAGTGGTCATCCGCCGACAGATGCTGAGCATACCGCCTATGCCAAACGCACCGTGGCGCAAGATCAAATCGAAATGATGACAGCCTTGGGATTTGACACCTTTATGGCCGTAGGACATGACCGAGGCGGACGCGTTTTGCATCGTTTATTGCTTGATCATCCCGCTCGGGTTACTCGCGCCGCCATGTTAGATATTGTTCCTACTCGTCATATTTTTCAAACCATTGATCAGTCCATGGCCAGCATCTATGAGCATTGGTTTTTCTTGATTCAGCCTGACCTACCTGAGCGGCTAATTGGTCACGATCCAGATTTTTATCTCACAACCAAGTTAAACCGCTGGAGCGCTAATGCCAGTGCATTTACCCCTGAGGCTATGGCTGAATATCTGCGCTGTTTTCGCCGTCCTAAGACCCTTCATAGCACCTGCGAAGACTATCGAGCCGCGGCCACTATTGACTTGGTCCATGATGAAACTGACTTAGGCCATAAGATTCAATGTCCGCTCTTGGTACTCTGGGGTGGCTACGGAGCTATGGAGAAACACTACGACGTGGTTAGCGTCTGGCAGCAATATGCCACCAGCGTTGAGGGTAACGCCCTGCCCTGCGGTCATTTTCTACCGGAAGAAGCATCCGAGGAAACCTACGGGGCACTGATGGCGTTCTTCAAACCATCAGGCTCGTCTGGCGCAGCAGAGTTGGCCGACTGATTTTGAGGCTTGTGTTAATTCTGTTGGGTTTTCCACCTGGTGCCCCTGGCTTCGCTCTATAAAATGAATGTAGTAGAACAAACTCTTGGGTACTGGGACTATGGATATTGCGGTCAAGCGTCCTATTCTAATTGGCGGGCTAGGGTTAAGCGCCAGCCTCTGGCTGCTAGATGTTGTACATCACATGCCTATGGACGGATCGCTTATTCTTGGTGCGATCGCACTGGGCTCTGGTCTCTGGTGGTGGCAGCAGCGCCAGAGCATTGTAGTACCCACAGCACCGCAGCAAATCACGGTTGAGCGCAACGCTATCGACCAGGCATTGGAGCGTACTGACAAGCTGATCGACCTGCTGCTGAGCGAAGATAGCGCCGCTGCTACCCAGGCAGATATCTACCGCACCGAGCGCGAACGGCTGCTGGACAGCCTTGAGCGCACCAGTCTTAATATCGCTATTACAGGCAGTCAGGCAACGGGTAAAACTGCTCTGCTAAACTGCTTGCAGGAAAGCTCTAGCTCAGTTACGGTGACCGAACAGCCCACCGATATGGGTGAAGCTGACCTAGTGCTGCTGCTGGTGAGCGGGGACATGACCGCCTCTGAACTCAATCGTCTAGAAACGCTGATAGCCGAGGGCTATCAGACATTGGTCGTACTTAATAAGCAGGACCGCTACACCCCTATGGATAGGGCCGTTGTGCTAGATAGTATTCGAAGTAAGCTGACGGCGCGTGGAGTAGATGTGGTTGCGATCTCAGCTAACCCCAATCCCATCAAAGTACGTCGCCATCTAGAGTCTGGTGAAATTAGCGAATCTTTTGAACAGCCTGAGGCTCAGATAGCCGAGCTAACCCAGCAGCTAAATAGCTTTATCGCTGAACCGGCTCCTCTCGTGATGGCTACCACGCTGCGACAGACCCAAGCTTTACAATGGCGCATTACCCAAACACTCAATGAGTACCGACGTCAAAAAGCAATACCGGTCATCGAGCAAATGCAGTGGATTGCAGCGGGTACCGCCTTTGCCAATCCAATCGCGACCGTTGATCTGTTGGCGACTGCGGCTATCAACGGTCAGCTCGTCCTAGACCTTGGAGCTATCTACGGTCAAAAGTTTTCAATGGATCAGGCCAAAGCTGCTGCTGGGACCATTGCTGAACTCACAGTTAAGTTAGGTTTAGTTGAACTCGCCAGCCAGGCTCTAGGCAGCGTGCTAAAAGGTCATGTCACTACCTATCTAGCCGGAGGAGCCCTCCAGGGCATCAGCGCTGCCTATCTCACTCGCCTAGCCGGTCTTACCCTGGTCGACTACTTCGAGGAACAGAGCTTGCTAGAACCCAACGAGCCTGACTTCAAAGGTTTGGGCGTTCGGTTACAGTCCCTATTCCAGAAATCTCGTCAGAGTTTAGCACTCAAGGATTTTGTCACCCAGGCCCTCCCCCATTTGCCTACGGCTGCCGCCAGCTAACTCAGGCCATGATAGACCGGACCTTGAGCCAAACCGCTAGCGAATCTGGCTTGAATACAGCCTCGCCGAACGCTGCTTATTCACTAGCCGAGCAGGCCCGTGAAAGTCTACGACAAACCATCGATCGCTATATTCCACAGCTGGAGCTGACTCGCTCAGACGCCGATGAACTGAAGCGTCAGGCTGCCGTCAAGGCAGGAATTGACCAGCTTACAACCCTGCTAAACAAGCTCGACAGTACACTGCTGCGGGTTGCCGTTTTTGGTCTGGTGAGCCGCGGCAAATCTGCCGTGCTTAATGCCTTAGTGGGCGAAAAAATTCTAGAAACGGGACCGCTCAACGGGGTAACCCAATGGCCCCGTTCCATCTATTGGACACCGACTGGGCAACTAGAGGGGACCGCTCTCAAAATTGAGCTGATTGACACTCCTGGTCTAGACGAAATCGAAGGGGCTGAACGGGGTCAGGTGGCCCAAGATGTGGCTCAGCAGGCCGACCTGATTTTGTTTGTAGTCGCAGGGGATATTACCAATACTGAATACAGAGCGCTGCAAACGCTATACCAAACCCGTAAACCACTCCTGCTTGTTTTTAACAAAACAGACCTGTATCCAGAAACCGACCGTCAGGCCGTTTACGATAATCTGCAGCGGCTTCACCAACAGCTTAAGGATAGCCATCACACCGAAGCAGCCTCGGTTAAACCAAACGAGCAGCTCTCGAACACACCCATTGTGGACGACGTTATTCTAGTTGCCGCCGCCCCCGCCCCGGTGCAGGTGCGAATCGAATGGCCCGACGGTCGAGTCAGCGAAGAATGGGAAACGTCATCTCCTGAAATTACCCCGCTTAAATCTGCCCTGATTAACCTGGTACAGACAGAAGGCCCGACGCTGGTTGCCCTTAATGTCCTGCATCAGGCTAACCAAGTAGATACAAATCTGGCCCAGGCCACGGCAAAACTCAATCAGGCGGCAGCCGACGACATTATTCTAAAGTTTGCGAAATATAAGTCAGCAGCTGTGGCCTTGAACCCCGTGGCCGTACTGGATCTGCTAGGGGGAGTCACCTCTGACCTCGTGATGATCCGTAACCTCGCCAAGCTTTATGGTTTTCCCATGACTAACTTTGAAGCGAGTAAGCTCTGGCAGGCGATTGTCCGTAGCTCTGGAACGCTATTGCTGAGTGAACTCGGCAGTGGCTTACTGCTGGGCATTGGCAAAAGCGGAGCCGCTCTGTGGAGTTTGGTGGATGGAGCCTCGGGGCTGACGGCCTATGCTGGAGCGATGGGAGCCCAGGCGGCCGCAGCCGGCTATGGCACCTATGCGGTGGGACAAGCCGCCCGTGTGTATTTAGAGCAAGGCTGTTCTTGGGGACCACAAGGTATCAAAACATTGATGCAAACGATCGTTGCTAATGCGAAAACAGACTCTGCTCTCGAACGATTACAACAAGAGGTCCGCCAGTCGATAGAAGAGCAATACAAGCAACAAACATCTATCGATTCAGCCCAACAAGACGATAGCTGAGCGACTATGGCTTGTATCTATGGCAGCCGATTCGCACCTGAGGGATTCAGATGGCCTAATTTGGGGCTTTGCTATGGCCAGGTGATACAGACCTTCCACAAAATGCAACAATAGGATTTATATATTTATCTCACTCACGGGTACTCCCAATGCTAAAGCGACTAGCCGCTCTGATGATCGTGTTTGCCACAATGTTTGGCCTACAGGCCTGCAGCGGCTCAGCTCCTGTGAGCCTATTGGACTATGTAAATAGCTATCAGGGCTATCAGTTTAGCTATCCCACAGGCTGGATTGAGGTCAATGTATCGGAAGGACCGGACGTGGTCTTTCATGACATTATCAATGCTACTGAAAATGTCAGCGTGGTAGTCAGCCCAGTGGCAGAGGGCAAAACGCTAGCAGAGCTGGGCGGCCCTACAGAAGTTGGCTATAAGCTATCGAAAAGCATTACGGAAATGGCGGGTAGCGATCGCGAAGTAGAGTTGGTCAGTGCCCAAAATGTGGAAACGGGCGAAGGTAAGACCTATTACATTCTTGAATATCTGACCACAACCCCCACCGGGCAACGTCATAACCTGGCTAGCGCTATTGTTCGTCGTGGGCAGCTCTTTACCTTTAATGCGTCGGTTCCTGAATCTCGCTGGAAGCGACTCAAGAATTCGCTGACTCAGTCGGTGGCATCATTCTCGGTTTATTAGGTCGGTCGATTAGAATACAATGTCCGCTGCCCCCCAGTTTGTCCTGGCCTCGGCTTCTCCAGCTCGACGTCAGCTTTTACTTAATGCAGGTGTCCAGCCATTTGTGTCGCCAAGCAAATTTGACGAAGATCAAATTACTTTGAGCGATCCAGGAGCGTTAGTAAAGGCCCTATCTCTGGGAAAAGCTGAGGCCGTTGCGCCCTTATTTCCCAATGCAGTGGTGCTGGGATGTGATTCCGTGCTCGCTTTTGACGGGGTGATTTATGGCAAACCAGAAACGTCCGAAGCAGCTATTAAACGCTGGTGGCAGATGCGGGGAAAGGTGGGTGAACTGTTTACAGGCCATACGCTGATATCACCCCAGGCAAACAAAACGCTGACTCGCGCTCAGGTAACGCGGGTACATTTTGGCTGGGTTAGCGATCGCGAAATTGAAGACTACGTTGCCACCGGCGAACCCATGAACTGTGCCGGAGCGTTTACTATCGATGGCAAGGGCAGCTTTTTTATTGAAAAGCTAGAGGGCTGTCATACAAATGTGATTGGGTTAAGCATGCCAATGCTACGTCAGATGCTAGGGGAGCTAGGATATCGGGTAACGGATTTTTGGTAGAGCCGCCAACCATGTTTGCCTGCTATAGCCAGCGTGCCGCCCACACTATACCAGCGTGCCGCCCACACTATAACTGTGAGCATAAGTATTGGGAGATGTCGTCATGGTACAAACATTAGGATTTTTCCCTGAGCTGCCAGCGTAGCAGTAGCGAATTAAGTACCACACCAATCGAACTAAACGCCATTAATCCGCCTGCCAATCCGGGGCTAAGGGCAACCCCAAACTGAGGTAGAAGTACTCCTGCTGCCAGCGGAATGGTAACCAGGTTATAGCCAAAGGCCCAGACCAGATTCTGACGTATTTTGTTAAAGGTACTGCGACTTAGCTCTAGAGCAGATAGGACATCGGACAGATCGTCCCGCATTAGGACAATATCTGCCGTTTCCATCGCCACATCGGTACCTGAATGCATGGCGATGCCAATATTGGCCTGAGCAAGGGCTGGCGCATCATTAATACCATCACCGACAAAGCCAACACAGTGATCGGTCTGCTGAAGTTTTTCAATAGCGTTTACTTTGTCCGCAGGAGTCATTTCTCCGATGGCAACGTCGATACCTAGGTCCGCAGCTAGCTGATGCACCACGGCAGACTGGTCACCGCTTAGCAGCTGCACCTTTAAATTCTTAGCTTTGAGCTGTTTAATGACTGCCAGTGCTTCATCACGCGGTTGGTCAGTCACGGCAATCAGCCCCGCTAGCTGAGAGTCTACGGCCATATAGATCAGAGTTTTGCCCTGGCTGCTCAGGGATTTGACACCGTCAGCAGCCCTATCGGTCGGAATCTGATTTTGCGCTAACCAGGCTTGATTACCCACATGAATGACGCTGTCTTGTAGCGTCGCCATCACCCCTAAACCAGGAGCTGTCACACTGTCAGCGACCTCCTTTAGGGATAGCTGCTGTCGTACCGCCGTCGCCAGAACAGCTGCCGCGAGGGGATGACGTGTTCCTTGCTCAACGCTAGCCACCAAACGAACGATCTCGTCACTGGTTAGCTTAGGGTCATAGCTGATACAGTCGGTCACCCAGGGTTCCCCGGTAGTAAGGGTACCGGTTTTGTCAAATATGACCGTGTCTAGGCGATGAGCGGTTTCGAGCACGTCTCCCCCCCGCACCAGCAGTCCTCGCTGGGCACCAATTCCTGACCCCACTAAAATCGCCATGGGGGTGGCTAAACCGAGAGCACAGGGACAAGCAATGACGACGACTGCGATCGCAAGCTTTAAACTAACCAGCAGCTTGGAGGTAGCCAGCATCTGCTGGCCATGATGCATATGGTGGGGATTAAGCGCCGTCTGAGCCGCCTCGGGCCAAATCGCCACCCCTGCGCCATACCAGAAAAGAAACGTCAGCAGCGCCAGGGTCAAAATCCCGTAGGTAAAATACCCTGAGAGGGTATCAGCTAGACTTTGAATCAGTGCTTTGCGGATCTGAGCAGACTCCACTAGGCCAATCATTTGAGCCAATGTGCTATCGGCCCCCGTACGACTGACGCTGATAGTGATTGCTCCCGACTGATTGAGGGTTCCCCCCATCACCCGATCGCCGACCTGCTTGGGAATAGGCAGCGACTCTCCGGTCACCATTGATTCATTGACCGTCGTTTTGCCCTGCTCGATTTGACCATCCATGGGAATTTTGTCACCGGGTAATACCTGCACCCAGTCACCCACCTGCACCTGAGTCACTGGGACGTTGATCGCCGAGGTGGTTGTGTGCTCTGTCAGCAGTCGAGCCTCGCTAGGCTGTAGGTCAATCAGCCCGCGCAGCGCTTTAGTTGCCCGAAAGCGCGCCCGTTCTTCCAGGGTACGTCCCAGCAAAATAAAGCTCAGCAGCATTACCGGTTCATCAAAAAAGCATTCCCATCCTAGCTGCGGCATTAGTAGGGCCACTACGCTGGCGGTGTAGGCACTCAACGCGCCAATACTCACCAGCGTGTTCATGTTGGGCTGGCTCCGACGGATGCCTAACCAGCCGTCTAGCAAGATCCCACGGGCCGGTCCCAGCAGGGTAAGCGTCGCTAGGGCAAAGTGAAAGCCCAGGGTGCTGACAATGGGAATATCAAAGCGAGTCCCGGCATCGATATGCTGCAGGTGACCCAAAATGGAAAAGGCTAATAGGATAAGCGCGATCGCAGCTCGCCCCCCCTGTCCCTGTTGCTCGGCGGTCTGTTGCTCAGCCCAGGTTGCTTCGCCCTGACGGACCTGGCTGGGAAATCCAGCTTCAGTCAGTACAGCGGCAAACTGCTCCGGCTCAGCCAAATGGGTCTCATACTGAACTGCCGCCGCTTTGGTGACTAAATTGGCAGTTGCCGTGGCCACACCGTCGCACTGCAGCAGCTGTGCTTCCACCGTGCGCACACAGCCAGCACACATCATGCCATCGACATTGAGCACAGTCACAGCAGATGGCGATTCGGGAAATGACTGTTTAGACGCGACAGGCGACTGAGGCGGCGCCGTTAAGGACATAGATCTAGCAAGGGTTACATAGACTGAGCCTAACGCTGATTGCCACGAATTGGGTCAGCGCTAATAAACTCTCAAGAAGCCAGGTAGCGATCGACTGGGGCTGCCAAATCCGCTGCTGATTTTATCGGCCGTATGTCAGCTTAGATCTGTACTTGCTCTAGCTGAGACGAGGCCAGCCGGTCCATCCAGCCCAGCAAAAACTCACGGTTAGCAGCAATGTCTTCGGGAGCTGTGGCATCGGCTCCTTTGGGCAGCAAACCCAGCAAGGCCGCATTGGTGACACAAAACATCGACCGTTGGAAACTGGCACAAATTTTCACCCGCACATCCCCTAGACCGCGCACGCTATCGAGGTAGTAGGTCTCAAGATAGTCTGGCAAATGGCGAAACATGTCCTGCATCAGCAGCGTGGGTGGAATACCGCTGCCGCCAATGGGCATAGGGTCAGCGTATAGAGCCCCATAGGTAAATCGGCTCTTATCAGGGGAAATTTGCTGGGCCTGAGCGTTGTAAGAGACGGTACCTAAAAAAGGAGTGCCACGAAAGAAAATCGACTCTACATAGGGAATAGCCGTGTCTGGCAAAAACGTTAGT
The DNA here is from genome assembly GCA_050043465.1 of Leptolyngbyaceae cyanobacterium. Taxonomy (GTDB): domain Bacteria; phylum Cyanobacteriota; class Cyanobacteriia; order Phormidesmidales; family Phormidesmidaceae; genus Leptothoe. The sequence continues at coordinate 51,353 of JBHJIL010000028.1, forward strand.
CCCGCCGAGGCCGGTAAAATATCGTAGGTTTTACCGCCAATCTCAACACCGTAGGTAATGGGGCGAGCCGCATCGGCCACCAAACCATTTTTGATATGGTCGACAATTTGGGGAATATGCTTGATTTCCCCACGGCGATAGCGGTCTGCTAGGGAAGTAAAGATATCACTCATCACCCGCCAGAATTGTCCCAAACCGCTGTAATAGGAAAGCTGGCGGATCTGTTCGATCAAAAATTCGGGAAACGTGCGATGGAAGAGCTGCAGTACAGGGTTAAATTTGATTTTGGCTGCGATCGCACGCTCACAGTTCTGCCTAAATTCATCCGTGTCTAAATATGCATCCAAGCCACCGCCGCCGTGCCACATCATGGCCTTCATAGTGTACTCGGCATACTCATAGTTAATCCGATCATGGCAAAAATGCTGCCACATCTTAGCTGGGTTAATCGTGCCGTCGAAGTACTTAAAAACCGGAAACAGTACTAGAAACTGATGATCGGCAATATGAATCAGGTTCTTGGAATAGCGATCCAACACAATGCCGTAGCTATCGAGGGCTCCCATCACCTCCAACACATTATCAGGAGTATCTGGCAGCAGCGTTTTACCAGCCAGCAACCGGTCAGCGTATTGGGCAAAAGGATGAATATTGTTCAATTGAGCAGACATCGTTTGGGTCATAAAGCACAGTCCCCGTCAGAGCAAATCGCTAAATCAATGGAAGTATTCACCAGCGGCGTGGCCAGATGTGCCGATGACAGCTCTAGCTTGATGGGCATCGCCTCATACATAGCCGTCGTCGTCGGCTCAATCCAGCGAGTCATCCAGCTAGGGCTCAGACCAAAAACAAACAATAAACCCACCAGCGCCAGCGCCGGGATGCGGTCTTGCCAGGTCACCACTGGGAGCACCACATCTTGAGCCGTCGCCTGTTTGTCCGTGACAGTCAGCCGACCAAAGAACGCCCGATTGACCAACAGCAGAAAGTACACCGCCGTCAGACCTGAACCGAGTAAACACAGCAGGGTTTGCGGGGCAAAGCTGACAAAGCTGCCTCGGTAAACGATAAATTCAGAGATAAAGCCCACCATGCCTGGGATACCCGCACTGGCCATCACCGCTAGCACCATGACGCTGCCCATCAAGGGAAGCCCCCGCTCTGGATTCAGCAAACCGCTGAGCACGGTCAGGTCGCGAGTTCCCGTTTTTTTATAAACCACCCCCACCACTAAAAACAGCAGGGCGGAGATAAACCCATGGCTAACCATTTGAAAAACGGTACCCACAAAACTCAAAGGATTAGAGGCCGACGCCGCTAGCAGGACATAGCCCATGTGGCCGACAGAGCTGTAGGCCACCATTTTTTTCATGTCTGTTTGGGCAATGGCGGCAAGAGAGCCGTATAGCACGCTGGCTACAGCCCACCAGGCTAAATAGGGGGCCAAGTCTACCCACACCTCTGAAAAGGTACACACGCCAAACCGGAAAAGCCCGTAAGTTCCTAGCTTGAGTAAAACACCTGCCAGCAGCACAGAAACAGGGGTTGAGGCCTGCACGTGAGCATCGGGTAGCCAGGTATGTAACGGAAACAAAGGAATCTTGATCCCAAATCCAATCAGCAGCGCCGCCAGCAAAACTGACTGCTGAATCCAGGGCAAGCCATGGGCCATGGTAGGACTATAGTCGAAGCTAGGCGAGCCGCTCAGCCAAACCAGCCCTAAAAATGATGCCAGAATCAAGATGCCGGAGATGGCGGTGTAGATCAAAAACTTGGTGGCGGCATAGCCTCGCTGCGGTCCGCCCCAAATTGCAATTAGCAGATAGAGAGGAATCAGCTCTAGCTCATAAAAGATAAAGAAGAGCAGCAGGTTTTGAGAGACAAAGGCACCCGCCACCGCAAACGTAATAGTCAGCAGCAGGAAATAGTACAGTCTGGGGCGACGGATGTCGGCATCACTGGCATAGACCGACACCAGGGACAGCAAGCTATTGATAATGAGCAGCGGTAGCGATAGCCCATCAATCCCAAGCTCGTAGCCCAGCCCTAAATCTTCTAGCCAAGGAATCGATTCTTGGAACTGCAGCCCGGTAACAGCCAGATCAAACTGGCTCAGCAGGTACAGACTAACCAATAGATTAATTACCAAACAGGCAATACTGAACTTTCTGGCCTGTTCGCTCGTTATTTTTGCTGGCCAACACACCAGCATCAGTGCTCCTGCCAGGGGAATTAATAACAACGCACTTAGCATCTGTCTCTCCTCACCACATTGCCCACGTCATTAAAAAGCCCAGAACACTTACCCCCAGAATGATTGTGAAGATATAGCCCTGAGACTGACCAGAAATACTATATTTCAGCCCTTCTCCACTCATGAGCGAGACCATCCCTACCAAGTTGACCGCTCCGTCAACGATGTAGCGATCAAACCAGCTAACAATTTTTGAAAACTGAGAGACTAGAAACACAACGGTGACCCGATATAGCTTCTCCGTATAAAAGTCGTTAGCCAAGAGATCTTGCATTAACCTCAGCGATCGCTGGGTGGAACGGGCTAGAGACCGGCTCAATGGCGCTATCCCGCCGACAAGCAGTCCCAGCAATCCCGATAGGATTAGGGCGCTAAATACAGGCAAGTGCCAATAGCGCAGCGGTGGTAGCAACGACATCCGCATCAGCACAAAGGGCAACATCACGACAAAAATGCTCAACGTAATCATGGGGGTGGCCATTAGCCAGTTGACCGAGGGGCTGCGACGCGTCTTTGGGGTAATGTCTCCTAGGAAAACCAAACGAAACACTCGCACTAGATTGAACACGGTCAGCGCGTTTACCAGCAGAAAGACCGCTGCTAAAAGAGGCTGCTCCCGTCTTAAAAAGTCTACGCCTAGCTGTAATGCCCAAAATCCTCCCAGGGGCAAAACGCCCACCATACCGGCACTGCCCACCACAAAGGCGATGGTCGTTGCTGGCATCCGGGACCAGACTCCCCCCAGCTCGGTAATGTTTTGACAGCTGGTGTTATTGATAATCGCCCCGGCGCTCATAAACAGCAGCGCCTTAGCAACCGCGTGGGTGAACAATAAACCGATGGCCACCCCCGGCCACTCGGCCCCAACCGCGATGAAGACGAGGCCAATGTAGGCACTGGTGGAGTAAGAGAGGGCCCGCTTGAGATCAATTTGTGCGATCGCAACCAAAGAGGCCCCAATCGCAGTAGTCGCGCCAATACCAATCAGCACGCTCAGCGCTACCGGAGATAGAACCACAATGGGCTGCAGCTTAATCAGCACATAGGCACCGCAGGTAACCACCACCGAATTCCGTAAGATAGACGCTGGACTGGGCCCTTCCATCGCCTCATCCAACCAGAGATGTAGGGGAAACTGAGCACATTTCCCCGTAGGACCGGCAATCAAAGCCAACCCCAGCAGCGTCGCTGCTAGCGGACTCAGATCGGCCTCCTTCACCCACTCGTAAAGCTCGTTGTAGTGCAGATCGCCCGCCCAGCCTGCCAGGGCTAACACCCCCATCAGCAACAAAATGTCACCCACACGCTTTGTCAAAAAGGCGTCTCTAGCTGCCGTTACCACCAGGGGCTGAGCATACCAAAAGCCCACCAGAAGATAGGTAGACAGCGTCAGCATCTCCAACAGGAAATAAGCAAGAAAGAAAGAGCTGCTTAACAAAACACCATTAACGGCCCCTTCAAAAAAGCCTAAGAGCGAAAAGAACCGAGCCAGAGCCCAATCCTTCTCCATATAGCCCAGACCGTAGAGCTGAGCCATCAATGTCAGCCCTGTCGAAAGCTCCATAGCTCCCAGGTTTAACACCGACAGATCCAGGTCAAAGCTGAGGGTCATATCGGCAACCTGCAGCCACTGAAAATGCAGCTCCACACCCCCGACGTTCCAAATCCCCATAAACACAAACGTGCCATGCAGAAACGCCAGAACCGTCATCAGAATATTGATGTAGACAGCTGGCCTAGGCCCATTCCGCTGAACCATTCCCGTGGACCAGGGCAAGGAAAAAAGCACCCCCAGGAACCCGTAAATCGGAATCAGCCAACTTAACTCGATTAGAGACTGCACCATTGCCACCCAATACGCCACCAGCAAGTCGTAAACACTCTGAATACTGGAACTCGCCCCAGCATCGCCCTCTCAAAACATCTGTTGACTCCAGATGCAGATTTACCTCGATCATCCCCCACTCCGGTCACATCCGAGCGATCACAGCAGATAAGTACGCAAAAGGTTCAGAAATCATCAGAGACATCAGATTTAACCGCTGCCCTTATCCCAGACAAATATCTATGGCTACCCTTAAGATTGCTCGGATTTATTAATGGAACCTTATGAACCGCCCCCAATAAGCGCCTTTCTCCCCCTGAGCAACGATTCAACTATGCCTATCATCGAGGCAGTCACACCAAACGAAACCCCTTTATTCTCTACCAGAGAGAAAAGTCTCTTGCATCCTCAGACATCCAGAGATAAGACGCTTTTCACCTCAACATACAGAGACCTTAAGTTACGATTCGTAGCAAATAATTATCAGCATTGATAATGCTTAACATTAGAAACAATCATTGAGACTTATATTGTCAAACTGCTAACCCCCTCGTATTCTGAAGTGTAGTCATGGAGTTATTGCAGACTAACGGTTTGCAAGATACGTCTCGGTGTGTGAAGCAATTCTGAAAGAATTCTTAACTCGTTGGGGCGGGACACAGATGCTTGAACTAAAGGTGTTTTATCTAGGAGATTTGCGACAATGCCGATTGCCGTAGGAATGATTGAGACACGCGGTTTTCCCGCGGTTGTAGAAGCTGCTGACGCAATGGTCAAGGCTGCCCGTGTAACCCTAGTGGGCTACGAAAAAATTGGTAGTGGTCGTGTGACCGTTATCGTGCGTGGCGACGTATCCGAAGTTCAGGCGTCAGTTGCGGCTGGCATCGAGTCTGCCAAGCGCGTAAACGGCGGCGAAGTTCTATCTACCCACATCATTGCTCGTCCCCACGAGAACCTGGAGTTCGTGCTGCCTATTCGCTACACCGAAGCAGTCGAACAGTTTAGAACCTAGTTTTAAAGTTTCGCCAGGTCAGTTCAATTAGTCAGCATATCAAGGTAAGAATCAATGGCAATCGCAGTAGGAATGGTTGAAACCCTGGGTTTCCCAGCGGTAGTGGAAGCAGCCGACGCCATGGTCAAGGCTGCCCGTGTAACCCTAGTGGGCTACGAAAAAATTGGTAGTGGTCGTGTGACCGTTATCGTGCGTGGCGATGTCTCCGAAGTTCAGGCATCGGTTGCAGCTGGTGTTGAGAACGTGAAGCGTGTCAACGGTGGTCAGACCCTGTCTACCCACATCATTGCTCGTCCCCACGAGAACTTGGAGTTTGTACTTCCCATCCGCTACACCGAAGCTGTTGAACAGTTCCGTGAGAGTGTTAGTGGTATTCGTCCCTACGGTAGATAAGGCATGCGCCTAGGGAAGGTTCGTGGCACGGTTGTTAGTACCTGCAAAGAGCCAAGTTTAACAGGCGTCAAATTCTTGCTGATTCAATTCGTAAGTGAGAATGGCGACTTACTTCCTGACTATGAAGTAGCAGCCGATGTTGTGGGTGCTGGTCCCGGTGAATGGGTACTGGTTACCCGCGGCAGTGCTGCCCGTCAGCACAGTGGTTATGAGCAAAGGCCCGTAGACGCGGCAATTGTTGCCATTGTGGACACTGTTAGCTTGGATTCTGGCTCGCTTTACGACAAACGTGAGGATTTTCATTAATACATTTCTTGGGAGGATAGGGGTCAATGGTTAAGAAAGCCATGGCAGCGCCCCCTGCCCAATTTCAATCGCTGGCTAAGCCAGTCATTGACCCTACTGCTTTCGTCCATTCTTTTTCTCAGGTCGTTGGCAGTGTCTATGTCGGAGCTGAAGTATCCAATGCTCCTGGCACCTCAATCCGGGCAGATGAGGGCTTACCCTTTTACATCAGCAGCCATTGCGATATACAGGACGGTGTTGTCATACACGGTCTTAGCAGCGGCTGTGTTCAGGGAGATAACGGTAAATCTTATGCCGTTTGGCTATCGCCAAGCGTCACCCTTACCCACAAAGCGTTAATTCATGGCCCTGCCTATTTAGGAGAGGGAAGTTTCGTTGGATTTAGATCAACGATCTTTAACGCGCGTTTGGGTGATGACGTAATTGTGATGCTGCATGCCCTGGTACAGGATGTGGAAATTCCCCCTGGTCGATGTGTGCCATCTGGCGCTGTTATTACTACCCAGGCTCAAGCAGATGCCCTGCCCCGAGTCACAGAAGCGGACTTGGCCCTTGTCCGAGACATTGTTGAGCCTCATATTCACGAGCGTGCCCGCAGCGCTCAGGTGGGGAGCGTTTCACAAGCATCTAGATATCCTGATGGTGCAGCTAATGCTGTTCCTATTCAATCCGCCCGCCACCCGGCGAGCAGCCCACACACCCCATACACCACCGATAACGTTGGTATAGATACTATGCAAGCACTAGCACCCGAAATTGTTCAACAGGTTCGTCAGTTTTTAGCTCAGGGCTACAGAGTTGGCTCCGAATATGCCGATAAGCGTCGCTATCGCAGCGGCGTATGGCAGAGCTGCCCCACAGTGAAATCGAATCGTGCGGGGGATGTACTGACATCGCTAGAGCGCTGTTTGGCAGAACATCAGGGCAGCTATGTGCGTATATTCGGCATTGACCCGGTAGGCAAGCGCCGTGTGGGGATGCTCACGGTGCAGCGTCCTGATGGCAAGCCGGTTGAAGTCAGCAAGGGTGCTGCGGGTGTTGCTGCGTCCTCTCAAGCATCTACAGCAGCAAACGGGAATGGTGGTGTAGCATCTGGCGATATTGCGAGTCAGGTGCGGGCATGGATTCATCAGGGATACAAAATCGGGACCGAACATGCCGATCGTCGTCGCTATCGTAGCGGCGTCTGGCAAACATGCAGCCCTATTCAAGCGGCCCGTGAGTCTGAAGCCATGGAAGCGCTACAGGGTTGCCTAGCGGAACATGCAGGTGAATATGTACGCATGTTTGGTATTGACCCGGTAGCTAAGCGACGGATCTCACCCGTCACGATTCAGCGAGGTGATGGTAAGCCCGTGGCACTGCAATCTGCTAACAACGGGGCTGCACCCGCCGTTAGCCAAAACGGCAGTGGGGTCTCGACTACTAGCGATGAGCTTGTGCCGCAGGTGCGTTCGATTGTGGCTCAAGGACAGAAAATCGGTATTGAATTTGCAGACAAGCGGCGCTATCGCAGCGGCATTTGGCAGACAGCACCCGCCGTATCGGCTTCTAGCGAATCTGCTGGCGTTGCCGCAGTGCGTCAGGTTTTATCGGCTCATCCCAACGACTATGTTCGTATTTTTGCCATTGACCCAAGAGCTAAGCAGCGTGGGCGGGCCGTGACCATTCACAAACCGGGTCAGTCTAGGGAGAATACCTCTGATCAAAGGGCTCAGTCTCAGTCTGGCTATGGCCGTCAGGTCGAACGAAACTCAATCAATACCAATGGCAGCGATGTTTCGGTGAGCCCTGAGATTGTCCAGCAGGTTTCTCAGCTGCTCAACCAGGGCTATCGTATCAGTACTGAATATGCTGACAAGCGCCGCTACAGAAGTGGTGCATGGCAGACAGGGCATCCCATCGGCGGTCATCGTCCATCCGAAGTGGTGTCTGAATTAAAGGCACAAATGGCTGAGCATGCGGGTCACTATGTCCGCTTGGTCGGTGTGGATCCTCGAGTTAAGCGCCGGGTGCTAGAAACAACGATCCAGCGTCCGTAGGTCTCTTTTTGTCAGTCTCTTCTAGCCTCTAAGGCCGCCGCGATGGAACCCTCGCCTCTAAATTTTGTGAGTCAAACCCATTATTATCGCGGCGGCGATGTAGTAGTTGATGCCTCGGCAGCTATTGCTCCTGGCGTCGTGTTTAGGGCTGCTCCTAACGGGTCAATTCGCGTTGGTCCGGGAGCCTGTATTGGAGCAGGGGTGGTCATTCAGGCAAAGCAAGGCGGTATTTATATTGAGGCTGGGGCCAGCTTGGGCACAGGAGTGCTGATTGTAGGACAGGGCTATGTGGGCAAGGATGCTTGTGTGGGCCCCTCTAGTACGCTGATTAATCCTGCGATCGCACCCAGCACAATTATTCCATCCTGCTCTTTGGTCCAGGCAAACATCTCTCCGCAGCCCCATTCATCCGCTCAGAATGGGGCAGGTTCAACATTCCAAACCTCTAATTTTTCAGATAACGTCGAAGCCAGTGACGGGCCTGTGCCTTCGGTCCCCATTCCCCCAAGAACATCGCCAACCGTTCAACCCCAGTCAGTTTCCCCCAAGGCAGTTGATGTGCCAGATATTGGATCTGAGCCCCCCGCCACCCCGTCGACCAACGCATCAAGTATCTCAACTCCTGACCATGTGTATGGTCGTGATCATTTAAACAACCTACTATCGGCGCTTTTTCCCCATAGACAGCCCTTAAATAATGGAGATTCTAGTCACTGATCTAGGAAAGTCTCTTAGAATGAGGGGTACATTAAGATCTATCTATACAAGCAGTGATAATTCTCTTAATAGAGTTATTCTCACTTACCAGATATCAACCATAAGCTCCCAAAAGTAATAAGTAACATCGCTTTTAGACGCCTTTATTCAGATTTTCACCGTACAGTGTTGAATGGGCCTTAACTCTGAGGACTCATTTAATACTCCTTGAGACTCACGATGCCAGTAGACTCTTCCGCGCTCGCTAGTTCCACCGATAAAGCCAGGTCATTAATGAGCTGGGTGCAGCATTCAGCTTTGGGCGTGGTGTCGACAACGAGTTTTCCAGCCATCATTGGTGTCGCCGATGCCATGATGAAATCGTCAAATGTTTACCTGGTGGGCTACGAAAAAACCGGGGGTGGCCAGTGTAGTGCCATCGTTCGAGGCGGTGTTGCCGACGTGCGCATGGCCGTTCATGCCGGCGTCGAAACGGCCAAACAGTTTGGTCAGCTGGTCTCTTCATCGCTGATTCCACGTCCTATGGCCGATATGGAAAAGGTATTGCCCATTCTGCCCCGCATGAGTGAGCTGGACGGAGTCGGGGAAACTCACATGAGCAGTGGTGCCATTGGCCTACTGGAAACAAAAGGATTTCCAGCCATGGTGGGAGCAGCAGACGCCATGACCAAATCAGCGGAAGTTGAACTAATTTCCCATGAAACCATTGGTGAAGGGCTATGTACGATTTTGATTCGTGGCTCACTTTCTAACGTAGCCATTGCAGTTGAGGCCGGGATGCATGAGGCTGAGCGCATTGGCGAACTCAGTGCGGTCATGGTCATTCCTCGACCGCTCAATGATTTAGAGCGCAGCCTACCGAAGGTGAAGCAGGTCAAGACGCAGAAACCGCAGAAGGTACAGCTACCGCTGAAGCTAGAGGAACGACAGAAGGAACTAATGCCTGCCCAGGCACCTGCCGTAGAAGTGCAAAAGCAAAAGCAGCTAGATTTGCCCGAGTTCGAGTAAGCAAAGATTTGAGGGGCATTGACGCAAGATGCCCCCGCACTAGAACAGAGCAATTACAACAGTGCATTAGATATCAGCGTAGCCAAAGGTAACGTTGAACTCTGCACACCAAATGGCAACAGAACCATACTCGCTGTAGTCAACATCAGCGGGCAATACGTAGCTCTGAGAGCCTTCAAAGCTTTTCAAATCGCCAATGGATACGTAGTCAGCTTCATCTAGATTGACTGGAACCGTGTCACCTTTGTAGAGAACAACTTGAACGGCGGGACCACGGGCGGTATCAAAGGCCCCATCAAATTCAAGAATACGTTGCCCATTTTTCTCCACAATCCGAGCAGTCCCTGTAGTGGCATGGGATTGATCGACGGTGACAAACTGCCCAGAGGTCAGCAGCGTCTTAGCCGCCGCCGTTCGCGTAATGCTGGGTTGAGCGGCCAAAGCGTCGGCATTAACAGCTTGTGATAAAGGTACAACGGCGACCGTTAGCATTAGAGCAGATAGACCGGTGGAAAGTAGGTTCTTCATAGCTTGGTTCTCACTAGGTTCAAATTACGTCCATCGTCAGCAGCAGCAGCGGCGGTGTACGCGATGTGCGGCTTCGATTACTAACTACTATCCGGCAGGTCCCTGAGGATAGGTTGATACCTTTCTGAGGCTGGCGTAAAGGTTATCTGAGTGAGTCTGAGTAGAGATATCGATATCTTTATAAAGAGCAGGCATTGTATGTGAATTGGCTGAAGTGATACCCGTAGCGCTGCTCCCATTGACTAAGATATTTGCACATAGCCAATTTCTAGGGTGCTTTTGACTGGCCCAGCGCTAGCTGAGTCATTTTTTACACGAACCACCACATCTGCACTTCACTTAGCAACCGATGAAAGAGGCTGTTTATTGGCTGATGGGGGAACGCGGAGGCGAAGCAACCCTGACCGTATGGAACTGGCTCTGGGGAATCTCTGAAGAAGTTCCAAATCTGGAGAAGGATACCTGTTTGGATGAGGATGCGATCGCATCGGCTGAAGCCTTCCTCAAGGTCATGCAGGAATCCGTACAGCAGCTCGCAGCCCATATCGAACAACAACAGACCGAGCTGCAACAGGTACAACAGACGTATCTGCGCAAAGCAACAATTCTAAAGCAGGCAAAAAAATCTGTTTTACGAGCAGAAAGAACTGGACATCAAGGTGATATAGCCACCACTACGGCCTATGTAGCGCAGCTAGAGGAGCTGCTAATCAAGCTAGCAGCCCAAATCAAACAACTAGAAAACTCAATCAGCGGCTATCTATCAAAGCTGCAGCAAGATCAACAGAGTCTAGAAACTTACAAAAGCAATTTTCTATTGCTCAAACAAGCGAAAGCAGACAACAAAACGCCATCAGCCACCGCTAAATCCCACAGCGAACAGGATGCAAAATCTATTCGAGCATCGCTTGAAACTGTAAAGAATTTGGTAGAGACTCGCTATTTAGAAAATCAGCCTCGATTAGACCAGTCGGCAACCTCAGCAGATAAAGCAACCATCAACAAGACCTCTACGGTCCAACAATAGTCTCAACAGCAGAGCAAGTCTCTCATAGCTGCAATGAACCAAAGTCTCAGCTCTGAGTCTGACATCTGTCATTATTTTGAGGCCGACTGGTGTTCGTTAATACAAGCATCAAAACACTCTGCGTATTGTTCTGATGTAATGCTCAACAAGCTGAAGGGAGTTCTTAAGGGAAATTACTAGAGGTAGTCTTCGGTGTCGAAACGTACAGGCGGCCCACCACCAATTGTCTATATTTGGGGTGCGATCGCGGTATCTGTAGGTATTTGGCGGTCAAAAGACACAGTATTTTCGCAGCCGCCATTTTCGACTGTCAGAACGAATGAGCTGGTCATTTTAGGCGATACCTTCAGCGGTTACAGTACCTTTCGTTCGCCCGAGTTTAACGCAGAGCTTCAGCAAGTAGGGCTATCGCTACGATTCGAGAACGAGTTTGACCAGGCGACACGAGCCGCGCGTCTAGAAGACGACAGTGCTGACTTAATTGTCACCACACTCGATCAATACCTCAAGCACGACCCCGAAGGTAAGATCGTAGGACTAATTGACCGTACCGTCGGAGCCGATGCCGTTGTACTCAACACCCCCAAGTACGAGAGTCTCAGATCGCTCAACGATCTCCGTCAACTGCTAGACCAGGATCAGGATCTGAGTTTGACCTATGCAGTCGATACGCCTAGCGAGTTTTTGGCCCAGGTGCTAGACATTCGATTTGATAGGTTTGAGCTATCTGATTTTAATCAGCTGCAGGTTGCTGAAGCGTCCGAGGCCTGGCAAGAACTCCAGGATCCTAGCCAGAACATCGCCGTCGCCGTCCTTTGGGAACCCTTTGTCAGTCAGGCGATAGAACAGGGACACACGGTTGTTCTTTCTAGCAAAGATGCTCCCAATGCGATTTTGGATGTCATTGTGGCATCAGATGACCTGATCGAGTCAGAAGAAGATCAGCTCACCCGGTTTCTATCGGCCTACTATCAGCGCATGGACCAGGCCGCCCAAGACGACACTCAGCTAAAAGCCCAGATTCAGGCGGATGGTAATCTATCTGACGCCCAAGTGGATTCAGTTCTAGGTGGCATTGACTTTTTTACCTCAATCGAATCTGGACGATGGATGAGCGACGGTATTCTCTCCAAACGAATCGATGCCACCGCCGCCATTCTGGTACTGTCGGGTCAAATAGCACAGGTACCGGTAGCCGATGAGCTTTACAGCGATCGCTTTATCGCCGAAGCCGTGGCCAATACTGAAGCTTTGATTCAGCTGGTCCAAACAGACAACCCAGAATTAGCCACATTTTTAACGGGAGACTCCGAGACTGAGCAACCCCAGGCACAGCTAACCGCTGCAGATATTCAAAGCGCCCAGCCCATTGGTGATCTAAACGTCCGAGGCGAAGTAGCCTTTGGCTCAGGATCGGCCATCATCACCGATGAAAGTGAACAAACCCTAGCTCAGCTAGCGGCTGAAATCAACGAATTTAATACTGAAACGGTCGCGGTGCGCATCATTGGTCACACGTCTCAAACAGGCGATGCTGCTCTCAATCAGCGTCTGAGCCAGCAGCGGGCCGAAGCCGTTGTGAACTTTCTCAAAAGCCAGTCCGTTGAGCACAATATTGTGGCTGAAGGGAAAGGGTTTAGCGAACCACTTCCAGGCGTACCCGCCAGCAACCCACGTAATCAGCGTACAGAGATTCGTCTGGTGCGTATTGACCAGTAGCCCATTGATACGATCTACTGGCAGCAAGGATTTTGAGCTGATGTCTACGGTCAAACCAGGCGCGGCTGTCCCAAGCTATATTCAATAGGCCATTACCAAAGATCAGACATCTGTATGCCCGTTGATACCTGGTTTCCCCTCGCTGTGTACTATGAAGACCTGCCGGAAGCTATCGTTCATAAAAAGCAGCTGATGGACGCAGCTCTACAGCTAGAAAAAGACGGCTATGAGCGGCGAGCGTTTCCTGAGATGGCCTGGACGGGAGATCTCCATGGCGCAGAACAGATTCACATCGATCCTCGATTTGCCTGGATTGTCAGCCAGGTAGAACATCATGTGCAAAACTATCTTCAGACACTTGGGCTGGATTTAACCCAGGTCGATCTTTACATTCAGCGGGCGTGGCCGGTAATCTCGCGTTACCAACAAGAAGTCGGGGTCCACTGTCACAATACCGCCCACATCAGCGCGGTGTACTATGTGTCGGTGCCCAATTCAGGCAGTGATGAAGCCGGGGGTCTGGTCTTTTTTGATGACGTTCGCCCCAATGAGGTCAGTCCCGGGATGGGTAGCGAAAATACCAATATTATTGCGGGCTGGAATGAGTTTAATCAAGACCAGGCAATGTATGTGCCCACCGAAGGCCGACTGATTTTATTCCCGGCCAAACAGCGTCATGGTGTCACGATGAATCATACAGAAGAGTTGAGAATTTCTCTTTCATTTGATATTGTGCTGACAGCAAGACCGGGCAGCGCGGCAGGCTCCTACGAATTTTTATCGCCGCCGCCAGATCAGTGGCAAAAGTTTAGCGATCGCAACGCCTAAACGCTCCAAAATTAGCTGACACAGGATCGACATCTCGATGTCACAGCCGTGACACATCGGCCAGTTACGCTAGGGATAACTGAATCAAAACTCGATCAACGTGTCTCCTGCTATGCCACATTCATCCAACGCTAAGTCATCCCGGCGCTTTTCCACATTGAGTAGTCTGCTAGTAGGCGCGGGTCTGGCCTCAGCAGGTGGTTTTCTAGCCTGGTCCCCTGAGTCGCCCCTGCGTAACCAGAGCGCGATCGCGCAAACCGCACCCGCCGCTCCGGCCATCGCAGCTGCTGCTAACCCCAACTTTATTACCGACGTTGTTACTGAAGTCGGTCCTGCCGTTGTTCGCATCGATGCATCACGAACCGTCAGCCAGGGGATTCCAGATGTATTTAACGATCCCAACTTTCGTCAGTTCTTTGGGGGACGTTCACCCCAAGGCGGCCAAGAGCGCACCGAACGCGGTTTAGGCTCAGGTTTTATCATCAGCGAAGATGGTCAAATTATTACCAACGCCCATGTGGTTGACGGCGCTGATACCGTCACCGTCACCCTAAAAGACGGTCGCATTCTAGACGGACAGGTTCTAGGCAGCGACCCGGTGACCGATATTGCCGTCATCAAAGTGAACGAACGCAATCTGCCCACAGTTTCTTTAGGAAATTCCGACCAGCTACAGCCTGGCGAATGGTCCATTGCCATCGGCAATCCGCTGGGGCTAGATAATACGGTCACCGTTGGCATTGTTAGCGGCGTAGGTCGGTCTAGCAACCAGGTTGGTGTACCCGATAAGCGAGTAGAGTTTATCCAAACCGATACCGCCATCAATCCGGGTAACTCTGGTGGTCCCCTGCTCAATCAGCAGGGCGAGGTTATCGGGGTCAATACGGCTATTATCAGCGGAGCCCAAGGTCTAGGCTTTGCAATTCCCATCAATATGGTCGATCGCATTGCAACGGAGCTGGCCGAAACAGGTCAAGTAGAGCATCCGTTCCTAGGCATTCAGATGATCACCCTTAGCGCTAACGTCAAAGAGGAGATCAACAGCAATCCTAACAGCGGTTTAACCGTCGAAGAAGAGACCGGTATCTTAATTGCTCGGGTACTATCAGATTCACCGGCGGCCAAGGGCGGCCTACGCGCTGGGGATGTGATTACCGCCATTGGGGGAGAATCTGTGACAGATTCAACCGAAGTCCAGCGCATTGTTGGAGCGGGAAGAGTGGGTGAGAACCTAACCATTGAAGTACAAAGACGGGGTGAGGCAAAGTCTCTAGAAGTGAGATCTGAGAATCTTCCTCAGTAAGACAACTATCTGCGATTAGGGCATTAGAGGATTAATCCATCGGCTGGTTAGGTCTGTTCTATCAAGGAGCCATCCTTTTAATTCTCAACCACCTTTCGAAAAGGGACATACCAGGACACCTACCCAGGGTGTCCTTTTTTATGCTGTTTATTCTTTCAAAAAATCTCTTCTATTTTCTCTGAGTCCTTTTATTACGATCCTTGTCAGATTCTTCTATTCAGTCTCTAAACTTTTGATGGATCTCTATGAGCCATCAGAATGTCATGAAACCTCTACCCGGATTTCATAGATATTTACATCGGTAGCTTGCAATACCTTTTAATAGGGTGTACAAATTAGGTACACCGTATAGCTCGATACTCAATAGCTCAATCTGTGATCTAAGTAACATCAGCCTTAGCTATAGGATCTGGTGGCTGTAGCCATAGAAAAACGCTTCAAGTTCTGAATCGCAGCTCTACACACTCCATTTCTCTCCACTTCCACCAACTCCATTTCCGCTAAGTAAGACAGGTTCTAATCAGCGCTTTTTCGTTTTTTGCAATCACTCGTGCTAGTGCATAGAGCTAGCGGTTTATTATGGTGTCCTTGTTTGATCCCCGGCTAGTTGAGTTATACAGCCAGCATACGCTTGAAAGTCACGATCTCTCTACGATTTACGATTTAGCTGCAAACGACTCGAACAATGATGTTGAGTCCTGGAGCTTTGAGCAGCTGCTGGGATTTACGGTTCACTTGTTGCTCACAACGCAATCATCGGCTGTGCAAGAACAGCTGAGCCAGCTGATACCTAAACTTGGTAGCGTGGCCGTTTTACCTTTGCTTAAAATTTTGGATCGAATTGAGCCCCACAATCCTTTGTATTCAGTAGCTTGGCAAAGTTTGAACCAGATCGAACTGTACCCGCTGGCCATTGGGTTAGACCAGACAATAACGCTGGACACGGCTGAACTAAGCGCGTTGGCTATTCAAGTTCTGGCCCCGCTCACTCAGGTCGATGAACCGTCTGTTCTTTTGTTGCTACACCAGCTGATCTCTCCGAAAACCTGGCAGCTGCTACAGCTGAACTCGTTGGAAGAGTCGTCTTCCTTGATAGCTGATATTGTTCAGTGCGATCGCAGCCTCAAAGTCAGCGTTATCAGCCACCGGGATCACCAGCCATCGGTCCTAACAGAGACACCTGACTATCCTCGGCTGGAAATCATCTAGGAAAGATTGAGCCACAGCATCGTGGCCCTATTTACCCAGAATCCAGATGATGAACGGACTTTCCAACGGCTGAAACTTTCCGTAGGTATAGTCTCCGTACATAGCCAACACCTTGAATCCGACCTCTTTAATCAACGCTTCAAACATCTCTTTTTCAAGGATGCTAAATTGAATATCCATAAACCGCTTAGACTGAAGGACTCCCTGCAGATTATAGGTTTCAATAAACTGTAAACCATGGACATGTCTGAGATCCGGGTCGTACGTCTCCATAGTCCACAGCATCAGTGACCCTTGAGCATCGGGTAGCGCATGGCGCGCCCTGAGCTTGAGTCTGCCATCAACGGTTCTCAGGCGAACGTGGGGATTGTGCAGCGAACAGATAAAGCGACCATTGGACGAAAGATGCTGGTAAATACGGGTTAGGGCCTGACGCTGTTCAGCAGCAGATAGCAGCTCAGAGAATGTTTGAAACGGTAACAGAATTCGCTCAAACTGTTGATTTAAATCTAATAGACACACGTCGACAGCATGTACCGTCGCGGCAAGGTCACGCTGAGACAATTTTTGTTTGAGAACAGCCAGCATTTCAGGAGATTTATCAACACAGGTTAGCTGGGCACCTGCTTCTAGTAGAGGAATCGAAATACGTCCCGTTCCCGACATGAGTTCTAAAATATCGGACGATACACCTCTAACCTGGTCTAGCAAGAAAGGAATATCTAGGGTTATTTGCACATAGCTATCGTAGAGATCGGCAACGTTAGCGTATTTGATGGGCTGGGTCATGGGAGCAGGGATGGCTTAGTGGCGATTGAGGGTATGACGACTGAGGTCACACAGTAGTTTCTACAGAGTTTTGTGCAGTTTTGTACAGCAATTTGATTAGGTCTCTTCAAATACCGGTTTAGAGACGGTAGAGCTCAGAAAGAAAATAATATAGCTAGATAAAATGGCTGCAAAAAAGCACCACACTGAGACAAAAGCATAGTTATAAAACCCGTAAGCGACCACCAGCGATAGAGCTAGAAACCCGCCCGCAACCCTGAGCTGAATCAGTGGGGAGAGCCAAAGCGGCATCGCTACAAGCAGCAGATAGATGAGCCGTGGCACCGACCGGGGAAAAAACCGATCGTAGATCAGCTGAGTCTGATAGTCGATAGACCCCTGGGCTGCCGTTACAGAGAAAGTATCAGGAGAAAACAGAAAGGGACCATAGAGAGAGAGACCAAATAGAGCACCCAGTAGAGTCATGCCCAGCAGTCCCTTTTTAGCCCGCGGTCGTTGCTCTACGACAAACATAGTCAGGGGTAGCCACAGAGGCCAAACCCCATGGGAAAATGTGAGAAATCCTAGGGCGGCTAGCCGGATTAGGTCTGCTTGCTGGCCGTGGATGGCCAGCCATTCCATCCCTTCAAACCCTTGCTGAATAGAAAACATACAGGGAATTAACGCTAGGGGGAGATACCTGCGATCGCACTCCACAGCCAGCTTGCAGGCATAGAGCCCCGTCGGCAGCAGCAAGGCAGCAGCGGTAAAACTAGCGGTAGCAGAAAAACACATAGGTGCATAGGATGCCGCAGCATCCCCATAGTAACTGTGCCAGGATAAAAGCGGCTTGGGATACAAAGTACGGTTCCATAGCTACCTACCATAGACGGAGCAGACAGGAGCTACCTGATCATCATGGCTAGATTTCGGTACAGCAAGCTGCGACAGAGCGTTAAAGCAACTACAGGGCTGGGACTATTGTTATTGCTGCCCAGCTGTGGCTTTTTCAACCGTAGTGAAGCTCAGACGGGCCGTCCTGGACGCCCTGATGAAAACCAGCCAGTGGCTGTAGAAACCGCCCGTGCCCAGCAAGGTAGCCTCACCGCCGCCCTAGAATATACCGGCACTACCCGCCCCCAGCAGCAGATAGCCTTACGGGCCCAGACCTCGGGTGAAGTCATCGCCGTCAATGTAGATGTGGGCGACCCGGTCCAGGCAGGAGACACCCTGGCCCGCATCGACGGTGGGCTGCTCAGCGCTCGGGTGAATGAGGCTCAAGCAGAGCTGTCGGTCAGGCGCTCAGAAATTGCTGAAAGCCAGGTATCCATTGCCGATGCTGAGGCGGCAGTCGCCCAGGCTAGAGCCACGCGAGACCAGGCCAAAGTCGATGCCGACCGGCTGCGACAGCTAGCAAATCACGGGGCTATCGCCCAGCAGGCGGCTGAGGCCGCTGAACTAGCGCTGACCAATGCGGAAGAGGCCCTAAAGTCGGCCCAGGCTCAGTTACAGGCACGGCAGCAGACAATTACCGCCGCCGCCGGTCGGGTAGAGGCACAGCAGGCAGTGGTAGCAGAAGCCCAAGAGCAGCTACGGTGGGTAGCACTAAACGCGCCGCAGGCGGCTACGGTGCTCAACCGGCTGGTAGATCCAGGGGACTATGTGCAGCCGGGGGCAACGCTGCTGGAGCTGGGTAATCTCAGCGTGCTCACCGTTGAAGTCCAGGTGTCTGAGCTGGATTTTGGGCAGCTAAGTGTGGGGCAGCCGGCGCAAATTCGTTTGGATGCGTTTGCTGATTTGGGTGCGATCGCAGGCCGCATCACCCGCATTTCTCCCGTTGCTGATACCGTATCCCGGCTGGTCACCATCGAAGTCACCATGAACAACCCCGACCGTCGCATCGGCAGCGGTTTACTCGCCCGAGTCAGCTTTACCCCCACCGGGGAACAGCAGGTTGTGGTCCCCACCAGCGCCCTAGCCACCGGCAACGCGGAAGATACCGTTTTTGTCGTTGAACCAGATATCGAGCCGACTAAAGTAATCGCCCGGTCAGTTACAACCGGCGAGGCCAAAAAAGGTCAGATCGAGATTCTCTCTGGTCTCAACGTCAATGAATCATTTGTCGTCCAGAGCGACCGCCCCCTGGAAACAGGTCAGACCGTACGACTCAGTATCTTGTCCGAAGCAGAAAACTAATGAAAACCAGCCTCAGCACCCTGGCCATTCGTCGCCATATTGCCACCCTCATGCTCTCGGTGGCCGTAATTGTTTTAGGACTGTTTTTTACCTCGCAGCTGCCGGTGGATCTGCTGCCCTCTATTACCTATCCCCGTATTGGCGTGCGGGCCGATGCCCCAGGAGTCTCTCCTGAGGTCGCCGTTGATGAAGTGACTCGCCCTCTAGAGCAGGCCCTTGCTGCCACAGAAGGTGTGGTCCAAGTCGTGTCTCAAACCCGAGAGGGGCGGGTCAGCGTAGACCTCTATTTTGAACCAGGAGGAGACATTGACCAGGCCCTAAATGACGCTAATGCCACCCTTAATCGCGCCCGTAACCGTCTGCCCGACAGCATCGAACAGCCGCGTCTGTTTAAGTTTGACCCGTCCCAGCTACCGGTATATGAGATCGCGCTCACCTCAGAAACGCTGCAGGGGATCGATCTGCGGGTGTTTGCCGATGAAGACCTGGCAAGAGAGTTAAACACCGTCAAGGGAGTAGCCAGCGTGGATGTGTCCGGGGGTGTCCAAGAAGAGATTCAGGTCAATCTGGACCCCAATCGACTGCAGGCACTGGGGCTGGGCATTACCGATGTGCTAGACACCTTAGAAGAGCGTAATCAGGACACTGCCGGTGGCCGTATAAAAGGAGAAAACAGCGAACCGCTAACGCGGGTAACCGGACAGTTTGACAACGCCGAAGAGATTCGTAATCTTATCTTTGAAGTGGGTGACCAGCAGGTCTATCTGCGAGACTTTGCTAATGTGGTAGACGGCGCTGAAGAACAGCGAATTTTTGTCAGCCTCAACGGCCAGCCTGCGGTAAAAGTCAGCGTCCAAAAACAGCCAACTGCTAACACGATTGCTGTCGTAGACGGGGTTAAAGAACGGCTAGAACAGCTGAAAGCATCGGGTCTTGTTCCTGACGATCTTATTCTTAATGTCACCTTAGACGAGTCTATCTTTATTCAGAATTCTATTCGTAATGTAGCCACCGCTGGTCTAACAGGGACCGGACTGGCGGCCGTTGCCGTTTTGTTGTTTCTCGGCTCCTTACGACAGACATTTATTATTGTTTTAGCTATTCCTCTGGCTACGCTGGTGACCCTACTGCTATCGGGGCTATTTGGTCTATCGCTGAATGTATTTAGCCTGGGGGGACTGGCGCTCGGTGTCGGTATCGTGGTTGATAACGCCCTTGTCATGCTAGAGAACATTACCGAAGGCGTGGCCCGCAGTTCGCGTCCGGTGGTGCGTCAGGCAGAAGCTAGCAGTCAAGAATTAGAATCGGCGCTGGTGGCATCAACCAGTACAAACCTGGTGGCCGTCCTGCCGTTTTTGCTGATGGGTGGATTTATCTCACTGTTGTTTAGCGAGCTTGTCGTCACCATCAGTCTGGCGGTAGCCGCATCAATGCTCGTGGCACTGACTGTGGTTCCCACGCTGGCGGCACGACTGCTGGCCATCAAAACATCTAGCGGTGTGAGTCGATTTTGGCCCATCCAGCGATTTAGTCGGGGGCTGCAAAAACTCACCCTCGGCTATGGAAGAACTCTAAGCTGGATATTACAGCGGCGAGTGATAGTTATCGCTGCGGCTATGCTGATTTTTGGTGGGGGCAGCTGGATCATGGTGCAACAGATTCCCCAGGAGATTTTACCCAGTATCAGCAACGGTCAGGCCAGAGTCTGGGTTAGCCTACCCCCAGGAACTACCTTGGAGGAAAATCGCCAGGTGATGACCGCCGTCGATGAGATATTGCTGACTCAGCCAGAAACTGACTATGTGTTTAGCACCTCCGGCGGGTTTCTCTTTGGCAATATCAGTATCGACAATGCCCTGCGCGGCTCTAGCACGCTTACGCTCAAGCCAGGAACCGATGTAGAAGCCTTTACGGACCGCATGAATCAGGAGCTGCAGCAGCTAAATCTGGTTAAAACTCGGATGCGGGTCTCTCCCGGCTCGGTGCGGGGTTTGATTTTAAGCAATTCTCCTGTGCGTAGCGATGTGGATGTGATTTTACAGAGCAGCGATATTGCTCTCTTAGAACAAGCAGGCGAGCAGGTACTAGATGCCCTGGATGAACAGGCCATACTGGATAGCTATCTACCCGATGCGGCTCCGCCCCAGCCAGAACTCAAGATTCGACCCGACTGGGAACGGGCGGCGGATGTGGGAATTTCAGCAGAAGCCATTGGTCGCACGGTGGAGACAATTCTGTCGGGGGCAGTGCCTACCCAGCTGCAGCGGGGCGATCGGCTAATAGATGTTCGGGTGCAGACGCCTGATAGCCTGGTGCAAAATCCGGCGCAGCTGGTGCAGCTGCCGCTGTTAAATGGTGACCAGCAGCGAGTACGGCTAGGAGACGTGGCCAAGATTGAGAACGGTCGTTCGCCAGGAGAGATTCAACGGATCGATCAGCGGCAGGTCTTTATTATTGAGGGCCGTCTGGCAGAAGATGCCAGCCTGGGTGAGGCGCTAGCTGAGGTCGATCGGGTGATGGAAACGGTGACGCTACCGGAGGGTGTGGTACGGCTGCCTAGCTTTAGCGCCCAGAGTTATGAGGCAATTCAGCAGGGGCTAGGTTTGCTGGGCGGTCTGGCGGTATTCCTGGTGTTTACGGTGATGGCGGTGCAGTATAACTCGCTAATTGACACGCTGGTGATTATGCTGACGGTGCCGCTGGCGTTGGCGGGTGGAATTTTGGGACTGTATGTCACGGGGACGGCTATTGGAGCAACGGTAGTGGTGGGGGCGGTGCTGCTGGTGGGCATTGTGGTGAACAATGCGATTATCTTGGTGGAGCTGGCAAATCAGATTTATGTGGCCGAAGAATGCAGCCGTATGGTGGCGATGCTAAAGGCCGCGCCGCAGCGGTTACGCCCCATCTTGATGACGACGGTGACGACGGTGTTGGGGATGCTGCCGCTGGCGTTGGGGCTGGGCGAGGGATCGGAGTTTTTGCAGCCGTTGGGGGTGGTGATTTTTTGGGGACTGTCGCTAGCGACGGTGCTGACGCTATTTGTGATTCCTTGTTTTTATACGTTGTTACATGGGGCTGGAGTTGGACCCACCCATCCACAATTAAAATTGCGTACCCAGCAGCTAAAAACCAAGCTACGCCTTTAGAGATATAGGTGAAAATAAGAAACCGTTTCGAAGCCTTGCAAGCGGCTTGATATCATTCATCCCAATGTTTTTAATAGTGAGATTAGCTGAGCTCTGTCGGTGACGTAAACATGGTTGATGGGTGTGCCAGGGATTGCCACCCTGGCATTGGGGAACGTCACAATGGGTGTCACAGGATTGATCCCCATTGTCTGCATAAACTTTAGGGACTGTTTTGCTGCCTGGGGCAGATACCCTTGCTTGAATGGATATTTTGTTTTTCCAATGCGGCGATATAGCTTTTTCTGATCGGCAACAATAGCTCCTTTGTAGGTTTGAATGTCAATCACATAGGTGTTGTTATTGGGGGATACACAGAATATATCGATATTACCTGGGGGCGTATTATGTTCAATTTGCCAGCCGCTTTCTTCAAGGGCGGATAGTTCATGGGCAATAATGCCTTTAGCTTTAGCGACGCGCTCAGTATGGTTGGTGTATTGCCATAGGGCAATGCCTACAGTTATCAGAACAGGGATTATTGCACCAAATTGAATGTAGCCATCCAGGGGGAAGGGAGTTGCAGTATATCCGCTAGAAGCCAACTCGGTCTCTAGGGATATTTCAAATGCGTTGTGAAGGTAAATGAATAGAATCAGCCGACAAACCATAAGCCCCGACCAGATAAAGGCAAAGCATGCTAATGCCCGATAGAAAGAGGCTATTGGGCTCATAGTCTGTCCGGGCTCAGGTTTTACCATGGATGATGTATGAAATCTATTTACAAAAACTACAGTTGGGTCAGCTTTCCATACGGAAAACTCCCTACTCTAGTACCCAGTTTTTGACTGAATACAAACTATCCAGCGGATAGCGTATCGATAATTTGCCGTTGCCGATTGAGGGGATGCACCGGCTCGTTAGTTCGCCAAGTTCTTCAATCGAGAACCATACTTGGCTAATATCAATAAAGCCCCAAAACTATAGAGCATAGCTATCCTAAAACCTATGAACGTAACGCTAGCCCCCCAGCAACTACGACAGCACACAGGGTTCGTAGCGATAGCCTTGAGTACACTTGCAAGTTCTGTGCTGCTGATATCTCCCGCTTGGGGACAAGACAGCGCATCCCCAGCAGCCTCTGGCTCAGCAACAGAGGAACTGAGTGTCCCCGTTGGTAATGGTGAAGTCATTACAGCTATTCAGGTACGCTTTGTTAACAAAGCAGGGATTGTAATTGAATCGACTCCGAGAGATCGCAGCCTAGTCGCAGCCAGGTTCGATTTAGAACCTGGAGATAGTTACGACCCGGAACTTGCTCAGAGAGGTCTGTCACAGGTTGCTCACTTGTCTACATCTGGGCAAGCGCATTTGACCCTTGAGCCTGCAGCCGAGACTAATAGGGTGGTGATGGCCGTTGACGTCAGCGAGCCTAACTCCTTTTTCTTTGATCTTGGCTCAGGCATACCGCGACCCACGGCATTACGAGGTCCAGAGCGTCCCACGCCCGTACCGGCTACATCCAACGAAGCCAGCGGTATTTCAGTCGGTGTCCGTTTCGGCCTAGAAAATATAGGCAACAACAATCAAACTCTATCACTCGGCATTGAGGGCGGTGAAAATACGCTGGGTGTAGACCTAGACTTTAGACACTTCCTCGACGATACATCAGGATATGGCATCAACTTTGCCAATCAGCGAGCGCTAGAACCTGAATTCGATAATGGAGAAATCGAGGTAGAGACGCCCAGCGGGGATGACCCCATAGTTCATCGTATCGGCGGTGGCGTTGAATATTTTCGCGCTCTAGCACCTGATTTAGAAGCTGCATTAGGGCTGTCTTATCAGCAGATCACTGTTCGAGAAGATCTCTTCTCATCTGATATTGTCTCTCAAGATGAGTTTGGTAATGCCCTTACCGTCAGTGACGACGGTCGAGATGATTTACTAACGGTTAATTTCTCCGCTGATTTTGATCAGCGTAATGACACTAGAAACCCATCCAGCGGTTCTAGACTATTATTTGGTTCGGACCAATCGATTCCCATTGGCGACGCTGATATTCTGTTTAACCGCCTCAGCGCTAACTATACCCAGTACCTACCCTTCAACATCTTTGGATTTGATGAAGGACCACGCACGTTAGTTTTAAATGTTCAGGGCGGTACCATCATTGGCGATGCTCCTCCCTATGATGCGTTTAGCCTGGGCGGTTCTAGCTCTGTGCGAGGCTATGGTTCGGGTGAATTGGGTACAGGAGAAAGCTTTGTCCAGGCTACCGCTGAATATCGTTTTCCGGCCTTTTCATTCGATGCATTTGATCAAGGTATTGACGTCGGCGGTCTTCTCTTTTTTGACTACGCCACTGATTTGGGTACCGGGGATGAGGTGATTGGTGAACCGGCTGAAGTTCGCAATAAGCCTGGTGACGGGTTTGGCTACGGTGTGGGAGTGCGAGCCTTGACAACAATCGGTACCGTTCGGCTTGAACTTGGTGTCAGTGATGAGGGTGATGCCAATGTTATTTTTAAGGTTGGCGATCGTTTTTAGAGAGCACATTCAGCGTTTTATCCTGAGCAAAGGGTTGGGTTCTTTAGTGCGATCGCATCAACAGCTACATAGCTTAGGCTTACAGCCCCCCCAAAGATAAAAGCGTCCATACCAAACCATAAAGAAAACAGTCGTCTGGGTTGGTGACGACTGCTTTCTTTGATAGTTAGCCCGAGATTAGGCTGACTGCGGTTTCTTACTTTTCACCTTCAACATACATTTCAGGTTCAACCGCCACATTATCCAAGCGACCAGATGCATCTACGACATAGCCACCGGTTGTATTCATGTCTGTATTTGCTTCACTCGCCTTAGCGGCCTCAATCGTAGCTTCGGCTGCTTCCACATTGCCACCGGGCATTGTCTGAGTTCCAGGGGGGTTAACAGCTGCACCAACTGGTTGAGCCACCTGCACTGCCTGCTGATCTCCAGCCGCACCTTTTCCCGGACGTGCTTCTTTTACAATGATCAGACTGATTCGTCATAGTTTTCTTATTTTCCCTACGTTTAAACTGTAGGGAGAAAATTCCCTTTACGTCGTCTGCAAAATCGTAGATGTCTGCTCTGTCTTAAGAGAGAGTTGAGACGGTCTTCGAACAATAGACCACGTCTGTTGGCGATGGAACAGTACTTTGTAGATAAAATCATCCTGAGGCTCAGCAACGCCCAGATTCCTATTGTCAAAATAAAAATCACTCAGTCTTTATCAGGAAATACCCTGTCGTTTTTTCAGAGTTTTCTCATTCTTGAGTGACGTTGCCTCTCTAGTATTGACTCAAGTAAAGCTTCTTGTCCAATAGTCACCCCATTGCCATTGCCATTTTTTGTTATCACTGGCTCACAGCTCGCGCTAGTCTAGCAGATTTTCTCCATATCAGGCTTTTTCCGAGCGCGTCTAAAGAGCAGTGAGATTAGTTCTCTACCTAGAGCTTTAGGAGATAGTTATGTTTATCCTCAAATCAGAACAAGTTGACTTTTGTACTCTCAGCCGCCGTGCCGGAGAGCAATCTGTTCAGCTACCCGGAATAGAATATCAGCGCAAGCTATACATAAAAGGAGAGATTTATAATCAAGAAGAGAAATACACAGGGATTGAGAAAGCCCGTCAAAAGGTTCTAGAGCGAAAGGGCCAACCCATGATTCTAGTTGAGGACTGCGGCACGATCACTCTCTGGTATTACGATAAAACGGTAGAAAAGGTTAATCCGCTGGTCACGCTAGACCTCCAGAAACTAGTAGCAGCGATGAGAAATGTCGGCGGTCTACAAATTAAAGAACGTCAGTTTCATCTAAAAAGCTACCAGCAGTGTTTTGTCGGCAGCGCAGCAGTCGATTGGCTAATCGCGTATTTAGATATTTCTCGAGAAGATGCCGTTCGCGTCGGTCAGCGTCTGATCGACGAAGATTGGATTCACCATGTGTTAGATGAACAGGCGTTTCAGGATGGATACTTTTTCTATCGGTTTCGTTGGGATGAGCAGTAAGCTTCACGAGACGATTAACCTCGCGCAGATGTATTTGCGCCCGCCAGCATACTGGCGTTGCTGATCCTCGGAATAGATTTATCTGCAAAACGCAAATACGTGGCGTTTCCAACAGATCGGCGCATCCCTCAAATCAGCAATGGCGAATGCCGATAAAGCAGCCAGCATTCTCAGCTTGACCAGATGCTAAATATCTAAATCGGCCATATTTAGCTTTGGACCATAGGTTTCAATAAATTCACGACGAGGCGCGACACGATCGCCCATCAGCACCGTAAAGATCCGCTCTGCTTCTGCCGCGTCTTCAATTTCCACCTTTTTAAGGGTGCGGCTTTCTGGATTCATGGTGGTGTCCCACAGCTGAACGGGCATCATCTCACCCAAACCCTTAAAGCGCTGCACGTTGTATTTCGCATTGTCAGGCAGTTCACTAATACCTCGCTGCAGCTCTTGCTCGCTATAGCAGTAGGTGTGACGGCGACCGCGCTCTAACTTATACAGTGGCGGACAGGCAATGTACACAAACCCCTGGTCAATCAAGGCTCGCTGATAGCGATAGAAGAATGTCAGCAGCAGTGTGCGAATATGAGCCCCGTCTACGTCTGCATCCGTCATCAGACAGATGCGATGATAGCGCAACTGCGCTGGGTCAAATTCTTCACCCTTGATACCCAGCCCCAGTGCAGTAATCAGCGACTGAACTTCGTTATTTTTATAAATCTTGGCATCGTCGGTTTTCTCAATGTTGAGAATCTTGCCTCGCAGTGGCAAAATTGCCTGGAAGCGTCGGTCCCGACCCTGCTTGGCACTACCCCCTGCAGAATCTCCCTCTACAATAAAGATTTCTGACTCAGCCGGATCGCGAGAGCTACAGTCGGCCAGTTTACCGGGTAGCGTAGAAGACTCCAGCACTGACTTACGTCGCACTAGATCGCGAGCCCGACGAGCCGCCTCGGCTGCATTAAAGGACTGGATGGCTTTCTCTAAAATAGAGTCCACCACGCTGGGGTTAAAGTCTAGATACTCACTTAGGGTCTCACCAATTAGTGAGTCAACAATCCCCCGCACCTCGGTATTACCCAGCTTGGTTTTAGTCTGACCTTCAAATTCGGGCTCTGGCACCTTGACAGAAATAACCGCCGTTAGACCATCTCGAATATTTTCACCGGCCAGGTTTGACTCATTGTCCTTGCGCTTATTCCGCTTGCGGGCAAAGTTATTCATGGTACGGGTGAGTACCGCTTATAGACCTTCCAGGTGGGTGCCGCCGTCAACGGTGCGAATATTGTTAGCAAAGCCCATCAGGTTATCAGAGTAGGCATCGATACTCCACTGCAGCGCAGCTTCTACCTGAACCCCATTTTTCTCACCCGTTACATAAATAATGTCAGGGTGAATCGGCTGCTTTTCTTTATTAAAATATTCAACGTACTCACGGATACCGCCTTCATAGAAATAGCGGTTAACCTTGGGCTCATCGGACTTGAGTAGCTCTAAGCGATGGTCGGTAAAGGTGATATCTACACCCGCGTTGAGATAGGCGAGCTCCCGCAAACGCCCAGCCAATGTGGTGTAGTCAAATTCGACCGTCTCAGTAAAGATTAGACTGTCGGGTTTAAAACTAACGGACGTGCCTGTCCGGGTACCGGCACCGTTTTTGACCCGCAGTTCGCCCTGGGCTTCACCGCGAGCATAGCGCTGCACATGTTCTTTTTTGTTGCGCCATACGGTCACTTCAACCCATTCGGACACGGCGTTGACCACCGAGACACCCACACCGTGGAGACCGCCGGACACCTTATAGCCGCCGCCACCAAACTTACCCCCGGCGTGGAGTACTGTCATCACCGTCTCTAGAGCAGACTTGCCTGTGCGAGAATGCACATCGGTGGGAATCCCCCGACCATCGTCGGTAACTGTGACGGAGCCATCGGCATTGAGGTCAATAGTAATGGTGCTGCAGTGACCCGCCAAAGCTTCGTCAACGGAGTTGTCAACAACCTCGTAAACTAGGTGGTGCAAACCCCGTGGCCCGGTGGTACCAATATACATACCTGGTCGCTTGCGCACAGGCTCCAGGCCCTCTAGCACCTGAATCTGATCGGCACCGTAGTCGGTTGTCATGCGTTCCTATCTCCTAAGACGGTCGTAAAGCCGCAGTAGCGTTAGAAATGAAATTGTGCCCCCGGATTCTAGCACAAAGGGGTTAAAAGCGATTCTGAATGGCTTTGGGAAGGCGTATTTATTAGGGATGGATCAAAAAAATTTACACACATATAAATTGGGTCTGTTTCGTTGAGTACTCGTAAGTCTGAATTTAGTTCTTATGTACCATTCCTTATTATAGTCGTTGGACCAACGGCATCGGGAAAATCGGGGCTAGCGATTAATCTGGCCCAGCGGTTAAACGGGGTGATTGTAGGCGCAGATTCACGACAGGTTTATCGCAAATTTGATATTGGCACGGCGAAACCGTCTCTAGCAGAGCGGCAGCGGGTGCCTCACTATCTGATTGATACGTGTGAGCCTACTGAGACGCTGACGGTGGCTGACTATCAGACCCAGGCCCAGACACTGATTCAGCAAATCCATCGGGCCCAGATACAAATACCTCTATTGGTGGGGGGAACCGGACTATATGTAGACGCGATCTCAAAAGGTCTCCGAATTCCTCGCGTCGCTCCCCAGCCAAACCTGCGTCAGCAGCTGGCATCTCTGGGGCAATCCCAATGCTATGCCTTTTTAAGACAGGTAGATTTTGAAGCCAGCCAGCGGATTCATCCCAACGATGCTGTGCGTACACTGCGGGCGCTGGAGGTTTACTATGCCACAGGAAACCCGATTTCGTCCCAGCAGGGAGAAAATCCGCCAGATTATCCACTTATATATGTGGGGTTAGACTGTGGCGAAGACCTGCGGCTACGAATTGCTGAGCGTACTCATGCCATGGTGAATGCGGGATTTGTGGATGAGGTGCAGGCGTTAATCAGCCGCTACGGTGAGGATTTACCTCTGCTAAATACGTTGGGATACGCGGAGATAAAGCGGTATTTGGCTGGAGAGGGGACATTGGCAGGTGCGATCGCGCTGATCATTCGTCATACTCAGCAGTTTGCTAAGCGACAGCGAACCTGGTTTAGAAAAGAAACTAGGATTGAGTGGTTTGACTCTAATGACTCTGGATTGGTGGATAGGGTTTGGGGGTATTTACAGGTTTGTGGGGTTGGGTTAATGGCAAAACCGGCTGCTTGGGGTCCCTCCGAGTTCCCCAAACCCCCTGGGCAGGGCGGGACGCCGCCCTACAACCCTCGTACTAGAGAAGGTTGACTACTAGCGAAGTGGGCTGAGGGCGATCGGCGAAGCGGTTTAGAATTTTATGCTCGATCGCACAAAATTCTAAAAAAGGTTTGCTATCCCATCTGTTCTCAGGCTTTTCGTACCAAAAGAAATAACTTTAGAAAGTATTTTATTGTTTGCGCACTAAAATTCTCACCAAACACAGAATAACCGCACTTTTACGGTGTGGAGCGAATGCGGAGCAGCGTAAAACCTCACCGATCGCAATGCAGCCACCTTTAGCCCCTACCCAATACACTCCTATGCAAGGGGCCTGGGGACGTTGAGGTCCCCTGATCAGGGAGGTTTCAGGAGGGAAAGTCCTGAGCAACCCCCTTTAGCCACCAACCCAACCGTTCCTTGAGTGCAGTCTAAGGGAACCGCCTTTTATACCTTGCTCAGGGCCCCCTCTTCCTCAACCCATGGCTCTTCCCAATCACCCAATGCCGCCTAAAAACCCTAGACAAACTCGACTCTTCTAAAGTCAAGCAGATCGGCCGCCCGTGGGGACAGGTTCTTGGACTCTTTGTCCGCTGCCAGTCATCCAACAGAGTTTGCATGGCCTCTAAATCTAGCGGTGTGCCATTACGAATCGCCGTGCGACAGGCAGTCGCCACCATCGCCGCATCGACATCACCCCCGAGACTTAGCTCCAACAGCGCATCAGCACAGTCATCTCGCCCAGCTAGGGCCATGGGCACCGTGCGCACCGCCCATAGATTTTCACCAAATAAGTCAAGCTCTAGTCCCACTCGACGCAGCTGTTCTACCTGCCGCGTCGACAGCTGACTCAGGATAATGGCAGGTTCAATGGTGGTCATCTGCCAGCTGGATTTGATTTGTTCATAAATCACCCGTTCGTGGGCAATGTGCTGCTCTACCAAACAAATACCGCCGCTGTGCTCCGCCACAATATAGGTATCTTGCACCTGGGCGACAGCGCTGAGCTGACTGGGTAGATCTGAGCTACTGACCCCGTAGCTAGCCGTGGCTTCAGCTGTTTTAAATAGCTGCTGAGTCCGCTGGGGACTGTCTGCTAGGTTGGAGAGCCGTAGCGCTTTTTCGACTGCGATCGCAATCCAATCACACCAGCCTTCGGTATCCTGCAAATAAATTTCCGACTTCGCCGGATTACGATTCCAGTCCACCTGGGCCGCCGGTACCTGGAGATGTAAAAAACAGACCGGATAGCGATCGCGAGGCAGGGTGCGCCTAAAGTTATAGATCAACGACTGTACTAATACAGGGGCGGTCACCGTCCGGCCATTGATGGCCACTTTAATCCAGTCAGGACGACGGCGATGACAGCGATCGGGCAGCCCGGTTAGCAGCTCTAAGCGTCCCTGAGTAGAGCCTAGATCCTCAGCGCTTAAACTGACCTGCTCTAGATCGTGAACGCTCACATCTCGTAGGATTTGGGGCAAGACCGTTTTGGCCGTAGACCCTGGCCAGAGGGTAAACCAGTCGCGGTCGCTGTGACCCACCTGCCAGGTGACCTGAGGGTGACACAGGGCCAGCAGCTGCACCGTCTGCTGGACTTGGCGCAGCTGCTGAGGCACTGATGGTAAGACCTGTCGCCGATTGGGGAGTCGGATAAATAGATCCTCGGCGGTTACCACCGTGCCCGGTGCGATCGCAGCTTCTTCAATCTCGGCCACGGTCCCTTCAGCGCCGTAGATCACGCGCCAGCCCATATCCCCCGCCACCCGACTGCGAATCTCTAACGCCGAAAGCTGAGCCAAGCTGTGGAGCGCCTCACCCCGAAAGCCCAAACTCTGGATTTGGCTAAGGTCATCACAGGTGCGAATTTTACTCGTACTGTGAGCTGTTGCCGCCTGCTCTAAATCCTCACGTCCCATGCCCGCACCGTTGTCAGTCACCCGTACCCGCCACAGGTCTGGCCATAGGAGAATGGAAATACGTGTAGCTCCAGCATCCAACGCATTTTCCGATAGCTCTCGCACCACCGCCGCCAGAGAATCAATCACTTCTCCAGCCGCAATCAAACTGATTACATCCTGCGATAAACGTTGAATAGGTGAAACGGTGGTAATAATCGAGACTCCCCTGGCATCCATATCCTCATGTCCTTCTAACGCTATCGCGAAAGACAGATTTTGTAGCCCTTTTCCCCTTTTCCCTTCCCCCTTTCCCCTTCCCCATCTGATGTACCATAACGGCACCCATAGCAAATGCTATAACCGGGGCAACCGTGATTATGTCAGAGACCTACAGGCCAGCGTCCATCACCAAAATTCAGGACTAAAAGGCCAAATTTCGACGCTCGCTGCTTAAGGCTCGTCAGGCAATGCCGCCCCAGGTGTGGCAGCAAAAGTGCGATCGCATCTGTACGCACCTAAACCAGTGGTCCACGTTCCAATCGTCTCGAACGATTCTGGCCTACTGCAGCTTTCGCAATGAGCCCGACCTAGGCCAGCTCCTGGCCCAGCAGCGGTCCTGGGGACTGCCCCGCTGTGAAGGTAAGGAGTTAATTTGGCATCGGTGGTTTCCCACCTGCAGCTGGCCGCTACGATCCGGCACCTACGGCATTACCGAGCCTGACCCCACATCTCCCCCCATAGACCCCCACAAGGTCGATCTCATACTAGTGCCCGCAGTCGCCTGTGATGTTCACGGCTATCGTTTAGGCTACGGCGGCGGCTTTTACGATCGGATGCTGAGTCAGCCAAACTGGAGAAACAAGCCCACCATCGGCATTGTTTTTGAATTTGCCCGTCTGCCTAAAGTCCCTAAAAATAGCTGGGACCGTCCTTTACAGGGGATATGCACTGAAAGTGGTCTGTTTTTGGCCGCCTGATAGCTGTCTGCTGCCGCTGGGAGAATTTCACATAAAATCATGACAGATACATACCGGCTAGACCTCTGTCATTTTTTCTCTCTAGAGACATTTAAATCAATAAGATTAGCAACAACAGCACAAATTCGCCTCTAACAGCAGGCCCTTCTCTGTCTTGCCAACAATGGCTACTGCACAAAAACAGAAAATAGTCAACAACATCCATCCCAAATGAACAGATATCAGGCTCTCAGGCAATAGCCACAGCTGTTTTTGTAGCATCCTACCGGCTGTTTAGAGAGTGCCATATATAAAAAATCATGGGGCAACACTAACTGACAAGAAAGCCCAAAAAAGTCTCCTAGCTCACAGACTTACTACACAACGATGTGGTTATATTAGGAACCTAAAGAGGATAGATTCAAGCCTCTGAAAGCTTTGTGTTTATTCTACAAGCAAATAAAAATCTGTTACTTCTGTCTTCATAACTCAAAAATCATCTTTGCCGATGTAGCCTAAGCTACCCCACGGGAGTTAGCAAGAAAGTTCCTCCTTTAGTTGGGTTTATTACAATTTCTGTGTTTTTATCTGATATTGTAAAGTTTGTTATATTGCGGTTGCTATCTTCTCGGAACAACAATGGCAAACACCACCCAAGCTTTCAAGGTATTTATTTCGGCATACGATAGCGGAGCCATGGTTCATCCAAATTTGGATGACGCCGTTGAAGCTATTTGTTGTGGCGAGTCCTTTAGGAATTTAATCCTGGCGCTAGTCAACAGTCCTGCTTTTTCTGAAGAACTCGGTAAAGAGTTTGCAGCAGCAGATGCGATCGCAGGATTATCCGCCTGTCGCAGTTTACGCAGCTGTCTCAATTTCTCGACTAGTCGTTTTTTCGGTCTCCTCGCCGAAGTAATTACTGCATTTGACCAATCTGCAGGGGCTAAGTGGAATACGTTTGCCGACCGAGTACACCAGTCAAATCTAGGCGCGAACAAACTCTTGGAGCGGCTTTTACGCAGTGCCGATAGCGCATTCTATCAGGACTTAGCTGCCCATCTGGTGGACGAAAATCCCCACGCGGTTTATCCCACATCTAGCTACCGTGAGAGTCAGGCCCACGTAGTCAGCACCGATGACGACCAGATCATCGAAGCTGTTATGACATCACGGACATTTACCTCTATTCGGGTTGTTGAAAACTCTCTAGATCCTGAGCAGACTGTCCTACGCGACATGTATATTGCCCACGGTCGCTGTGTCTGTCTAGTAGACCAAAATGTCGAAAGCTACTACGGCGAACAAATTGAAACCTACTTCAGACATCACGGCATTCACTTGGAAAAGCTTGTCTACCGAGCGATGGAAGTAGATAAAGGTATTCACACTGTAGAACGCATGCTGGGTGACTTTAAGCAGGTCGGCGTCTGTCGGAATGAACCTGTTCTCATCATCGGCGGCGGCGTCCTCACCGATACCGGTGGTTTGGCCTGTGCTCTCTACCACCGCAACACGCCCTATGTGATGCTGTCCACATCCATTGTGGCTGGCATTGACGCGGGGCCGTCACCTCGCACCTGCTGCGATGGCTTTGGCTACAAAAATCTCTTTGGAGCCTACCATGCTCCGGTGCTGTCTTTGACTGACCGGTCCTTCTTTAAGACACTGCGAGAAGGCTGGCTACGTCACGGCATCGCCGAGATTATTAAAATGGCAACTGTGAAGAACATAGAGCTGTTTGAATATCTAGAACAGGCTGGGCCAAAGCTGATCGAAACCCGCTTTGGCACCCTAGACTGTGAGCCAGGGGCAGACATTAGCGTTCTCTCCCAGAAAATTCTCGGTGCGGCCCTGAGAAGCTATGTTGAGGCTGAGTACGACAATCTCTATGAAACTCATCAGTGTCGTCCCCATGCCTTTGGTCATACCTGGTCTCCCGGATTTGAGATCGAAGCCGGTTTGCTTCATGGCCATGCCGTTGCCATCGGTATGGGCTTTGGTGCCTATCTCAGCTATCGTGATAGCTGGATTACTGCCGATGAATTCCACCGCATTTTGCGACTGATTAGCTCCTTTGGACTCAGTCTCTGGAACGATGTCCTACTCAACCGAGAAACAGTTTGGGCATCCCAAGAAAAGATTGTTCAAAAGCGGGGTGGCAACTTAGCGGCCCCATTGCCCAAGGGTGAAATCGGTAAGTGTGGGTACCTCAACACGCTAACCCAAGACGAGCTATACGACGCTATCAACGCGTATCAACAAATTTGTCAGGACTATCCTCGTCAAGGGTTGGGTGTTGATCCGCTCTGTAGCGATGTGGGTCTTGAAGATCCGTCTACGGTGGGCCACAGCCTAATGGAAACGGTCGCTCACGCTGCTCAGTCCGCTGAAGTTTTGTCTCCTGTGTAGACTAAACGCCTTATTATCAGCCTCCAGGATTCTTCTGAAGGCTGATGCTTTCTTTAAGGTTCAGCCTGAAATGTTTTTTGCCTGAGCCCTTATTACTGACACCTCCTAAGACCATGTCTTCAGATCCTTTTGATATTGTTATTCCCCTGTTCCGCGTTCGTTGGAATACACGGGCCGTTATGGAAGGGCTCACCAGTCACTACCAGCCTCGCTCTATTCATATCATTACGCTGCCAGAGGAGGTCGATAAGCTAAAAACAGCTTCTCAGACATGGACGACAGCACCGCTGCATGTTCATAACGAAGAAATCTTTTTCCAGGCTAGGGGCCTGACAAAAACCGCTGTTTGTAAAGAGCTTAATCTTGGTAAGTCGCTTTACAATCCGGGTTGGTTCTACCAGCAGCTATTAAAGTTGGGTGCCTTTGAGGGGATTCCTGAGCTGAGCGAATGGTATCTAGTTTGGGACAGCGATTTACTACCCGCCGAAACTTGGCCCATATTTCGCAGCAAAGGAGAGAGCTTAGAGCACGTCTTTGCGCTATTACAGCATAATGCCTATGGTAACCCTGCAATTGTGGGTAAGTGGGAAACCTGGATTCAAGAAGTGTTAGGCGTTACCCCTTTAACAGATGAGATCGGCACGTTTGTTCCCCACCATATGTGGTTTAAGCAAACCCATCTCAAGGCTTTTGCTCAACGCGTTGCTGACTATTACGACTCTACTGACCACTGGCTGCTGCTAATGATGCGCTCAGCCAATGACTTTGGTACCTTTAGTGAGTATTGGGCCTATGTGTCATGGGTAGCCGCTCAGGCTCCTAAAGACATTGCATTTTACCCCTATGCAACCTATGGCGAAACCACTGAGCGCTTCTTCGATGATGGCACTGGCATGTTTTCAACAGCTCTAAGAAAACATCTCTCTGTAGATTCTGTTGGGCCAGACGACGGATTTTCTCCATCGTATCAGGACGTTTGGACCTTTATTCAAACCGAGTATGGGGCTGACGCTCTGCCATCATCTCTAGCCTTTGAAAGTAGCCCCCGCCATCTCAAGAAGAATAGTGAAAATATGCATATCGAAGAACAGCGTTCGCGCTGGAATCCACGGATGGCAAGTGAGACTGTAAAAACAGTTTAGACAATCCAAAAGAGACAACACAACATTCAGTAGCTATCGCTTTTATCTCGCTAAGTTTTATCTATTCATCCCAAACTAGCCGCCGCCTGTTTGACATCGTCTAAAAGGGTAAGAGACAGGTGCAAATCGTTGAGGTCCACATCTCCAGCCTTGGGCTTAGACTGGGGGCCATGATAGTCACTACCGCCCGTCATGACTAGACCATACTGGGTACAGAGTTCTTCTAATACCCGTTCTTCGCTGATGCTGTGGTGGGGATGATACACTTCTACTCCCATTAACCCTGCCTGGACGAGTTCAGGCAGAATATCTTCTACGATACCGCCTCGAAACAGATAGGGATGGGCCCACACGGGAACAGCTCCACAGCTTTTTAGTAGAGCAATCCCTTCTGCCGCCGTAAATTTTTCATAGGGTACATAGGCCGGACCGTGGTCACCAATAAATCGTTGAAACGCTTCTTGCTGAGACGTGACATGGCCAGCGGTAAGCAATGCTTTGGCAATATGGGGCCGACCGGGAGCCGTATTGCCGGTCGGCAGCTCAATCGGGTAGCCCAGCTCAGATAGTTTATCCACCATTTTTTGAGCGCGACGGTGACGTCCCCGAATACGCTCTTGCAGTGGCTGTTTTAGCTTGTGGGGGTCAGGATAGAACCCTAGGATATGCATCGAGCGCTCGTTGTAAGTAGTGCTGAGTTCGATGCCAGGAACAATTTCTAAAGCGTGGGATTGTGCTGCCGTACGGGCCTCACTCCAGCCAGAAATTGTATCGTGGTCAGTGATGGCCAGTGCCTTTACCCCCTTAGCCACAGCGCGAGCAACCAGCTGTTGCGGGGTTAGAGTGCCGTCAGAAAAGGTAGTGTGGCAGTGGAGTTCGAGCATGGGGAAGGGAAAAGGGGAAAGGAATAAAAGGGGAAAGAGGGGCTTATTAATTATGGGTGGATTTTGTGGATTGTGGGGCTGATTGGAAAAATAAGGATTTTCTGATGGAAGTCGCGTTTGGCTAAATAGCTTGTGTAGTATGGCCATACGTGATTGTGGCTCATGCATGGGTATTCGAAAAATTCTGATCTTGGCGGTTAATCCAAAGGATACGACTCAGCTACGGCTGGATGAGGAAATTCGCCAGATCAAAGAAGCCCTAAAGCTCTCGGACGAAAGGGCGCAGTTTGAAATCGTCGATGAGCAGGCTGTGCGCACCAACGACCTGCATCGACATTTGTTGCACCACAAGCCTCAGAGCGTGCACTTTTCAGGCCATGGTATGGGTTCGGGTGGTCTAGCCTTTGAAGATAAAAACGGGCATACTAAGCTGATTAGCACCGCTACTTTGACCCGACTATTTCTGCTGTGCGGCGGGAGCGGGTCAAGGTTGATTAACACGGGGCTTCACATTCTCGTTTGAAGCGAAGCAGAACACCATTTTCCCTCTCGGGAGAGGCCACAGAAAAGATCACGGTAGGTTGGGTTGAAACGCCCCCAATACCTCTCGCCATTGTCCAATATTTCATTAAACCCAACACCAGCGATGGGCTATCAATGGTTGGGTTTCGATAGGATCATGGCGATGGACATCGATTGTTGGGTTTCGTGCCTCAACCCAACCTACGCATAATTAAATTAAAGAACCGGCGATCATTCCTGCCAATAAAATAAAGCCAAGAATCACATTCTGACGAAAGATTTGTCCGTATACGTGGGCAGGCTGTCGTCGATTGCGCAACTTACGATAGTGAGTAAACCAAACACCGCAGGCAATGGCCCAAGTGGCTATAAAGGGTGTCCCCAAGGACTGATATACCCCCAGCCACAACAACAGCATAGCCGTTCCCATAAAGAGCAAACCCACCACCTCAGGCGTATTCGACCCAAAAAAACGAGCGCTGGAATTAACCCCGAGCTGAGCGTCATACTTCCGGTCAGGAATGGCATAGACCGTATCAAACCCCAGCGTCCATAGGACGGTGGCTCCCCACAGCAGCCAGGCCGCTAGGCTTAGTTCACCCGTGACAGCACTCCAGGGAATCAGCACGGCAAACCCCCAGGCAATCGCTAGCACCAGCTGCGGTACGGGAAAAACCCGTTTAGCCAACGGATATAACAAGATGACCGGCGAGGCTAAAAAGCAGAGCACCAGGCTGAGCGGGTTGAGATAGAGGGCAAATCCGATGGCACTTAGAAAGGCGATAACTGCGATCGCAATTCCCGTTCTCACCGTCAATGCTCGTGATGCCAGGGGTCGATTGCGGGTGCGTTCCACTTTGGGGTCAATATTGCGGTCCCACAGATCATTGACCACACACCCCCCCGCGCTGGTCGCCAGACTGCCACAAATAATTACCGCTAACAGCAGCCCGTCAGGTTTACCCTCAGCGGCTAAAAACAGCGACCAAAGAGCCGGCACCATCAAAATCAAACGTCCCGTGGGTTTGTCCCAGCGCATCAGACGAATAACCGTTTTCCAAGTGGGTTCAGCAGCGGACGAGGACGAGACCATGGATTCCGAGGGCAGGAGGGTGAGTATCTTTCTTAAGAATATCTTTCTGATTGCCTGCAAGGGAAGGGGACTACCGATAGAGAAAGCCCGCAAAGCGCATCGAGCTGATGCGCTTTAAGCAGTAACGTATGTCCATTTTCTGATAAAGAAAACGCTCAAACGCCCCCAACAGACCATTATTTATATTTATAAACACCAAAAATATATTGAGCGCACTATCCCCAATCGGACATCAACAAACTGGGATCGCTCTATATCCAAAGACATCTAAACCCTATATTGCTAAAGGCCGTAGCCTTAGGGGACAAAATCAATCAGGCTCCACGGCTCATATAACAAAAGCTCATTCGTTCTAAACTTCACTACAATTTTGCAAATCACCTGAACATAGCTAGATAGTTTTAGTTAAAATAACCATAACTATAGGATGGAATTTCCAATGATAAACGATGCATCATTGCTAATGCGCTCCGATGACTATGGTTTGCTCACCGATCTGTACCAGCTCACCATGGCAGCCTGCTACGTGGGTGAGGGCCTAGACCAGCGTCGGGCTAGTTTTGAACTCTTTGTCCGTCGATTGCCAGACGGGTTTGGCTACCTAATTGCAGCGGGTCTGGCCTCAGCCCTGGACTATTTAGAGAAATTTCAGTTCACCTCAGAACAGCTGGCTGCCTTAAAAGCCACGGAGATCTTTAACGGCGCCCCGGCAGAGTTCTGGTCGCTGCTCGCATCGGAGCGGTTCTCGGGCGATGTCTGGGCTGTGCCGGAAGGGACAGCCATCTTTGCTAATGAGCCTATATTGCGGGTAGAGGCCCCCCTATGGCAGGCGCAGATTGTAGAAACCTATTTGCTCAATGCCATTAACTATCAAACGCTGATTGCCACTAAGGCGGCCCGGCTGCGGGATGTGGCCGGGCCCGAGGCCACGCTGTTAGAGTTTGGCACCCGCCGAGCATTTAGTCCCCAGGCAGCACTGTGGGCGGCCCGAGCTGGCCTCGCAGGCGGTCTAGACGCCACCTCCAACGTGCTGGCAGCGCTCAAATTGGGACAAAAACCGGTAGGCACCATGGCCCATGCGCTGGTGATGGCCATTTCTGCCCTAGAAGGCAGCGAAGCAGACTCATTTGAGGCATTTCACCGTTATTTTCCGGGAGCACCGCTGCTGATAGATACCTATGACACGGTGGCCGCCGCCAAAATGCTCGGGCAAAATCCGCCGGACTCTCTGCACGGCGTCCGTCTAGACTCGGGAGATCTAGTGAGCCTTTCGCAACAGGTGCGTCAGGAGCTGCCGGAAGTGCCGATTTTTGCCAGCGGTGATTTGGATGAGCGCGAGATCCTACGGCTCAAAGCAGCCGGAGCCTGTATTGATGGCTATGGCCTGGGTACTAAGCTTGTGACTGGAGCACCGGTCAACGGTGTATA
Source organism: Leptolyngbyaceae cyanobacterium (assembly GCA_050043465.1). Classification (GTDB taxonomy): domain Bacteria; phylum Cyanobacteriota; class Cyanobacteriia; order Phormidesmidales; family Phormidesmidaceae; genus Leptothoe. The sequence continues at coordinate 91,258 of JBHJIL010000028.1, forward strand.
TAAGCTGGTTGACATTGACGGTATCCCAGTGATGAAAGAGGCCAGTGGTAAACTCACCTATCCCGGTCGCAAACAAATCTTTCGCTCAGCAGCAGGGGATCGGCTGGGTCTAGCGACAGAGGCCGCCAACGGCTGCCAGGAGCTATTAGTAGCAGTAATGCAAAACGGAACCCGCATCGCTCCAGCCGACTCTATAGCGGTCATTCGTCAGCGCACGGAGCAGTCTGTTGCTCAGCTGCCCTCTGCGGTGAGGGATGTGGGCACCCCCACGGTATCTGAGGTAGAAATTTCTCCTGCTCTACAGCAGCTCACCAATTGCACGCGCCGTGGTCAACTCGCTACTGTTAACTGAATCCCGTGAAATGAGTAAGGATATGCCAGCTAGTTTCATGGGGCCTCTGTTGCATCTGCGATCGCTAGTGACTAGTCCCAACGTTAAACCTCGTGTGGCCCTGTTTGGAACCAGTGCCGACCCACCTCACAACGGTCATCGCAGTATCGTGGCCACCCTGGGCCATCAGTTTGATCATGTGGCTGTGTGGGCCTCTGACAATCCATGGAAAACGGGCCAGTCTCCCATTGCCATGCGGATGGATATGCTGGGGCTAGCGATTGCTGAACTGGATACACCAGGAACCGTCCGGCTGCATCCTGAGCTGAGCCATCCGTATACGGCGGTCACTCTAGAGCGGGCTCGGCGTATTTGGCCCCAGGCTGACTTTACCTTTGTAATTGGGGCTGATTTGGTCAAGCAGCTACCCAGCTGGCATCGCTCAGCCGATGTGATCCGCTGGGCCAAGATTTTGGTCTTTCCGCGTCCTGGCTACCAGATACAGGAGCATGCCCTAGATGAGCTACGTCGCTTGGGGGCACAAGTTGCGATCGCAACACCCCTTTCTCAACATCATATTTCTTCAAGCACCCTACGCCAGGGCTGTCCTCAGCAGCCAGACGAGATTCCCGCCGTGGTGCAAGCCTATATTCATCAAAACAATCTGTACCCATGCCCGGAAAACACACCGACCACCCCTTAGCCGATTTTAAGGTCGGGATTGACAATGTCATTTTTTCAGTAGATACCGACCAGCATCGACTGCTGGTACTGCTAGTGATGCGTCACGAAGACCCGTTTATCGGTCAATGGTCGCTACCGGGTACGCTAGTGCGCCGGGGAGAGTCTCTAGAGAACGCCTCCTATCGGGTACTCTCTGAAAAAATTCGCGTTGACAATCTCTATGTAGAGCAGCTTTACTCCTTTGGTGGGCCTAAACGCGACCCGCGCGAGGCCGAGAATGCCTACAATGTGCGCTATCTCTCAGTTAGCTATTTTGCCCTCGTCCGCTACGCCGAGGCCGAACTCATCGCAGACGGCGTCAGCGGGATTGCCTGGTACCCTCTAGAGCATTTGCCCCAGCTGGCATTTGACCATCAAGAGATTCTCACCTACGGCACCATCCGACTGCGTAACAAGGTTAAATATAGCCCGGTTGCGTTTGATGTCCTGCCAGAAATGTTTACCCTGGGCGATCTCTATCAGCTGTACACAACAATTTTAGGAGATGATTTTTCAGATTATTCTAATTTTCGGACGCGGCTGTTAAAGCTGGGTTTTTTAGAGGACACAGGCATCAAAACATCTCGCGGTGCGGGCAGACCGGCTAGCCTGTATCGGTTTAATTCAGAGGCGTTTGAACCGCTCAAGGATAAGCCGATGGTATTTGTTTAGATGTGCTTTTTTCTCCCATAGGATTAACAGATTTAATGTCTAAGCTGGCCAATAGGTCTACTAAACATAGCGCCTACTGAACTTAAAAGGATGTCTTGCCAACAACGTTTACTATTTTTAGTTTGTTATGAAACTTGCGATCGCACAGCTCAACCCCACCGTCGGTGACCTCACAGGAAATACGCAACAGATTTTAGCCGCCGCCCGCAGCGCCGCTGATCAGGGTGCCCATCTGCTATTAACCCCAGAGCTTTCCCTATGTGGCTACCCGCCTCGAGATCTGTTGTTGCGACCGGGATTTATTGACCAGATGCAAACAGCGATCAAACAGATGGCCCAAGATCTGCCCCCCAACCTGACGGCCTTAGTGGGTCTAGCCCAGCCGAATCCAAAGGCTAAGGCCAAAGGTCAAAAACCGCTCTATAACAGTATGGCGCTGTTGCAAAACGGCACGATCACGGCAGTATTTCATAAACGGCTGCTGCCCACCTACGACGTGTTTGACGAAGACCGCTATTTTGAATCTGGCACTGAGCCCCATCATTTTTTGCTAGAGGCTGACGGAGAGTCTTTTCACATTGGTGTCACTATTTGCGAAGACCTGTGGAATGAAGCTGAATTTTGGGGGCAGCGCGCCTATGAGGTCAATCCTACCGCCGAGGTGGTGGCAGCGGGCGTGGACCTAGTTGTCAATCTCTCGGCATCTCCGTTTACGGTGGGTAAGCAAGCACTGCGAGAAAATATGATCGCCCATGCCGCTCAGCAGTATCACTGTCCGATTGTGTATGTAAATCAGGTAGGCAGCAACGACGATCTCATTTTTGATGGCTGTAGTGTGGCTATCAACCGTGACGGGGCGTTAGTCAGCCGCAGCCTTGGCTTTGAGCCCACGGTGACGATAGTGGAGTACGGCTCGCAAGATTTACAGCCCGGCAGCGTCACACCGCTATTGGCCACACCCGAAGCGGAAATGTGGTCGGCCCTGGTGCTGGGGGTAAAAGACTATAGCCGCAAGTGCGGCTTTAGCAAAGCGGTGGTAGGACTAAGCGGCGGTATTGATTCGGCACTGGTAGCTGCGATCGCAGCGGCAGCCCTGGGGCCCAATAACGTACTGGGGGTGCTGATGCCCTCTCCCTATAGCTCTGAGCACTCCATTGGCGATGCGGAAAAGCTGGCCCACAATTTGGGCATCGTCACCCAGACGCTCCCCATTGGCAAGCTGATGGCAGGCTATGATACTACTCTAGATACTCTTTTTGCGGAGACGGAACCGGACGTCACCGAAGAGAATCTCCAATCGCGCATTCGAGGTAACTTACTCATGGCCGTTGCCAACAAGTTTGGCCATCTGCTGCTCTCTACCGGCAACAAATCAGAAATGGCCGTTGGCTACTGCACCCTCTACGGTGATATGAATGGCGGACTAGCCGTGATTGCCGATGTGCCTAAAACGAAGGTCTACAGTCTGTGCCACTGGCTTAATCACAGCGCTAAAACTAGCTCAGTGCCGGGACTGGCCAGCAGCCAAATCATTCCCAACAATATTCTGACCAAACCTCCCAGTGCGGAACTGCGACCCGACCAGGTCGATCAAGACTCTCTGCCGTCCTACGACATTTTAGACGATATTTTAGAGCGGCTAATCCAGCAGCATCAGTCTGCTGCCGATATTATTGCCGCCGGTCACGCGCCTGATGTGGTGCAGCGGGTCATCCATCTCTTGACACGGGCCGAGTTTAAACGACGGCAGGCACCACCGGTCCTCAAAGTAACCGATCGTGCCTTTGGTCTTGGCTGGAGAATGCCCATCGCCAGCCGCTGGTCGCTGACGGCCTAAACGACTACTGCCGGGGAGCCGTTGTCCAAGGACGGTAGCCTGCTCGAATGCACTGGCTCAACGCAGCGTCCACCCCCAGCTGAGCCTCGTCGCTTAGATCGACGACACACACTCCGTAGCGCTCCGGCAGATAGCTCCGGCTACAGTGCTCCAGAGCATTGACCGACGGCTGATCCAGCAGCGCGCTGTGAATATCAATCGTACAGTCAGCGACTTCGTCCGGACGTCGAGACCGCTCACAGCCCTCTAAAACATCGGTCGCACCAATACCGGTATCTTGACTGACATCTAGCACACAGTCTCCTAAGAGACTGGGAAAACGAGCCCCGGCACAGCTAGCGGCTGCCTGCTGAACGGCAATCCCCGTCGCAGTGAGGTCGTTGACACATTCACCGTAGTTGTCATCATCTGCAGCGTAGCTTGGCATCACCACCAAAGACGCTGTGGCAAAACTCATAGCCGCTGGGGCCCATAGCAAACGATAATGGGAGCGACACCAGGACAGCATAGCGGTCACATTAATCATTTCAATAAATCCGATAGAACAAATACACAGCAAGTAACGCATCCCAGCCATACAAAGGCGCTGCCCTCATATGGCTTTTTTAGTATGACTTTAATTGCAGACTACCGTTGTATAGCATGGTCAAACCAATCGCCTAGATCGGTTCATGGCATACATTAGCAACGACCTTGCAAACGGTAAGATTCTAGCCATAGCTAACCGCCTACGTCTTGAATGGTAATTATTCTTTGGCATTGCAGCCCTACACTCAAGCAGCCTGCTTTTAGCAAGGGACGCTTTAGCCACCACCCCAGACAAGGATTTAGAACAGCGTGATTTTGTGTAATGAATGTCCTTTGAAACCCTGATCTAATCTACAGTGAATGAGTGATAAAAATACAAGTCGGTACTGAGTTGAGAAGATGAGCCCATCTGTCATCTATCCCCACAGCCAATCGGTAGCGACGCCCGTCATTACAGCAAACGATCGAGAGGGTATTTAACATGCATCTGAGTGACATCACCTATCCTAACCAGTTTCATGGCTTGTCTGTGCATCAGTTAGAAGCCATTGCCCAGCAAATTCGAGAAAAGCATCTGCAAACAGTAGCCGCTAGCGGTGGTCATTTAGGACCAGGACTGGGCGTGGTAGAACTCACCTTGGGTTTATATCAAACGCTAGATTTAGACCGTGACAAGGTCACCTGGGATGTGGGCCACCAGGCCTATCCCCACAAGCTAATTACAGGTCGCTACAACGACTTTGCCTCCCTGCGTCAAAAAGATGGTGTGGCCGGCTATCTAAAACGGTGTGAAAGCAAGTTTGATCATTTTGGTGCGGGTCATGCATCTACCAGTATTTCTGCGGCTCTGGGTATGGCCATTGCCCGAGATTTACAAGGTGAAGACTATAAAGTAGCTGCCATCATCGGCGACGGCGCTTTAACCGGAGGCATGGCCCTAGAGGCCATTAATCATGCCGGACATCTCCCGAATACCAATTTGGTGGTGGTGCTCAACGACAATGAAATGTCGATTTCACCTAACGTCGGTGCAATTCCTCGCTATTTAAATAAGATTCGCCTGAGTCCACCGATGCAGTTTCTCAGCGATAACTTGGAAGAGCAGATCAAACAGCTGCCGTTTGTCGGGGACTCTTTTTCACCGGAGTTAGACCGGGTCAAAGAAGGAATGAAGCGGCTAGCCATGTCCAAGGTGGGAGCCGTATTTGAGGAACTGGGATTTACCTACATGGGACCGGTCGACGGTCACAATCTCGGTGAGCTGATTGACACCTTTAAGGAGGCCCATGCCAAGGGCGGTCCTGTCCTGGTCCACGTGGCCACCGTCAAGGGTAAGGGATATGCGATCGCAGAAGAAGATCAGGTTGGCTATCACGCCCAGTCCCCATTTAATCTAACGACAGGCAAAGGCTTTCCATCTAAGAAACCCACACCGCCCAAGTATTCCAAGGTGTTTGCTGAGACTCTAGTCAAACTCGCCGAGGACAATCCCAAAATTGTCGGAATTACCGCCGCCATGGCCACCGGTACCGGGCTAGATAAGCTCCAAGCCAAACTGCCTAAACAGTATATTGATGTCGGTATTGCCGAACAGCATGCCGTCACCCTGGCGGCAGGTCTAGCCTGTGAAAATATGCGCCCGGTTGCCGCTATTTACTCGACATTTTTACAGCGGGCCTACGACCAAATTGTCCACGACGTCTGTATCCAGAATCTGCCGGTGTTCTTCTGTCTAGACCGCGCTGGTATCGTCGGTGCTGACGGCCCCACACACCAGGGCATGTACGACATCTCCTACCTGCGCTCGATTCCCAATATGGTGGTCATGGCTCCCAAGGATGAGGCCGAACTCCAGAAGATGATCGTCACCGGGATTAACTACACCGACGGCCCGATTGCAGTGCGCTATCCCCGTGGCAGCGGCTATGGCGCACCTCTGATGGAAGAAGGCTGGGAAGCGCTGCCCATTGGTAAAGGTGAGGTTCTGCGTCAGGGCGATGATCTACTGCTAATTGGCTATGGCTCTATGGTGTATCCCACCATGCAAACAGCCGAAATTCTTAGCGAGCACGGTGTGGAAGCCACGGTGCTCAACGCGCGCTTTGTCAAACCGTTAGATGAGGAGCTAATTGCCCCCCTAGCCCAAAAAATCCAGCGGGTCGTCACCTTTGAAGAAGGCTGTCTCATGGGAGGATTTGGCTCTGCGATCGCAGAATCCCTACTGGACCGCGACATCAACGTGCCGATCTTACGTCTGGGAGTCCCCGATATCCTGGTGGACCATGCTACCCCAGCCCAGGCTAAAACAGCCCTAGGACTCACCCCAGCCCAAATGTCAGAGAAAATTCTCAAGCGATTTTCCTTGAGCCAGCGCGAGCTTGCCAATATGGGCTAACTTCCCCGCCAATTCTCATACAAGAAGGCCCTGCAGATTTTCCTGTGGGGCCTTTTAATCTTTATTAATGGAGAGACGTTGCATGCAACGTCTCTCCAACACCAATTTTTGACCCCCAATGGTCCTTCCTTCTCTATCCCTACCCTTTACTCTTAACCGGATATCGCCGCTGCGTACGTCTAGCCACTCGTCGTGAGTTCGTCGCCGGCAGCAGTACCATCGGCGGTCGCAGCGAGGCTCCATTACCACGTCTGACCACAACAGGCAGACACAGATCCCATAGCCATAGACCCATGGCCACTAGCAGCGTCACCACGCTCAGCACAAACACACCCATCGCCCCAGCCACCAGAGCATTCACCGCAATCAGCGACCGTAAAGCCAGCATAATCAAACTGACCAACATCCCCAAAAACGTCACTGACGTCAGCACAAAACTGACATAGGCCCAACGGTATCGCCGCCGTCCCGCTCGAATGCTATGGATCTCTGTTCGCAACCAGTGCCACCGCAGCCAGGCAACCAAGGTAACCGCAGCGACAATAATAATCATCAAGACATTATTAACCAGCAATGAAATAAGTTGACTTGTCTGAACAGACGACATCACGACCAAACCTCAGCGACTCAACATTACGCATATTAGTTCAATTGTACTACTTAAGTCTGCTCATGATTCCATCATGGGAGAAAAGACATCTAGGTGGTATTGTTGATGCGTGTTTACCCCAAGTAGTCTGGAAATGCTGTTCACAAGCCTTTTTCAACTTATTTGACTAATCTAAGACATGGCTAATCAGGTGTTCCCATCGTCTATGAAAGCAAAGTCGCCACCCATGAAATCACAGCACAGGCGCATGGGCCTTTACTGTTTTCTAGGTATTTTCGCCTGTGGTCTGGCAATTGCTTGCAAACTGGCTGTTGTCTGGGGAGTCGATACCTACCTTTATTCACTACCCATGGTGGGAGGTGTCCTAGCCAGTCTTGAAGTCGCAGAGATTTCTAGTCCTATTTTGCTGGCACTGCTGGGGCTGATGCTGGGGGCACTGACCTACTATCTGCCAACAGCCGTCAGCCAGGGAGCACGGCTGGCCTTATTAGCTCTAACACTGCCGTTGGTTTTACTGGTGGGTCATAAGATGCGCCACAGTATCTGGGTACAGCAGGTGGCCACCCAGGAAAGTCTGTCGATCGCTGAGGCTCAGCAGGTGACAGATACGTTTTTACAGCGAGAAACAAATAAAGCGGGCAGCGTCGGGTTTTATTGGTATACGGCCACTAGAGCCACCCCGCCCACGCGCTTAAATAATTTAGAAACCGTCAACGACGTCAGCTCTTTACAGGCTCAGCTGACGGACCTGGGTCGTCGTCAGACCGGGTTATTCGGATTAGCATTTAGTCTATATAATTGGCTGTTTAAGCAAGCTGGTTGGGGAATTCGGGCCATTTACGCGCTACTGTCGGGGTTTATGGGTCTGTCCTATTTCTTTAAAGGACAGCTGTGGGCCGACCGGCAGCGCCGCTCCTAGGGCCAGCCGCCAGTCATCTTCAAACTATGGACAGCCAGCCAGCAGCTCTTATATTAGCGGGCGGGCAAAGTCAGCGGATGGGGCGTGATAAAGCTCTACTGCAGCTCCCGCAAACGGGTCAGTTGCTACTACAGCATGTGTATGAAGTGGCCCAGTGCTGCAGCTCTACGGTCTATGTATTAACACCCTGGCCAGAGCGCTATGCAGCGTTGCTACCCCAGACAGCTGTCTGGCTGCATGAATCGACGCCCGGAGCAGGACCTTTGGTGGCTCTATCTCTGGGATGGTCGCTGATTTTAGCTGACTGCCAACAGCACAGCCCACCCGAGTGGCTTTTGGTATTGGCCTGCGATATGCCTGCTCTGGACCCACGGTTGTTACAGCAGTGGCAACGTACTCTAACAGGGGTAGACGCCAGTGCGATCGCAGCGCTACCCAGGCGCGCAGACCGGTGGGAGCCTCTATGCGGGTTTTACCATCGTCGCTGTGTGCCGAATCTAAACAAAGCAATCTCTCTTAACATTCGTTCTTTCCAACGCTGGCTGGCCCAGGAGCAGGTCGCAACGCTCATAGTTAACAGTCATGATAAAAGTTACGACATGTTAAAAAACTGCAATACTCCTGTCGACTGGCAGCAGTTTTTAGAGGATGACCAAAGCAGAAACCCATAGACAGCTTGACAAACGACGTTTCTATTGAATGTTAAGGTGTGTGATATTTTACTCAGAAGTTTCTAGTCCAACTGCCATAAACCCTTATAGTTATGATTAACGTTTGTTAAATTTCCTCATATTCTGGAGATTCTCAAGTGGCGATTCCTCTGCTGAAATACTCACCGGTTTCCCAAAATTCTCGGGTTGAGGGCTATGAAATTCCTGGGGATGATCAGCCTAAGATTTATTCGACTCAGAATATTCTGTCTTCGACTGATATTGACGATTTGATTGAAGCGGCCTATCGTCAAATCTTCTTTCATGCCTTTAAGTCCGATCGCGAGCGGTTCCTAGAGTCCCAGCTCCGTAGCAATCAGATTACTACACGCGACTTTGTTCGCGGGTTGTTGTTGTCTCAAACCTACCGCAACAGCTTCTACAAAATGAATAGCAACTATCGTTTTGTAGAGCAAACAGTCCAGCGCGTGCTGGGCCGTGATGTCTTTAGCCAAGCTGAAACCATTGCTTGGTCAATTGTTGTAGCAACAAAGGGTATCGAAGGGTTTGTCGATGCGCTCCTCGACAGTGACGAGTACCTAGACAACTTTGGCGACGATATTCTGCCGTTCCAGCGTCGTCGTGTTCTTCCTGGCCGTCAGGAAGGCGAGCGTCCCTTTAATATTCAGTCTCCCCGATACGACGAATACTATCGCTCTATCCTGGGCTTCCCCAAACCCGTTATCAAGAGCACTATCCGCCGGTTTACTCCTCAAGAGAAGCAGCCCAAGGCGGGCAGTCCTTCGTTATATATGAATATGGCACGTGGTTTGAGCAGTAGCCAACCGACCGGGATACCACAGATATCGGCTGTGAATATCAACTTTAAATCGGGCGTTCCCTATCGTCAGGTAAGTTTCTCAGTTAACGATCCTGCCGCTGCAGCATTCGTTGCTAAAGCGCAGCAGGAAGGTTAGAGCTGCTGCTCAATATCTGAGAGAAGCTGAGCTTCAAGTAATAAGCGGTGCCCACGGGTGCCGCTTTTTTATGTTTAGGCGCTGGTGCGCTGACGCAGGCGGTTTAGCAAGGTTTCAAACGGGGGGGGCAGTGGCGCGATCGCAACGATTAACTCTCCTGTTTGCGGATGGGTCAATGTCAGTTTTCTAGCATGGAGTGCCTGCCCCGGCAGCTTTACCCCCACAGAACGTCCGGCTCCGTAGGTGGCATCGCCCACAATGGGATGTCCCATTAGGGCACTGTGCACCCTAATTTGATGGGTACGACCAGTTTCTAGCCGATAGTGCATTAGCGTATAGTTGCCCAAACGCTCTTGAATACGCCAGTGTGTTACCGCCCGTCGCCCACCTTTTTCAATCGGGACGACCGCCATTTTTTTGCGATCTTTAGGATGGCGACCGATGGGAGCATCGGTCATACCCCAGGTCTGATCGTCCGGTAGCTTAGGCACACCAAACACCACCCCCAGATATTCACGCTGGGCGGTTTTTGCCTGAATCTGTCCTTGCAAATGGTGTAGGACCGGCTCGGTCTTAGCCACCACCATGGCCCCAGTCGTATCTTTGTCTAGACGATGCACAATCCCAGGACGCTGCACCCCGCCCACCCCCGTCAGCTGGTCGCCACAGTGGGCCAGCACCGCATTGACCAGGGTGCCATTAGGGTGACCCGGAGCCGGATGAACCACCATACCCGCCGGTTTATTCACCACTAGTAGGCAGTCATCTTCATACAAAATATCGAGAGGAATCGGTTCGGGCCGGAGTTCAAAAGGCTCAATCGCCGGAATTTTTAGCTCCAAACAATCGCCAGTATGAACCGTTATTTTTTTATTGGTACAGGGGGCATCATTAATCCAGAGCGCGCCCTGCTCAATCAGCTTTTGAATCCGGTTACGGGACAGGTCACAGTGCTGGGACAGCCATCGATCGATACGCTCACCGGTCTTTTCTGTCACCGATAGCTTAATGACGCTACCGTCGTGCAAATGAGTCATAACGGATTGATCTAGCGGCCCGCCCTCAGGCCGACAATTTTGCCCAGTGGGGAGAATGCATCGGTGAGGCTGGTGCCAGTATTTCATAAAGGTTGACGACACGGCCAATAATTGCGATCGCAGGAGCCTGAAACTGCTGCGTTTCTACCTGCTGCACAATGGTTGCTAATGACCCAATCAGCTCCTCTTGCTCTGGACGCGTCCCCCAGCGGACTAGGGCAACCGGTGTTTCAGCCGCCATTCCCGCCGCAGTTAGCTCCGCTACGATATGAGGCAGATTGTGCACGCCCATATAGATCACGATAGTCTCTGACCCTTGAGCCACCGCCCTCCAATTTACCTTAGGCCGATATTTTCCGGCGGATTCATGCCCGGTGACAAAGGTAACCGACGAACTGTAGTCACGATGGGTAACCGGAATTCCGGCATAGGCGGGAGCGGCAATACCTGCTGTAATGCCCGGGACGACCTCAACATCAATGCCAGCCTCCAGCAGCCCCATCATTTCTTCGCCACCTCGACCAAACACAAAGGGATCGCCCCCCTTGAGTCTAACTACAGCCGCATGGGTTTTCGCTTGATCAATTAGCAGTTGGGTAATGTCTTCTTGTAATAACGAATGCCGTCCTCGACGCTTGCCAGCATCAATAACCTGGGCTCGCTCACTCACCATGGCCAAAATTGGCGAACTCACCAAAGCATCATGAATAACCACATCCGCATGCTCTAGTAACCCCTTAGCCTTCAGGGTGAGCAGCCCCGGATCACCTGGACCAGCCCCCACTAAATAGACTTTGCCAAATGAAATCTGGTTGGGCGAATGAGACATATCAGTTGCATTGGGATGGATATACGGTAATTGTGACAAACACACCCGCGTATTTTTGCCACAATCAATACAGCACAGACACATACAGAGCTGCTTAACACTGCTTAAGATATCCTTAGCCTATAGGGTTTGATAGGTATTGCGCACGAGTTAAACCAATCCGGTTCAGAAGCTAAAGGGTTTAGACAAAGTAGCGTCTTAGCGCACCGTACGATGTCCCAAAGAATTGACGACTAAATTAGCCACGTCTGCCGTAGCTCCCAGCGGTGGCAGCAGGCGAAATCGAGTTCTTGGAAAACGCTCAGCAAGTTCTTCGGTCAGATGTGCGATCGCATCCGTAATACCACCCGCAAACAGAAAGTAAGGAAATATAGTTAGCGTTGAGCAGCCCTGCTGCATCAAATGAATCGTCTGCTCTTCAATATGAGATTCCTTGGTCCAATAGGCAGCTGCAATGCCAAGGGACTTCGCTAAATTATCCACAGAACGATTGCCCCGCGCCCGACGACTGCCATGGGCGACCAGCAATCGCCCGGTCTGAGGAGATTGAGTCAATCGATCAGTAATCAGGTCAAGCATATGATTATTACCACCAATATGCTCTGAAATCTCTAGCTCGATCAATCCCCCTAGCTGCTTTCGCGCTAGCTCCACTTCCCTAGGGATATCATCCATCACATGCTTTCCCCTGAGCAAAAATAGCGGTACTAACCGCAAGCGCTCAACGCCTGCAGAACTAAGCCGCCGACCAAACTCACAAATTTGCTCATGCAGCGGTAGCAGACCAAACTCCAAAACGGCCGTTCCGACAATCAAGCGATCCTGAGGCAGTCGTGCCGACCCCTTAGGAATAGACTTAGTGACAACTGGAGCCGCTGTCATCACGGCCCTACCATCTTTGAACCTTTGGGACGAACCGATGTGGTGAGCCCCTGAGGCGGTAGCATCAATAGGACGAGCCTCAGTCACAAGAGCCAGCGGCTGAGCACTCCAGGGCCCAAGCATCGCAGGGTTAAGTCGTTCACGCACCAGCTGGGCCAGCCTATTAATGGCAGACTGATGCCGAGGGTCACGACTTCCATGGGAGATAAGCAAATAAGCAGTAGATGTCACGGCTGTTTTAAACGAAACTTTCTAAAAGAAATGGAATAAGCGCTTAGACCTGTGGCCCGCTGTCAGCCTCACACGTAAGTCATTTCTAAGAAACGAAGGGGCCTGTAACTGTACTAGCTTTGTCAATAGAAAGCTGCCATTTCATATACAGGTGCCCCGAAAAAAGACCTAGAATCCAAATTCTTTGAACAGACTTGTAACTCCACACACCTAGTAAATCAGCTAGCTCCGCCAGTATTACCTTAATTCCAGCAACACAGCGGTTGATATATAGCCATCTATTAGGACACTTCCACTAACTATAGTAGTGTCTGCGAAATCCAGTTCATGTTCTGTTGTGTTTGATGCTGTTAATAGCTCTGATTAGCAACCTTAAAGTCATCAATCCTGCTTAGTAAACCCAACCACACCCGCAACTTACCCTTCAACAGCAAAATATTCAGGAAAGCCATGCGATCTCATAGCAGGAATGATATTATATAAACCAGAAACACGGCGAGCGTAGCCAAGTGGTTAAGGCAGTGGTTTGTGGTACCACCATTCGCGGGTTCGACCCCCGTCGTTCGCCCTCCTTACAGCGATTGCTGGAAACAACTAGCCTGACTGCTGGCTTGGTTTTATCGGTTAGTAGTTAGACCTTTTAAAGCCGTAGGGTGGGCAACCCTGACGCAACCGCTACAGCGATTTTTTGTATCAAAGTTGCCCACCATTTCCGAGCGGTTAGACTTATAGGCGCCTCACCAACATGCTAATCACCTCATCGGTCTGCGGTCTTAAGATCAGTCGATTATCTGGCACTTCGATTAGCGGGCTCCACTGACTGGTTTCTACGTAACGTAGGTTGTGCAGCAGATGAATAGTCTGGCGGATATGATCGGGATGGCCGAGCAGGATATGACGGATGGAGCTGCTGGGCGGCAGGCTGCTGGAAAATTCGGCAGGCAGACTGGGCGGCATCTGAGGTGCCTGATTTTGAAAAGTCATAGGGGCATTTTCCTTTATATGGCGGGCGTTTAACCCACGAAACGACAGGGAGGAAAGCCCCAAAAAGATAGCCACCCTGCAACTAAAAACAGGGTGGCTGTAAAATGCTCACAG